>NZ_CABQHJ010000001.1:0-173405 GCF_902463975.1 uncultured Phascolarctobacterium sp.
TGGAATTTTATTATAGCAGCTTTGTCATATTGAGCTTTTGTTGACCTTGAATTTTCTCTAATACGATATTTAAATAAAATTTCTGGTATACGATATACTTTAGTCCCATTTTCAATAAGTGATAACCAAAAATCATAATCTTCCGTTGAATTTCTCACATATTCTTTATAGCCACCAACTTTTATCCAATCAGTACGCTTAAAAAGAGCTGTAGCAAAAATACAATTATCCTTTAACATATTTGCTATTGTAAATTCTGGTAAATCCCAATATCCTGTTTTAACACCAATAAACTCAGCTTTACAATAAACAATACCTATTTTATTATCTTTAGTAATGATATCAACGGCTTTCTCTATATAAGTTTTTTCAATAATATCATCACTATCAACAGGAAGTATATACTCCCCTGTTGCTTTAGTTATGCCGTCATTGCGAGCAGCTACTACCCCCCCCATTTTCTTTTTCTATATATACAATTCTATTATCTTTAGATAGATATTTTTTACAAATTTCTTTGCTATTATCTGTACTACCATCATTTATCAATATGATTTCTAAATTCCGATAGCTTTGATTTATTATAGATTCTATAGTCTCCGCTACAAACGCTTCTGAATTATATACAGGTACTATAACACTTACTAATGGTTTCATAACTAATATTTACCTATTTCCATACATCTTCTCATAGTACTTTTTGTACTCACCATTAATGATATCCTTCCACCACTTCTGGTTTTCCAGATACCACTTAATCGTCTTCTTAATACCGTCAGCAAACTTCGTCTCTGGCAACCAGCCAAGTTCGTTATGAATCTTCGTCGGATCGATTGCGTAACGCATATCATGTCCTTTTCTATCAGTTACGTGCGTAATCAAGCTCTCCGGCTTACCCAGTTCCTTACAGATGAGCTTCACGATATCAATATTGCGCATTTCGTTATGACCGCCAATGTTATAAACCTCGCCTACTCTCCCCTTATGAATGATCAAGTCAATCGCCTTGCAATGGTCTTCAACATAAAGCCAGTCACGCACGTTCAATCCTTCACCGTACACAGGTAGAGGCTTATCTGCTAAAGCATTCGCAATCATCAAAGGGATAAGCTTTTCAGGAAAATGATACGGACCATAGTTATTACTGCAACGAGAAATTGTCACTGGCAGGCCGTAGGTTCTTTGGTACGCCATTACCAGCAAATCTGCGCCAGCCTTTGAGCTACTGTACGGCGAGCTAGTATGAATAGGCGTTTCTTCCGTAAAGAACAGGTCTGGTCTGTCAAGCGGCAAATCGCCATATACCTCATCAGTAGATACCTGATGGTAACGCTTAATACCATACTTACGACAAGCATCCATAAGCGTTGCCGTGCCCATGATATTTGTCTGCAAGAAAATACCAGGATCTTCAATTGAGCGGTCGACATGAAACTCTGCCGCGAAATTTACCACTATATCAGGATGCTCTTCTTCAAAAAGCTTATTCACTGCTACTATGTCGCAAATATCTGCTTTGACAAAACGAAAGTTTTTGTTGTCCATGGCAGGTGCAAGTGTGGACAAATTGCCTGCATAGGTCAGCTTATCTAGGCAGATAATACGATAGTCTGGATACTTCGCCAGCATGTGAAAAATAAAGTTGCTGCCAATGAAGCCAGCACCACCAGTTACAATTATATTCATAATTTATTCCTCAATTTCCTTTAAATATCTTCTCAAAGCATCTTTCCAGTCAGGTAGTGGTTCAAACCCTTTTTCTAGTAGCTTGCTTTTATTCAATCTGCTGTTGAACGGCCTCTTCGCCTTACTCAATCTATACTCCTCAGTTGTCACAGGCACAACCCTCGTTGCATATTCTACCTGCTTAAAAATCTCGCAGGCAAAATCATACCAGGAAATATAGCCACCCTCATTTGTCGCATGGTAGTAGCCATATTTTTCTGTCTCTATCATGTCGACTAAAAGTCTTGCCAAGTCAAACGTATAAGTCGGTGTGCCAATCTGATCATTTACTACACGCAAGGTATCGAACTTCTTGCCTACGCTTAGCATTGTCTTAATAAAATTGTTGCCGTTCTTGCCAAATACCCAAGCAATGCGCACGATAAAGTATTTCTCCAAAGTTTCAGCTACTGCTAATTCTCCTCGTAGCTTACTCTCTCCATAGATATTTAGGGGAGCATACTTCTTGCAATCTGGCTGCCATGGCGCTATACCCTGTCCATTGAAGACATAATCTGTACTAATGTACATCATCTTACAGGAACACTTTTTGCAGGCTTCTGCAATATTTTTTGTACCATCTACATTAATAGCAAAAACCTTTTCCCTGTTCTCTTCTTCCTCTGCTGCATCCACAGCAGTCCAGGCAGCACAGTGAATCACTGCCTCTGGTTTGATTTCAGAAATCACCTTGTTCACTGCCTCTGTATTAGTAATATCCAACTGTATATATTGATAAGGCAGATTAATATTTTCCTTTGGCTGGATATCACTGCCAAAAGCCTCGTGACCACGCTTCGCCAACTCGTTCATCACATCATAACCAAGCTGTCCACCTACACCTGTAACAAAAACCTTCATTTTGCATACTCCATTTGCAATAGTTAATTAAAAAGCAGTGGTATCCTTATTAAAATACTTCTCCTAATTCCTTCAAAAACGGATTTTTCTCATCCTTCGCAGAAAGAATAGGCTTCTCAATACCCCACTCAACTCCAATATCTGGATCATTCCAGCGAATACCACCATCTGCTTCAGGAGCATAATAATTGTCTGCCTTATACAGAAATTCAACTTCATCCGTCAGCGTCACAAAGCCATGCCCAAAACCACGTGGAATTAAAAGCTGCTTTTTATTCTCAGCGCTTAAAATAACTGCTTCCCACTGCTTATACGTCGGACTGTTATGTCGTAAGTCAACAGCTACATCTAGCACTGCACCACGTACACAACGTACTAATTTTGCCTGTGCCTTATCACCCTTTTGAAAATGGATGCCACGCAGAGTTCCCTTTACTGTGCTCAAGGAATGGTTATCCTGTACAAAGTTATAGAACAAACCAGCTTCTTCCATTTTTTTCTGACTCCAGCTCTCCATGAAAAAGCCTCTATTGTCGCCAAAAACATCAGGAGTAATAATGACTACACCTGCTAATTTAGTGTTTTCTATCTTCATATTTACAGCACTTCCTTAGTATTGAATTTTCCCGTCTGCCACCTTTTGCAGATACTGCCCATAAGGAGACTTGCCATAAGCCTTTGCAGACTCAAGCAGTTGCTCCTTAGTGATCCACCCATTATTATAAGAAATCTCTTCCAATACTGCAATAGGAATTCCAGCGTTCTCCTGCACTGCTTTAACAAAATCTGCCGCTTCGTTAAGGCTGGCAACGGTTCCCGTATCAAGCCAAGCATATCCACGACCGAGAGTTACAACAGAAAGTTTATCGTTTTCTAAATAAATTTTATTCAAGTCAGTAATTTCCAACTCACCACGAGCAGAGGGCTTCAAGCTCTTTGCATACTCGCAAACTTTTTCGTCGTAGAAGTAAAGTCCAGTTACTGCATAATTACTCTTAGGCTGCACAGGCTTTTCTTCCAAAGATACTGCCTTACCATTTTCATCGAATTCTACTACGCCAAAGCGCTCCGGATCATTGACATAATAGCCAAAAACTGTTGCAACTTCAGCATTCGCCACAGCCTTTTGCAGATGCTGCGTCATGCCTGCGCCATAGAAAATGTTGTCGCCAAGAATCATAGCGCACTTGTCCCCAGCAATAAATTCTTCACCAAGAATAAACGCCTGCGCCAAACCATCAGGAGAAGGCTGCACCTTATAGCTCAAATTGATGCCATATCTGCTGCCATCGCCAAGAAGACGCTCAAAGTTTGGTAAATCTTGCGGTGTAGAGATAATCAGTATATCCTTAATGCCAGCGAGCATCAAGGTCGACAGCGGATAAAAAATCATCGGCTTGTCATAGATAGGTAAAAGCTGTTTGCTTGTTACCATGGTTATTGGATATAAACGTGTGCCGGATCCTCCGGCGAGAATGATACCTTTCATAATTAGAAGTCACTCCTCATATAATATATGTAAGGAAAATACACCAAACCAGTAATACATATTCTGTTCTTCGATAGCTAATGTTAAAATATTCTTAGTAAATTATCGCAAAGGCAATCTCTTATCTCTCCTATATAATATACTCTAAATGCTACCGATAGTTAAATACTAATATTTTATCTTTACTATAGCAATATCTTAAATAGAATTCTATAGTTTTTATCGTAATATCTGAACCACAACTGTGAACTAAATCAAGTGAACTTTTTTAAACCAAACAACAAATTAGAACTAATAGTATTTTATTTACTATAATGACGACAATAAAAACATTCTAAGATTTTTCATTGTGCTATTGTTTCACTTTTAGGAAGATGTATTTTTATTTTATCAACAATTACCTCCATCTCTTCTTGATACTCCTCACACCAAGTAGCTAAAAATGCACTTCTAATTATATTTTCATTTATAGCTACTAATTTCTTACCAATTTGAGAAAACAAGTTATGATGATCCATAGTAGTATTAGCTACATCCTTAATGATATTCTCAATTTTTTTAGAGTCTTCATAGACCAAACCACATCTAATTGCTATTTTCGAGGAACACTTATCTAAAATATCTTTGATACCATAAAATATAAATATTTCCGGTGCTTCTCCTGGCAACTTAAAAATTAAATCAGTTTCACTTTCTTCATATCTGGAATCGCCATCTAATATACAAATAGATTTAATCTTATTACTAGGATCTTGATTATGATATTTATTAGCTTGTACTGCACCATTTTCTCCATTCATTGGGTAAATATCAATACTATTTAATGCAATATTCTCTGTATGTCTAAATACATGTAACAACCAATCCTTAGCAAAGTCATCTTCAACATAAATAATTAATTGAGCCTTAGACTCACCGTTAAATGTTCTTAATGACTCAATTGTAAGTTTTCCTTGTGCTGCTTTTCCATTTATAGATGCCCAAATAGCACTACTAGGCAATGATTTAATAGCATATTCTGAATGTGTTGTAAATATAACTTGAAGTTTCTTTCTCCTTGCAACATTAATTAAATAGTCTACCAACCTACAAATTACCAATGGATGTAATCCATTCTCAATTTCTTCAATTAAAATCAAACTTTGAGAGCTTGCTCCTTCTATACTCATTATCATTTTTATAATGCTAGACTCGCCAGCACCAAAATGAAATTCTGAATAACTTTTCCCCTTATCAGTTTTACCAGAAAGCAAAGTAATGTTCCCATGATTATTAGGCTTGATAACAATAAATTCACTCACGTCTTTTCCTAAGACTTTCGTAATTGCATTAGCTGTTTCTGGGCTTAAATTGCGAGATTCTTTATCTGAAAAATGAACATTTTGCGTAGCAAATTTAGATAAATCTTTTCTTTCAACCGCTGGTATGGTTCTAGAAACTCCAAAAAATAAAACTTCTCTTTGAAGTGATTTTCTATTCCACTTTTTACTTATATATGATGCGGATCTTTTCACCAAATCATTTTTACTTACATCTCTATCTATTGCCCAGTATGAAATTGACCAATTTTCCATTTCTTCATCTAATTGAAGATTCTTAGTGAAAAATTGTCTCGGAGCAATTGAACTATATAGTATTGCGCTAGCACCTAAAATAGTAGTCTTTCCTCCACCATTAGGCCCAATTAAAGCTGTAACAGGAAAATCAAATTTGATAGTTTGATCTTCAAAAGCTCGACACCTATTAATATTTATCTTTTTAAGATATTTTCCATAATTATCATTTTGAACTTTATTTTGCAAATCCTTTATAATCGAATCACTAATTCCACTTTTATACATAAGCTCTCCTCCTTTTGTATTTTTACAAAGTTTATTTTATATATCTTTTAATATTAATTGTATCGTATTGAAAAATGTATATTTAATCTTTGTTTTTCTTTCACCTTCTTCTGCTAGCATTATCCTACTTTTCTCGTTTTTTAAATAATAATCTATTAATTTCACCATATAATCTGCATTATTACTCATAATGAAATCTTCATTATTGTTTATATCAATCCCCTTCAGATCTTCTTCATCTGTAATAAGTAGTCTTCCCAAAACCATAATATCAAAGTTTCTCGTGTTAAAGCTATGATGCTTTTCAATATTAATATTTAAGCAAATCTTACTGTCAATATACACTTGCGCTAACTGTTCTGGTGTTAAATATTCATTCTTAACATACTTATATAATATCGGATGTTTTCTTCTGAACTTAAATGCTCCTATTAATCGCTGTAAAAAATTTCCATTATGCCAAAAATGTCCCGCACAAAATAAAATTCTATTATTTTTATAACAGTAGTCTGCTATTTTATCAAGATATGCAAGACGCTTTTCAGAAGCCAAGCATACAAATGAAATATCGTATTGCGGCTCTCTATTTATTACATTATAAAGATGATATGATGTTCCTATTGGCGTATAATTAACCGTAATACCCCATTTTTGTTTTGCATATTTAATATCATTGTATTCAAATGAGTAGATGTTTCTAAATTTTTCTAGTCCTTGTATTTCTTTTAAGTCACGCATTGTATCAACGAACAAGATATTCTTATCCTCGTTCTCTGATAATACACGTAACAACTCTTTACTTTCCTCAGGAAAATTTATAAACAAAAAACTATCATATTCTTTTCTAACAGTCTCTAAATATCTACTTTGTTTTGCATTAATATTATCTCGATATCCTAAAATATTCTTCTTATATGCTTTTCTATATAAAATATTGTCATCATCGCAATCATGCAATTCGAAAAACTCTATTATAACACCTTGTTCTTTAGCATAATTCAAGAAGCCATTTCTATATAATTTTAAATGATACTTAGATAATATGACTAATATTTTTTTCATTGAATCATTGTCCTTTTCTTCTACTATTATTCCTCAGAGATTTCTCTTCTTCCATAAGAAGTTCTAAAGCGTTCTTTAGAATTATCATATTCCTTGCTCCATATTATATTGTTTTTTTCCTCAAACTTTTTTAGTTTAATATCCATTAATCCTAACATAGTATTGAAAATCAAATCATTAGTGAAATATCTATTGTTAGATTTTTTTATTTTATCATAAGTTTCGTGCTGTTCATTCTCAAATGATTTAGATAGATAAACAGCAAATGGTATCCTAGTCATCTGTGGAATATAATTATTACTATCATGTTGTAAGTTTTTATCAATACCTTCTCCATGATCAGAAAAATATACTATACTTTTCAAATTGTCTATATTAGATAGTTTTTGAAATATATTCTTTAAAACGCTATCTGTGTACAATATACTATTATCATAATAATCTATATAACTTTTATCTCTACTATCATTGAAAATAGCATAACTAGCAGGATACCTTAACTTATAACTATTATGGCTTCCCATTAAATGAATCACTATTAACATTTTCTTAGTAAAATGAATAGAATCTATTGCTGGTAAAATTTTTTCATCATAGTAATCTGGTAAATCTAAATACCTACCATCTTTTAAATGTCCAACTTTATCTCGAATCCAAACCTGTTGCTTAGAATCTGCTGCTATTGACGTAATTGGCGTATCTGCTAACCCATATTGCACTTGATTGCTTAACCAAACTGTATCATAACCCGCAGCATTAGCCGCCTCTATTATTGAAACTGCTTTTTTTAATTCCACGCTATTATACTGATTTTTTGCCGTCAATGCATATGTTAAAGCACTAACTGTATCATTAGCACATGACCATGCATTATTAAACTGAACAAAATTTTTATTGTTTTTCATGCTAGAAAACCACGGTGTAGTATTTCTACTATAGCCATAACAACCCATATGATCCCTAGTAGCTGATTCACCTATAATCAATACATAAACACCATCTTCACCACTATTAGTTACGCCTTCTAATTGCTTTAAATTTTCTTGCCTTTCTTTTCTTGCCTGTAAATATTCATTATAGGTATTGGAATAAATCCAAGTATCATAAACTATATTAGTGACTAAATTTTCTCTGCATCTATACAACAAGCTCATATTCAAAAGGAAAAAAATCATAACTATACTCGTTCTTTTATATCGTGTAAGTTTTTCTTCTTTCACAACTTTCACTAACAAAATAATCACTACGAATATAATCGAAACAATAAAAATGTTTGTCAAAGAAGTATGGTCTGATATATAATTCTGTGCTTCCATTGGATTAGTTTGTAAAATAGCCATACATGATTCTACACTGATCCAAGAATTTGCAGCTACATAATATCCCCAGCATATCAATATAGGTATACTACTTCCCAAAATAAGTAATATATCTATTCCAAAGGTATAACCCCCCCACATGTTTTTTAACAAATTAATTGTTAACATTATTAATTGTATAATGCATCCTGAAAATGCTATCCATGTTAAACATTCCTTCCCTTCTATTGGGTTAACAAGCTTAACAGAAAATATAATAATGAATATTGATACACAGATAGTCATAAACAAAAAAATACATTGATAATATTTTTTTAAATCTTTATAAAATGTACTTCCCAATATAGTGAGAGCACACGAAATAATTGGCAATAGCAAGTGCTTAATATTTAAATCATTAAATTTAATATAAAGAATATAAGTAATGATACTATATATAATTACACAAAAAAAATTGCATCTATTGTTTACCATTTTTTAACTTTTCCTCCGGTATATATTGTTTCTTTATTTCTCTACCATACTTTTCCCTATCCTCTAGCATTTGCTCTAAATGCTCCTCTACATTTTCCTTGGTCACTAAATCATATAGTTTGTTCTTAAGATTTTGATTTTCTTCTTCTCTCCCACTCAACACATTTGCAACCATTTCTTCAAACATCGCACTAGCATGAGATGTTTCTCCCCAAAAATAATTGTTAGTAGTATAGAAGTTGATAATACTAAAATCATAAAAATCACCTATATTAGTCAATGCATACTTAAATTCATTGAGATTTCTTATATCATCACTTAAATATGTAGTTATATGCGTAGGTGTCATAAACAATACTAGCTTAATATGGTTATTATCACAAATTGATTTAATTTCCATCAATTCCGCAACAGTTTCTTTAATTCGTTTATTTTTTTCTGGATAAAATGTCGGCTTAGAAAATCGCTCATCATTAACATATTTATTCCAATCAATTTTTTGCTCTTTATATTCTCCAACAATACTTCCATCTATATCTATTTTATACATACACTTCGGTTCATTTAATCTGCCAAATATATAACGAACAGTATCATTAGTCGGTTTTCTAAACAATAAGGCCAATTTATATTTTATATTGTCACTGTAGCTTCCATACCCAATAAAATTAATATTTCCATGAACCTCTTCTGGTAACCGCTTATACGAAAAGTCATCTATACCTATATATATTGTTTTAGGTATAATCCCATTACTTACCAAAGTCTTCAAATCTCTTACATAATCATTAGGCACTCCAGCAGAATACGCTAAATTATAAGTAGTATTCGAAAACGTCTTTGGATTTAATCCTTTACTTCTACTGGAACCAAATATGAAAGTATCATACTTTCCCTTGCCTTCATATAATAAATAATCAATTTTAGCATACCTTTCATTCACATAACAATATCTATATTTACTAAAATCTTTTTCAAAAATCCCATATAAGTCATATTTATAATTTATAGCAGCATTAGTGCCTAATATCAAAAGCGCTAGTATAAAAAATATACTTAAAAATTTTTTACTATTCATCTTCTATCCCTTCAACTCAGAACTGAAAATACAAAAATGCACTCAACTTATTCAACTGTGATACAGCATATACGAATCCTAAAGCTAGTACTACAGCTGTAACCGCCTTAGGTTTAAAGTGCTCTTTCATCCAATCCTCTGTACTGTAATAAACTATACTGATAATCAAAAATAAAATAATCCATAATACATCATTAGAGGAAAAAAGAAAATCTTTATTATAAGGCAAATTGGGCAACCATTTTACTACAATTTTACTGTATGGATAACAAAACGACGATAAATCTCCCATCGCCTTTATGATATTAAATGCTTGCTCAAAACTCTCTGCTCTGAAAAATATCCAAGCCAAGTTTACAACATTGAAAGTTAATAACCAGTTAACAACTTTAGGAAGGCTGAGCTTAGTTTTTCTCCACAGATGATTAATACAAATACAGCATCCATGAATCCCCCCAAATTACAAATGTCCAACCTGCTCCATGCCATAAACCACCCAATAACATCGTTAGCATAATATTGCGCATATGATGCCCATTTCGATTACCTCCAAGAGGAATATATAAATAATTTTTCAAAAAAGCTGATAAGGTAATGTGCCAACGTCGCCAAAAATCAATAATACTACAAGCCTTATAAGGTGCGTTAAAGTTTATAGGTAAGTTATAATTCAACATCAAAGCAATACCTACTGCCATCTCTGAGTAACCGGAGAAGTCAAAATACAGTTGTAAAGTATATGCTAATGATCCACCCCATGCTTCTAAAATTGAAAGGTGCTCTGAATGCTCAAATACTAAATTTGCTACATTGCTCATCCAGTCAGCTATAACAACTTTTTTAAATAAACCTATAACAAACCAAGTAACACCCTTAGCAAAGTTATCAAAATTAAATTTATATCTGCTTTCCTCAGAAAACTGCGGTATCATATCCTTATGATAGATAATCGGTCCTGCAATCAAATGTGGAAAGATTGTTACAAATAACAAATAATCACTTTTTGAATATGCAGTAGTTTCACCTTTATATGCATCTACAAGGTAAGCTGTCTGTGTGAAAGTAAAAAAAGATATACCTAGAGGTAAAACTATATCTAAATGAGGAAATGATGTATCCAATAATGCATTGGCATTATCTAAGAAAAAGTCTGCATACTTATAATAAGCTAAAAACAATAAATTGAATGCAATTCCAGTTATCAGCCAAGCTTTTTTCTTTGTTTCTACTATTCTACGTCCAACAAAAAAATTTACTGCAATTGATACCAAGAGAATTGGTAAATTTCTTATATCCCAATAAGAATAAAATGCTACAGAAGCTAAAATCAAGAAATACTTAGCGTATATACTACCTATCTTTTTGGCAATCAAATAGTATAACAATAACGTTATAGGTAAAAAAATAAAAATAAACTCGTATGAATTAAATAACAAAATTATCTCTCCTAGCTGATTTTAATAAATAGCTGAATTCCTGCCATTATAAAAATCTGTCCAAATCATCATCTTCTAATTTGCTAAACTTAAAGCAATACATAATCCTATCTTGCTATTTGAACTTTGAAATATATTCCTCAAACTTTTCCACATTATATGTATGCACTTTTCTAAAATATACTCTAGCATATCGACTAATACCAAAACGAACTAACTCTTTTCCACCTAATTCCATTATTCTGTCATTAATATAATCTTTTGATTTATTACTTTTAGATGGATTTTTTTCTTCATTATACACCAAAATAAAATCCAAGCATTGGCGTAACTGACTGATATGGTTATCAGTAATATCACAAAGCATTAACAAGCTATCTTGAATTTTACTATAAATCCCTAAGCGTACTTCTTTCTTAGCAAGGCTGCCATTTTTAAATTCAATAAACACATTACAATTTGCCTTTGACAATAAAGCATCAACTGATGTTAAGCTCTCATCTTGACACCCAATCCTTTGCAAATACTGCTCCTTAACATTATCAAAATCAATTACAGGTACTTTGAGTTCTGTCATGTACTCAGAATTCCCATCATCGTATGATGTTTCCGTCAAAGTTGACTGATTCTCAGTAAATATTTCAATATTATCCCAATCATTTATCATCAGCATACCTCAAATTCTCTAGCACCTGCAAAGGTCTTGCTAACTTAGCATAAATCTCTTCCAAATTCCCTGTTACTCTCTTCACAAAAGATTCTTCATGGACATTGTAAGACAAATAATATTCGCACTTGTCATCTATACCATACTTTTCAGCAAAAACTTCAATGGCTTGCAAAAAATATGGACTGTGAGTATTAAGCAGAATATGCAGATTAAATTCTTTTTGCAGCATTACAATCAACTCAGCAAACAGCAACTGCCACTCTGGATGCAAATGGATTTCAGGCTCATCTAAAATGATAAGGCTACCGTCTTTAATGGCACCACTTAAAAGTAAAGTCTGTAAAATAACAAACGTCTTTAACCCAGTCGATAAATTAGCAACCTTGAAAGCAGTTTTCATATTATCCTGCTGATACATAAGATCATTATTATTTTTGAAGAAAGTTCTGCCCCTACAAGCGCCATGTACCTTATCAATAATCTTCTGCAGACGCTCTTCTATTACTATTTTGTCTACTAAATTATTGCTTTCTACCTGCTTATAAATCAAGTCTCCAAGCTTATCCTTATGTCTGTAAAATTTTCCATTACTATAAAAAAAAGTAGCCAAAAAGCCATGACTCGGACGCTCATCCAAGATAAACGGATCATCTAAATAAATAGCATCAGAAAAAATATCTATTTGTTTATTGACAAAAACCACAATATTATCGTCGAACTTCACAGAAGATACCTTCTGTTTAATTGTCAGATCAATTTCTCCATTAGTATTTTCTAATATATTGTTAATTTGCTGATTGAATTCCTCACTAAAATTTTTCTGAACTAAAATTTTTAAATAGTTATCATTTGCAACGCTAAGAACGCGTAATATATTATTTATACTAGGTTCTAATCTACTATAATTATTCTCAATGACACTGGTTTTTAAATTTAATTCATCAGCCAATACCTGTATTATTTTTTCCTTATTAAATTCGTTTTTTATATCATTTAATTTAGTTGCCAACGCATTGCCATCAACCTGAGGGAACCCCATATTAGAACCACTAATTTCTTGTAAAAAAGTAAATATACTTCTCTGCAAGCTGTCTATGCGTTCTTCTTCAACCTTTTTTGCAACATCAACAAACGAATTAAATATAGCATACAAAGCCTTGCCAACTGTACTCTTACCAGTATTATTTTCACCAGCAATAACCGTTATGCCATTAATAGCCACATCCGCTTCTTTAATTTTGCCGATATTAGATATTTTAATTCGCATTTCTAGCAGTTCCTTTCATAGACAATTATTTTTCTTTAATCACTTTTTCCATCAGCTCTTCCCACTGATCCCAGATTTTTTCAGGTGCAAATTGTGCCATATCTGCTTTCGCAGCCTTACCCATTTGTACACGTAGCTCCTTATCGCCCATAAGCTTATCAAGTGCCTGTGCTAGTGGTTCTACACCGTCATCGCATAAGAATCCAGTTTCTCCATCCTTAATTAACTCGTTTACAGCCGGACAATTTTTATAACCAACAGAGGGCAGTCCAACACTCATGCCTTCTGCTAATGCCATACCAAAGCCTTCAAAAGCACTTGGGAATGCAAAAATATCTGCTTCACGCAGCTTTTCAGGAACTTTATCAGTTGCACCCTTTATAAAAATTCTATCAGATAAATTAGCTGAACTAATCATATGCTCTAATTCTTTATAATAAGTAGCCCTGTCCTTTGCTCCCCACAATTCAAGAATCCAATTTGGATACTTAGCAGCAAGCTTTGTAAATGCCTGAACAAGTAAATGCGGACGTTTATGATTCTTTGTCAATCTCCCCACAAAAATAACCTTATACTGCTTTTTATCTGCTACTAAGTCAGCACTAAAAACAAACTGCGGGATAGCATTACCAATAGTAATTGTTTTTACATCAAGCAGATGATTTTTTATATGCTGCTCAAATGAAGGCATAAGTACCTGACAAATCGTACTTTTCTCCAATGCCGGAAGCTCTTTTACAGGATAGATATGAAAATAATCTTCTGGATCTCCATGAGACATAGTAATAACAGGAATATCACACTTTACATCACATAACAATAGTTTACTTGCCGCAGGTTGATAGCTTACGATTATATCTGGTTTTATAATCTCAAGATAATACTTAAGATTATCCAATAAATTATTTTCTTCAAACCAACTATTAACTGTACGTGCCGGACGCTTCCCTAAAACACGTAAACACTCACGCACAGCCTTCAAATATATGGGAAATTTTATAATACTACCGTCTTGATTAAGCTTCAGATTGTAGCAATGAACCTGCTCCACTACAGGATAAAAAAACACCCCCGCTCTTTCATCACTATATATAAGGCTGACATCATGTCCTCTCTTAACCATTTCATTAGCAAAGGCACTTGTTACCTTAGCTAATCCCCCACTATCATTAACCATCTTTGTAAAATTAGCTAATAAAATCTTCATATTTCCCATCCTCTACACAATTTATCTTAAAATTGCCTTCACTAAATTCTCATGACTATAAGCCTTATTTGCTTCCACAAGTCCCTGCTTATACTGCTCATGCTTTTCAGGATAGCTATTCACAAACGCTTCTAGTTGCCTTATAAAAGCAGGAATACTATCCAGCGCGACAGCCTCGCCAACATTATATGCCTGCAAAACCTCCGGATTCATTTCCGGTGACTGCAAAATCGGCTTATAAAAACCAATAGCAGTAAACAACATCGCACTCCAATGATAGCGATAACGCTCTGCAGCATAAGGCGCTATTATAACATCAACCCCAAGCAACGCCTTTTGCCACTCTTCACCAATCAGATTCTTATGCCAAAATTCAATACCAGGAACATCCCTGTATTCACTGATAATCTTTTCAAACTCTTCGCTGTCCTCTGTACGTGCCGTCGCTCCCTGCATAATCAGCTTTACAGGAACAGTAAACTTAGCACGCTTAAATGCATCTAAAAAGAAGCGTACATTCTTTTCACGACGATATTGACCAAAAAAACCCAGGGTCAATGGCTCCTTATAAGTCAAATTTTTATCTACAGGCAAATCCTGTGGCTTAAACACCGGTGGGGCAATCAGGTCTACATTTTTCAAGCCATCATTTACAAAATCATTACGCAAAGTAATAACCTTCAGATGAATATTAGGATAGCGTTCACAACGCTTTGCCTGTTTCACAAAATTAGCTTTTTCCTGAGGGTTAATACCATGGAAAATAATATATACAGGTATCTTGCTGTTCTTTAAGTCAGTATCTAAAATTGCGCGCAAATATCTGTAGGTTGCTGTAGGAATAATGATAGCATCATAATTATTTTCGCTGCTTTTTTTATAAGCAGAATTAAACCACTTTCTGCGCCTGCTTTCACGCTTTACAGATAACCACAGCTTTTGAAACTTATTAGCGCCGGCATAGGTTACAACCTCTCCGCCTTCAAGGTAATCTACCTTAGCATTGTATTTTATTTTAAACGGAAAGTTTTCCGGCACCAGCATTACCGGTTCGTGCCCTTGGTTATTCAGCTCATCAACCAAGATACGGTCAAACTCAACTTCATGACCTGCCGGCATAATAATACTTTCTAAAATCGCTATTTTCATTTTATCACATCCTATAGCTTGCCATTGCTCTTATATAAATAATACAATTTCACATATTTCGTCATAGTATAAAAATAATGATCTACAGACAAAATCCAACCAAGGCGACCATCTTTAAAACCGCCATTTAAGAAGTATACCTTTATAAATGCCCATAACGGACGACAAACTATATCCCTAAAAAAGCTTACTCCCTTACCAGCCTTTTTGTATTTTTCAGCAGCAAGAGTAGTATAATTATTAAATTTATTAAAATACTGCTGCCAATTATCGTACGTATAATGGTACATATGGCCTTGCATTTTTTTATTAGGATAGGGAGTGATAATTGCCGGATGCACATATCCCTCAACATAAGAGTCCTTAGCAGGCATTACACGGCATACATAGTCAGGACGCAAAACACCATGTTCTGCTTTATCATAATGAAATTTATTAATACGTTTTATCCAATAGGCAACCTGCTCATTTTTCACAACAGCTGCTTCAATCTCTTTTGCTAACTCCGGTGTGCAACGTTCATCTGCATCTATAAAAAATATCCAGGGGAACTTTGCTTGCTGAATTGCAAAAGTCTGCTGCCCTCCCCAATCGCCATTCATACTACGATGAATAACACGAGCGCCCAAACTTTCAGCAATCTCTTGTGTTTTATCTGTACTGCCATCATCTATAACCAAAATATCCTCGGCAAAGCTACAACTGGTAATGCAGTCCCCAATATTCTTTTCTTCATTTTTTGCTAAAATTAAAACGCTTATCTTGGCCATTCAGGTCACCTTTCCTTATATACTATTTTAGATTTTCATCGCTATCCTTATCAGATGAAAAATACTTCCTTCATCTGATAAAAAATTTACTTGCCTAAGTAATATTTTTTCATTTTAATAATATTCACTAATTACTGTCAGAATGCTTCATCATAAGTCTTTCTTGTGTTAATTATCAATAACTCTCTCTATTAACGAACATTAGTATCTTAAAATATTCGTATTTGTAATTTTATACAAAACAATAAGTGTTTTTATGACTTTTTTATTGAAAGCTCTTTTTTATTATACCATATCTGCTATCATATGTGTTAACAACAAGGCCATAGACCGCAATAAATTACGTCTATGGCCTTTTTTTACTTCACCGCATCACCCTTAAGCACACGCCAAGCACCCACTCCGCGCACACTGTTGATATAATCCGTTATTTTTTTATCAGCACTGCTATCTTGCGTATAAATCTTGCCATCTGCAGCGTAAAGCCTGTGATTAAACACTACATCTTGATTGTCAAACATATTTGATTGCAATGCAGCATAAGTAAAGCCAACGGGTCCAATAATCTCTGCTAAAGTTCCTGCCAACTGCATATGATCACCAACAGACTTATCATTAAACCATGCTTGCTGCACACCGGCACCATAAAAAATACACGGTATGGACGACAAAGTGCGCGTATCCTGTTCCTTAGCAAAGCTGAAGCGCTCCGAGTGGTCACCGGTAATCACAAAAAGCGTATCACTATACATGCTTTGCGCCTGCTTTACAAAATCACCCATCGTTTTATCCGCATACCAGATATGACCAAGCTCGGTAAGCGTTTTTTCATCATTGGCGATATCTGCAGGCAGCTTGCTCTTAACCTTTGCTCTTGGGAAGCCCATACCATCCACATCAATGCTGTAAGGAGGATGATTACTTGTTGTTAATACCACATGGAAAACCTTTTCCTGCTCTTTTTCCTTACTCATATAAGCTTCAATCTGCTTAAACAAAACAGCATCCGAACAGCCCCAGGCATTACCGCTATTATCACTGAACTCATCTGCACAATGGAATTCATCAAAGCTTTGCGCTTTAGTAAATTTGCCGATATTTTGCCATCCGGAAAAACCACCATACCAAAAAACAGTTTTATAGCCAAGCTGCTTCATAATATAACCAATACCGGTAGCATACTTGCCATTAAAGCTGTTTGCCTGATAGTTTTCATATAAACCCATATCAGGAATACCGCTTACCAAACCATTAACAGCAGAAATGGTTCCGCTGCCATGCGGCAGCATAGTAGCAATGTGAGCAGCGTCAACGGAATTTTGCAAAGCCAGCATATTATCAACTAATCCCAAATCCTTGTACTTTGGTAAAAATGGCCAATTACCGAAGCTTTCGCCAACTATAAGCACAATATTACGTGGCTGCTTAGCAAGCTTAGGCTGTTTAACAGTATGCATAAAAGCCTTATCAATGCTATCCGCAGCTTTGTTACCACCGCTTGCAGCAATTTTTTCACGCAGCTGTGCTACCGTAATATTAATATTTGTCACTTTATCAATTTTACGCTTCATATCACGCACACGATATAAGGCCTGTCCATCATCCAAAATTGCTTCATTCAAAAGATTGGATTTTAAGCGTGCAGCACTTTCCCAATTAATGGAATGAGCATAGTTAAAAGCACCGCCATAACGCACAAATACGCATAAAACCGCAAGAACAGGTAACGTCAATACGGCAGTCAGTTTTTTATGCTGTACAGCTTCAAAGGATTTTCCAGGCAGTTTGCTTAACCATATACGCAGGCCATAAGCCAAAGCAATGCCAAAAACAAGAGCTAACGGAAAACGCCACAATAATTGGTACTCTTTAACTGCAGTTACAAAGATTGCATAAATATCATCATGCGCACCATTGATAAGCATCATATTAAAAGCTGCATTAAAAATTTTGTAATACGGTATGCGAGTCATAAAGCAAAGTGCAAAGAAAACTAAGTTCACAGCGTGCCATCCAAAACGTAGCTTGTCTGCCGGCCATTTTTTCAAGATAAGCTTCGGCAGTGTTGCAAACACAAAGCCAATCAAAGCTATCATACCCGCAGTCTTTAAGCTTAAGCGCAGTCCCAACAGCAAAGCCATCGGAATATCGCTATAATCTCCATTCAATTGTCCGCTATAAATAGCAATAAACGCTATACGAAATACCGTAAAAACCAAGCACCAATAAATAAATGCCTTGAGATCCTGTTGCAGGTTCTCAAAAAATCTTGCGTAAGAATTCATATAAATCTTTCATCTCCCCATATTTTATGCAAATATAACTAATTATACCATACTTTCGCTTAGCATCTGCTTATGATTTAGAAGAATTCTATTTTTTAATTAGAATAAGCAAATGATTCATTCGTCAAGAAAAATGTAATTTATTGCACTTTTTCCTACGAAAAAATGCAATTTTTGACATTTTTTCTAACGAATATTGTATGCGCACATTTTTCTATTCTAAAGCTACATTCCGAATGCAAAATAAGGAATTGGGAAACTTAACTACAATCCTCAAAACAGATATTTTCATTAAGAAATAAATTAAATTACTACTAAATCTCACCACTTGCCTCTCTCCAATGCCAATCGCACTAAAAATCCCCTTGACAAATCAATGGCAAGGGGATAATACTGTATAAACTTATATTATTTCAGATACGGAAGCAGCTTTTCTATTAGGCGATATACTTCTGTTCCGGGCGTTGATTGAGAAGCCTTCTTGCCTTTATTGATATTGGCAAGCTTCTTGGCATTGCTAATAGCCTGCTCCATATAAGGTTCCAAAAGCTGGTACATATCAGATCTGTTTTTCTTATATTCACTTGTGTTTAATTTAGCCAGGCATGAACTGAGCTTTGCCCAATATTCCTGACGATGTAAATTTGAGTGAATAAACGAGAAATGCAGCAGGAACCATAGTTCAATGCATTGATTTGACCAAAGCGCGTGATAAGTAGTTTCTTCGTTACTATAAGTATGGCAAAGGTCGACAACCTTATCAATGTTTTGCGCAGGAAAATCGTCAGTATCATAGATAATCCATACGTGCTTATAGATATTGGAGCTTTTGGCAACTTTTTGCTTTACTTTCTGTAAAAGGTTGAGAGTATTATCACCTACACCGATGATATCTAACTGCACTCTGCCACGATATTTGCTGTTGATAGTGTTTTTGACACCTTGGAAGTAAGCCGGCTCTGTGCTTATACCTTCGGTAGTTATAAGATGATACTCAGGTTGAATCTTTTTAGGTGTGTCACGTCTGGGCTTAAGCCAGGATTTCTTCAAGTCGCCTTTTTTCGGAGGTTTTAAGCTCATTGCCATTCACCATCCTTCAGCATATTCTGCAAGTATGGGTCTGCACCGTAACGTCCTTCAAGATACTGCTTATCATAAGCTGCAGTATTGTTGATACGCTCGTTGTTTTCTTTGCGGATCTCATAAAGTGAGTACAGCTCACTGCTGTGGTTATCTCCTTCAGCGGCAAACCAAATCTCATCACGGCGGTAAACAGTGTTTTTCATAGTTGCTATATCGTGAGAGGTGAAGATTAATTGCGCTCCATGCGTATTTAGCTTAGGATTTTTAAACAGAGCTATAATGTAACGCAGCAGCTTCGGATGAAGCTTGGCATCTAATTCGTCAATAACTGCTAGCCGGCCTTCTGCTAAAGCCATCAGTAGTATTGGCAATGCAGCAATGAGCTTTTTAGTACCATCGGATTCATCTTTATAGGATAACTCGTAGGTTTTTCCATGCAGCGTCCTTTGCATGATAAGTTGCTTACTATCGTTGTCGTAGCGATAGCCGTTGATATCAATACCCATATCATTTAAAGCACTGATAATTTGCCGGCGTATGGTTTTGTTATCAGACAGCATTATCTGTAATTCAGCTTCAGGATTAGCATAGCTGCGGATAATGCAGCTTTCAAACCATTTTTGAGCGTCATTGATGGCAGGAATATCATAGTTGATTGCTAAGAACGATAAGTAGGGCATCTTTGGATTTACATCTCTATTTATTGATGCTTTATTTATACTGGAGCCTAAAGTAATAACTTTTTCTTCACGGTCAAAAACATGGGCAGTGCGTTTGCCGCCTATTTTTTTTCTGTCCAGTGCTTCGGCCATGATTTCATCATGAAGCATAGAAAGGTAATAGCGATACTCATAGCCATTGGTACGGAAGTAAAGCAGGAATTCTGTAGGCTCACTAGAGGTTTTTTCATCAAACAGGAAGGGCGTGCAAGATACTTTTTGCTGTACTATAAGCTTAGTACGAGTTTTTTCCATATCGTAGATGGGTTTTACCACGGTGGAGATAAGGCAGGTTAAAGCCTGCAGCATATTTGTTTTACCGCCGCCGTTAGGTCCATAGATAGCTGCTACAGGTAAAAGATTACTCGCTGGCTTGCAGTAAATAATATTTTCGGCAAACTCAGGCAGATTAGCTGCCTGCATATCAAAAACTGTTTCATCTTTATATGATTTGAAATTTTTAAATGAAAATTGACAGAGCATGAAATCAACTCCTTTCATGCTCATTGTAACATTAAAAACGCCAAAAATCAATTTTATAAGCCTGTTTAGAAAATATTTTACTGAAAACGGCATATAAAATTTCAAATTTGCTTTTTTACCTGCTACTAGAAGTGCGTTTAGGCGTTTTTCACCCAAAGTCTAAACTATTTGCATTGTTTAATATTCTATCATTTTCCCTAACAAACATCATACGCGTACATTATTCTACTATACAACTACATTTAAAGCATAAAATAAGGAGCAGCTTGGCCGCTCCTCAATCATTCTTCATCCTTCTTTATCCTGCGCTGCAGCAAAACAAGACGCAACGACAAAACAACAGCACTGCAGATTACACCGATATCCAGGCTCTGCCAATAAGCAAAGGCACCATTATCGAACTTGTAATCCAAAAGCAGGCCCACCGGCAGGCAGATTGCCCAATAGGCCAGCATGCTGCACCAAAACGTAGCATTAACGTCCTTGTAGCCACGTAAAATACCCTGAATCGGCGCCGCTATTGCGTCGCCTCCCTGCCACATAATAGCGTAGATAATAAACACCTTCACCAGCTCAATAACGTGCGGATTCGTTGTATAAATGAGCGCAATATACTCGCGTGCCACCAGCTCCAGCGCCATATAAACCATAGCGATAAAAAGGCTCATCTCCAAGCCCAGCGCCGTATAATCACGCGCTCCCTGATAGTTTTTCGCACCATATTCAACGCCCACCACGATCGTCAGCGCCAGCGAGAAGCTCATGGGGAACATATAAATTAGCGAAGAGAAGTTAAGTGCCGCCTGATGCGCAGCAATAACCTCTGTACCGAATTTGGCAATAAACAGCGCCACAACGCCAAAAATGCTTGTTTCCATAAAAATGGCCACGCCCATAGGCACGCCAATGCGCAGATATTCCGCTACCAGCTGCTTAGCAGGACGCACAAAGCCAAGCACATCATACTGCTTGAACGGTTGCAGCTTCGACACCACCACCGCGAACATCACCAAAAGCAGCCAAAAGGTGATTCCCGTTGCAACGCCGGCGCCAATGCCGCCCAGGCGCGGTAAGCCCAGCTTGCCGAAAATCAGCACATAGTTCAGGCAAGCATTCACCGGCAGCGCCAAAAGATAAATCTTCATTGAAAGCTTAGTATAACCCAAAGTATCTACAAGACTGCGCAGCGGCGTGATGAGAAAGAACGGCAAGACACCTATGCCCAAGCCGGCCATATACCAAAGCGCGATGTGATAAACCTCCGGTGCCAGGCCCATGCCCTGCAAAAACGACGGCAGAAAGATAACACCGCCGACAATTATCAGCACGGAAAAGGCTACGGCCAACAGCATGCCATGTCGTACTACTGTAGAGATTTTTTCTTTTTCACCTGCACCCAAAAGGTTGGCAATCAACGGCATCGCCGCCAGCAAAATGCCTGCAAAGCAAGTCTGCACCGGCATCCAGATATTACCGCCAATCGCAGCGCCGGCCAAATCAGCATCGCCAGCCTGACCGGACATACTGGCATCAAAAAAGTTCATGCCCATAATCGCAATCTGCGTGCCGATAATCGGCAGCATCACGCTCAGCAGACGCTTAATCTTGTCCTTATAATCCTTGTGTAAAATTTTTAGCATATCCTTACTCCCATTTTCCCTAATATAACAAAAGCCACACGGCTGCAAACACAGTCGTGTGGCGAAAAGATGACTATTGAATCAGAAAAAATCCACAACAATTTTTCAAATTTCATTTTAACAATAAGCAGCCTGCTTGTCAAGCTCAGTCTTCTGCTTCTGCCAATTCGGAAAGATATGCCCAGCGGTCCACCATCTCCTCCAGCTTTTGCTGCACTGCCTCCTGCTGCTTCGTTAAATCAGCCAGACGGGTAAAGTCACTGCCGCATTGGTTGATTTCCGCACCCAGCATTTTCAGCTCTGCCTCGCTGCGTGCAATCTCCTGGTCAAGACGCTCCAGCTCCAGGCGCTCGCCATAAGTCATTTTCTTCTTCGCAGGCTCTTCGGCAGGCTTTGCTGCAGCCACCGGCTTAGCCTTTGCAGGCTGCGCCTGCTGTGCGCTTTCCTCCTGCAGAGCTTCTGCATAATCGCTGTAGCCGCCGATATAAGGCTTAATGCTGCCATCCTGCTCCAATGCGAAAATCTTTTGCGCAAAGCGGTCGAGGAAGTAACGGTCATGGGACACGGCGATAACCGCACCGGCAAAGCTGTCGAGATAATCCTCCAAAACAGAAAGCGTAGGGATATCCAGATCATTCGTCGGTTCGTCCAAAAGCAGTACGTTCGGTGCCGTCATCAGCACGCGCAACAGATACAGACGGCGTTTTTCACCGCCACTGAGCTTGGACACCGGCACCCATTGCAGCTCCGGCGGGAAGAGGAAGCGTTCCAGCATCTGCGCCGCACTTATACGCTGACCGTCGGCCGTTTCAATATAATTATTCGCTTCCTTAATATATTCCAGTACACGCATATTGCTGTCCGGAAACTCGCTGTGCTGTGCAAAATAACCAATCTTCACAGTCTGGCCCACGCGCATTTCGCCGCTCGTAGGCTGCAGCTTACCGGCGATAATATCCATCAGCGTTGATTTGCCTGCGCCGTTAGGACCGACGATACCGATGCGGTCGTTACGCAGCAAGATATAGCTGAAATCCTTGATATAATCCTTGCCGTCCCACACCATGCCGATATCTTCCAGCTCAATAATAGTTTTGCCAAGACGACTGCTAACGGAGGACATCTCCAGATTCGCTTCCGTCTTGACGTTCTTTACTTCCGCTTCAATCTGAGCAAAGCGCTCCACGCGGTCCTTCTTTTTGGTACGACGTGCTTCCGCGCCACGACTGATCCATGCCAGCTCACGACGATAGATGTTGCGCAGCTTTTGCGCAGCAGAGGCCTCCGCAATACGGCGTTCCTCACGCTTTTGCAAAAACAGGCTGTAGTTACCGACATAAACATAGCCCTTGCCTCCATCTATCTCCAAAGTGCGGTTAACTACACGGTCAAAGAAATAACGGTCATGGGTTACCATCAGCAAAGCGCCCTTGCGCGCCAACAGCTTTTGCTCCAGCCAGGCAACAGTAGCGTTATCCATATGGTTGGTAGGCTCGTCTAAAATCAGCAGATCCGACGGACGCACCAGCACGCCTGCCAAGGCCACACGCTTGCGCTGGCCGCCGCTCAGCTCGCCCATCTGCTGCTGCAGATTAGTGATACCAAGCTGCGTAAGCACAGCCTTCGCTTCGCTTTCCAACTGCCAGGCGTATTTATCATCCATCTGCTGCTGCAAATCAAGCAAATGCTTCTGCAGCTTTTTTTTATCAGGCTCCGCTGCAGACTGCTCCACCGCAGTTTCGTAATCGCGCAACAGCACCATCAGTGGGGAATCACCTTTAAAAACCTGCTCCAATACAGTTGCATCTGCCTCAAACGGCGGGTCCTGCGGCAGATATTCCATCACTACGCCGCCTGGAATCGTCAGCTTGCCGTCACCGGCCTCATGACTGGCAATCATGCGCAGCAAGGTACTTTTACCAGTGCCATTGACACCGATAATACCATACTTGTCGCCCTCTTCTACGTTAAAGGTAATATTTTCAAACAACAATCTGTCGCCATAGCTGTACGACAAATCCTCTGCACTTAAAATCATTTTACTTATCTCCCTGTAAAAAATTTACACTCTAAAATTATAACACGCCTGCGGATAAAAGTAAAAAGGACGAACCGCCAAGGCCCGTCCTTCGTATTGCTATTTCACTGTTACCTGTAAATTTTTGTTTTCCTCCGCTGCGTCCTGCAATACCTGCAGCAGCTGCTCGCCATACCAGCCCAGCTTTTCATTATCCGTAACGTTGGCAGGCACAATGATCTGCGTCGGCTCGGCAATTTCTGTCAGGCAATCATACAACGCGTCTAAATTGGCACCATAGTACACAGGTAATGCCAGCGCGCTGCGCAGATATTTATGCAGCGCAGACACAGATGTCATGCGCTCAAGGTCTAATGTGATTGTTCTCATAATAATCTCCTTATTTTCCGTAAAGCTTGCTGAAGGACTTGTAGTGATCACCGGTATAGTAAATCAGACCATCGTTGGAAAAGACAATTCGCTTCGCGTTACGATTGCCTTTCACATAATCAATGTCGCATTCCTTCCAGTTGCGGCCGTTTTTCTTAGGCAGCTTGCCTTCGTAATTGCCGTAGCGGTCGCCGCCGATGGATTTACCCGGCGCAACCTTGTCGAGTGTGCCTTTTGTCTGCCAGCCCAGCTTTTTGGCTTCGTTTTTCGTAATATAGTTGTGCGGCAGACGCTTATATTCGTTGATATAGGCAGCAACGTGCTCCTTATCGGTGTAGGCAGCGCTTTCGCTGATTTTGATTTTGCCGCTGTTGGCCTTGACGTTGGCCGCAGTGTTCTGGCCATTGTTGCTCTTGGTTGTATTAACAGTTGTTGTCTGGGTTGTCTGTTTATCGTTGGTCTTAGGGCTATTACTGCCGCAGCCGGCAATTATGCTGACGCTAAGCAGCATCGCCAGGAAGAACGCTAAAAGTTTTTGCATAAGGATGCTCCTTTCTTAAAAACCACCATCATTATAAGCTCTTGCGATTACATACGAAGGCTCATAATAGGCGCTGGCATTATAATTATCAATCACTTCGCAAATAGGATTATTATATACCCGCCGCATGCCCTGAACGTAATCTTCATCAGGCTGCAATGTAGCAAGAATAAGACGCGTATATACCTTGCCCATCGCAGTAGCCGCCGGAATCTGCTCGCATAAATTCTTATCAACCGCAGTGATATCAAAAGTACCCTGCTGCAGGTTATACTCTGTAATCCAATCAGCTTCAACCTGCATGGGATTAACGCTGTGCAGCACGTTAGCCACGCTGATTAAATGACGCAGCTCAGCCTCTCCTATGGTATTAACTACATAAGCGTTATGTTGCTTTAGCTTACGGGCCACACGCTCCACCATATAACACATAAAGTACAAATCATTTTTTGTTATTTCTTCGTCAGGAAAGTAAAGGTTTGTCATAATGCATAACTCCTTACAAACTGCAGCGTTGCCAGAGCACGCTCTGTGCAATAAACAATCTGGTGAGTGGGATATTTAAATTTTACCAACACCCAAAAGGCTTCTTTGGTAATACTGCCATCTACGTAGCTTTCAATATAATCCCAAATCGTATCATCCGCCATTGGCCCTTCCACAATATCATAATGGTGTTCAATGCCACGCCTGCAGGCAACAACAAATTCCAGCCATTCATCAGTCATAGTAGTAAATTTTAGGATATTCAGTGTGCTGTCAGGTTCATAGCTATAGATATTCACTACATGCTTATTACGCTTAGTCAAAGCCCAACGCTGCGCTTGTTTTTCTAAATTGGTACAATAAAAGCCGTAGCCAAAATCTTTATAAAAGCCATTAGTTAATACTTGAGGATTTTTTACAATGACGTTACTGCCATGGTAAAGGGTAAGCATATCTGCCACGCTAAAACCTCCTTATTCTATACTTTCACTTAGCATATAAATCAATTATAAACGCTCAGAATTATCATTGCTTTCTTCTCATTATATCATATACAAAAAATCGGCGCACCATATCATGATACGCCGCACAACCAAAAGTTCACAAGTAATTCCTTGAAAAAAACTATGCTTTATGTTATATTATAGATAAAGAAGACAACCGCCCACAAGGTGGGTTGCCGCTTAAATTAGGTTTGAAAAACCGCCTTGTAGCTGCAAATTACAGAGGCGGTTTTTCTATGTCTAGACTATCTGCTGTACTGAAAGATAAAAGTCAGCAATGCCAGAATGAACATGCCAAAAGCCATCAGGTCTTTGAAATCATAGTTCCTCATAGACATCACCTCGATTCTCTTAGAGAATTTCGGCAATGCCACCCCGTAAACGGTTGTCTTAAAACATATTTTAACATATAAAACAAAACATACAACGAACAAACTGTGAAGTTTGCCGTTGTATGTTTTTTATTTCTCTTCTGTTTTTACCTTACATCTCTGCCATGAGTATAAACCGGCAGCAACTTCGGCGACAGCTCGCCCTGCACGCCAGCAGCCTTTTCTTCCTCAGCGTAGCGACGTACATGCTCCAGGCTCAGCTTGCCCAGCTTGACGCTCTTCGCTGCTTCGGCAGCCTTAGTACCAGCAATGCGGCCAAAGACGATGATATCTAGCAGGCTGTTGCCCATCAAACGGTTAGTACCGTGAATGCCGCCAACAGCTTCACCGGCAACAAACAATCCCGGCAGCTTAGTTTCCGCATCCTTGTCAATAAGAATACCGCCGTTTTGGTAATGCAGCGTCGGATAAATCAAAATCGGTTCCTTGCGCAGGTCAATGCCGAACTTAGCATACATGCGCAGCATACCCGGAATGCGTTTGGCAATCGTGCCTTCGCCGTGCAGCATTTCAATCAGCGGTGTGTCGAGCCACAGCGCCACGCCGTCGAGCGCCTTCACGCCCTTGCCGCGGGCAGTACACTCACGAATAATAGACGCAGCCGCCACATCACGGGTTTCCAGCGGATGCATAAAGATTTCGCCTTCGCTGTTTACGAGCTGCGCACCAATCGAGCGCACCTTTTCGGTAACCAGCGCACCATAAATCTGCGCCGGATAAGCAACACCCGTCGGATGATATTGAATAGCATCCGCATAAATCAGCGGCGCACCGGCACGGTATGCCATAACAAGGCCGTCAGCAGTTGCACCGTAATGATTAGATGTCGGGAAACCCTGATAATGCAAGCGTCCTGCACCACCGGTTGCCATGATTACGCATTTTGCGCGTACAACCTTGTACTCCTGCGCGTCAAAATCCCACAGCACCGCACCGGCAGTTTTGCCCTCTTCGTCGAGCAGCAGCTCGACTGCGGGTGAAAACTCCAGCACAGGAATACGGCGGTTCTGCACCTCGTCACGCAGCACACGCATGATTTCAGCACCGGTGTAATCGGCGCAAGCATGCATACGCTTACGGCTCGTGCCGCCGCCATGCGTCGTCACCATAGTGCCGTCCTGTTCCTTGTCAAACATTACGCCCAGCTTGCTCAGCCAGTCAATCGCCAACGGTCCGTTGGTTACCAGTTCTTCCAACAGCTCGGGAATATTTTTGTAGTGACCGCCGCCAAAGGCATCCAGATAATGCTGCGCCGGGGAATCGTTGCCCTTATCCGCAGCCTGAATACCACCTTCGGCCATCATGGTGTTGGCATCGCCCATACGCAGCTTGGTAACTACGAGGACGTTTGCACCGCCGTTATGTGCTTCCAACGCAGCGGAAGCACCGGCGCCGCCGCCACCGATAACCAGAACATCAACGTCATAGTCCACTTTTTCCAAATCAAGCTCCACATCCTGCAGACGGCTTTTGCCCTCCAGCAGCTGTGCCAATTCTACCGGCACCTTCTGTCCCTTGTTGGGACCAACCTCCAAAACCTTGAAGCCCTTTGAGCTGTAGTCCGGATGGAACTCCTTCAGCAGCTCTTCCTTTTCATCTGCCGTAAAGCGTTCGATAGAAGCGTGCAGACGTTGGGCACGGGTAGCTTCAACCTTAGCCATAGATTTTAACATATCTTCAGTAAATGCACTCACCTTGCCGCACCTCCTTATTTTTCAATCTCACGCTTGTTATACAGGTCTTTGATTTCGTCCAAAGGCATATTTTTCAGCTTTTCCAGCAGCGTTACATAATCGCCGTTTTCAATTTCGGCAACACGTTTAGCCAGATGCTCGCACTTCGGCGCAATATATTTGCCCGTCAGGCGACGGCACAGCAGGCCGACAGCGCTGTGGCTGATTTGCGCCGGGCAGCGGGATGCGCAGATATTGCAGCCAACGCAGTCAAAGGAAGCATGTGCTGCCTTCTCATATTCGCCGCGCTGAGCGTAAGCAATATACTGCATAACATTCAGGCCCTGCGGACAGCCCTTCGTGCAGGCATTGCAGCCGATGCAGCTGAAAATTTCCGGATACAGTTGACCGACAATATTATCGCTTGCCTTAATCTCTTCGATATTAAAGGTGCGCTTGTTAATCGGGAAGGAATCAATCTTGCCAACGCACATGCCTTCCTCAACCTTCGTCTGGCAGGAAAGCACAACCTTCAGCTCCGTACTGCCCTTCAGGCGATAAATTACTGCACAGGCTCCGCAAAAGCCGCTGCGGCAGCCGCAGCCGCGCACCAGCTTAAAGCCTGCATATTCCATGGCATCCATAATGGTCAGGGTTGCCGGGACACTGTACTTTTTGCCCAGCAGGTAAACAGTTACCATTTCTTCCATATTTTTGCTCCTTATATTTTCTTCTCCAAAAAATGTATTTCAGAATTACAACGCTAAAATCCGCTATAAACGAAATAGTTTCATTACGAGCCATTAATATATCGTGGATTGCTTCTGATAGAAACGATATATTTATGGTGACGCCCCCTTCCGCCTCGCTACGCTCGGCACCTTCCCCAAGGGGCAGGCAAGACTAATAGCTTTTTCGTTAAACTTCATTAGCACATTCTTGGTTCCCCCTCGGGGGAACTGTCGCGCTAGCGACTAAAGGGGGCATGCATAGCAATTTTAGCAAATAAGTGCTTGGAAGCACAGGAACAAGGGTACGTAACTTTCTGTTACCATCTGACAAATTTTACCGAAGTTCCGTCTTGCTTCCGCACGAAATTTGCGTTATGCCAAAAGGCATAGGAAAATTGCTTCTGACTGGAACGATATATTTATGGCGAGGCACAAAATTTATTTATGACTGGCAAGAGTGCGTCAGATGCGAGTAAAAGCGACGACGGCGTACTGGAGGTACGTCGAGGAGCTTTTGGGAAGCAGATGGCGTGCTATCGCCGGTCATATCAATATTCGTCCGGCATCTCGTCCAGCTCATCGCAAGTAAATACCGGCCCGTCCTTGCACACATACTTCTTGCCGATATTGCAGCGACCGCACTTGCCCACGCCGCACTTCATGCGCAGCTCCAGCGTCGTATAAACCTGCTTCTTCTCAAAGCCCATCTCAATCAACACCGCCAGGCACAGCTTAATCATAATCGGCGGACCGCACAGCAGCACCGTCTTATCCGGCGTAAACTTCAGGTCCTTCAGGAAGTTCGGCACAAAGCCTACATTGCCCGTCCAGCCCTCCTGCGCACGGTCAATCGTCAGATGCACGCGCGTATTCTTTTGCGACGGCCACACATTCGTCAGCTCATCGTAACGCACAAAATCTTCCTTACTGCGTGCGCCGTAAACAACATCAATACTGCCGTAATCGTCACGCTTATCCAACATATAATTGATGACACTGCGCAGCGGCGCCAAACCGATACCACCGGCAATAAACAGTAAATCCTTGCCCTTCAATTTATCCTCGACAGGAAAATGATTGCCGTAAGGTCCGCGTACCGCTATCTGCTGACCGGGTTCAATATCAAAATGCAAAAAGTTCGTAATCGAGCCGCAGCGTTTAATGCTGAACTCCATATATTTTTCGTTCGTCGGAGAGGAGGTAATGGAAAAAATCGCCTCACCCTTACCGGGAACAGAAAGAATAGCGCATTGTCCCGGCAGATGCTCAAACAGCTTACCACCGCCGATTTTCTCCACGCGGAAGGTTTTTACATCAGCTGTTTCCGTGCAGATATCCATCACCACGCCAATCTGCGGAATCAAGGTATCCTGACAATTACACATCCTGCTTCACCTCCGCTTTTTCCAAGGCCTTGGCAACCTTGACAATATTCAGCTGCACCGGACACTTTTGCAGGCAACGTCCGCAGCCGACGCAAGCATATTCACCCTCATTGTTTTCAGGGAAATATACCAGCTTATGCATATAACGCTGGCGGAAGCGCTCCACCTTCGTCTTACGCGGGCTGCCATGCGCCATCAGCGTAAAATCCTTCGCCATGCAGCTGTCCCAGCAGCGATAGCGTTGCGTGCGCTCTTCCGTCTCCTGATAATCGCGGATATCATAGCAATGACAGGTGGGACACACATAGGTGCAGGTGCAGCAGGACAAGCAGCCTGCAGCCAGCTGCTCCCAGATTTTGCTGTTGAATATCTTCAGCTCATCCTCAGTCAGCTCGTCATTTACCTCGAAATCATGCAAAGGCAGTACACTCAAAATTTTCTGCGTCTGCTCCTTTTGTTCGCCGACTGCTTTTGCAGAAGCAGCTTCCGCCTCAGCCAGCACACCGCCATCAACAAGCTGCGCTGTCAGCTCCTCGCCCTTGGCAGTCACAGCCTGCCAGCAAAGCTCCTCGCCTGCCAGCCAGGTCTGCACATCCGTCTCCGGAGCGCCTGCGTCAATGCCAAAGGCATGGCAGAAGCAAGTTTCTTCGGGAGCACTGCAGCCTAAGCCGATAAGCACACATTGCTCGCGTCTTGTTTTGTAATATGTATCAACAGGCGCTTTCAAAAACACCTTATCCAAAATTTTAAAGCTGCGCGCATCGCAGGCACGCACGCCCATGACGATAGTCACGCCGGCAGGCGGAATATTTTGCTCTAGCGCCAGCTCCTTGCCGCTCGTCTTAAAGGTCAGCAGATTTTCTACCTGCGGAAAGAAAACATCCTTCACGCTACGGTTTGTCAGCGGCGCATCCAGTGCAACCTCCGCATCCTCGCGATACGGTGCAAAGTCCACATGACCGCTCTTGTTCTTGCAGGGCAGCAGTAGCGTACCGATATTTTGTAAGGCTGCATATAACTTCGGCAGCTTCTCCTTTGCTATCTTATACATGCTGCTCCCTCCCTTCTACCGCACTGTTGGCCTCGGGATCATTCTGCTTAAAGCTTACCTGCGGTGCAGGTGTTTCACTGTCCGCACCGGCCTGATACTGGCCGAAGAAGCTGTTGATATCCTTCATAAACTTCATATTCAGCAGCTCCAGATGAATTCCCTGCGGACAAACGCGCGCACATTCACCGCAGCCGGTGCAGCGACCCGCAACGTGGAAGGCACGGATGATATGATACATCTGCTCTTCAACATCGTCGGCATACGCCTTCCCTGCTACCGGAGTATCTGGCTTATCAAAAATGCATTGCTCACAGCTGCACGCCGGGCAGATATCACGGCAGGCATTGCAGCGGATGCACTTGGAAAGCTCGCTTTGCCAAAAGGAGAAGCGCTCCTCGGGGTTCATCGCTTCAATCTCCTTGACCTTAGCGAATTTATCGCCGGTGAACTGCGGTACAGGCAGCGGCTCGGCCAGCTCCTCGTCCGCAATTTTATAAGCTGCGCCCTTGCACATCAGACATTTGTTCAGCAGCACGTCAGCCTTTGCCAGACGCTTTTCGCCATAGGCAGTGTTGACAACAACCTCGTCACCGTCCACGCTCACGCTGATGATGCCCTTAACGCCGGCAGCCTTAATCTTGTTGATATCCAGCATCCCGCTGCAGGGAGTGCCGATGGCGTAAACAAGCTCACGCTTAATACGGTTATCCTTCAGCAGCTGGTTTACTCCGTATGTATCACAGGGCTTTAAGAAAACTGCTGTCTTCTTTCCTGCATGGCTTGTTTCGATTAAATATTTGCAGAGATTGGCAGGGCAGAACTCGTTATAGACAAGCTTGTCGCATTCGTCCGCACTGCTTACGGCTGCAGGTGTGTTATCGTAAAAGAATTCGCCTGCCTGCCATGCCAGCACACGCTCTACTGTGCCCTCTGCCAACAGCTCAGCTGCACGCTTCTGCAGCAGCTTTTCTATTTTTTGCATCGCAAATCCCTCAACTTTACATTCTCACCCAATGCCGCAATATGCTCGGCAAAATCGTTCATCACCTGTGCAAAGCGTGCGCCCTCGGCCGCACTAACCCATTCCACACGGAAGCGTTCACCAGCCACTCCCAGATAATCAAGCATACTGAGCAGCAGCGTCATACGACGACGCGCATAATAGTTGCCGGTAGAATAATGGCAGTCACCGGGGTGACAGCCGCACATGATTACACCGTCCGCGCCACGCTGAAAAGCGCGCAGGATAAAGAGCGGATTCACTCTGCAGGAGCAGGGAACCTTGATGATTTTGATATTAGCAGGATAATGCTTGCGAGCCGTTCCGGCGCCGTCAGCACCGGCATAGCTGCACCAGTTGCAGCAGAAGGCCACGATTTTCGGTTCAAAATTTTTCTTCTCTAGCATAATGCATCCACCTCTGCCAGAATTTGTTGATTAGTAAAGCCCTGCAAATCCATAGCACCGCAGGGGCAGGCTACCGTGCAGGCACCGCAGCCCTGGCACAGCGCATTGTTTACCACAGCAACGGTGCGTGTTTCGCGCACGCCCAGCTTAGTGATAACCTGCTTGCTCTCGCCAGTAATCGCACCATAGGGGCAGACATGCGTGCAAGCCAGACAGCCGCTGCAAATGCTTGTATCGCACTGCGCAGTGCAGGGGTTCGTCAGCAGCTTATCCTTCGCCAGCAGGCCGACCACCTTAACAGCCGCTGCACCGGCCTGTGAAACAGTTTCCGGAATATCCTTCGGTCCCTGGCACATACCGCTCAGGAAAATGCCTGCTGTCGGACTTTCAACCGGACGCAGCTTCGGATGCGCCTCTACGTAAAAGTCATCGTTGTCAATGCTGGCAGTCAGCATCGTCGCCAGCTTGCGCGCATCGGGAGAAGGCTGTACAGCCGTTGCCAGCACTACTAAATCAGGATTCAGCATCAGCTTGCGGCCGCTGTTCAAATCGCTGGCAAAAACCGTCAGCTTGCCATCGCCGTCAACAACAACCTTGCCTACCTGACCGCGTACATAATGCACACCGTACTCCTCCACTGCACGGCGTTGGAACTCGTCAAAGCCCTTGCCCGGAGTACGTACATCTATATAAAATACAGTTACATCCACATCAGGATATTTTTCGCGGATATACATCGCATGCTTGGCATTATACATGCAGCAGATTTTGCTGCAGTAGCTCTTGCCGCGACCGCTCACATCACGCGAGCCTACGCAGGAAACGATAATAACCTTCTTCGGCTCCTTGCCGGTAGACGGACAAACAAGATGTCCTTCGGTCGGACCAGCCGCATTCGTCAGACGCTCCAGCTCCAGTGAGGTGATAACATCCTTGCTGGCACCGTAGCCATATTCGCCAAACTTATCGAGAGAAATCGTTTTAAAGCCTGTTGCCAATACAATTGCACCGTATTTTTCCGTGATCAGCTCATCGGTCTGCGTATAATCAATTGCTCCTGCCGGACAAACCTTGGAGCAGATACCGCATTTACCTGTCTTGAACTTGATGCAGGCCTCACGGTCGATAACAGGCACCTTAGGAATGGCCTGCGCAAAGGGAATATAGATTGCGCCGCGATTCTTCAGTCCCATATCGAATTCACTCGGAGTTTTGCGGGACGAACATTTTTCGGTACAGATGCCGCAGCCGCTGCACATATCAGCCTTCACGCTGCGTGCCTTTTTGCGGATGGTCACATCGAAATTACCCACGAAACCGCTTACGCTTTCTACCTCGCTATAGGTATAGAGCGTAATATTTTCATGGTTTGCTGCATCCACCATCTTCGGTGTCAGGATGCAGGCAGAGCAGTCGAGTGTTGGGAAGGTTTTGTCAAGCTGCGCCATACGGCCGCCGATTGTCGGCTCCTTCTCCACAATGTCTACCTTGTAGCCTGCCTCGGCAATATCCAGCGCCGTCTGAATACCGGCAATACCGCCGCCGATAACCAGTGCGCGCTTCACCACCTGGCTTTCACTAGGCTTCAGCGCTCCGTTAAAGCGCACCTTGGCAATTGCTGCCTTGGCTAATTTAATCGCCTTCGCTGTCGCTTCGGCCTTATCCTTCAGCACCCAGGAGCACTGCTCACGGATGTTGGCAATCTCCACCATGTAGGGATTGATGCCAACTCCCTCCGCACATTTGCGGAAGGTTGCCTCATGCATACGCGGCGAGCAGCTGCAGACAACAAGTCTGTCCAGCTTATAATCAGCCACAGCCTTGCGAATAAGCTCCTGGCCCTGCTCGGAGCACATATATTTATAATCGATGGCATAAGCAACGTCCGGAATTTGGCGCACTGCCTCTACCACCTGGGCAACATCTACCGTGCCGGCGATGTTGCTGCCACACCAACAAACAAAAACACCAATCTTTTGCACGTAGCTTCCCCCTATTTATTGTATTTTCTAAAGGCTGCAACCAAAAGCTGCTGCGGCATATCGCTAGGATAATGCTCCACGCTTTCGGCAGGCAGCTTATTTTTGCCCTGCTGACGAATCTGCAGCAGGCGCAACGCCTCCATAACGCGCGCCGGACTCACGCCACGTGGGCAGCGCTCCTCGCACGCCATGCAGGACAGACATTGCCACGGTGCATCAGCCTCCAGCAGCTCGGATGCATAACCGCTGTTTAAATCCCAAACTACGCGGTGGGGCAGCAAATCCATTTTAGACGCAGCTTCACAGTTCGCACTGCAGCGACCGCACTGCATACAGCGGCTCACGTCGGTAACAGCAAGGCGCAGAATATCCTCTGTCAATTGCTTTTCATCAACAGCCATTATTCCGCACCTCCTTCGCTCTCCGCAACACCAAGCGCTTCAGCAAGAAGCTCCGTAAAGTAGCGTGTCGGCAGGCTGCCTGCGGCACCATTGGCCGTCAGGTTATACGCACACAGCGGGCAGGCAGTAACCAGCTCCTGCGCACCACAGCTTGCAGCATTATTCTTAATTTCGCTGACGAGCTGCTCGCACTGCGCCTTATCCTTCAGCGCCAGATAACCGCCGCAGCATTCGTTGCGCATGCTGTAAATAACAGGCTCCGCACCCAGCGCTTTAATAAAGGCTTCCATAACAGTTGGACTCTCTACGTCATCGAGGGCCAAAACCGCTCCCGGTCTGAGCAGCAAACAGCCATAATAAGCGCCAACCCTGCGTTCCTTCAAAGGATGACTCACCAGCTGCGCCAGCTTTTCCCAACCGATTTCATCACGCAAAACCTCCAGGTAATGCAAAACCCGTGTTTCACCGGCATAAGGCTCTTTCAATTGCAGATAATTATTCACCTTTTGGCGAATCTCCGCATTCGTTGCCATATCATGGTTCACACGTTTGATGACATGGTAGCACGCACTGCACAGCGTCACCAGAACGCCGCCGTTTTCACGCGCTGCCACAAGCGCACGCACCGCACTCAAACGCTCGGCAATAGCATCAGGCGCCATAGGGTAAACCGCGCCGCAGCACTGCCATTCCGGAAGCTCCACCAGCGGAAAGCCCAACACCTCAGCACAGCGTCGTGCTGCCATATCCAGCTGCTTCGCCTTCGTTGACAGCGTACAGCCAGGATAATAATTATAAATCATCGTCTTTCCCTCCTTCGCAAAGGACATAAAACAACCTTGACCAAAAAATTGCTTTATTACGTATCTATTCTACATTAATTCAGAAAATACTGCTAGTAGGAAAAGAAAATTTTCTTGCTTGTCGGCAGTGCGTATCATCAAGGCATTTTATTGGTATAAGCATGTAAACGCGCAAATTATTCACAGCAAAAAAGCACCATCTGCGCTGCAAAAATGCAGTACAAACGATGCTTTATTGATAACATTATTTAGCTTCGCTGTTATACAGCTCAAGCTGCTTTTGCAAATATTCCCTATACGCCGAACGTACATTGTCGGGGCCAGTTATAATTACATCGCCGTCAAAACCTGCCACCCAGCCCAAAAAGCCCTCGTCAGACTGCACATCAACGCTCGTAGAAAAATATTCCTTATCATCCGGGCAGTCGTACATGTTAATCCTATTACCAAACCTTGCCATAATATCAAGGCGGCATTTCTGCCTGCAGTGTAGACTAACCCGCTGCGTCGCACCATAACGCATATTAATATGCTCGCGCAGATAATCACGGATATTTTTGCCAGAATCCGTAAGCATTTTGTAATCTGTGCTATCTGTCAGCTTCTTCGCCGCTTTTCCCTGCACCTGCACATTTACCATACGCGACAGGCGGTAATGACTGAAATTTTTGTACTCACCCGTGCAGCCAATGACATAATAATCATCATTCATTGGCACGAAATAATACGGACTCACAAAATATTCCATTCCCTCATGGCTCAAATCCTTCTGCTGGGGATTGGGCACAAACTTATAGTTATATTGGAAGCTAATCTGCTTTTTATCCCTAATCGCCTCCATAATCTTATCAAAGTTATACTTCGTCTTACTTAGAGCCACATTCAGACTTGCATCACAAATAACAGTCTCCTTCAGGAACTTCCTGTCGGAAGGTGTACCCAACTGAAAAATCTTATTCACGAGCTTTTTCGCATCCTCCGCTGTCAAAAAGCGGGCTGAAGCAACTGCGTCTGCCAACATCTTGAGCTGGTCACACCCGAACGGCTTATTCTCATAATTTAGATACTTGCCATCGTTATGGTTTTCACAGGCTTCCAACTTGTAACCACACGCCTCAATAGTCTGCAAATCGCGCATAATCGACTTGCGGTCCGGCTCATGATCGCACACACCGTCCTCCAGCAGCTTCGCAATAATCTGCGTAATGTTCAGCGGATGCTGCTCATCCGTGTTCTGCATATATTCAAACACGCGCAATAAACGGCATTTGTTAAGATATTTTGCGTTCTGCTCTGCCATGCTATCAACCTCACTTCCAATGAAACGCTCTGCGTAGATACTCTCTATTCTTCATAATATACGTAACTGCTAAGAAAATCAATACTGTCTGTACCTGATTTCCGCCTGCTCTGAATGAATTATCGCCACATACTCGCGTGGATTCACAAACCTGATAATCTCCTCCACTACCTCTTTTGACGCGTGCCCGCTCGTATGCAGCTGCACAGTATTGCAGGCAGCACAGGCCCCAGCCAGCTTCGCATTATAATACTCTGCATCTTTGTCCTTAATATAGCCTGACCATTGGGAGTAAATCACGAGCGGCTGCAGGTCGCTATATTTCGCCGCCAGCCTTTGCAGCTTCTCCGCAGCCTGTGTTCCGCTCAGAAAAATCAGCGCGCCACGTTCACGCAGCTTTTTTTCCTGCAACTCGTAGGCTGTTTTATCCTGTAACGCTTCCTTGTCCAGCAGCAGGCTGTACATTCCCGGCAATCTGACCTGCCTGTCCTGTTGCCAATTATTCAGATAGGCATACAAATCCAGCTTATATTGATAATAACTCTTCACCTGCTCCAGCATATATCTGCTTGCCAGCACAATTTTATGCGCATCCCGTGCAGCACGATAAAAATTGCGAAGGCGGATAAAATTCGTCGACGAACAGATGCAAAAGACCAGCTTATGCTGTGACAGCAACGCACACTCCTGCTGAAAAAGCTCACTTTCCGTCAGCATGCCCTGCTCCTCACGCGTCAAGTTCGTGCCTTCGGTAATCAGAATATCCACAGGCTTAGAACGCAGCCCCAAGCCCAAGACATAATGCAGCAGTAGCTTTTTAAGCTTCTCGCCCATAAAGCCATGCGTGCGGAAATCGCCCATGTGCAAAATACGCTTATCCGGCGTTTCAATCAGAAACATCATCGCCGCCTCTGCCGAATGGTCGATGGTGTAAGGCGTAACTTTAATATCGCCAACCTGCACAGCCTGCTGAGGCCAGAGCACATGATTACGCGTTTTGTCTTCCAAAATCTCAATCTGCTTCTTGTACTGCGCATCGTGCTTCGCCAAAGCGTGGTAAATATTGAGCAGCGCATAGCGGCACATCTGGCTCATGTACAGTGGAATCCCCGGCAGAATTTTATTGAAGCGGCCGATGTGATCTCCATGATAATGCGTGAAGAATACCGCATCGTATTGCGGCTCGCCAGAAGTCAGGCCTTCGACCTCCAGCGCTTCTTTATGCTTGCTGCCAGGCAGATTCTCGCCAAAATCAATGCAAATCTTCGTTGTGTCTGTGCTAATTAAAGTAACGCAGCCGCCAATCTGGTCGGCATGAAGAAATTTTATGTTAGTAGACATCTTTATCGCTCCCCATCTTTTAATCATAAACCTTATCAGGCTCTATTCCCCAAAACCAATATGCATTCATCTTCTTCAAAAATTCTTCTGTCAACGGATAGCCTGCACCCTCGCCTATAACAGCATCTATGCCACAATACGGACACAGCGCAGTTAAGCCAAAATCAACCCATTCTAGCTCTTTGGTGTCAAAAACTTTAAGGCAATGAAAACAGCCACATCTTTTATCATGTTCAATCAGTCTTCTGTTAAACATACAATATTCATGCGCTGCGATATAATCAGGCTCACATTTTTGTTCTGAATCATCATTTATATGAAAATTTATCTTTTGCATTTTATCTCCATCCTTCCTAACAAAAACATTTTAGCAGTTACATCAACTATGCTGTTTTAAAAGAACTTTGTAAGGATAGTATACGATAAGCGGTATGGCAAAAATGGTATAGCTAAGGTTTATTTTTAGGTAAGAAAAAAGCTGCGGCACAAGCCGCAGCTTTGAAGGAATATTACATTTTACTAAAAGCTTCTGCTAAAATTTCTTTAAACTTGTGACAGTCATTTTCACGTATGCAATCATCTTCACGCATATCGTATCTAGGATATATTTTTGGTTTTTTCTTCGGATTTACATCTATAAACAAAAATGCACATTCAATTTTGTTGAGTTTCTCTCCGCACCAATCAGTATCCAGGTATACACCTAATTCTTTTTGAGATTTAAGTAGGCACTCTAAATCTTCTCTCACTTCATTTATAATCTCATTTTTTATTTTATTAAAATCCTCTTCATGTTTTCTGATATTTGCTAAACTCTTATTTTGATATTTACATTCTAAAATTAATACATTTCCATGTTTGTCAATTATTACTAAATCTTGTCTACCACAGCATATCGCATTTTTCTTTCTATAATGATCAGGTATCGCATACTCTGTACACAAACACTTATACTCCGAAGTACAATCATTATTTAGAGAATTAGCTAATTGATATTGGCAAGTTTTTTCATCTGTTGGCATATCACTTAATTTCAATTCATTTATCTTATTCCTTATCCTATCCAATTTTCCTACACTACGACTACCAATTTCTGTTATTTCAGATACAGGATTTTTACCATTATAATATACTCTAATTTTATTTCCACCATTTAATGGTACGACAAATACACCTTTTAATTTAGCAACTTCTAAAATTCCTTCTATCTTTAAAGCTTTGGCAAATTTTGTTTTGATTTCTCTGGCCATCTTTAAAACCTCCAATCACAACTAAGATACTCACATATTCTCCGCAATCAACTGAAACTCCTGCAATCCCTCTCCCTCACGCCTGCACGTGAACAGTTTATTTATGCTTCTTGCATTCATTATAACAAGCAGGCTAGGGCAAAAATAGCAGCTCACTAAATATGTTTTGTGCTATTTTGCTTTCAAAGAACCTTATGATAATAGTATACGATAACAGATATGTCAAAAATGCCACAGCTAAAGTTTATTTTTGGCGAAAAAAAGCTGCGGCACAAGCCGCAGCGAGTTGATAAATTTACGGATTTCTTATTTTTACCGTATACCATAAAATTCATTGGAACGAAAACGCTAGAGCGCCTACCACAGAAAGCCAAAAATAAACTGATACTATTTTACAATACATCCTGCTGAAAGATTGTATTTCACAGGTTTAACATAGTATAATTTTGATTTTGTTCTATTTTTATTCATTATTTCAATTATATTACTCATCGCAAGCAATGGATGAATATTAGTATCATCAAACAAAATAATACCCTTAACCTTTTTAGTTACTTTAGTTACATTTCTCTTTGCAAATAAATATATATAATCATAATTACGATAATTTTTATCAGTAGGACTACTAATATCAAATATTTTTTTTACACATAAATCATACATGAAGTTAGCATAGAAGAAAATCTCCGTTAATGCACCTACCATCTGATTTTTTGTTTTCAGTTCATAAATTGTTAACTCATCTCCGTCAACAGAATTTAATGACCATAAATCAAGAAATCCACCAGAAAATATTCTGGTGCCTTTAGACACAAATCCTTCAAATAAGCTAACAGGAAATTGTCTACCTATACATTCAGCATCATTTACATACAATTTCAATTTGCCATCCGACATTTGTTGTTCAACAAAATACTCCTTGGAAATCTTAGATTTATCATCATATTCTGCAATTGAAGATATTCTTTTAGGCTCACACCGAGGTATATTATTTAAAAATAAATTATTCTTTAAATATCTATCAAAACATTTGCACAAGCACTCTAAATCAGCATCTAATTCAAACCATCCTGAACCCTTTACCTTAGCATATTGTTCAGAAAACCTTAATACTCTGTATAAAAAGCGTCCAAAATGGCATCTATTTTTATCTGATATATTCCAAAATAACTTATGGAACAAGCAATCGGTCAACTCATTCATTGACAACTTACCCAAAACTAATTTATCAATCCACTTCTCATTTTCCACAATTGTAGTTTTTTCAGCAAAATCATCATCTTGATCCATAGATTTTGATAAACTCCTCAATTCCTTATCTAATCCAGAAACACATAATTTTATATTTAAGTTTTCATTAGCAGCTCTAATGGCTAACACCCAACCTTCAAAGCAAGCATTATTATCTTGCATATTAGTTACTTGACCAGACTGATTATTTATTATTCCAGTTGCTTCTAGAAGAAGAGTCATAGTTAAATTATTTTTTCCATCAAAATCTATGGATATTTCTTTAGGAAAATCCTTCATCAATACATCTAATTCTTCTTTCAAAATTTTGACTGCATCTTGATTAGCCATCTTTAAAACCTCCTCACAACTAAGATACTTACATATTCTCCACCATCACCGCAAACTCCTATCAACATTTCACTTTTATTAATTTAACAAGCCTCATCTCTTTTACTAAGCCCCACAAACTTCGTACACTTCTTATCGAAAAACAAATTAACCGTATCAACAGGTCCATTACGATGCTTGGCGATAATCAACTCTGTATGCTTTTTCTCCGTATCTGGCTTATAATAATCCTCCCGATAAAGAAAAGCAACAATGTCTGCGTCCTGCTCCAACGAACCAGATTCACGCAAATCACTCAACATCGGGCGCTGCACAGCACGTTGCTCCACACTGCGGCTCAACTGCGACAATGACAGCACAGGAACATTCAATTCACGTGCCAGAGCCTTCAATGAACGCGAAATTTCCGAAACCTCCTGTTGACGGTTATCAGAATGACTGCTCTTACTGCTGCCCTGCATCAATTGCAGATAATCGACAACAATTAAATCCAGTCCATGCTCTGCTTTCAGTCGGCGTGCACGGCTGCGCATCTCCATAACAGTAATAAATGGTGTATCATCAATGTAAATCTTTGCCTTGCTTATCATGTCACATGCACCCCACAGTGCTTCCCAATCTCTGTCGCTCATCTCACCCATGCGCAAACGCTGGCTATCAATTCCCGCTTCCGCACAAATCATACGCTTGACGAGTTCTCCTTCATTCATCTCCAAACTGAAAAAAGCCACGCTGCGCGGTTCGCCGCCAATCTTCTTATGCGCACGCAAAGCGACATTTTGCACAATGTTGAGTGCTAATGCTGTTTTTCCCATAGAAGGCCGTGCTGCTAAAATAATAAAATCAGACGGATTCAGACCGCTTGTAAGCTTATCTAAATCAGTAAAGCCTGAAGGCAAGCCCGTCAAGCCACCTTTATTGTTAATGAGCTTTTCAATATTCTGCACAGTCGTCATGAGCACCTCATTAATCGGCGTAAAATCTGTTTTCTTATTGCGATTGGAAATTTCCAGAATACGCCTTTCTGCCGTGTCCAGTAAAGTGCCAACATCTTCATTCGCTTCATAACCCCTCGCTGCAATCTCTGTAGCAACACGCACGAGCTGACGCAATACAGACTTTTCGGCAACAATGTCCGCATGATACTTAACATTCGCTGCAGTCACTACAACGTTCGCCAAGCTTGTGATATAAGCAAGGCCTCCAATATCTCCAAGCTTATTGTCGCGCTTCAAGATTTCTGTCACTGTAACCATATCCACGGCTTCATGCTTATTGTATAATTCAAGCATTGCCTCAAAAATAACACGATGTGCTTCACGATAAAAATCAATATTTGTCAAAATCTCGCTCACTTGTATGATAGCTTCTTTGTCAATAAGCATTGCACCCAATACGGCCTGCTCTGCTTCTATATTTTGCGGAGGTACTCTTTTCTCAAGCATAAATCCCACACTCCCCATCTCCCACACTTCTCACATCATCTTTATCCTTATAAATCTTATCATTAACCAAAAATCCGCCTTTTGGCAGCATAAACTCCCGCGCCAAAAATTCCACTACCTTTGCAGAATTTAACAACCTCTTAGAGCCATAAATCACAACCTTCTTCTGCTGCACTTCATAAAGTATCCTGCCACGCGAAAAACAATCAAACTCACAGTCAACAAACTCCGGATATTTTTTCAATACATCCTCATACCAGATATCCATGTGAAAGACATTATAATCTATCTGTAAATCATCTGTATTCGTCTGCTCATCATAATCCTGCCCCATCTCCACCACAGCATACTTTGCATCAAGCAATGGAGCTTTATAAATGATAAACTTACCCTTGCCTACGTGCCAATAAATCCCTATAAACGAATCAAGCAAATCTAGCGGAATAAGTTGCTTCAATGTTACAGGTTGTAAATCTTCTACCGTTCCTTCTACACGTCCTAAACCTTTAATCAGCATTGCGCAACCTCCTTGAGCTATTTTCTGCAATAAATTTTTATAGCTTCATTTTAGCGCAACAGCTGTGGCAAAAATGGTGCGATGTAACGTATATAATGTTTGCTTATTTTCGGTAAACAAAACGCAATCCGCAAAATAACAAAAGCCAGACGCAGGATGACTTGCCCATCCCACGTCCAGCAGTTATAATAAAGTCCTCTGCAAAACAACTTCTGTATATCATGTAAACCAAAGATTAGCTATTTACGCTTAACGTAACTACGAATAACGATTATCGTGTTTAGTCGCTTGGTGTTTGGCAGTATAATAATATGCATCTAGCATATTTATTATATCATCAAGCAAGTTGCGATTTTTATCCTAGCTCTGCACTTTTAACGACCAATAATCATAGCATAGGTATCTTAACCTCTCCGCCAAGACAGCTTAATATAGCCAAAATTTCTTTGTTTCCCATAATTTAGGAAGAAATATGGTTGCAATCTATAAATCAAAAGCTGTTTGCAGTTAGCTTTACTATCAATATTTAATTGCTTGCAGACATAAACAAATTACGCCTACGTATAAACAAGTTTATTTATTTTGCAGCTTCTCCAGATGTGTGTAAATATAATCAAGATCAGCAGTAACAGGGAAAGCAGGCACAGCCTTGTTATCTATCCTGCTTGTGAGCGCAGCTGCTTCAATCGCATCACTCAACTCACTCGTCAGCTCTAAAAGACGGTCATATTCAGTTTTAGCAGCCTGTACCGCTTCAAGTATAGGCGTTTTAACATGCGTTACTGTATATTCTGCTATCAGCTTCTCATTATTACGGCTAAAGGCAAGCTTTTGAACCTCGTCCTTTTCCGTTTCGCCCATATTTGCAATACAATCGTATAATGTAAGCGTCTTACGCAAATCATTAGCATAAATAACTGCTGCATCATAACTGTAAGCATTAGCACCAATCTTTAAACTAAGCTTAGTCTTAGCAATCGCTTCCGCCAAAAGTCTGCGGCAATCTGCCAAATAATTATAAACAGCAATCAGTTTTGGCAATGCATAACCTTTGGTATTATATGATTTTAATACCTTTACTTCATCCTTATAGATTTGCTGCTCCGTAGGAAAAAGGTAGTTTAATTCGCTACGTTTATAAACTTCCTTATTCACTAGAAACTTATTGGGATTAGCAGCTGCTGTTGTTTTAGTGTTAACAGGTGTTTTTATAATCTCCAAGTCATCACCAACAATATCAGTCATAAGTTTGCCAATCTGTTTTTGATATTGAAATGCCTTTTTTAAGTTCATGTTTTGCACCCTCTCTTATCTCATACATATAAAACTTCTACCAACAACTCAGTATTTGTCTTACTTCTTGCATTCATTATAACAAGCAGGCTAGGGCAAAAATAGTAGTTCACTAAATATGTTTTGTGCTATTTAGTTTTCAAGGAACTTTGTGAGAATAGTATACGATAAGTGATATGGTAAAAACAGTATAGCTAAAGTTTACTTTTGCAAGAAAAAAGCTGCGGCATAAGCCGCAGCGAAAATCACTTTTTCATCTCTTCAATCAAACATTGATGTTTTTTATTCTTCTTATCGTAATTAATGCCTACCAACAAAATATTTCCTGTGTACTGCACAAGTGACTCAGGATATTTCTTCTCTTTTATCTGTGCAAGCGCAGCTTCAGCAGATTGATTCCATTTAAGCTCTACCAATAGCGCAGGATAGCCTTCAGCATACTCTGCTTTCGGTAAAAACACAAAGTCAGCAAACCCTCTACCAGTTGGCAGCTCTCTAATTGGCTTAAAATAATACTCCATAGCACTCAGATAAGCTATCGCCAGAACACTGCTAAGAGAGTTTTCATCGTTATATTGAATAACAGACGCATATTCCTGATGAATTTTCTCAACATATTCCGCTACTGCTTCTGCATCCATATCCAACGTAGCATTTAAAAGAGCTTTTGAAGCACGTTGAAAATCAACTAACTCATTCCACTTTTTTCGCTTTACTGCTGCCAAAAACTCCTCGCGAATTTCTTCGTTAGGAATAAACGCCACCTTGAGCTTCTGGTTATAAGCAAGATAGCCAAGATGAATCAAAAGTGTCAGCACATCATCACGATCTGTAAAGTTAACCATATCGTTTTGGAAAGTTTTAGCATTGACGCTAACAATATCTCCTGACAGCATCTCTATTATAGCAGCCTTTAAGCCATCAAAGTCCATATTAATCAATGGAACTATCATTGCATAAGTTCCTGTCTGTGACCAATAACTTTGAAATTCCTTGCGCAGCATCACGCTGACAACTGCTTTAGGATTATATATATGCTCATTGCCTAAAAAATAACCATCATACCAACGCTTTACTTCTGTAAAATCAACATTGTATTTTGCGCACAATCCCTGTACTTCTGCTTCCGTAAAGCCAAAATAGGAAGCTAAACCGCCAGGTGCAAGCATAGTAAATTCTTCAAAGTTATTTAATGCGGACTGTGTTTTAATTTTCTTAATCGGCAAAATCCCTGTAAGATAAGCTAATGCAAGATATTTTTCCGGTTCTGCTCCTTTGAACAAACCTCGCAAAAAATTAATATATTCTTCCTGAACAGCAGTATTTGTGGCTTCATCACGCACCAAAACATCCCATTCATCAATAATAATAATAAATTTCTGCTTTAAGGCAGCATTTATTTTGGAAAGCGCACCATAAAGATGCTGAACATCCGCAAACTCTATCTCCGGATATAATTTTTTCAATTCACCAATGACATTTTTGTTTATATAACTAACTGTATTCTCTGCTGACCCAGCGTCCATCATACACCACTGAATATCAAGATGAATCACATCATATTTATTCAAGTATTTAGAAAAATTTTTGTCATTGCTAATCTCATAACCAGCAAACACCTTCTTAGAATCAGCCCCTCTGCTATAATATGCTGTCAGCATATCTGCAGTGGTTGATTTACCAAAACGCCGCGGACGGCTGTTGCAGATAAGAGCCTGTTTCGTACTTAGCACTTTATTAGTATAAGCCAGCATACCAGTTTTATCTATATATATTTCTGAAGCAACTGCTACCTGAAACGCACTATTATCAGGATTTACAAATCTGCCCATCATGCCCTCCTAAAAATTTTTCTTACTTATGATTTTATCATTCACTATGATAATTAGCAAGCAAAGCTTTTATCACTATTTTACGGTGAAAATGACATCGCGATGTTGTTTTCACCGAAGTTTTTATATTTATGTCCCACTTCTCTGTCACCGATAAGCCAATTAACTTTACAAGAAAAAAAGAGCTGCTACGAAATCTCGTAACAGCTCCAAGAAACAAATATTAATCCTGCCAGTAGTCCAGCTTTTGAGTCAGACCAATCTTGCTGGCCTTAAACTCAGGATTCTTACCGGCATTGCGCTGCTCAGTGTAATCATCCAGCGCACGCAGAGCAGGACCGCCCAGAATGCAGATAACCGGCAAGTTGATAATTGCCATGAAGCCCATGGTAACATCCGCCAGATCCCACATGGTGCCCATGCTGGAGCCCGCACCGATGAAAATCAGTACGCAAGCCAGAATGCGGTAGCACAGGGTAAAGGTTTTGCCAGGAACATGCTTCAGAACATAAGCAAAAGCATTATCTACATAATACAGGTTGCCCAGCAGAGTAGTGAAGGCAAACAGTACCATGGATACAGTGATAAACAGCTTAGCATAATCGCCCATGCTTGCTGCCAGAGCTGCCTGTACATAGGGCGCACCGGCAAGCTCTTTGGTCGGCTCGATGCCGGAGCTCAGGCACATGAAAGCGGTAGCGGTGCAAATCAGCAGAGTATCAATAAATACGGACAGCATCTGAACCAGACCTTGCTTAACCGGGTGAGAAACGTCAGCTGCAGCAGCAGCGTTCGGCGCAGAACCAACACCTGCTTCGTTGCTGTACAGACCGCGTTTGATACCGAACATCATGCAGCTGCCGGCAAAGCCACCGAAAATTGCAGTGAAGTCAAATGCTTCAGCAAAAATTCTTCCTACAACACCGGGAACCAGGTTGATATGCATAATAGTCAGGATAAATGCTACAGAAATGTAGATAACACCCATCAAAGGAACTAAAGTAGAGGTTGCTTTGATAACGCGCTTGCCACCGCCCAGCAGGCAATAGCCTACGAGCACAGCCTCTACAGCACCGATAATCCAAGGAGTAGTATCCGGATTATAGAAGCTCAAAGCAGCAAAGGTGGATTGCAGATTGTAGGAGCACAGCATGTTAAAGCCGCAGCCATATGTTACAATCAAGGCCACAGCAAAGAGCACTGCCAGACCGCGGCTGCCCAAAGCAGCTTCGATGTAATATGCAGGGCCGCCGTAGCTGCCGTGCGGACCACGTTTCTTGTAAATCTGTGCCAGGGTGCTTTCGATAAAAGCAGAAGCGCCGCCGACAACAGCAATAACCCACATCCAGAACACAGCACCATAACCGCCGAGGCAGATAGCTGTGGAAATGCCGATAATATTACCGGTACCTACACGGGACGCAGTAGATACCATCAAAGCCTGGAAGGATGATACCGCACCGGATTCAACAGGCTTCTCCAAAATAACACGAATAGTTTCCTTAAACATACGCGCCTGCACCAGACGAGTACGCAAAGTGTAGTACAGGCCTACACCGATGAGCATGATAATCAGCAAATAACTATACATAAAATTGCTGATTGCTCCAATAATTTCTCCGAACATAAATGTGGCTCCCCCTTTTTTAGTTTGTTTGTTAATTATAACATATTTATTTGCTTTTCCAAAATTCAGAAAGGACGATAGCCTGTAAAGCTAACACTTTAGCACGATATAATAAATCAATTAAGTAATTTTGATAACCTCGCATTCTGCTGCTCTAGTTTAAGCCTTGCAAGCATTCCTTAAGACTCGCATAGCACGGATGCTCCAAATCAAAGGCTCCTGCCAGAGCCGCCTCGCCCAAGCGCATGCCCACATACCTTTCTGTTCCTGCCAGATAGGTGTACAGTAAATGCCTGCTATAATTCACTAATCTGTTTTCTCTCCCACGGCAGCAATTTACTGACTGCAAATATTCCGCACTCATATTATACAGATTATAATAATCACTGCACTCCGAGCTTTCCAGCCGCAGCGACTGCAGCAGCATATCCTCAAGATAACCCTTTTGCCAACGTTTAGTAGCTTTTTTGCCGGGAAAGAAAAAGTGCGTGCAATACTCCACTCCTCTAAAGAAAGTATTGTCACGCACTGCAAAAAATTTCTGCATTCGGCGTTCGCGCTCATCAGCCGCGTCGGCAAAGAATACTGCCTTCTGCACTATTTCTCTGCCTTCCAGCTGTATAAGGCGTTTAGTCAGCAAGTCTAACTTATCGATACTCTGATAATTTACAATCTGCATGTTAGGCAAGCTGATACCCTGCTTAAATAAATGCTGGAGATAAGCGTGCATAAACTGCGCCATCTCCACTCTTTCACACAGCAATAAAACCTCTCCGGTAATAATGCTTTGCTTACTCAAAATTATTTCTCCTTTTGCTGCAGCATCTGTTCAGCAGCCTGCACTACCTGCTCCACCGTCAGACGTGTCATACATTGCATATCATCACACTTATGCTTCATGCCACCTGCACAACCAGGGCAGGGCGGCAACGCTGTCACAATAGTTGCATCCTTGGTATAAGGACCGTACAGCTTCGGACTGGACGGACCGTACATCGCTACGATAGGCACCTTCTGGCTGATTGCTACGTGCATCGGGCCGCTGTCGTTGGTGATAATCAGGCTGCAGCGACGCATTGCCGCCGCCAGCTCGCCAATACGGAAGCTGCCAGTTGCTACCACAGGAGTCGTCTTCATAAAGCTGACTGCCTCCTGCACCATTTCTTCGTCCATCGTACCGCCGAAGAATACAGGCTTATAGCCCTTTTCCGCAAGAATATCTGCTACCTTGGCAAAGCGCTCCGGCGCCCAGCGCTTTGTAACAACAGCACTGCCGATATTAAAGCCTACCAGCTTATCGGTAGCGAACACGCCGTGCTCACGCCAGAATTCCTCTGCATGCTGCTGATATTCCTCGCTCGGAAAAATCTCCAGACCGTTATGCTCCAGCTTTTGTACGCCAAGCTGCGTCAGCACATCAAGATACATATCAGCCGCATGAATTTTGCGGTTGAGCGGTGTAAACACATCCCAAAGCGGTTTGAACAAAGTGTGTGTTGTACCGCAACGCAATTTCACTTTGGTAAAAGCATCAATAAAGCTGCAACGCTCATTCGGATGCAGGTTAATCAGCACATCAAAATCCATCTTGCTCAGACGACGGGCGCAGGCCATCAGCGCCAGCAGGCTGTTGTCCTTGCCCTTCTTATCAATCGTGATAACCTCATCTAAATACGGATTATGCAGTACTACATCCTTCAGCTTCTCATCTGCCAGAAAAGTAATATGCGCATCCGGTGCTGCCTTACGCAGCGCATGGATGAAAGGCGTGGTCAGCGTCAGGTCTCCCAGATGCATCAAAAATGTTACCAATATTTTTTTGCCATTTAATTCTACAGCTTGTGCCATCAGCCTTTTGCCACCTTTTCCTGATAAATTTTATAGACCATATCCGGCGTTATATCATGCATACAATGCCAGTTATCACATTTTTTCTTCAAGCAGCCTGCACACTTAGCCGGTGAAAGCAGTACCGTGGAATTTTTGCTGCCATACGGGCCTGTGCGGTCAGCCTTCGTCGGTCCGTACATTGCCACAAGAGGCTTTTTCAAAGCCGCTGCAAAATGCAGCGGGCCGGTATCCGCACTGATGTAGAAGCTGCAGCCCTTAATCAGCGCCGCCAGCTCACGCAGGCTCGTCTGTCCCGTCAAGTCAATAACCAACGAGCTTGCTGTGCCTTCAGCAATCTTCTGTCCCTTGACTGCATCATCCGGACCGCCTGCCAGCACTACAGCAGTACCGTCAGCCGTCAGCTTTTTCGCCAGCTCGATATAATGCTCTACGGGCCATTCCTTCGTCCACCAGCGCGCACCGGGGACAATAACAACGTAATCGCCGCCCTGCCAGCCTGCCTCCTGCAGCTTATGCTGCACCGAAGCTGTTTCCTTGCTCAAATCCGGCATCGGGAATTCCACATCGTCCAAAGAATCAACCTTAGCACCAAGATAACGCGCCACGTCAAGATAACGCTCAATAACATGGTCCTTGCTATGACTGCCGCCAATTGCCTTGCTGATAAAACCACTGCCCTCGCGCATTTCACAATAGCCGATGCGGTTATCGCAGCCGCTGATAGCAGCCAACACCGCACTTTTGAAAAGGCCCTGCATATCTATCACCAGGTCAAAATGCTTGCTGTGCAGCAAAGAGCGCATTTCGCAAAAATATTTCAGCTTATCACTGAAGCCCAGCTTATTAAATTTTACCTTATCAAAATAAAGCACCTCGTCAATCACCGGCGGGTCCGGTACAAAGCCCGCAAACTGCGGATGTACCAGCCAGGTGATTTTCGCCTTGGGATAACGCTTGCGCAACGCCGCCGCAAAGGGCAGCGTATGCAGTATATCACCCAAAGAACTCATTTTGATTAACAGGATATTCTGATACTCCATTATCATCTCTCGCTTACAATATTTTTTACGAAATCCAACAGATTACCGCCCGTGAAAAGATATCCTTTCACATCGGCAGCCTCCGCTGCTTCCACATCGCGCTTGCTGTCGCCGACCAAGAAGCTCTGCTCCTTGTCGATATCATATTCTGCCAGCGCCCGCAGCAGCATTCCCGGTTTGGGCTTGCGACAATCGCACACACCGGTATATTCCGGCACGCTGCCCTCGGGATGATGCGGGCAGTAATAGATTTTCTCTATTTTACCGCCTGCCGCAGCAATTTCACGTTGCATATAAGCATGCAGCTCATTCATCTGCTCTACTGTATAATAACCGCGCGCAATACCGCTCTGGTTTGTTACAATAAAAATTTTATAGCCAAGCTGCGACAGATACGCCACAGCCTCGCGTGCACCTTCAATCCAGCGCAGGTCCTCAATTTTGTAGAGATAGGCTACATCAACATTGAGCACGCCATCTCTATCAAAAAATACCGCCTTAGCCTTCATAAACGTAATAACCGCCGGTCTTGTCGAGAAGCTGGCAATATTCCTCGGCAGCCTCTTCAATCGGAGTAAAGCCGCCGTCATAGCCTGCTGCCAAAAGGTTAGTATCATCTGCTTCGGTAAAGCTCTGGTATTTGCCCTTCAGCACTTCAGGGAACGGTACATATTCCAGCTCGCCGCTGCCAAAATGGTTCAGCACAGCCTTAGCCAGAGTATTGAACTGATGCGCATGGCCGGTACCGCAGTTGAAAATACCGCTGATTTCCGGATGATCCCAGAAATAGAAGTTTACCTTAACAACATCTTTTACATACACAAAGTCACGTGTATGCTCGCCCGGACCATAGCCAGCGTATTCACCGAACAGGCGCACCTTGTGCTCTGCCTTCCACTGATTGTACATTTGGTAAATCATGGAAGCCATTTTGCCCTTATGGTTTTCCTGCGGACCGTATACGTTAAAATAACGCAGGCCTACTACCTGGCTTTGTGCCTGCGGCAGCAGACGGCGCAGATAGTTGTCGAAGAACAGCTTGGAGAAAGCATAAACGTTCAGCGCTTCCTCACAGGCAGGCTCTTCACGGAAGCCATGCGCACCGCTGCCATAGGTAGAAGCAGAGGAAGCGTACATCATCTGAATCTTTCTGTCGAGGCAGAAATGCAGCACGTTTTTGGTATACTCAAAGTTGTTTTCCATCATGTATTTGCCGTTATATTCCATAGTATCGGAGCAAGCGCCCTCATGGAAGATAACGTCGATTTTTTCATGATTGAATTTGCCTGCCTTCAGTGCATCCATGAAAGCATACTTATCCATATAATCCTTAACCTTCAGGCCTTGGATATTTTTAAATTTAACCATGTTGGTCAGGTTATCAACAACAAGAATGTCATCAATACCACGGTCATTTAAGCCTTTAACAATATTACTGCCGATAAAGCCGGCACCACCAGTTACGATAATCATAATTTGCCCTCCTTAACCATTTTGGCAATTTTTTCCACCACACCGGTTGTGGAATAACCATCCTCAAATTCTATAATGCGCACTTCACCGGCATATTCACGTCCGGCAACCTCCTCAGGCTTGTAATCGCCGCCCTTGACGAGAATGTCGGGACGAATTTTTTCAATAAGCTCAGTCGGAGTATCCTGGTCGAACAGCACCACCGCATCTACACAGGCCAATGCAGCCAGCACACGCGCACGGTCCAGCTCATGCACCAAAGGTCTTGTTTCACCCTTCAGTCGGCGAACGGAAGCGTCCGTGTTCAGGCCCACAATCAAGTGCTTGCCAAGATTGCGTGCCTTCTCCAGATACGTTACATGTCCAACATGCAGAATATCAAAGCAGCCGTTGGTGAACACAATCTTTTCGCCGCATGCTCTCCAGGTTGCTGCCAGAGATGCAATCTCCTGCCAGCTCAGTGTGCGATAGCCACGGCCCTGTTTGCGTTCCTCCGTCAGTAGATCCTTCAAAAGCTCGTCACGGTGCACCGGATAAGTGCCAACCTTGGCCACAACAATTCCTGCAGCACGGTTTGCCATATAAACAGCATCAGCCAACGAAAGCTTGCCTGCAACACCTGCCAGAAGCGTAGCCGCCACCGTATCACCAGCACCGGAAACATCAAACACCTCAATGGCGGTAGCAGGGCTGTGCAGCACCTGCTCAGCATTAACCAGGCTCATACCGCGCTCACTGCGGGTAACAACTACATTCTTAATATGAAATTTTTCGCGTGCAGCCTGCGCCATGCTGACAACGGCTTCATCAGAGTTTTCACGCTGACAGCCTGCAGCCTCACACATTTCCTTTAGATTAGGCGTAATAAAATCGCAGCCGTCATACTTAGACCAGTCAGCTCCCTTAGGATCAATCAAAACCGGTATATCATAGGCCTTGCCCTGAGCAATTACCCATTGGCAAAAATCATCCGAGCAGACACCCTTGGCATAATCGGAAACAATAATGCCATCCAAGCCTTCATCAAGCAGTCCTGCCAGCCAATGACGCAGCTCAATGATTTCTTCCGGGAATAAATCGCCGGTTTCTTCAAAATCAAGTCGCAGCATCTGCTGATTGCCGCCCAAAACACGCAGCTTGGTAATGGTCTTGCGGCGTTTGCTTTTCACCAGTCCCTGATGATTGATGCCTGCATCATCCATCAGCTTTTCCAGCAGCAGACGGTTTTCATCATCACCTGTCACACCGCCCATAAAAACCTGACATTCCAGATGTGCCAGGTTGGCAGCAACGTTTGCCGCACCGCCCAGCACGGAATTTATCTTTGTAATACGTGTTACCGGTACAGGTGCTTCCGGCGAAATGCGTTTTACTTCGCCCTGGAAGTATCTGTCCAGCATCACATCGCCGATAACAGCAATGCGTACATTCTTAATTTGTTCTGCTAAAAAAGTTGTTACAGCTAAATCAGCCAAATTATTCACCATCCACCAGCTCACATAAAATGTGGCCTATCAAAATATGCATTTCCTGCGCACGGGCAGTAACCTTCACCGGCACAGCGATGCACTCGTCGCACAGCAGCTTCATTTTGCCGCCGCCCTCAGCCGTCATGCCTACGCAGAAAACACCCATGCTCTTGGCCAGCTCAACAGCTTCTACAACATTGGCGCTGTTGCCGCTAGTAGAAATGCCTACCAGCACATCACCGGGACGTGCAAGCGCCTGTACCTGACGCACGAACACCTTATCATAGCCGTAATCGTTGCCGACAGCAGTTAAAATGGAGGTATCCACCGTCAGTGCTATAGCAGGCAGACCGGCGCGTTCCTTTTGAAAACGGCCTACAAACTCGGCAGCCAGATGCTGGCTGTCAGCGGCACTGCCACCGTTGCCACAGAACAAAACCTTGTTGCCATTGGCCAACGCCTTTTTTACTTCTACAGCAATGCGCTCAATCTGTGCCAGAATCTCGCTGTTCATCACAGCATTTGCCACCTGCAGATGGTCCAGAAAGCGTTGCTTAATAATCTCTTTCATTTTCTACCTCATTACCAGTTAATAAAATCAAACTTAGCTTCAAAAGCACTGTCTTTATTATCAATATCTTTATGCTTATAAATCAAGGAAAGCTGCCAGCAGCAGAACTTATGCGTCCAGCTGTATCTTGTTTCATAGTTTTCCTTTTGGTCTAAATCATAACGGTTGACAATGGTAAAGCTGTTCTTGTCATCCATAATATACTGCAGACCATTACGCAGCTCTTTGGCCATATCAGGCTGATCGTAGGTGAATACATCTGTCGTAAAATCTTCACGATAATAGCCAACCCAGGTATTCCACTTCGGGCTGATTTTCTGGCCCAATGTTGCATAATAAACATTGGTAGACTGCAAAGAATCCTCTGCACTCTCACGTGTCCATTTCTTGCCAATCGTCAAATCCAAAGAAGTATTTTTGCTGTTGAACAGATAAATGCGGTCATGGTTAAGGAAGGCACCATATTCTGTATGCCAGCTCTTGCGTCCAGTATCATCATTTTTCCACAAACCACGCTCAAAGTAAGCACTGTAAGTCAAAGGCAGGCCAGGAGCGATATGATGAGTTTTATAATTAAAGCGTATATTGTTCTGCTTCTCTACCCATTCGTCATCGTCCTCATACCAGCCGTTTTCGTAGGTAACCTTAAAGTTACGCTCGTTATGCTCCAGGCCGTAAACAGGCTTATAGCCAGCCTTGCTGTAATAATTTATATCAGCATAAATTGTATCCTTGTCTCCTAACGGACGCTCATAGGAAAGATTGACATAAGTTCCCTTATCGCTGTCCTTGAAGCCGATATGCGGCAGGATACGTTCCTTGGATTTTTCCGTCAGGCTGTTTTCCCAATAATCACGGGAATAGATATGCTTACCGCGCACAAAAACCTTTACGTCGCGTGCTACCATTTTATCATGCGGATAAATTTCAAAGGTCTTAGCCTTGATTTCCAAACATTTAGGATGCTTTTCTGCCGGGCAGCGACTGGTAGAGCCACCCTCATCAAGAATCATTTTGTCCGGATAGATAGTAGCATGAGGCGCAGCAAAGAAATCCTTGCCGTTTTTACCGGTCAATTTTTTCATTTCACCGGTCTTATTGTTAAAGTTATAATGACCCCAGGCAGCCTGAGTTTCACTTTCTCCCTCTACCAGTTTGCCACCTTCTAATAACCAGATATCGCCAGTTTTCATATTGCCTTTTACCTGCGTTGTATAAATATCCTGGCCATTTTGTGATACCCTGATATTACCCTCGGCATGAAAATCGCCGCTGACAGTATCATATACTGCATGCTCACCTGTCAGGTGAATCGGCAGTCCCTGCTGCTTTTCTGCATCCTGCGTTTCGCGATGAGGCAATGCAACATTCGGCTCACTGACAGAAACCGGACTCAGCATACTGTCGCTGTTGCTGTTGCTAAACTGTTCTGCATAAACAGGCATGCACATGCCCAAAGCTAATGTGGTAGCTATAAAAGTCTTCTTCATACGAAAAAACTCCTTCTCTATAATTGCAAATAAAAAAATTCATAATAATCCACTTAACATTATACCATAAAAAAAGCAAAAGCTCACTCGAAAGAGTGAGCTTTTCACGTATAATTTTCGATTTTATTCCTGATATACTGCACCCTGCAGGGTAGTATCTGCAGCAGTTTGCACATAGGTTTCACAGCCAACCGGGATAGTTACACTGTTGCCCTTAACAAAGGCACCGCCAACCAGGCCTACAGGACCAAGAATAATCATACCGCCAATAGCGGCTCCGGCTGCACCGGCAATGCTTTCAGCCTTTTGTTTGGCCAGCTCGCCTACGGTAACAGGAATCTTAGTACCATCTATACCATAGATATAGGTAAAGTTGATATCAATACGGCCATCCTTACCAAAGATACCAGGCTGAACAACCTTTTTTACTTCACCGACACCGGTTGCTCCCTTCGGCAGCACCAGTACATCATTTACGTACAGGTTATCAGCAGCTTTGAAGTGCACTGTATCGCCCTGGCGACTCATTTTAGTGCTCAGCTCGGAAGTAAAAGTGATTTTCAAAACAGAATCCTTCGGCAAAGTTACATCCTGTACAGGCACATTACCATCTTCATAGGAAGCAAGCTTCAGCAGATTTTCCAGGCGTCCGCTCAAAGAACCGGTCTGGTTCTGACCATAGAGAAGCTTTTCAGTTGCTTCAATACGGTTTTTGGCTGCGCCACCGGACATGCTTTCATTCATCTTCCATTCTACTACATTAAGCTTAGTAGCAAAGGAAGCCTCTCCGTTATCAGGAGTACCTTCAAGGTAATCGTACATATTATCAACGCGGTTGATTATTGCATCACTTGTAATAGTGCCGTAAACGTCATCCTCAAGGCTGTCCATACGCTGCAGCAGAGAACCGCTTTGCTCCGTACCATAAAGCATTTTTTCCATGGCACCAATTTTTTCAGCCATGGGAACAGCAGCATCAGCTGCAAAGCCCGGGATTACCGTTGTAAAGCAAAAGATAAAGGTCAACAATAAAGTTGCAAGCTGTTTTTTCAATTTTCTTACCTCCAATCAGAGCTATATATTTTTATTATAGCACGAAAAGAAGATTTTCTAAAGGGAAAGCAGGTGAAATCCCTGTATTATTTTACGAACACAACAGCCATTTTACTCAAAAGCACATTATTGGGGGCAGTAAGAATGTTTTTTATAGTCAGATTTTCCTTGCAATAACAATATGTAAATCAAAAAAATTAGTGCACAAAGTCTATTCCATACGAAACTGATGCTTTATCCTTAGCGGGTACCTTCATCAAAGTTTTATAGATTTCATCAGCATCAATATCATATTTGGAAGTAAATACAGCTCCTTTATTACCACGACGGATAACAACAACCTTGTCAATCGGCATATAAAAAACATCTTCAAAAGGCTGATTGGATAACCGCGAAACCTTTTCCACACTAGCCTCATCCATACCACCCATATAGACTAATGTATCGCAATTGTTGGAAATCGTCTGTGCCTTTTTGTCACCATACATGCTGTTCAATTGGCTGAAATCCTGCAAAAGCATCGTGACGCTGATTTTCTTTTGTCTGATAATGCTAATTGTTTTCTCAAATCCCGGAACAACACCGCCGCAAGCGAAATCATCAAACATCAATCTAACCGGTACTGACAACTCACCATTAACGCAATGATCCTCAGCATACTCAAACAGGTCTTTGAAAATCTGGGAAAAAACTATGTTGGAAAAAATATGCGTAGATTGATTCAGCGGCGGCACCGTAATGAACAAAACAGTCTTTTCTTTTCCCAAAGCTGTTATATCAAGTTCAGGTAACGATGCGCTAATGACACCAACGACTTCTTCTGTAAATACAGCATTAATCGCAGAAATCATCGTTGCCATGATACAGATTCCTGTAGTTCTGCAATTACGTCTGAAGCCATAATAGCCACTGGCCATGCTTGCCTCACATCTTTTGGCAGCATAAAAATCTACTGATTTCAAAATATCTATCGAGGTATGCTCATCTTCGTCAAATTCTGTTTTCTCAGAATGGAGAAGCTCAAAAGCAACATTCAACGCATTTACCACACAGAAGAAGAAATTCAAATCAGGTTTCTCAAAGCAATCTCTTGTAAATCTCACCACAAAAGCCAGTAAGTTTGCTGCCGAAACACTCCAATAGGGATCCTTCTGATTATCCTTATCTCCTAAGGATGCATTAACAATATTAATAGCAAAATCGCGGATATCCTTATCTGTTTTAAGATATCGGAAAAGATTAAAGGAAACATTGCTTGTCTCCGGATGTGCAATGTTTAAGTCCAGGACCTTATAGCCTCTTTCGGCAAACAGCGGAGCATATTTGTCAAACAAGCTACGTTTATTGATGTTAATAACAAGACTGCTATTTTCTGTATGCAGGAGCATCGGCTCAAGGACATAATGCGTCTTGCCGCTGCCAGTACCACCGACAATCAGCACATTGTTGTTAGCGCTGTTTTCATCCATCTTGTAAACACAGTTCTTAGCCATTACCAGATTATCTTTTGGGTTCATCTTGCCGTCCTCCTTATCTATTCCGCCAAATCAGCAACAGAAGCCAGGCCATCGCAAAGCTTATTGGCAATCGCCTTCACCGAATCAAGGAAGAGATCCTCGTCCGTAACAAACTTTTCGCAGATATCAATTGGCAATTGCGTATTTGCTGCCAAGACCTTAATCAGTTTTTCCTTTGTCTCCTGCAGATTTTTGGAAAGCTCCCGAATTGAGGTAACCGTACCACCTGCATTGTCCATAATACGTGGCTCGTGCAGCATCAGCTTACTGTTCTTCATCATATAACGATGGCCGATTTGCCCTGCAGTAAAAATTATAGCAGCCATGCTGTAGGCGGTCCCCAGGCAATAGGTATGCACATTGAGCGATTTCATAGCATCAATCACCATCATGCCTGCGTCAATTTCACCGCCAACGGAATGAATCAGCATCTTGATGGGTTTATCCTTGTCCTTTCCTAAAATAATGAGCTGCTTGATAACTTCCAGTGCTGTCTGAGCGTTAATGTCCTTGTCCAAAATTACGATTCTGTTAGCCAACAGACGAGTTTCAATCGGTTCGATTGTGATACCGTTAGCAGATTTTACTTCTACATGCATGTCTTCAGCCTCCCATTATTTACATATGAAATTCATATAGCTTTAACCTCCGTGATGCTGCCAGCAAGCAGGCAGCACCTTCGGAAGCAGCATTATCTCTATCTGTTATTTACCGGTAACCTTTACATCCGGCTCGGAAGCCATAATGATGAGATACAGGTTGTCGAAGCCGAAATCCTTGTTCTTCATGTAGGACAGTATCATAGTCTTACCCTTCAGCTCCCAGGTGCAGCTTACCTCTGCATCACCAGTTTTTTTATTGAAGGTATCCTTCTCTTTGCCAACACCATATTCAGCTTCCATGCTCTGCAACAGCTTGCTATAATCATTAATACTGCTTTTCTTGAAATTCACTTCAATGAAGTACAACTTGTTGTACGTGAACGCATATTTAACTACGTCAATTTCTGTATTCATGAAGGGTTCAACGTGCGTATCAGTGAAGATGAATGCATTGTCCGTGACGCAAATCAGGTTTGCCGGCTTAGCAGTGGTGCTCTGAGCTACGAGTTGCTCGCCGGATTGACCGAAAACAGCCTGGTCAAGAGAAGCGGCTTGAGCACTGAACACACCGCCTAAGGTCAGAGCGAGTACGAGGATTACTTGTGCGATTTTGGTTTTGATAGTGTTGTTCATGGTGAATACTTCCTTTCTTACTTGCGTTGATTATATTTTAATGTAAACCTAACTGATCTTCACGGAAATACAAGTGCGCGATACATATTTACAGAGTAACAAATTTTGCAGTATACATGGTAACTTTATGCAGCTACCTTCAGGATATCCCAGGGTTCTATAATTAAACTGTAGGTCAGACCATCTTCGAAAGCGGCGCAACATCTTTTGTCAGGAGTTATGCAGAGCAGTTTGCCGGTTTTCCCTTCATACGCCAGCTTCCATTTGTAGCCTTCTTCCTCTTCCTTGGACTGGTCGTCTCTGTACTTGTCTACGGGAACATATTTAACTAAATCACCTACCTGCAGTTGCAGCTTTTGGAGAGTCGCCAGACGCTCCGGCTTACGTTTGGCAATGAATACCATGGAGGAGCTTGATAATTTCGCTTTTCTTACTACTTTAGCTTTTGTCATACCAATTACATCCTTTCGTTACCTTTACACTAGAATTATTTATATCAGCGAACCAGGCAGACCAGCTACCTGATTACTAAAGCTAAGCTTATATTCTCTCAGGCCAAGCGTAATCAGGTTGCCAGATACTGGTAATGGATTCAGCCTGGAGCAAAGCTGTATCATCCTCCTCTGCTTTCTTGAGCATACCTTTAATACGGATGAATTCACCTCTGATCAATCCTCTAGCCTGTTCAATGAGCTTTTCATCGAAATACGTAACGCTTTGGTATTTTTCTACAATTTTTTGATAATCATAATCCTTATCGGTAACCTCAGCACTGAATACAATGCTCAGCATGCCAATGTTATTACCATTTCTGCAGATTTTTTCATGAGATAACGTGATAACGTGACCAACCATCTCAACATCACTTGCAATTACCTTGTAGTACTTCTTAGCTTCATTGTTTTCCATGGCGTTTGCCCCTTTCAATTACGTTGTGCAACATGCTACGTAGTTGGTGCTTATCAGGGAATCAAAAAAAGCTGCTCCCATCTGATAACAGGAGCAGCTTCAACGTTGCTATATGCTTCGTATCTTTAACTCCTATTACCAGAAGCTCTGTTTTGACCAGAACCTCTCTATATTAATGTAAGCGCTAATCTTTCTTCCTGTCGGCACAACTGCCGCTGCTAATGTTTCCTCTTGACGACCTGTGGTCGCTGTTTACGATTTTTCTTACGGCACAATTGCCGCTGTTAATGGTTGTACTTAATTACATTTCCAATAGGAGTTTGATACTCTATATGTCATTTGACCTATTGAATTTTACTTGAAAGTTTTACTGATTGTCAGACACAGCCACAATAAAAAAAGCTGTTTCTGTTGATAACAGGAACAGCTTGAAATGCTTGAACACACTGCTTATCCCTATTATCCAAACTCTGTATATCACAGAAATCTGCTGTTGTCAATGTAAGTGCTATCGTTCCTCCTTAACGGCACAACTGCCGCTGCTAATGATTCAGTCCTATACATGTGATAGGGATTGTAGTGAAAATTATTTACTTGACTGCCGAAGCATTCATCAGAAAGCTATATACTCCTCTTTAATTGCTTCGTGCATTCATAGTACACCTTGTTTTTAGATTTGTCAAGTACTTTTTGGATTTTTTTACAGTATACTTTTAACTTTTCTCGCCATCGCCACGATAAGCAGCATTATCCACAGTTAATTTTAACTTGTTATGGTAAGGAAAAGATAAACAGCCTTACATGCGCTATAGCGTCTCTTATTTTTTATAGCGTTTCACAGCAGTCTTAACTGCATCCTTCATCTCATCCATTTTAGCAAAACGACGGCGGTGCTGCGCTCTCTTCGACGGCTTCAGCTCCTCCATAGATTTGCGGTGCTCTGCAGTCGGCATAATGTAGAAGCGGCGGTCGGAGCAAATAACACCCTCGCACTCCTGCCAGAAGGCGCCGAAATCTGTTTTCAGCTTGCGGTCTACACGGATATGGTTCATCGCATAGTAACCATCGTTAGTAACAGCAAAAATATTTTCAATGCCTATTGCATCAGCAAAGCAACGCAGGCCATAGAACATCAGGTTTTTGGTACGATAGCCAAAGAAGGCCTTCGTCATGCCTTTAATCAGCTCGTTACCATTCTGTGGTCCCTGCAGGGCGCCGATATAAATAACATTCTTGCCATCTGTTTTATTTTTAGCCAGCCAGAACATGATCTGGTATAAGGGTTCACCTTCGTAAAACAATGCCAGTGACAGACAGCCTTCTTTGCGCTGACCGGAATGAAACCACAGCTGCAGCGTCAGCGGTCTGTCATCGTAGGAATCCTCCCACAGCTGTACCATCTCACCCTTGCTGTATAATCTATCCATAAGCTCCGGCTTAAACAGCTCTTCCATAATCAGCAGATGATTTTGCACCAGCTCTACACGTTCGTCCCAAGTTGAGCTTTTGTAAAAAAATGCTCTGGTAGTCTGTTCCAAAAGCGCAGGTGCTCCCTGCAGCCAAGCCTGACGCTTGCTATTTGCAGCAAAAAACTGCAGCAGTTCGTCAACCTTGCCGCTATGCATAGCACAACGCGCACGGAAAACGACATAGCGCTTCATTTCCTTCAAAATATGTGTCTGATATAAGCTTTTGCCAATATATTCTAAAATATTTTTCTCCATCAGTTACCTCTAGAAATATTATTATTACCTATATTATAGCATAGTTCAGAATGATAAGCACCAAGCATTCTTGCTAAAAATATGTTTATGTGTTAAATTCTGTATGACAACCGTTTTACAGGGTGGCGTTGCCTTCATTCCCCCAAGAATGGAGGTGATGTCTATGGTATATTTTACATTCCAGGATCTTATTACCTTCGGAATTTTTATACTGGCATTACTGACGTTCATTTTTCAGAACAAAAAGTAATTTGCTCATAGAAAAACCGCCCCTGTAATTACCAGATTCCGAGGCGGCCTTTCAAGTCAATTCAACTGGCAACCCACCTTGTGGGCGGTTGTCATTTTCTATATTTAGAATATCACATTCATACTATTTTTTCAAGTAATGACTTAATGCTTTCTCATATGCTCTTCCAGATACTGACCGACAATTTTAACAGCACAGTAATCACCGCACATAGAGCAAGCCTCATCATCGGATTTGTTCTTGCGGCAGCGATATTCCTTAGCCTTTACCGGGTCGATAGCCAGATCAAGCTGAGCAGGCCAATCCAGAACCTTACGTGCTCTTGCCATCTTCAGGTCCCACTCCCATGCCTGCTTGTTGCCGTTAGCCAAATCAGCGGCATGCGCAGCGATACGGGTAGCGATTACACCCTCGCGTACATCATTTAAGTCAGGCAGGCCCAAATGCTCTGCCGGAGTTACGTAGCACAGGAAGTTAGCACCGCTTACTGCAGCAAGAGTGCCGCCGATAGCGCTGGTAATATGGTCATAGCCTGGAGCAACGTCTGTTACAAGAGGTCCGAGCACGTAGAACGGTGCGCCGTGGCACAGGCGTTTTTGCAGCTGCATGTTAGCAGCAATCTGGTTGTAGGGCACGTGGCCGGGGCCTTCTACCATAACCTGTACGCCCTTATCCCAAGCGCGCTGTGTCAATTCACCCAGGTTGAGCAGCTCCTGAATCTGCGCTCTGTCGGTTGCATCGGCAATACAGCCGGGACGCAGGCCATCGCCAAGGCTGATGGTTACGTCATATTCGGCACAGATATCAAGAATTTCATCATAGTATTCATACAGCGGGTTTTCTGCGTCATTGTGCAGCATCCAGCCGGTGATAAAGCTGCCGCCGCGGCTGACAACATCCATCTCACGGCCTTCATCAATGAGTGCCTTCAGCACATTTTTGTTGATACCACAATGAATGGTCATGAAGTCGGCGCCATCTGCAGCCTGCTGACGGATAACATCGAAAATATCTTCTTTAGTCATTTCCACCACTGCGCCGCGCTTTTTAATAGTTTCTACCGTTACCTGATACATCGGTACAGTGCCAACCATTACGGTAGATGCAGCAATAATGGCCTGACGGGAAGCACTGATATTATTGCCGGTGGACAGGTCCATAACAGAATCTGCACCTGCATCAATTGCAGCCTGGAGCTTTGCCAGCTCCGGTTCCGGATCAGGATAGCTGCTGGAGGTGCCGATGTTAGCGTTAACCTTTACGGTAAGACCGGTGCCTACGCCGCGCGGAATAATATTTTTATGATTGATATTGCAGGGAATGGCGATAGTACCGTTTGCTACGCCTTCGCGAATAAATTCTGCAGTTACATGCTCCTGCTCTGCGACAATTTTCATTGCTTCGGTAATCACACCTTGGCGTGCTAATTGCATTTGTGTTGCCATAATTTTTCCTCCTTATAATTAAAAGACCGCTTTCCTGTTGGAAAGCGGCTGAATTGTCTTTTTGCAGAAATCTGCTCGCTTTCCTACGCTGGTTTTAACCAGATTCAGGTTCAAAGGGTCGGATGTCAGTCCTCTCAGCAAATTGCGCCCCTAGCGGTTACGTTATTTTGTTTACATGCTTACTTTAACATGAACAGCGAAAATACGCAAGTTAAATATGCACAACTTGCAAAAAAACTGGCAGTGTGCTATATTATAGATGAAAAGTGACAACTGCCCACAAGGTGGGTTGCCCGCTAAGAAACAGAAGAGCTGCCCTTACCGGTCAAAGTATTGGGGCAGCTTTTCTATGTGCATTTTACTTACGGTTCTGAAACACGAACGTCAGCAATGCCATTATAAACATACCGAAAATCATAAGATCTTGGAATGTAAAATATACCATAGACATCACCTCCATTCTATAAAAGAAATGGAAGGCAACGCCACCCTGTACCACAGTTGTCAAAGTCATTTTATCACATAAACAAATTTTTAGCAACTTTTCTGTAACCTACGTTACAAATTCGCTAAAAAAATTATATACATAAAAAATCTTTACAAAAACACTTGACTCTAAAAGCAGGCGTGCTATAATCATCTACAAATCACATTACGCAACGCAATGATGGAGAAGCAATGTGCAGGTCTTTTCAGAAAGCTGGCGGTTGATGCAAGGCAGCAGCGAAGCACACTAGTTCCGCTCCGAAGCGGCAAATGACGAATTTGACGGGTGCGCCCGATACAGCGTTCAGAGTTGGCCATAGGCAAATTGGGTGGCACCGCGAGCAGTCCTCGTCCCAAGATAGGGATGATGGGCTTATTTTTTTAGGTGAAGCAATTATGCAATGGCAATTTGGGTGGTACCGCGAGATAAAGGCAAGCTCGTCCCAAAGGGATGTGCTTGCCTTATTTATTTTCAGGAAGAAGGAAAAAACACATGAAAAGAGCATATAATTTCAACGCCGGTCCTTCCGCTATGCCGCTCGAGGTATTACTGGAAGCGCAGGAGGAGTTCTTAAACTACAAAAACACCGGCATGAGCATCATTGAAATGAGCCACCGCAGCAACGAATACGCTGCCCTGCACGCAGAAACAAAACAGCTGCTGCGTGAGCTGATGGAAATCCCCGATGATTACGAGATTATGTTTATCCAGGGCGGCGGCAGCACCCAGTTTTTGATGACAGCTGCTAACTTCCACACTAAAAAATACGCCGCTTATGTCAACACCGGCGTCTGGGCCAAAAAGTCTATGGCAGAAGGCAAATTCTACGGCGAGGTTTATGAGGCTGCTAGCAGCGCTGATAAGAACCACAGCTACATTCCGCAAGAGTTCACACTCCGCCCCGATACTTCTTATGTACACCTCACTGCCAACAACACGATTTACGGCACCGAATACAAGGATTTCCCCAAGTTTGATGTTCCCGTTATCTGCGATATGTCCAGCGACATTCTTTCGCGCAAGGTGAACGTCAAGGATTTTGACCTTATCTACGCAGGAGCACAAAAGAATCTTGGTCCTGCAGGCGTAGTCATCGTCATTGCCAAGAAAAGCTTTTTGGCGACAGCACGCGAGGAGCTGCCGACAATGCTGAAATACAGCACCTTTGCCAATAACGATTCTTTGTACAATACACCGCCTGTCTTTGCCATTTATATGGTTAACAAAACTCTGCACTGGATTAAAAAGCAGGGTGGCGTAAATGCTATTGCCAAGAATAATGCAGCCAAGGCTAAGCTAATTTATGACGTTATCGACAACAGCAACGGCTTTTACAAGGGAAACGCTGCTCCCGAGGCCCGCAGCAATATGAATATCACTTTTAATCTGGCTACACCGGAAATGGAGAAGGATTTCGTCGCCAAGGGCAAGGCTGCAGGCTTCGTCGGCATCGGTGGCCATCGTCTTGTCGGCGGCTGTCGCGCCAGTGCCTATAATGCAGTGCCGCTGGAGTCCTGCAAGGCGTTGGCAGAGTTTATGGAAGAGTACATGAAAGCAAACAAATAATACTTTTGAATATATGCGGCACAATTAATATATCGTTCCGCTCAGGAAAAATTTTCCCGTGTCTTAAGGACACAACGCAAATTTCGTGCGGAACCAGAACGAAGCTTCGGTAAAATTTGCCAGACATTAAAAGTTAGTTACGTACCCTTGCTTCTATGGTTCCAAGCACTTATTTGCTAAAATTTTTATTCGCTGCACGATATATAAATTGCTTACTTCATGCCAAAAACATATAAATTATACATAAAGGAGATAAATCACCATGAAAATTTTTGTCAGCAACGATATCAGCGAAAAAGGCGTAGCTCTGCTGCGCGAACATTTTGATGTAGATGTAATGCCCAACATGAAACCGGAGGAGCTTATCAAGGTTATCAACAATTACGATGGCCTGGTAACCCGCAGCATGACCAAGGTAACCAAAGAGGTTATCGAAGCCTCCACCCGTCTGAAGGTTATCGGCCGCGCCGGCGTTGGCGTTGACAACATTGATATCCCCGCCGCTACCGCTAAAGGCATTGTTGTACTCAACACCCCGGAAGGCAACACCATGGCAGCTACCGAGCACACTGTTGCTATGATGATGGCCATGACACGCCACATTCCGCAGGCTCATCAATCAATTCAGGAAGGCAAATGGGACCGCAAATCCTTCGATGGCATTCAGGTACAGGGCAAAACCCTTGGCATCATCGGCGTTGGCCGTATCGGCAGCCGCGTTGCCAAACGTATGCAGGCTATGGAAATGACCACCATTGGTTATGACCCGTATATTACCGAAGAACGTGCGCATCAGGTTGGCGTTGAGCTGGTCGATTTTGACACTCTGCTGGCTAAATCCGATTACATCACCATCCACACCCCGCTCACCAAGGAAACCGAAAAGATGCTCAACGCAGAAGCTATTGCTAAAATGAAGGACGGCGTGCGCATCGTCAACTGCGCCCGCGGCGGCTGCATGGATCCCGAGGCTATTGCTGAGGGCGTTAAATCCGGTAAAATTGCCGGCGCCGCTATCGACGTTTATCCGACGGAACCACTTACCAAAGAAAATAACCCCTTCCTGGGCCTGTTCAACGTTGTACAAACTCCGCACCTCGGTGCTTCCACCATTGAAGCACAAATTGGCGTAGCTGTTGACGTTGCTTACGGCGTAATTGATGCTCTCGAAGGACGTCCGGTTATGACCGCCGTTAACATGGCTCCCATTCCGAAAAGCGTGGCAACAGTTATTCAGCCGTATTTCAAGCTGGCAGAGCGTATGGGTACTGTAGGTATCTACCTGGCAGATGGCCCGATTAAGAGCGTAGAAGTAGAATACACCGGCGCACTTGCCGAAACCGAAACCCAGGCACTCACTACCGCCTTCCTCAAAGGCCTGCTGAACCCGATTCTGCAGGAAAGCGTTAACTTCGTCAATGCTCCCGGAATTGCTAAAAAACGTAACCTGGAGGTTAAAGAGGTTAAGGCTAACAAGCCCGGTTACTTCACTACTGCTATCAATGTAAAAATTGCTACTGCCAAGGGCACACATAAAATCGAAGGCACTTTGTTCGACGGCAAGCAGCCTAAGATTGTACAAATCGACCAATATCATGTTGACTTCAATCCCGAAGGCTACCTGCTGCTGGCACCGCACGTCAACAAGCCTAATATGATCGGTCAGATGGCAACTATTTTGGGCAGCGCTGGCATCAATATCAACGGCATGCAGGTTGGCAGCACTCCTAAATCCGACACCAACATTATGGCAATTGCTGTCGGCGACGACATTCCGAACGATATCATGCTGCAGCTGCGCGGTATTGAAGGCATTATTGACGTTAAGCTCATCAACTGCGAAGGCTAAAGCCAAATAAATTACAGCGAGGAAATTTTATGAGAATAATTTTAGTCCGACATGGTGAAACAACCTGGAATATAGAAGGCCGTTACCAAGGTCAGGAGGATACGCCGCTGAGCGAGCGTGGCCTGCGCCAAGGCCACCTGCTGGCCGAGGGCTTGCACCACATCCCTATCGATGTGTGCATCTCCAGCCCGCTGCAGCGCTCCTACCAGACCTGCAAGCTTTGCGCTGATTTGCACAAGCTGCCGGTAGCAACAGATGAGCGTCTGCTGGAAATCAATCACGGCAGCTGGGAAGGCGTGCTGGCGCCGGAAATTGCCAAGCAATTTCCGCAGGAGTTTGCCCTGTGGCACACCCAGCCGCACCTGGTAAAGATGCCTGACGGCGGCGAAAGCCTGGAGGATGTGCGCAAGCGTGCGCGCGCTGCCTTTGACGACTATGCAGCAAAATACGCCGGCAAAACAGTGCTGGTTGCTGCGCATGACGCTGTGAACAAAGCGATTATCTGTGATTTGCTTGGCCTTGATATGTCGCACTTTTGGCAGATTAAGCAGGATAACACCTGCATTAACGTGCTGGAGTATAACGAAGGCATTTGGCGCGTAGTGCTGCTGAATTCCACCAATCATTTAGGCTTCCTGTTCAGCGGTATTGAACAGGCTGGCCTGTAATTTTACAAAACAAAACTACCGTCCTGCGCAGCAAAAGCTGCGAGGACGGTAGTTTTTTGTCTTCCTTGTCAAAAATTTGTTTACATGATACAATAATAAGGACAACCGTGTTGCAGGGTGGCGTTGCCGAAATTCCGTTGGAATGGAGGTGATGTCTATGGTATATTACACCTTCCAGGATCTTATGATTTTTGGTATGTTTATACTGGCATTGCTGACGTTCATTTTTAAGAACAAAAAGTAAAATGCACATAGAAAAACCGCCTCTGTAATTTGCCGTTCACTGAGGCGGATTTTCTGACACTATGAATCGGCAACCCACCTTGTGGGCGGTTGTCTTTCTATTTTTATTATACCACATCCATATATTTTTGCAATACAGTAATCCAGACATAAGAAAACCACCCAAAAACTTGCCAGTAGCAGGGTGGATTTTCTTTTCACTATAAAACCGGCAACCCACCTTGTGGGCGGTTGCCTTTCTATTTTTATTATACCACATCCATATATTTTTGCAATACAAAACCCCCTCACCTTTCGGTGAGGGGGCCTTTATACGCGCGTGTATTATTTTGTGTTACTTGCTAATCGTTAAATTAGAAAGTGAAGGTCAGGTCAGCCCAAACGCGTTGGTCATCAACCTTGCTGTCCAGTTTGCTTTCGGTGTCGTAGTAAACTACAGTACCAACGATGTTTTTAGCGAAGGTGTAGTTAGCGCCAACGCCATAGCCTTTGAAGCCTTTGTTATCAACGCCATAATCGCCAAAGCTGTTAGCATCAGTGGTATGTGCAACATAGGTCATGCCACCCAGGTCATAGTAGTTAGCGAACAGGCCCCAGGAACCAGCTTCAGAAGCTTCAGCACCTTTATAGGTCAGGCCAACAGTCCAGCCATCATCATCAATACCAGTTACATCTTTATCATTTTCGCTCATGTCGCCTTTCAGGTACATAGCAGACAGATTTACATCGCCCATGGTGTAGTCGCCGCCAACATACCAGATAGCATTATCAACATTGGTATCATCATTTTTAATGCCCATGTCTTTGAAGTTTACATAACCAGCAGCAAGGTTCAGTTTATCAAATGCGCCACTCAGTTCACCACCGCAGTAGTTACCAAAAGAAGCATCATCAACAGCATCAGTACCTTTACCAGCAAAGCCAGTTACTTTAACTTTATCGCCATAGGAAACTTCAACGCCATCAGCTTTTGCATCATAGATGTTGCCGTTTGCCAGGAATGCATTGTAACGACCAGCAGTTACGTTCAAACCACCGATTTTACCTTCAACATATGCACGAGCAAAGGAAGTTTCTTCGTCACCGGAGTTAGGGGTACCAGCAAAATCTTGGGTATTTTCAATCATGCCAGTGTAGGACCAGTCATCATTTACTTGACCAGTTACCCAAATACGGGAACGCAGATCATTCTCAAAAGATTTGCAGTTGCCGTTTGCATCATCAGCATCTTTTTCTTTGCTCATGTATTTGTAACGCAGTTCGCCGGTTACTTTTACATTATCAGCTTTTTTCTCCAGGTTAGCAACGCGAACGCCCAGGTTGTCCAGTTCGTCAGCGAATTCAGCAGCCAGTTTATCAACGTTAGCACCTTTTGCCATTGCTTTAGCAACGATTTGAGCCATTTCATAACGGGTCATCAGCTTGTCGCCACCGAAGGTGGAGTCGCCGTAGCCTTCGATTACGCCAGCAGCAGCCAGTTTGTTGATGCTGTCATAAGCCCAATGACCAGCAGGAACGTCAGAGAACGGGTTAGCAGCGTAAGCGGAAGCAGTTACGCCCAAAGCCATAGCCATAGCTAATACTAAAGATTTTTTCATTTTAATTTCCTCCTTTAGGAAAATACATTTGAAAAATTCTGCTATGCTTCTTCGCCTTGGCTTTGATAATCGGCTCGCCGCAGCTTTCAGTAAGAGTTGCCTTGTTTCCTCTACCATACTCTTTGCAGTCTGCATTTTTCGCAGCCCTCAGCAGTTAGCATAAGCATTTTTTCATATGCTTATTGTACCACGTTTATAACTATACTACAAGGGTTTCACAAATTTTTCTTAAATTCGGCAAATAAAGAAGCTCTTCTTTTCGAATAATCATTTGTATGATATTTTTCCTTTGAAGCTATTTACTCGCAATTTAAAACCGCCTCTGCAAAATTTACAGAAGCGGCTTGGTGTTTTAAGCTAATATAGAATTATTTAACACGCAGAGCACGGTCTACTTCGATGCGTACTGCACGGCCAAATTCTTCATGAGTCCAATCCCAACGGCTGGTCAGAGCTTCAGGAATGGTTTTGTCGCTGTAAATGCGATGCTCATAAGCTTTACCGGTGAGCTTGTTGTAAGCAACTGCATAGCCTTGCAGGTCGATTTGCAGCTTACGCTCTTCGCTGGAATCGATAGCTTTGTCATCCAGCTTGTCCAGTTGAACAGCGATAACGATGTCAACATCGCCGTCTTTAGCAATTTTTTCCAGAGTTGCAGCACTGGGAACCTTGTTGCCAATCTTAGCATCATTAATAACAGCGGTCAGCTTGTCGTTTTCTACTACCACAAAGCCTTTTTTGCTGTTCAGCACGGACAGAGCGTTTTTGTAGAAAACCTGATTTGCCAGCTCGTCTCCGCCTTCAACGTTGTTAATCAAAGGCAGCAGGGCAACGCTTGCAGCTTCAGCTGCACCAAAGCAGGGGATGCTGAAGCAGATAGCCATAACAGTCATCAATAAATAACGTAAAACCTTTTTCATTCTTATTCCTCCAGACGCATTAAAGTAATGCAGAATATAGGTATATTTTAACATAAATCTATAGAAAAATACAGTGTTTGCTAAAAATTTTCTGACTAGGGAGTCATTATGGGTAAAGCCTCTTAGCTGAAATATTTTTGATTGGGACTTTTAGGCGTATCAGGCATAGTCATTTTAATTTTTCCACTTTCAATCAACGGCTGTACATATCTTTTAATGGCATAAGACATAGATTTGACTGCAAGGAAATCACAAATTTCCTTTCTGCTTCTTGGTATATGACAAAAAGCAATCAGGTCATTATCATCAACAGATTCTTCTAATGATTTTTTGTAAAACTTGACGATAAAATTACCTCGTTCATCTAAAAAATCTGCCGGCACTAAATTATAAGCCTTCATTTCACGTCTGATAGTTGGTATTCCGGAATATCTGTTTTCAGTTATGCCCAAAACCTCTAATGCCAAAGCCAACACCGGATTCCTTGTATCTGCCTGAACCTTACCAAGCTGATCTATGCTCATACGCCCATAAATTCCGCCAGGATTACGTATTTCCATTCTATCTTCAAACATTAAAATCTGTATAGGCATTCCTTCTGTATGTATACTGTAATCTCTATGAACAAGGGCATTTAAGATTGCTTCCCTGATTGCGGTAACAGGATAATCAGTGCGGTCCTCTCTTTTGCCTGTTGCCGGATTTATTATCGTTTTTTTGCGCATATTTCGTTTCACAAACGAAATAGCCTCTTCCAACATCTCCGGAATTGTTCCCTCAATCCGTGCATTGTCCGTAAACCGCGCTCCGTCACTATCAACTTCACCTATTTCTTTTCCTGGCACAACAACAGCTGTAATACAAAATTGTGGAAAATAAGCCTGAGGATAAAGACTAAATAAAAGCACACTGCTTAATGTTACAATATGATTGCGGGTTATACTCATCAATTCATAAATACTTTGCTCGTCCATAACCGACAGCTTTGGTTTGCCCTCTTTAAGCAAAATTATATATTTCTCCAAAGCAGTTTTATCAAGTGCTTGCAGTGAAGCTCGTTTAACCTCACGTATATCATCCTGATACTTTTTTCTGTAAGCTTCGTAGCTATATATTTCATATTCTGTCATTGGCTCATCACTATCACCAATGCGAGTATATGAACCCTTTAAACGTCCCTTGCCTTTGTAATAGCATGGGCGTTCCGCAAGATCAACACCTGGTATCTCAGCAGCAGCAAAAGTCATTCCATCCTTTTCAACAACTGTCAAAATAGGTCGGACAACAGGCTCCATTTGCAGACATTGCTCATTTATCTTTTTTTGAATATCCTGCGCATCATAAATGCCTACTTCTTTGTAGCCCTGTGCTTCATCAACACCAAAGACAATTATGCCACCACTATCTTGATTGGAGAAGCTGGATAACGAATCATACAGACGCGTAGGACAGCCTTTTTCAGCACTCTTTAATTCTAGAGTTTGCGTTTCACACTTTATGTTTTGAATGTACTCTAGTTGTTGTAAGAGTTCTTCATTTGTCATTTGAGTTTCTCCTTTCAAAATTTCACATTTCACTATTCTATTTTAGATTTTAGCATTATTTTAATTTTTTTACAACAACTAAAATAACAAGTGAAGGATTTCACTTGTTATTTTAGTTGCCCACACTAGCAAAAAACGACCGCCCTTCCGGGCGGCCATCTTCTTATACGCGCGTGTTAAATGTTAGGTTGTTGTATGTGGTTGGAATTAGAAAGTGAATACAACTTGAGACCACAGGGTTTGTGCGTCTTTGTTGCCTTCTTTTTGTTCCAGATCATAGTATTCAACCTGGCCAACGATGTTCTTAGCGAAGGTGTAGTTAGCAGCTACGCTGTAGCCTTTGAAGCCTTCAGCGCTGGTGAACAGTTTATTATCAGCAAGGCCATTCATGGTGTGGTCGATATAGGTGGATGCACCTTGGTCATAGTATTTAGCAACTAAGCCCCAAGAACCAGCTTTAGCAGCTTTTGCACCTTTGTAGGAAGCAGTTACTACAAAACCGTCGTCGTCGCCTTTGTAACCATCTTTATCGCCATTCAGGTACATAGCACCCAATTTGAAGTTCTTGTCGAATGCATAGTTAGCAGCAACAGTCCAAATGGTATCATCAATATCTTTAACTTCTTTTACATCTTCAAATTTGTAGTAGCCTGCAACCAAGGACAAGTTTTCAACTTTGCCGGACAATTCAGCATAGTAGGTGTCTTTTGCATTAGCTGCTTTAGCTGGAGTTTCAAGACCAGTTGTATGAGCAGCTTTACCATAACCAGCAGTCAGTTTAACGTCCTTGCCGTAAGCAACTTGAACGCCGTCAAAACGGTTATCATAAACATTGCCTTCGGACCATTTTGCATGATAACGACCAGCTTGAACAGCCAGACCGCCGAGCTTACCATTTACATAAGCACGCTGGAATTTAGTGGTTTCGTCGCCTTTATCATTTTTCAGATCTTGGATATTTTCCAACATGCCGGTATATTTCCAGTCATCATTGATTTGGCCATTTACCCAAATACGGGAACGCAGTTGAGTTGCATAACCAACTGCTTTGCCATCAACAGTAGCATCATGATCAACATAATGATAACGCATTTCGCCAGTTACTTTAACGTTGTCAGCTTTTTTCTCCAGGTTAGCAACGCGAACGCCCAGGTTGTCCAGTTCGTCAGCGAATTCAGCAGCCAGTTTATCAACGTTAGCGCCTTTAGCCATTGCTTTAGCAACGATTTGAGCCATTTCATAACGAGTCATCAGTTTGTCGCCACCGAAGGTGGAGTCGCCGTAGCCTTCGATTACGCCGGCAGCAGCCAGTTTGTTGATGCTGTCATAAGCCCAGTGGCCAGCAGGAACGTCAGAGAACGGGTTAGCAGCGTAAGCGGAAGCGGTTACACCAAGAGCCATTGCCATTGCGAGTACTAAGGATTTTTTCATTGTAATTTCCTCCTCTTATCTTAAGAGATTTTTATTTATTACAAAATCCTTCGCAAGTCCCCACCTGCAAGTCCGGTAAGAGTTGCCTTGTTTCCTCTACCACGCAAAGCTTCGCCTATGTCAAGGATTTCATAATCAAGGGGTGAAATTATAGATTGGAGTAACTCTCTTTGCGATTTACTCTAATCTAAATCATACTTATATTATAATCATGGGTGACTACCTAGTCAAGAGTCTTTTTTAGAAAATTCTTAACAGAATAAGAATTATTCCTAGTAAGAATGTTTACAAAGACCAGACAGCGCCTTGCACAGGCCTGCCAGCGTTGTAGTAAAACACTTGCCAAAGTCATTTTTAACGCGTTTTAAAGTATACTTACGAAAATCCCTGAAAAATTGAAAGTATACTTTCGGAAATTCGTCGAAAATCGTAAGTATACTTTCAATTTTGCTTGTGCTGTCCTTTTTTCTGCGCAAGCGCAAAAAAAGCAGCAGTACCATGCGTTCGGCACTGCTGCTTTCAGAGGGTTGATGTTGTGAAAGGATGTATAAAGAAGAAAAGGGGTATTGTATATCAGCTAGAGGGATTAGCTAACTGATGAGCTTATTATAAAGCCAACTGACTGATTAGTCAATGGATATTCTGTGAACTTTGCATCGTTTTGATGAACTCTAAAAAATCATTTTACCGCTGCCATCAGCGCGTAAAAAATTGGTGGCACGATAAGCGCCGGCAGCATGTTCAGCGTTTTGCAATCGCGCAGCTGCAAAATCCCCAGGCCGCTGCTCATCAGAAAAATGCCGCCCAAAACAGAAATTTCTCCCATCAGCGCCGGCGTCATATAAGGAGCAATCACTCCGGCGAAAAGATAAATGCTTCCCTGCCACAAAAGCAGCACCAAGGCTGCCGCAGCAATGCCAATGCCATAGGCCGAGCCTAGAATAATCGATGAAACAAAATCAAGCGTCGCATTGGTATACAGATAAGTATTGTTGCCGTTGAGCCTGCTTTCAATCGGCCCCAAAATAGAAAGCGTACCGATGCAGAACAGCAAAATAGCGGTTGAAAGTCCTTCCGCCAGCTTGCTACCACCTTTGGCGCTTGCCAAAAGCTTGTGAAAGCGACCGTCGATATCCAACCACGTTCCTATAACAGTACCGATGGCAATGCTGGCGATAAATAATACCGGATAGGTTGTTTTCGGCATATTGCTGACAAAGGCATTCGCTCCCAGTCCCACAGTCGCCAGGCCAAGGCCGTCGAAAAGCGCTGTTTTATAGCGTTCGTTAACACCTCTGCTGAGAAAACTGCCGATTACAGAGCCGGTTAAAATTGCACTTACATTAACGATTGTTCCTAACATTTTCAATATCCCCTCAAGTTTACAAATACTTCCTGCGCAGGCTACAAAGATTTTACACTTCCCCCGCTCAGGTATCTTTACAGATACCCTTTTATTTTATACTATTATAGTACCAAATACAATTCCTACAAAGGAGGCTAATACGAATGAAAAAAACTCTTCTCACGTTATTTTTGGCGATGGCAGTAGCAGCAGGTGCGTCAGCCGCACAGCAAACAGAAGTCGACAAGGGCGACCGCTTTGATTATAAATACCCTGTTTTCACGCAGGAAAATCCGCGAGCAGCAGAGCGCATGAACCGCGATATCCAAAAAATGGTCAACAAATCGCGCAAGGATTTGCGCCACCCGGATATGCGTGCTGTCGGCAGCAATTATGAGGTGATTTACGAAAACGACCAGTTTGTCTGCCTCACCTTCAACACCTGGTACTATTATGATAAGGCTGCTCATGGTATGTACTATACACACGGCATCGTTTATGACAAGGCTACCGGCAAGCGCGTTCCCTACACCCGCTTCATCGAAAAGCTGGACGCCAAGCAACTGAAGCAGGATATCAAGGCCAAGAAGCTGCCTGTTTACGGTGCAGATTTGCAAACTGTCAGCGAAGCACCGTTCATTGATAACATCGACAATTTCAAAGTAAGCAAGGATTATATCATCACCGAGGACGGTCATCTTTATCTGATGTACCAGCCCTACGAGCTTGACTGCTACGCCGCAGGCGTTACCTATGTCAAAGTAAAATAAGCATAAAAAGCAAAGCACTGCTCTGCATCTCCTGTAAGGAAATGTGAGCAGTGCTTTTTTACAGCATATTTACTTCTTATCCAGTACGCAGATTTCAATTCCCGATGCAGCCATCATATCCTCCGCCAGCTTATCCGGGTAAGGATTAGCATAAACAATGCGCTTAATGCCTGCGTTAATCAAAATCTTGGTGCAGACCACACAGGGCTGATGCGTACAATAAATTGTACCGCCGTTGACAGACACACCATGATAGGCAGCCTGCACTACAGCATTCTGCTCTGCATGGATACCGCGGCACAGCTCATGCATCTGCCCCGAAGGCACATGCAGCTGCTCGCGCAGGCAGCCCGTAACCTCACAGTGAGGCAAATCCTTAGGCGTACCGTTATAGCCTGTCGCTACAATCTGTTTATTTTTGACGATTACCGCGCCAACACTGCGGCGCATACAGGTTGAACGGCTGCTGACTACTCTGGCAATCTCCATAAAGTAATCATCCCAGCCGGGTCTTGTTTTGCGTTCCATAATTTTTTATACCGTACCAAAAATTCTGTCGCCTGCATCGCCCAAGCCCGGAACGATGTAGCCATGCTCATTGAGATGGTCATCAAGCACAACAGTGTAGATAGGCACATCAGGATGTGCTGCATTCAGCTTTTCTACACCCTCGGGAGCAGCAACGAGACACATGAAGCGCAGGTTTTTCATACCGCGCTTTTTGAGCTGGTCAAGAGCAGCAATAGCACTGCCGCCGGTTGCCAGCATCGGGTCAACAACGATAGTATAAGCGTCCATATCCGCAGGCAGCTTGCAGTAATACTCCATCGGCATCAGAGTTTCTTCGTTACGGCTCATGCCGATATGACCAACATTGGCTTCGGGAATAACACTGAGTACGCCCTCCATAAATCCCAGGCCTGCACGCAGGATAGGCACAACAGTGACACTGCCTTTAATACGGCAGCCGGTGGTTTCGCACAGCGGAGTGGTAACCTTTACTTCTTCCACAGGTAAATCTCTGGTAGTTTCAAAGGTCAGCAGCGCTGCAACCTCACTGATGATGTGGCGGAAGGTTACGCTCTTGGTATCCTTGTCACGCAGGATAGTCATTTTTGCTTGCAGCAAAGGATGGTTTACTACATTGATTTGCATTGGATATATCGCTCCTTTTCTTATTAAGACGAAGCGGATAAAGCTTTATCGGTCGTCTTAATTATAAATTAGTATATAACGGATACTTAGCGCACAGTGCAGCAACGCGTTTTGCAGCCTCTGCATGCTTGTCAGTATCTTCAGGGTTATTGAGCACCAGGCCCATAATAGCCGCAACCTCTTTGAAGTCCTCTTCTTTGAAGCCGCGGGTAGTAGCAGCCGGAGTACCCAGACGGATACCGCTGGTTACAAACGGGCTGGCAGGATCAAACGGAATAGTGTTTTTATTGCAGGTAATGCCAATATTATCCAGCAGCTTTTCTGCTTCCTTACCGGTCAGGTTTTTGTTGCGTACATCAACCAAAATCAGATGGTTGTCAGTACCGCCGGAAACAAGACGGAAGCCTTCAGCCTTCAGGCCTTCAGCAAAAGCCTTGGCATTCTTGACAATATTCTCTGCGTACTCTCTGAATTCAGGCTTCAGAGCTTCGCCAAAAGCAACAGCCTTTGCAGCAATAACGTGCATCAGCGGGCCACCCTGGATGCCGGGAAAAATAGCCTTGTTGATTTTCTTGGCATATTCTTCATTGTTGGTCAAAATCAGACCACCGCGAGGACCACGCAGAGTTTTGTGGGTAGTAGTAGTTACGATATCAGCATACGGAACCGGAGACGGATGCAGGCCTGCTGCAACCAGACCGGCGATGTGTGCCATATCAACCAGCAGCAGAGCGCCGTTAGCATGAGCAATATCAGCGATGCGTTTGAAATCGATAATCCGCGGATAAGCGCTGGCACCGGCAACAATCAGCTTCGGATGATGCTCTTTAGCCAGCTTGTCCATAGCATCATAATCAATCAGCTCGGTTTCCGGGTTAACGCCATAATGTACAACGTTAAAATAGGTACCGGAAATATTTACCGGGGATCCATGGCTCAGGTGACCGCCTTGGGACAGGTCCATCCCCATAATGGTGTCGCCGGGTTTCAGGAAAGCAAAGTACACGGTCAGATTGGTGCTGGCACCGCAGTGAGCCTGTACGTTAGCATATTCGGCATGGAATAATTTCTTGGCACGTTCGATTGCCAAAGTTTCAACCTTATCAACATATTCACAGCCGCCATAATAACGATGACCGGGGTAGCCTTCAGCATACTTGTTGGTCAGTACGCTGCCCATAGCCTCCATTACTGCGGGAGTAACGATGTTTTCGGATGCAATCAGTTCGATTTTGTCACGTTGGCGGTTAAGCTCCGCATCAATGTAACCTTTCAGCTCAGGATCAACTACGCTAAGTTTTTCCAGATTCATTTTAAGTCCCTCCTAAAAATAAAACATTAAATATCAACCAGTTTTATCCACAGGCTGTGGATAAGCGCTTAGAAATTCTGCTCTACTAAAAGACGCAGACGGTGCCTTATACCATAGAAAAATACAAATCGTTCATTAGATTTCAAATGCTACGTAGTATTCCGACGGCGTATTTTTCATATGTCGAAGAAATGATAACGACGCAGATGATGCTATGGACGATTGTAAATCGCTCAGAAGGTGCCAGATGCTAGGCGGCACTGCCGACGGCGTATTTCTATACGTCGAGGCAGTGACAACAACGCAGACAGTGCCTTATGGGCGATTCTCCAGATATTGGGCACGCGGTCCCCCAACTAACGGCGGACGGGTTTTAGCGGCAGTCAGCACTGCTTCGCTAATTTTTTTATATTGCAGGCGTACAGGTACAGCAACTCGTTTGAGATGCATGCCGATGAGCGTCTGGCCAATATCAATACCAAGATGGGCAGAAATTTTTTCTACCACTACAGGTTCAGCAAAATTTTCGTAGGCAGCAGTTGCCATAGCGCCGCCGGCATGAGCCACCGGACGCACGGTAACCTCCTCAAGATTGTAGCGTTCAGCTGCAGCAGCCTCCACTACTAAGGAACGGTTGAGATGCTCGCAGCATTGTACGGCAAGATAAAGCTCGTGTGCATCACACACTGCCTTCAGCGCCTTGAACATAGCAACAGCTGTTTCACTGCTGCCGCCGGTGCCGATTTTGTTGCCGAGTACTTCGCTGGTACTGCAGCCAAGCACGAAAATCTGTCCCTTTTTAGGCTTTGCTATGCTAATGAGCTCTTCAGCAGCTGCTGCCAGCTCCTTAGCTATTTGCATATTTGTTTCCATTGTTGCTTTACTTCTTTTCTGTTTATTTTTCAGAAACGCAAAAATCGTTTAGGCTGCAACGCAAAGACGATTATTTTGCTTCCAAATCCATGATTTTATTTACACGGCGCTCATGACGACCACCGGCAAATTCGGTTTCCAGCCAGGCGTCGGTAATCATTTCTGCCAGACCTACGCCCAGAACACGCTCGCCCATGCAGAGAACGTTGGCATTGTTATGCTCACGGCTCATTTTAGCGGAGAAAACATCACCGCACAGAGCAGCGCGAATGCCCTTGCATTTATTGGCAGCGATAGAAATACCGATACCGGTACCGCAAATCAGGATGCCCTTTTGCGCACCGCTGGCACCACTGGTAATATCCTCGCACAGCTTAGCAGCATAGTCGGGATAATCTACGGAATCCTCGCTGTAGGTACCATGGTCAACAACCTCGATGCCTTTATCCTCTAAATATTTTTTGATATGCTCCTTCAGATGGAAGCCGCCATGATCACATGCCATTGCAATTTTCATAAATAATCTTCTCCTCTCCTGCTTTTTAATGCCGGGATTATCTTTAACATTTATTGTAACATAAATGACGGTAAATTTACATTATTTTTTAAATGCAGGCTGCCGTTTTCCAGCGTTATAATCTGATAGCCCGCAGCCTTACGCAGGCGGTTCATGATTGCCAGTCCCAGGCCGTCCTCCTCCACGCCTTCGGCGAGGATGACGTCCGGACAGGTCCGGTCAAAATCGCGCAGCAGGTAGAATAAATCTGCTGCCAGCTGCTCGCGGCTGTCGCCCCAGCAGGAAAGCTGCAAATGCTGCTTTTCGACAAGCTCTGCCAGCTCGCTCTCCAGCTCACGTCCGCAAAGCACGCCGACGGTTTTGCCTTCAGCCAGAGCCTTAGCAATAACCTGCGGCAACCATTTGCAAGCTGCACCCTCAAACAGGTACACAGGTGCCTTCGGCGCATAATGACGGTACTTCATTCCCGGAGCCTTGGGCTTAAAGTTTTTATCTCCCTGCAGCGCCGGGTCGATTTCTACCGCCCCCATTACTTCGGTCAGCATTTCATAAGTAATGCCGCCCGGTCGCAGGATAGTAGGAACAGCACTCGTTGTATCCACCACGGTGGATTCCAGACCGATGCCGCAGTTACCGCCATCAAGCATACCGGCAATTTTGCCCTGCATATCCTCCAGCACATCCTGAGCGTTCGTCGGACTCGGACGACCGGAAATATTAGCCGACGGCGCCGCAATAGGACAACCACAGGCACGGATAAAATCCTGGGCAAATTTATTGGAAGGGAAGCGTACAGCGACAGTTTCCAGACCAGCGCTTACAGCGTCAGGCACAATAGAGGATTTATTGACAATCAGCGTCAGCGGTCCCGGCCAAAAATGCTCCATGAGCTTTTTGGCATTAGCGTTCAGACCGGTAGTCAGCTGCGCAATATCTTCCTTTTTAGCAATGTGCAGAATCAGCGGATTATCATTAGGTCTGCCCTTGGCAGCAAAAATCTTGCCCACAGCCTCAGGATTCAGTCCATCCGCACCCAGGCCGTAAACCGTTTCTGTCGGGAACGATACAACCTCACCCGCACGGATCAGTGCCGCTGCCTCCTGCATAATCTCTTGATTATCAGAGTTCTTTTGTAATTTCCAGTAGGATGTTTTCATATTTATCCTCACCCTCTTTTTCTTTTAAAGCAAAAACCATGCGCGGTATACCTGCATAGTCCATACGCACAGCAGTTTTGGCAAAGCCATGCTCCAGGCACAGCTTCTGCACTGCCTCGCTTTGGTCAATACCGATTTCAAATGCCAGCAATCCATCCTCAGCCAGATGCTCTGCTGCTTCGGCACAGATGCGGCGGTAAAAATCAAGTCCGTCCGCACCGCCGTCAAGTGCAGTGCGTGGCTCCTGCTGTACATCCTGCGCCAGCGTCGCAATATCGGCCGCAGGGATATACGGCGGGTTGGAAACGATGATATCAAACTTTTTCTCCATAGGCACGTTGCTGAATAAATCGCTTTGGCGGAAGGCCACGCGCTTGTCTACGCCAATCGCTGCAGCATTTTCCTTTGCCACCGCCAGGGCAGCGTTGCTGATATCCACACCCACGCCCACGGCAGCAGGCAGATAATCAAGCAGCGAAACGATAATTGCACCACTGCCTGTACCGATATCAAGAGCCTTTACGGCACTGTCTGCTCGCAGCATCGGCGCTGCCTTCACCAGGCTTTCCACCAACAGCTCCGTTTCCGGACGCGGCACCAGGGTAGCAGGCGTAACCTTGAAGCTGTTGCGCATAAAAGCACGCTCGCCGATAATGTAGGCCAGCGGCTCATGCTTGGCGCGGCGCTCTACATAGGAGCGCATCTTCTCGCGCTCCTCCTCACTGAGAGGCTTGTCAAATTCGGTATAAAGCTTGATGCGTTCACATTTCAAGACAGCACAAAGCAGCACTTCGGCATCAAGGCGTGGATTTTCCACGCCTTTTGCTTCAAAGTGCTGCTTAGTCCAGTTTAAAATTTCCATAATCGTCCAAACTGGCTTCCCCATTTTATTTCACCTGCCGTAATTGTTCGCTTTGCTTAGCAGTAATCAGTGCACCCAGCAGCTCGTCCAGGTCGCCGTTGACAATGCTGTCCAGCTTATGCAGTGTCAGACCGATGCGATGGTCGGTAACGCGTCCCTGCGGATAGTTGTAGGTGCGGATACGCTCGCTGCGGTCGCCGGTGCCTACCTGGCTCTTGCGGTCCTCGGCAGTAGCAGCACGCTGCTCCTCCTGCGCCTGCTCCAGAATACGCGCACGCAATACGCGCATACATTTTTCGCGGTTCTTCAGCTGAGATTTTTCATCCTGGCACTGTGCCACAATGCCTGTCGGAATATGGGTAATACGAACTGCAGATTCGGTTTTGTTTACGTACTGGCCGCCGGCACCGCCTGCACGATAGGTATCGACACGCAGGTCTGCAGGGTTAATCTCTACATCAACCTCTTCAGCCTCCGGCAGTACAGCCACGGTAACGGTAGAGGTGTGTACACGTCCCTGAGATTCGGTTTCCGGCACACGCTGTACACGGTGTACGCCGCTTTCAAATTTCATACGGCTGTAAACGCTGTCGCCGCTGATTTGGAATACTACTTCCTTGAAGCCGCCCAGCTCAGTCGGGCTGGAATCCATAACCTCAACGCGCCAGCCGCGGGTTTCTGCATAACGCAGATACATACGGAAGAGAACGCCGGCAAAAAGCGCAGCCTCATCACCGCCAGCACCGCCGCGGATTTCCACGATAACGTTTTTATCATCGTTCGGGTCGGAGGGCAGCAGAAGAATCGTGAGCTTCTCCTCATATTCTTCAATCTGCGGTTTGAGCTCCTTCAGTTCCTCCTTGGCCATTTCAACAAGCTCTTCGTCATCGCCTGCCGCGAGCAGCTCCTCTGCCTCGTCGCGAGCCTTAATCATATCGCGGTATTCACGGTAAGCGGTAACAATCGGTTCCAGCTTAGCATGCGCTTTGGTAGCCTTCAGCCAATTGGCCTGGTCAGCAATAACCTCGGGGTCACTGATTTTTGCCTCTAAGTCTAAATATCTGTCTTCTAGTGCCTGCAATTTGTCGAGCATTAGAAATTCTCCTCTCAAGTGTTATGTTAGTCTTATAAATTTAATTCAAAGTGATTCGTTAAGAAAATATTCTCTCCTATAAGCGAAGTGTTCAATATAACATTATTTTAAAGACAGAATAGTGCAGTCCCCTCTCCGTCGCCCTACGGGCGCCAGCTCTCCCCAAGGATAGCCTCATAGATCAGCCTGCAAACCTATAAAATCACTTTTACTCTATAATTTCTTCAGGCGGCAGCACTGCCTTCAGGGAAGCAATCGCCACCTCAATCTGGCTGTCATCAGGCTGACGCGTCGTCAGCTTCTGCAGCAAAAGTCCCGGCATAATCGCCATATGCACCAGCTTATTGTCGTTATGCGCTCCGGCAAAACGGATAATCTCATAGCTGACGCCCGCAATCACCGGCATCAGCACTACGCGGGAAGCAATGCGCTCCAGCAGGCTGGGCCAGCCCAGGAAGGTAAAAATAAACATGCTTATCAGCATGACAATCATCAGAAAGTTGGTGCCGCAGCGCGGGTGCAGTGTGCTGAACGGACGCACATTTTCTACACGCAGGGGCAGGCCTGCCTCATAGGTGTAAATAGTTTTGTGCTCCGCGCCATGATATTGGAAGACGCGCTGAATGTCCTCCATCGAGGAAATGGCCGCAATATATGCCAGAAAAATAGCCATACGCAGCACGCCCTCAGCCAGATTGAGCATCATCGGATCCTCCGTCAGCTCATGCAGAAAACGCATAGACCAGGTCGGGATAACGATAAACAGACCGACAGCCAGCAATACGGAGGTAGCAATAGTCATCGCCATTTCCTTGCCTGTCAGCTGCTCGTCCTCTTCGCCGGAAACCTGTGCCGAAAAGGCCAAGGCCTTGATGCCGTCATATAATGATTCAAATAAAGCAATAACGCCGCGAAGCAGCGGTTTTTTCAAAATAGGATATTTATCACGGATACTGTTGACAGGATTTACATCCACGGCAATTTCTCCGTCAGGTTGGCGCACGGCAACAGCCACCTTATGTGGTCCGCGCATCATAACGCCCTCAATTACAGCTTGTCCGCCTACAGATAATTTTTTCGTGCTCATAGATATACTCCATAAAACTAAATAAAGCAGAACCCGCATGTGCAAGCCCTGCCTTATTGTATAGATTATTGTTCTTTGTTGTAACGTTTGTTGAACTTCTCGATACGACCACGAGCAGCTACGTTACGTTGTTGACCAGTGAAGAATGGATGGCATTTAGAGCAAACATCCACGCGTAATTCTTTCTTAGTGCTACCAGTTACGAAGCTTGCACCACATGCGCAGGTAGCAGTAACTTCACCGTAATTCGGATGAATCTTTTCTTTCATTCTTTACACCTCTCTTTGCTAAGAACATTATATTCATAATTTAGAAGCTGCCTTGCTTGGCAAAGCGGCTTGCATTAACACTAGATTAGTGTAACATATCCTACAAGTAAACGCAAGCTATTTTTTACTAAAATCGGCAACACCCTGCAGATAATTAATAAACTGCTGCGCTGTACGTCCGGAAATGCCGCCGTGATGCAGCTCCCACTTCCGCGCTTCGGCACAAAGGAAGTCATCATCAAGCTCCAGCCCCTGCTTTTTAGCCAGCTCGCAGACGATTTTATAGTACTCCTTCTGCGTAGGCTGTCCATAATAAATCGTGCAGCCAAAGCGGTTAACAAGAGAAAGCTTTTCCTGCATCGTATCCGACTTGTAAATACCTTCCTCTTGCGTTACATCGTTGCGGTCCTTCCACGTTTCATTAATCAGATGTCTGCGGTTAGAGGTAGCGTAAATCAAAATATTATCCGGACGTACCTCCAGACCGCCTTCGATGATAGCCTTCAGATATTTATATTCGATTTCAAATTCCTCGAATGACAAATCATCCATATAAATAATGAAGCGGTAGTTGCGGTTCTTGATTTGGGCAATAACCTGCGATAAGTCGCGGAACTGATGCTTGTAGATTTCAATCATCCGCAGGCCCTGATCATAATATTTGTTGATTAGCGCCTTAATGCTGCTGGATTTGCCTGTACCACTGTCGCCAAACAGCAGCACGTTGTTGGCAGGACGCCCTGCTACAAAAGCCTCCGTATTTTCCAGCAGGCGCTGCTTCTGGTCCTCATAACCGATGAGATCAGCAAAGGTAATCTGCTCCGTATTGGATATCGGCACCAGCTCCGGCTCGCCCTGCTCCGCCTGCGCTATACGAAAGGCCTTGTTCAGACCAAGCTTGCCAACGCCGTAATCATGGTAGAATTTGGTAACGCAGGCGAAAAACTCATCAGCATCGGCAGCCTTTTCCAAAGCAGTGCTGAGCGCCTGAACTTTCTCACTGATATTTTTGTTGTAACGACGCTCCTGCTTTACCACAGCCTGATAATTGCTGATTAACGAAAAGCAGTTAATCTCCAGCGCACGCTCCAACTCGCTGAAATCATAAGCAAACAGCTGCTGAAAGATTTTGAAGTCATGCTTGGCAAACTGATTCACGCTGCCATCGCAGGCACCAACCTTTTCACAGGTAATGGCAAAGGGATTTTCACAGCTGACGAGCAAAAAGGCCAGATAATTATGCCAAAGATTCTTGTCAAAGCCATAAACGGTGCCAATATCAAGCAGCTTATGTACCTGCTCATAAATTTCCGCCGTCAGCTCCTCGCGGTTATACTCACCTGCTGAAAATTCAGCGCAGATTTCTGCCAACGGCTCCAGCAAATTGTCCGCCGGCAGATTGCGGTAAATAACTAATTGTGATACAAGCTTATGCATATCTTTCCCCTCAAATATTTCTATTTTATAAATTCAAATTTCTCTGTATCGAACATGCCCATATCTGTAATGCGCAGCTTGGGAATAACCGGCAGCGCCATAAAGCTCAGGCTAATGAACGGATCGATGCCGTCCGATACACCCTGCGCATGTGCCTTCGCCGCAATCTCATCAAGACTGCCGATAAGCTCTTCGGCAGGTGCGCTGCTCATCAGGCCGCAGATATTCAGCGGCAGTGTATCGACAACCTCGGTGCCCTTGACCAAGGTATAACCGCCCTGTACGCGTACCAGCTCCTTAGCCGCAGCATTCATTGCTTCCGAACTTGTGCCGATAACAATCAGATTGTGTGAATCGTGTGCCACCGTCGTCGCTACTGCGCCGTCTTTCAGCCCGTAGCCGCGCAGGAGGCCTAAGCCTACATTACCGGTGCCGTGATGTCTTTCCAGCACGGCAATCAGATACACATCGCCTTTTTTCAGAGCAGCGGCAATATCCTTGCCCATAATCGTACTCTTCTCGGTAAAAATTTCACCGGGAAGCATAGTGATAACAGGATATTCCCTATCGTCGGCAAAATGCGATAAAAAGAAGGTTGCCACGTCAAAAGCTGCAGGCTTCACGCTGCCCTGCAGGCTGACATTGGGCGTAACAGGCGTAATCCTTTCGCAGGCCTTGAGCGCATCCACACCTCTATGAAAAACAGCCCGCGGCGTAAGGCTTTGCAGGTCATCAAAAACTACCAAATCCGCCTGCCAGCCGGGAGCAATGGCACCCACGCGGCGCAGTCCGTAGATGCGTGCAGCGTTGATAGTTGCCAGACGCAAAGCACGCACCGGTTCCATGCCTAATTCTATCGCCATTTGTACGCAGTGGCGGATGGTACCCTCACGGCGGATATCTGCAAGATGCTTATCATCTGTACAGAAAGCCAGACTGCTGACATCAATGCCCTCTTCGATAACTCCGCGCAAAATTGCCGTCAGATTACGCGAAGCACTGCCCTCACGCACCAGCACTGCCAGACCGTTACGCAGCTTTTCCTTCGCTTCTTCCCAGCTGATGCTTTCATGGTCGGTATCAATACCGCTGGCGACATAGGCAGCCAGCTCCTTGCCACGCACACAGGGTGCGTGGCCGTCGATTACGCGTCCCAGGCTCAAGAACAGGTCAAGTTTCTTCTGTACCTCGGAGGAATTATAAATAACTCCGGGCACGTTCATCATCTCGCCCATTCCGAGTACACCAGGCTCATTGACAAGCTTGATCATATCGCGAGCATCCATCACACAGCCGCTGTGCTCAAAGCGTGTGGCAGGCACGCAGCTCGGCAGGTTCACATAATAGTTCAGCGGCATCTGGCCGCCGGCCTCCAGCATATAGTGAATGCCTGCCGCGCCCGCTACGTTGGCAATTTCGTGCGGGTCGGTAATCAGCGTGGTTACACCCCAGCGCAGCTCCTCGGCACAGTAATGCTCAGGCACAGCCATCGAGCTTTCTACATGACAATGTGCATTAATCAGACCTGGCGCAACATATGCTCCCTGCAGGTCGATGATTTTTTCTGCCTGGTCATAACTGCCGACACCGGCGATAACGCCATCGGCAATAGCAACATCAGCTTCATAAATTGTTTCGGTCAGCACGTCAACAACCCTGCCGTTCTTTAAAAGAATATCAGCAGGGCTGTTACCGAGTGCGACCGCTCTTACACGGTCCATCATATTAATTACCTCAATCCTTTTACACGTAAATATATTTCAGGATAAAGATTACTGCCAGCACATATACAATCCAGCTGGTTTTCTTGTTTTTGTATTCACCGCTGAGCAGGTTAATTGCCACATAGGAGATAACGCCCATGGAAATACCTTCGGAGATAGAATACATAAAGGGCATTGCTACTGCTGCAACAAAAGCAGGAATAGCTTCTGTCATATCATCAAAGTCTACATTCAGCAGGCTGCTTACCATCAAAAAGCCTACAATTACCAGTGCCGGGGCGGTAGCGAAGGCAGGAATTGCCAGGAAAATCGGTGCAAAGAATAAACTGAGGAAGAACAGAATTGCTGCAGTAACAGCAGTAAGACCGGTACGGCCACCGACAGCAACGCCGGCGCTGCTTTCTACGAAGGTAGTAACGGTAGAGGTACCCAGCAGTGCACCACCGGTAGTAGCGATGGAGTCAGCCAGCAGAGCGCCTTCGATTTTCGGCAGCTTGCCGTCCTTGTCCAGCATTTTAGCCTTGGAAGCAACACCGATCAGAGTGCCGAGAGTATCAAACAAATCTACAAACATAAAGGAAAGCATGATTGTAATGAAGTTAAATGTGAAAATAGCACTGAAGTCCAGCTGCATAAAGGTCGGTGCCAGGCTGGGAACAGAAATGCCGTTAGCAAAGCTGGGCATAACGGAGAACATACCGAGCTTCGGATTCGGTACATAAATGCCGGTCAGCTCACAAATCATGCCTAAGCCCCAAGTAACCAGAATACCAACGAGGATACCGCCGGGAACCTTTTTCGTCATCATTACAGCGGTCAGCAGAATACCGATAAGCGCCAGCAAAGCACCGATACCGGTGGACCAGAAGGTGCCGTCTGCCAGAGCAGCTTTAAACGGATAAAGGCCAACGAGAGTCGGTCCCGCAACAACGAGCTTGGAATTCTGCAGGCCGATAAAGGTGATGAACAGACCGATACCGCTGGTAACGCCGAACTTCAGCGCAGGCGGAATGGAATTGAACAACGCTTCGCGCACCTTAGTCAGGGACAGAACAATGAACAGAATACCTTCAACAAAAACTGCTGCCAACGCAACCTGCCAGCTATAGCCCATCTGTCCTACAACAGTATAAGCAAAAAAGGCGTTCAGGCCCATACCGGGAGCAAGAGCAAATGGATAGTTAGAAAACAGCGCCATCAGCAGAGTACCAAGGCAGGCACCCAAAGCAGTAGCGGTAAATACAGCACCGGCATCCATACCGGCAGCACTTAAAATACCTGGGTTAACGGCCAAAATATAAGCCATTGTCATAAAGGTGGTGATACCGGCAAGAATTTCTGTGCGGACATCCGTCTGATGTTCCTTCAGGCGAAATGTTTTTTCCAAAAAGTCTGTCATTATTATAGCCTCCTATGCTATCTATTTGCCCAAGCTGCAGGGCCCGGGCACAATAATAAAGATTAAGACTGCCTGCACAGCCGTCAAGCCATTAATAGGTTAAAATCTCCGGACCGTTTTCGGTAATCAGAATCTGGTGCTCCCATTGAGCGGAAAGACTGCCGTCACAGGTATAAACAGTCCAGTTGTTGGCTTCATCAATAAAAATATCACTGTGGCCCATGTTAATCATCGGCTCAATAGTGAATATCATTCCCGGCACCAGCACCATACCGGTTTTGCGCTTACCAACATGGCAGACGAACGGATCCTCGTGGAACTCTACACCAACGCCGTGACCGCCGAATTCTTCGACAACAGAATAACCATGCTTATGCGCCAGCTTGGAAACAGCAGCGCCGATGTCGCCCAGGAAGCCCCAAGGCTGAGCTGCTTCAATACCGCGCAGCAGACATTGCTTGGTAATCGCAACCAAATCTGCCGCCGGCTTAGCAACCTTGCCAATCATAAACATACGGGATGCGTCAGCATAATAACCATTGTAAATAGTAGAAACGTCTACGTTCACAATGTCACCGCTGCGCAGTACGTCATGCTCGCTAGGAATGCCGTGGCACACCTGGTCATTGATAGAGGTACATACGCTCTTCGGAAAACCTTCATAGCCCAGCGGTGCAGGGATAGCATTATGCGCTACTGTATATTCGTAAACGATTCTGTCGATATCAGCAGTAGTCATACCGGCCTTAATATATTTGGCAACCTCATCCAGTACACCGGTATTGATTTTGCAGGCTGCACGAATACCTGCAATCTGCTCCGGGGTTTTAATCATATCGCGGTCAGGAACCTCGCAGCCCTGAGCCTGCAGCAACGCGATTTTTGCATCATTCATTTTGTGGCAGTCTGCATATGCTCTACCGCTGCCACACCAACATAATTCTTGGTCCAACGAAAACACTCCTTATCTCAATAATTGTTACAACTTGTACATTACAACCTTATGACTTCTATTTTACCACATATTTAAGGGAAAAATCACATTTTCGGCTTAAAATTCTCTTACAACGTTCGGTTTTTTGTGTTAAAATAATTTTATATGACTCAAGGTTAAGAAAGGAAATTTTTATGGAAGCATATGCAATGTATTTTATCGATTTAATTCTGCACCTGGACAAGCACCTGCCGGAAATTATGATGGCCTACGGTCATCTGATTTACGCCATCCTGTTCATGGTAGTGTTCTGCGAAACTGGTCTGGTAGTCACCCCGTTTTTACCGGGCGATTCGCTGCTTTTCGCCTGTGGCGCTCTTGCTGCTGCTGCACCCGAAGGCATGGATATCAAAATTATCGTGCCCATCTTTTTAGTTTCGGCTGTGCTGGGTGACGCCTGCAATTATATGATAGGCGAGCATCTCGGTATGCACATGATTAAGAAGAACATCATCAAGAAGGAGCATGTCGACAAGGCCAGCGCATTTTATGACAAGCATGGTCATAAGGCAATTTTTCTGGCCCGCTTTGTGCCGATTGTGCGTACCTTTGCACCCTTCGTTGCCGGCATCGGCAAAATGCACTACCTGACCTTTGCTCATTACAATGTCATCGGTGCCGTAGTGTGGGTATTTCTCTTTGTCGGCGGCGGTTACTTCTTCGGTAACATCCCTGCCATCAAGCATAATTTTACGTTGGTAACTTTGGGCATCATCGTCTTCTCCCTGCTGCCTGTGTTATATGAATTCGTAGGCAAGAAAATTTTAGGCAAGAAATAAGAAGGTCTTGGAAATTTGGTAACAGACTCTCTCCAAGGAGAGCCTTTACACAGTTAAACTCCAAAGTACATATATATAAATTTTAAAAATTGAGGGTGATTTAAAATGACTTATCGTTTTAACAGTGATTACACCGAAGGCTGCCATCCTGCAGTCCTCGAAAAACTCGTGCAAACCAATATGGAACAGACTGACGGCTACGGCCTGGACCCTTACTGCGACGAAGCACGCAAATTGATTAGAGAAGCCTTCGCCTGCCCGAACGCTGACGTACATTTTCTCGTTGGCGGCACTCAGACCAACCTGACGGTTATCTGCGCTGCCTTGCGTCCGCATCAGGCTGTTTACGGCGCTGTTCCCAGCCATATCAATACGCATGAGGCCGGTGCGATTGAGCACGTAGGCCACCGCGTGCTGCCACTTCCAAGTGAGGACGGCAAGCTAACCGCAGAGCAAATCCGCCACGAATGGAAAATGTACGATACTGATCCAAGCCGTGAGCATTGGGCACAGCCGAAAATGGTTTATATCTCCCAGCCTACTGAAATCGGCAGCATGTACAGCAAAAAAGAGCTGCAGGATTTATACCAGGCCTGCAAGGACTGCGGTCTTTACCTCTTTGTTGACGGCGCACGCTTAGGCTATGTTCTCGGCGCTCCCGACAACGATATGACTGCAGCAGATTTGGCAGCCAACTGCGACGTTTTCTATATCGGCGGCACCAAATGCGGCCTGCTCTTCGGCGAAGCAGTTGTTATTTTGAACGATGTACTCAAGCTCGACTTCCGTACCATCGCTAAGCAATGCGGTTCCATCATGGCCAAAGGACGCCTGCTCGGCGTACAGTTCGGCGCACTTATGAAAGATGATCTTTACAGCAAAATCTGCGGTAAAGGCACACTGCAGGCGCTGAAAATCCGCGATGCACTGTTAGCCAAAGGCTTTAAGTTCGTAACCAACTCTCCTACCAACCAGCAATTCGTTATCATGACTCCGGCGCAATTTGAAAAGCTGAGCGAGGAATTTGCTCTCAGCCATATTGCCTATCTGGAGGACGGCAATTACAGCGTGCGCATCTGCACCAGCTGGGCAACCAAGGATGAAGAGGTTGACAGACTCATTGCTATGATCAACGAGCTGTAAGCTTGACATAAAACGTAAATTTGCTATAATAAAGACAAAGAGAGACTCTGACAGTCGCGTGTCAGCCCTCTCCGTTTATTGTTGTTATTTGACAAAAGGCTGACATTGACCTCTAATGTCGGTCTTTTGTTATATTGTAAGCAAAATTACTTACGTTTAGACATAATGGTCGCAACAAGCAAACCAAATGTTAACATTATCTGTAACGCTTCGGCTACTGTCATGCTCCCACCTCCTTACGGAGGAACCGACCTGTCAGAATCTCTAGTGTTATTATAACAGCTATCTTATTTATTGACAATATGTTCGCGAAAATAAAAAGACGGTCGCTCGATCGTCTTTTTTATTTTGCTCTTTTTACTTCAACTTTTCTACAACGCTCTGCAGTTTTTCCTGCCATTCAGCGCAATAATCCGCACCGCCCTGCGCGCAGTCGTTCTTGCCGCCGCCACGGCCGCCAAAGGCTTCGTTGAGCAGCTTAATAACACTACGGCAATCGCCTGCAGCATCAGCCCCCAAAGCAACTGCGTAGCTGATGCGCTCAGGCTGCACTGCTACCAAAAGGCTCAGCGTATTTTCCAGTGCGGTAACCTTCGGCAAAAAAGCTTTGATATCCTTGGCATCGTGACCTTCCATAGGCAGAGCCAAAACCTTGACACCATCAGCATTCACCGGCGCAGCAGCATACGTTTCCTGCAATTTTTCTTCTTCAATCTTCAACAGCTTGTTCTTGGCAATGTCAAGCTGTGCAAGCAAATCATTTTTCTGCTTACTTACGGCAGCAGGCACCTGCTCAGGCTTTACAGAAAGACTTGCAGCTACGCTAAGCAATGTGCTGTTCTTGGCGTCCGCATCAAGCAATGCTCTGCGGCCGCAGACAAACTCTACGCGACAACCGCCCTTATGCTTTTCATGGCGGATAACCTTAACGCTGCCCAGCATCCCTGTAAACGGCGGATGCGTACCGCAACAGGTACAGATATCGGCATCCTCAACCGAAACGATACGCAAAGTGCTGGTCAGCTTGCTGTTGAACTTACGCATTTTATCCTTCAGCTTGACAGCCTCTGTGCTGTCCATATAGCTGATATGTACCGGGCGATTCTCCCAGATAATCTCATTCGTATATAATTCTGCCTGCAGCAGCTCCTCGTCTGTCAGCTCCTTGTCAAGGTCAATGAAAACATTATCCTCATTCATGTGGAAACCGATATTATTGGCCTTAAACAGCTTCCAGCAGGCGTAGGACAAAAGATGCTCTCCCAAATGCTGCTGCATTCTATCAAGACGCACAGGCCAGTCCAGCACAGCCTCGACCTCAGCGCCAACCTCCAACGGCTTGTCGCACTCATGGTAGATGTGACCGTCTTTTTCGCTTACATGGCTTACAACTGCATCAGCCAGCTTACCTCTGTCACTCAGCTGACCGCCGCCCTCCGGAAAGAAAACAGTCTGGTCAAGCTCAACCAGATATTTGCCATCCTTCGGCGTGCAGGCCGTAACCTTCGCCATGCACTGTTTGAGCAAAGAATTATTTTCAAAAAGCTTCATCGTCATTTTTTATTCCCCCTCATGAAATCTATCTGTCTCTAATAACCATTATTGTATCACTAATTTGCTAAAGTGTGTTATAATCAGTTATACAAGTCCAAAAAAATTCTATTTAAGCGAATAAGGAGCAATAAATGTTTCAAAATTTACTTTTTGATTTAGACGGTACCCTGACAAATTCTGCCGAGGGTATCACCAAATGCGTACAATACGCCCTGCGCGCTCAAAATATTGAGGAGCCTGATTTAAAAAAGCTGGAGGTTTTCATCGGTCCGCCCTTGCGCGACAGCTTTATCAAATACTACGGCATGACCAGAGAGCAGGCTGAAATCGGCGTAGAAAAATATCGTGAACGCTACACTGATATCGGCATCTGGGAAAATGAAGTTTATCCCGGCATCATGGAACTATTGGCTGACCTGCAGCAGGATGGCCGCCGCCTCGGTATGGCTACCGCTAAGCCGGAGGTTTTTGCGCTGAGAATTGCCGAACGCTTTGGCTTCAACCCCTATCTGGAAGATATCACCGGCTGCAGCCTGGACGGCAAAACCGATAAGAAAGCTTTAGTAGTTGCTGCCGCTCTGGAAAAATGGCAGCTTACTACGCCAGAAGCTAAAAATACTGTAGCACTTATCGGTGACCGCCGCGAAGACGTTCTCGCCGCTCACGCCAACGGCATCGCCTGCATCGGCGCAGGCTTCGGCTTCGGCAGCTACGAGGAACTGTCGGAAGCAGGTGCCGATTACTATGTTGCCGATGTTCCGGCCTTAGCACGCTTCCTGCTGAGCAAAGCGTAAGAACAAATTTAACACTTACAGGTGATATTATTATGCATATTTACGCAATAGGCGACCTGCATTTATCAGGCGAACCGGCAAGCAAGCCCATGGAGGTTTTCGGCGAGCATTGGCGCAACCATAAAGAAAAGGTTGCCGCTAATTGGCAAAACACCGTAACCGCACAGGACACCGTTATTGTCTGCGGTGATATTTCCTGGGCCATGACTTTGGAAGAAGCAGCACAGGATTTAGACTGGTTGGCGCAGCTTCCCGGACGCAAGCTGCTGCTGCGCGGCAACCATGATTACTGGTGGAGCAGTCTGAGCAAAATGCAGCAGCGTTACGGTGCTCATTTTGAATTTCTGCAGAATGACTGCATTATGGTAGAGAATATTGCTGTCTGCGGCACTCGCGGCTGGCTGCTGCCTTCGGCCGAAAGCTTCAGTGACGCCGACAGAAAAATCTATAACCGCGAAGGTATCCGTTTAGAGCTTTCCCTGCAGCAGGCACATAAAATGCAGGCGCAGCAGATAATTACGGCCTTTCACTATCCGCCGCTTTTCGCACGCACGGAGCACACCTGCTTTACTAATCTGATGCTGCAGTACGGCGTGCAGCACTGTGTCTATGGACACATTCATGGTGAAAACCACATTCCCGTTTTCGAAGGATTGCGTGAAGGAATCAACTACAAGCTGGTTTCCTGCGATACGCAAGGCTTCCGGCTTTACAAGGTAATATAACAGCGAAACTCCGCTTAGAAACAGACAGGCTCCTCTGAACGAATCGTTCAGGGGAGCTTTTTGTATACAAAAACAAGCCCTCGAATTTCTTCGAGAGCTTGCTATTTACGTTCATTTAATTATTTAGGATAGTTGCTGTTGGAGTTTTCTTTCAGCATAACGTCATGTGCGCCGCCTTCAACCAGGCTGGTTGCGGAAACCAGAGTCAGCTTAGCCTTCTCCTGCAGTTCGCGGATGTTCAGAGCACCGCAGTTGCACATGGTGGAACGAACCTTAGCCAAGGTCAGGTTTACGTTATCCTTCAGGCTGCCTGCGTACGGAACGTAGGAGTCAACGCCTTCTTCAAAGGACAGCTTAGCTGCGCCACCCATGTCATAACGTTGCCAGTTGCGAGCACGGCTGGAGCCTTCACCCCAATATTCCTTCATGTAGGTGCCGTTAATGTTAACCTTATTGGTCGGGCTTTCGTCGAAACGAGCGAAGTAACGGCCAAGCATCATGAAGTCAGCGCCCATAGCCAGAGCCAGAGTCATATGGTAATCATAAACGATACCGCCGTCGGAGCATACAGGAATGTATACGCCGGTTTCTTCGAAGTATTCGTCACGAGCCTTGCAAACATCAATCAGAGCAGTTGCCTGGCCACGGCCGATACCTTTTTGCTCACGGGTGATGCAGATGGAACCGCCGCCGATACCAACTTTAATGAAGTCAGCGCCAGCCTCAGCCAGGAAGCGGAAGCCTTCAGCATCTACTACGTTGCCTGCGCCAACCTTAACGCTGTCACCATAGTGCTCACGAATCCAGTCCAAGGTGATTTTCTGCCATGCGCTGTAGCCTTCGGAGGAGTCAATGCAGAGTACGTCAACGCCTGCATCAATCAATGCGGGAACACGCTCAGCATAGTCGCGAGTGTTGATACCTGCGCCGACGATGTGGCGTTTTTTGCTATCCAGCAGCTCCAACGGATATTCCTTATGAGTTGCATAGTCTTTACGGAAGACCATGTACAGCATACGGCCGTCGTCATCAACGATAGGCAGAGTGTTGAGTTTTTTCTCCCAGATGATATCGTTAGCCTGTTGCAGGGTGGTATCCTTCGGAGCATAAACCATTTTGTCAATCGGAGTCATGAAGTCACGAACCTTAGCATCCATAGACATACGGCTCGGACGATAGTCACGGCTGGTAACAATGCCTTCCAGCTTGCCGTTAGCGGTACCATCGCTGGTAACAGCAACAGTGGAGTGACCGGTGCGTTCCTTCAGTGCCAGGATGTCAGCCAGAGTGCTGTCCGGACGGATATTGGAGTCACTGCTTACAAAGCCTGCGCGATAGCCTTTAACGCGAGCAACCATAGCAGCTTCGTCCTCTACGGATTGAGAACCATAGATGAAAGAAACGCCGCCCTCTTTGGAAAGAGCTACAGCCAGCTTTTCGCCGGAAACAGCCTGCATGATAGCAGAAACCATCGGGATGTTCATAGTAATTGCCGGCTCCTCGCCTTTTTTGAATTTAACCAGCGGCGTACGCAGGTCTACATTGGCGGGGATACATTTTTCGGAGGAATAACCGGGAACTAACAGGTACTCACTAAATGTGTGAGCAGGTTCATCATAATAAAAAGCCATTCTTTCATCATCCTTTTCTTAATAATTTTTTGTTTACCACAGCCAAAGCAATTGTTAATCATGTAACATAATTACTGAGTAAATAATTGCTTTTCTGCAGTCCGAGTAGGTATTTTATCTATTTTACCTCTTTAAGGCTCTCCATGCAATATCTTTTCTGCAAAAAGCGCCATCAAAATTAATTTTTTCTACAGCAGCATATGCACGGTCGCGTGCCGCCTTAATATTGGCGTCCACAGCAGTTACACCCAATACACGTCCGCCGTTGGTAAGAACCTTAGCGCCGTCAGCTTTGGTGCCTGCGTGGAATACAACAACGTCTGTATCAGCAGCAGCGTCAGCCAGACCGGTGATTTCCAGTCCTTTAGCATAACTTTCGGGATAACCGCCGGAAGCCATTACTACGCAAACTGCAGCCTTGTCATACCAACCAAAGTCTACCTGATCCAGAGTACCGGTAGCGCAGGCCAACATAATCTCAGCCAGGTCACCGTCAAGCAAAGGCAGTACTACCTGAGTTTCGGGGTCACCGAAGCGACAGTTGAACTCTACAACCTTTACGCTGTCGCCCTTGATCATCAGGCCGGCATAGAGGCAACCCTGATACGGCATGCCTTCTGCTGCCATGGCAGCGATAACGGGCTTCAGAATCAGCTCGGTTGCTTTTAAACGCAACACGTCGGTCATAACCGGAGCGGGAGCATAAGTTCCCATACCGCCGGTGTTTGGGCCTTCATCGCCGTCAAATACGCGTTTGTGGTCCTGAGAAGCAATCATCGGCACAATGGTTTTGCCGTCGGTAAATGCCAGAAGAGAAGCCTCTTCGCCTTCCATGTATTCTTCCAGAACGAGGCGTGCGCCTGCGTTGCCAAATTTATGATCAGCCATCATTTCGTCGATAGCATCAAGTGCTTCCTGCTTAGTCATTGCAACAACAACGCCCTTGCCAGCTGCAAGACCATCAGCCTTAACTACGATAGGTGCGCCCTTTTCTTCAACATAAGCCTTGGCAGTTTCGATATCCTCGCAAATTTTGAAGAAAGCGGTAGGAATATTGTATTTTGCCATCAGCTCTTTGGAAAATGCCTTGGAGCCTTCCAGCTGCGCTGCAGCTTTGGAAGGACCGAATACCGGCAGACCGCGGCGTTTACAAACATCTGCAAGACCTGCAACAAGAGGTGCTTCCGGACCTACAACGGTCAGGTCAATGCTCTTTTCCTCAGCGTAATCTGCTACGCCCTCCAGATTTTCTACATCCAGAGCAATGCATTCGCATTTAGGCAGCAGTGCCATGCCCGGATTGCCGGGAGCAGCATAAATTTTTTCAACCTTAGGGCTTTGCGCCAGCTTCCACGCTAAAGCGTGTTCGCGGCCGCCGCCACCGATTAATAAAATATTCATGGTTATTTCTCCAATTGCTTCTTCAGATATTCGCTGATCATTGCATCGTATTCAGCAGTATGAGTGAAGGCTTCCAATGCCAGCTCCTTACGGGTGCGTGCATCAACGTCGCCTTCTTTAGCGAGCATTTCCATTAAGCCTTCGTAACGGCTCGGATAGGTTACGATAACAACGTCCTTGAAGTTTTTAGCGCTGGCACGAACCATTGCCGGACCGCCGATATCAATGTTTTCAATAGCCTCAGCCTCGGTTACGCCAGGTTTGGCAACAGTTTCGCGGAAGGGATAGAGGTTAACAACAACCAGGTCAATCGGGGTGATGTCATGCTCAGCCAAAGCCTTCATATGCTCCGGATTGCTGCGTACAGCCAGGATTGCGCCATGAATCTTCGGATTCAGAGTTTTTACACGGCCATCCATGATTTCCGGGAAGCCGGTTACATCACTTACATAGGTTACAGGAATGCCTGCTTCCTTAATAGCCTTCATGGTGCCGCCGGTAGAAATAATTTCTACGCCGTTGTCACTCAGAAATTTTGCCAGCTCTACAATGCCGGTTTTATCACTAACGCTTAATAATGCTCTTTTAATTTTCATGCTCTAACCTTTACCTTTCTGCCTTCGATTGTCAGCTTTCCTTCTGCCCAAAGCTTTAAAGCCTCCGGCATTGCGATATGCTCCTGCACCAGAATGCGGTCAGCCAGAGTATCCTCGGTATCGTCATCCATAACAGGAACAACCTTCTGCAGGATAATCGGGCCGCTGTCAGTGCCTGCATCGACAAAATGAACGGTGCAGCCGCTGAATTTTACGCCGTAGTCCACAGCCTGCTTCTGTCCGTGCAGACCGGGGAAGCTCGGGAGCAGCGCCGGGTGGATATTGATAATCTTATGCTGCCATTTATTTACGAAATCAGCGCTCAGAATACGCATGAAGCCTGCGAGAACTACCAGCTCGCAGCCCTCTGCCTCCAGAGCAGCGTTGATTTTTGCTTCAAATTCTTCTTTGGAAGCGCAAGCCTTCCGCTCCACGGCAACGGTTTTAATATCGGCCTTTTGCGCACGCTCCAAAGCAAAAGCATCAGGCTTATCGCTGATTACAACCGCGATTTCCAGCGGCAGATAGCCATCAGCGATACGGTCCATAATTGCCTGCAGATTGCTGCCGCGACCGCTTACAAGTACGCCGATTTTATGCACCGAAAACGCCGCCTTTCATAATCGTTTCTTTATGGCCGGGAACAACCTTGCCCAGCTCGTAGAAGGTTTCACCAGCCTCAGTCAGGTGAGCGCGTACAGCGTCAGCCTCAGACGGGTCAACAACCAATACCATGCCTACGCCCATGTTGAAGGTGCGGTACATTTCAGCCCAAGGTACATTGCCCCATTCCTGCAGCTTTTTGAAGACAACAGGAACTTCCCAAGCCTCGGCATTTACCTCAGCATCGCAATCTTCGGGCAGAATGCGGGGAATATTATCATAGAAGCCGCCGCCGGTGATGTGCACCATGCCGTGCAGGTCGAATTTCTCAATCAGCGGCAGGCAGGTTTTCGGATACAGACGAGTCGGAGTCAGCAGCTTTTCGCCCAAGGTGCAGCCAAATTCCGGTACTTCGGTATCCATAGTATAACCCATAGCCTCAAAGCAGATTTTACGTACAAGGGAGAAGCCGTTGGAATGCACTCCGCTGGAGGGCAGGCCCAAAAGCACGTCGCCGGCCTTAACCTTGTCACCGGTAATCATTTTGCTCTTCTCAACTACGCCAACACAGAAGCCTGCGATATCATATTCGCCTTTGGAGTAGAAGCCGGCCATTTCGGCAGTTTCGCCGCCGATAAGAGCACAGCCGCTTTCCTTGCAGGCATTGGCAACACCCTTAACGATGTTGGCAACCTTTTGGGAATCAACCTTATCTACTGCAATGTAATCCAGGAAGAACAAGGGCTCTGCGCCTTGTACCAGAATATCGTTAACGCACATTGCTACAGCATCCTGACCGATAGTATCATGCTTATCAGCCATGAAAGCCAGCTTCAGCTTAGTGCCTACGCCGTCAGTACCGCTGACAAGCACAGGCTCCTTGTATTTGCCGCTGTTTAAAGCAAACAGACCGCCGAAACCGCCCAGATCACCGATAACCTCAGGTCTGTAGGTAGCGCGTACGCTGTCCTTCATTAATTCTACTGCTTTATTACCAGCATCAATATCTACACCGGCATCAGCATAAGTAAGTTGTTTCTTTTCCTCGCTCATGAGCCTTCCTCCTGTTATTCAATAATGCTTTCAGGTTCTGCTTTGATTACGCTATCTGCGTTATCGGGGTATTTAGCGCTGAAGCAGGCACAGCACAAACCATCGGGGTCAATTTTATCAATAGCACGTTTCATGCCATCCATAGAAATATAATGCAGACTATCTGCCCCAATATAACGGCAGATTTCATTTTCCGTGCAACGTGCCGCAATCAGCTCCTTGCGCTCGGAGGTATCAATACCATAGTAGCAGCTGTCTGTTACCGGGGGAGAAGAAATGCATACATGCACTTCACGTGCGCCTGCCTCCTTCAGCAGTTTAACAATCTTGCCGCTGGTAGTGCCGCGAACGATGGAGTCATCGACCATAACAACAGATTTGCCTTCTACAACGCTGCGTACCGGATTCAGCTTCAGACGTACTGCATTAGCACGTTGCTTTTGCGTCGGCTGAATAAAGGTACGGCCTACATAACGGTTTTTGGTAAGACCTTCCAGGAAGGGTACACCGGCCTCCATAGCATAGCCGATTGCCGCCGGAGTACCGCTATCAGGAACGGATATAACGATATCCGGATGAATATCAGGCGTTTCCTTAGCCAGCTCGCGTCCCATCTGGATACGTGCATCATATACAGACTGGTTGTCGATGATACTGTCATTACGAGCAAAGTAAACATATTCAAAAATGCAGTGCGCAGGCTTTGCCGGTTTGTTTTCAGCCCACATCATGCTGCGCGGCTCGGAGTTATCGCTGTCGATAATAATCATTTCGCCGGGCTTAACATCGCGTACCAGCTCTGCACCAACCAGGTCAAAGGCACAGGATTCGGAAGCAACGCACCAGCCGTTTTCCATCTTGCCGAGTACCAGCGGACGGAAGCCGTAGGGATCGCGTACTGCGATAATTTTGTTATCAGTCATCAGCAGAATAGCAAAAGCACCCTTAATCTGGTTAACAGCCTCTGCTACACGCTCTTCAATAGTCGGACGTGCACTGTAGGCAATCAAGGTCAGAACAACCTCGCTGTCAACAGTAGTATTAAATACTGCGCCTTCCTTAGCCAGGTTAGCACGCAGCTGACCGGCATTAGTCAGGTTACCGTTATGGCTCAGAGCCAGGTTACCGCCGTCAAAATAAACCTTCAGCGGCTGAATGTTATACGGCATGCTTGCACCGGTGGTGGAATAACGTACGTGGCCGATAGCCGCATAGCCCTGCAAATCAGCAACGCCATCTTTGAAGACATCGGCAACCAGACCCATGCCCTTTTTAATTTTCATGCGCTCGCCATCAGTTACAACAATACCAGTACTTTCCTGGCCACGATGCTGCAGCGCATACAGTCCCCAATAGGTGTTGAGTGCTACATCCTCATTATGGCTGAAGATACCAAAGACGCCGCACTCCTCATGCAGCTTGTCTTCGCTAAAATTTTGCTCCTCGAAAATCTGCTCCACAATTTTTCTCCTTAATTTTAGTTTTTAGTTATCAGTTGTCAGTTATTAGTTATTAATGATTAGTTATCAGTATCTATCCACTATCCACTACTCACTATTCACTATTACAGGTGTAAGTCCTTGAACTCCTGCGCAGGAACGCCACGCATGGAAGCCAGCTTTTCACCCTTAGCTCTTACTTCTTCACGCATTGTTGCACGATGCTCTGCCAGTTTTTCTACCAGCTCCGGATATTTGACGGAAAGAATCTGAATCGCGAACAATGCAGCATTCTTAGCACCATTGATAGCCATCGTTGCAACAGGTACACCGGAAGGCATCTGTACAAAGCTCAGCAGTGCATCCATACCGGCCAACGGTGTTGCGTTAATAGGAATACCGATGACAGGAACGGTAGTAAAGGCAGCGATGAAACCACCCAGATGAGCAGCTGCGCCGGCTGCGGCAATAATTACCTCTACGCCACGGTCACGGGCACCCTTAGCAAAGTTTTGTACTACATCCGGAGTACGGTGAGCGGAAGCAACTACTACTTCAGTTTCAACGCCAAACTCCTTCAGAGTTTTTTCTGCAGCCTCAAGTACAGGCCAGTCAGAATTACTACCCATGATAATTGCAACTTTCATTGAAATCTACCTCCCAAAAATTACTTGTAGAAACAATAAAACCCAAGCAGAAAGCTGTTCAGTTTCGAAATCCTGTGCAAAATCTAACCCGGGTTCTCAATCACTTAAATAATTCACTTTAATTATACCAATCCAACGCGTAAACGTCAAATAAACTGTGAACTTTTTAACAGTTTTTTAGAAAATCGTTCGGGAAACTTCGGGGTAAAGAAAAAAGCACCCTCCGCCGCCGCTTTCACGGCAGCAGAGGACGCTTAAACCCAAAGCTGTTTTATTTTACGACAACGTCAATTGCATCGTTTACCAATACAACCTCAACCTTATCGCCATTTTTAATTTCGCCTGCAACAATCTTCTTGCCCAGGATGTTTTCAACAGTGTGGACAATCAGACGTTTCAACGGACGAGCACCGAAGGCAGGATCAAAGCCGGCCTTTGCCAGGAAAGCAACAGCCTCGTCAGTATAAGTAAGCGTCAGCTCAAGCTGCTTGTTCAGACGGTCGCCCAGTTCATGCAGTACCAGTTTAACGATTTCCTTAATCTGTTCTGCCTGCAGCGGTTTAAACACAACGATGTCATCAACACGGTTCAGGAATTCCGGACGGAAGAAGTTCATCAGCATCTGCTGAATCTTTTCTCTGTCCATAGAGCCCTGCGCTTTCATAATCTCGCTGCTGCCAAGGTTACTGGTCATAATAATCAGGGTATTCTTAAAGTCAACGATACGGCCTTTACCATCGGTCAGACGGCCATCGTCCAGAACCTGCAGCAATACGTTAAAGACATCTGGATGTGCCTTTTCAATTTCGTCCAACAGGATTACGCTGTACGGATGACGGCGTACAGCCTCGGTCAGCTGACCGCCTTCATCATAGCCGACGTATCCCGGAGGCGCACCGATCAGACGAGATACGGTATGCTTCTCCATGTATTCGCTCATATCGATACGAACCATGTTGCGTTCATCATCAAAGAGCACCTCGGCCAAGGTCTTAGCCAGCTCGGTCTTGCCGACACCGGTAGGACCAAGGAAGATAAAGGAACCAATCGGACGGTTAGGATCCTTGATACCGGCACGCGCACGGATAACAGCCTCGCTGACAGCCTTGACAGCTTCATCCTGACCGATAACATGCTCGTGCAGGATTTCCTCCAGGTGAACCAGTTTAGCACGTTCACCGGTGCCTAAGCGAGCAACAGGAATGCCGGTCCAGGTGCTGACAACTTTGGCGATATCCTCTTCGTCAACCTCTTCCTTGAGCATAACATTGTCGTTGCCGTTTTCATCCTTCTTGGACAAAGCAGCCAATTCCTTCTGCAGCTCAGGCAGACGGCCGTATTTCAATTCAGCCATCTTGTTCAGGTCATAGTCGCGCTCAGCCTGCTCCATCTGGTTTTTCACAGCATCGATTTCCTTCTTTACCTCACGTACACGGGCAATAGAAGCCTTTTCTGCATCCCAACGTTTAACAAGCTCGTCATTTTCCTTACGCAGCTTTGCCAGCTCCTCATTCAGCTTAGCCAAACGATCCTTGGACTGAGCATCCTCCTCTTTGCCCAAAGCCTGAGCTTCAATTTCCAGCTGCAGGATACGACGTTTGCTTTCATCCAGCTCGGTCGGCAGCGAATCAATTTCGGTACGCAGACGGGCAGCAGCCTCATCTACCAGGTCAATAGCCTTATCAGGTAAGAAACGGTCATTGATATAACGGTTAGAAAGCACAGCAGCAGCAACCAGGGCAGCGTCTTTAATGCGCACGCCATGATGTACCTCATAGCGCTCACGCAGGCCACGCAGGATGGAAATTGTATCTTCAACGCTCGGCTCCTTAACCATTACCGGCTGGAAACGACGCTCCAGCGCACTGTCCTTTTCAATATACTTACGGTATTCGTTCAGCGTAGTTGCACCGATGCAGCGCAGCTCGCCACGTGCCAGCATCGGTTTCAGGATATTGCCTGCATCCATAGCACCTTCAGCAGCACCGGCACCGACAACGGTATGCAGCTCATCAATAAACATGATAATCTGACCGGCACTTTCGCTGACAGCCTTCAATACCTTTTTCAGACGCTCTTCGAATTCACCACGGTATTTGGCACCGGCAACCAGAGCTGCCAGATCCAGAGCATACAGGGTTTTATTCTTCAGGCTTTCCGGTACATCGCCGGCAATAATACGCCTTGCCAGACCTTCGACGATGGCAGTTTTACCAACGCCGGGCTCACCGATAAGCACCGGGTTATTTTTCTTACGACGCGAAAGGATTTCAATCGTACGACGGATTTCCTCATCACGGCCGATTACCGGGTCCAGCTTGCCTTCTTTAGCTTTTGCTGTCAGATCCTGGCCGTATTTTTCCAGCGTCTTTTTAGTTTCATCATTTGCTTCGCTATTCTGATACTGCATAAATGCCGCCTCAACTTTTTTCTTGTCTATACCATATTTACGGAAGAGCGATACTACATCGCTGTCACCGTCACTTGCCATAGCCGCAACCAGCTGGCCGATGCCGATTTCTTCCTTACCTTGTCCCAGAATAGCCATTACTCTGGCAAAGCCGGTACCCATCATCAGCTGACGGTCCTGACCTTTTACTCCGGGGATTTTTTGTACTAAAGCCTTAGCATCCTTGCTGAAAGCATTTTCATCAATGTGCAGGCTCTGCAGCAAATATTTAAAGAAGCCGTCGCTGCCGCACAATGCTACCAGAACATGTGCCGTTGTCAGCTCCTGGTGATAGTTCATAACTGCCTGCTGCTGAGCAGCCTCCAATATAGCCTTTACCTCTTCACTGTAGCGTTCATTCATCACGCTGCACCTCCTTCTATCAGGTTCAATAGCGGTCAATAACCGAATGGACTCTTTTCCATTTCCGGACCACTATTCACTTTCTAATTGCTATTATATCAGCAAAAGTCAAAAAGTCAAATAGTTTTCTGTGTTAATTCAGTGAAAAATTACCATCATTTTGTTGACATATTGTTAGCTTTGTGGCAATATTAATAGCATGTCGTTCTGTCGGCCAAGTACCCTTAACCCCAAAGACCATCGGCTAACCCCGGCCGTTTTGACCTTTATGCGTACTTCCACCAACAGGTCTATAATTATATTATTTGTCATGTTTTATGAGGAGGAAACAAAATGTCACCCACCAGCTTATTGCGCGGTATTGCCTTTTTGCTGCTTTTGCAATGGGTATCCACGCTCATCATCAACGCCCTCGGCGTACCATTTCCGCCCGCTCTTTTGGGAATGCTGATTTTAACGGCACTTCTCTGCGGCAACGTTATTCCGGCAAGCTCCATCGAGGGCATCTGCGATATCCTGATTTCCAAAATGGGCATGCTGTTTTTACCGGCAGGCGTCAGCGTTATATTATATGTAGATGTTATCAAAGCTGAGCTGCTGCCCATTACCGTTACCATTATCGTCTGCAGCGTTGTTGTTTTGGCTGTCACAGCCTTCTTTATCGAAGCAATGCTCAAAGGAAAGGAGAGTCAATGATGCTTTTTCCCGACGCTTTACTCAATTCACCGCTCTTTGGCATCGGTCTCACGGTTATCCTGTACGCTATCAGCGAAATCATCATCGACCGCTTCAGTCTGAATATTATTCCGCCCTTCGTTATTGCCTGCCCTCTGGTCATCGCCGTCATCGTTCTGGCGCCCGGCGTAGAGTACAAGCAGTACGAGGCCGGTGCGGAATTCATTAACTTTCTTTTAGGACCGGCAACCATCGCTCTGGCCCTGCCTTTGTACAAGAACCGTGAAATCATCATGGCTAAGGCCGGTGCTATTGTCGGCGGCGTTACACTGGCAACGCTTTCGGCTATCATAGTGGTTTACTTCTGCGGCAAGGCCATGGGTACCAGCGAGCAGGTTCTGCTTTCGCTCATCCCCAAATCCATTACCACGCCAATCGCCATTGACGTTTCCAAAACCATCGGCGGCATTCCGGCATTGACTACGGCTGCTGTTATCTTTACCGGCATGCTGGGTTCAACCTTCAATCACAAGCTGCTGCGTCTTCTGGGAATCAAAAGCCATTTGGCTGCCGGCCTCGCTATCGGCGCCTCCAGCCACGGCCTCGGCACCAGCGCCTGCGCCAGCGTCAGCCCGGTGCAGCTAGCCATCGGCGGTGTAGCGATTGCCCTTACCGGCATCAGTACCTCCATATTAGCACCGCTTTTACTGCCAATTTTACAAAGCATCTGGTAAGCAGATAAAGCAAAAGCCCAAATTCTCACATACATTTCATGTGGGAATTCGGGCTTTTTTGTTTTTAAAGATGCGGAATAATCCCGCGCAGCTCGGAAAAGATTACTGCCGCCTTATCCGCAGGATATACGCTGCACGGCAGCTGCCGCAGATCCTCCGTGCGCCAGCCTTTGTTTTCTTCCGCCAGCTTGGCCAGCGCTTCCTCTAAATCATGCGCCAGCACAACAGCAATCGCATCAAGATAAAATTCGCTGTTGACGCATGGCTCATCAATCATACTGTGGCTGTGATATGTTTTGTTGTGTCGCCAAACGTAAATGTTCATGCAGCATCCCTCCGTTCATGGTGATATTTGTTTAATTCTTGGGAGGGAGCAGTTTTTCCTGCTGAAAGACCCCAAAGTCGAAACAACGTAAAAAAGGACTACCACGCTAAGCATGATAGTCCTCAAATTATCTGTATATAAATTATTTGCCCAGGATTTCGTTGACGTAGTTTACCGCACTGACAGCGTTCGGTGCATAATGCTCGGCACCGATGGTATCAGCGTATTCCTGCGTGAGCACCGCACCGCCGACAACAACCTGACAGTCACATTCATTATGCAACGCAGCAATAGTTTCTTCCATTGCGCCTACTGTCGTTGTCATCAATGCAGATAAACCGACAACCTTGGCGTCAGTTTTCTTAGCTGCCTCCACAACTGCTTCCACAGGCACATCCTTGCCCAAGTCAAGCACGCGATAACCATAGTTTTCCAGCAGTACCTTAACGATGTTTTTGCCGATATCATGGATATCCCCGTGGACGGTAGCAATAATCACTGTTTCTCCCTGTGTTTCACCCACGCCGACAGCCTCACGGATAACCTCAAAGGCTGCCTTCGCCGCATCAGCGCTCATCAGCAGCTGCGGCAGGAAGAGAGTTTTCTTTTCAAAGCCATGACCGACAAAATCAAGCGCAGGAATCATATACTTGTTAATGATATCCAAAGGCTTTTCGCTTTCCAAGGCCTTGGCTGCGGCCTGACGCGCAGGTCCCTGCAGTCCTTTGACAATGGCATCGTAAAGACCCATTTCGCTTACTGTTGTTGCTGCAACCTTCGGTGCATCTGCATAATGCTGTACGTATTCCTTGCAGCCCTCGTCATAGCCTGCCAGCGCACGATAACCGTAATAAGCATCCATCATCGGCTTGCTCTGCGGATTGATAATGCCACAGGAAAGGCCTGCTGCCATCGCCATGCTGAAGAAGGTGCTGTTGACGGCATCACGGCCGGGAAGACCGAACGAAATGTTGGAAACACCCATAACAGTGTTGATGCCGCGTGCCTTCATTGTGCGGATAACCTCACAGGCAATCGCCGCGTTATCGGCACCAGTGGAAATCGTCAGTGCCAACGGGTCCACAACTATATTGCGGCTTTCAATGCCATATTCGGCCGCGCGGGCGATAATTTTTTCAGCCACAGCGATACGTCCTGCTGCAGTAGCGGGAATACCACTGTCATCAAGACACAGTGCAACCAGCACAGCGCCGTATTTTTTGGCCAGCGGCAGCACATGCTGCAGGCTGTCCTCCTTGCCGTTGACGGAATTAAGCATCGGCTTGCCGTTATAAAGGCGCAGTGCTTTTTCCATTGCTTCGTAATTAGATGTATCAATCTGCAGCGGGGTATCGGTAATCGCCTGCAGCGCCGGCACAGCCTTCGCAGCCATTGCCGCTTCGTCAATACCAGGCGTACCAACGTTAACGTCCAGAATCTGTGCGCCTACGCCAATCTGCTCCAGACCGAGGCGGCACACATAATCAAGGTCACTGTTGACCAATGCTTCCTTCAAACGCTTTTTGCCGGTAGGATTGATGCGTTCGCCGATAATTATAGGACCTTCGCCAAGATGCACTGCCTTGCCGTAGGAGGATACCGCTGTCAGACGGCAATCACGCGTACCTCCGGGCTGCAGAGTTTTGCATTTGGCAATCATCTGCGCAATATGCTCCGGTGTTGTACCGCAGCAGCCGCCGACGATGCTTGCTCCCTTGCCTGCCAGCTTGTACATCAGCTCCGCATATTCCTCCGGACCGACATCAAAGCAGGTTTTGCCGTCACGCTGCACCGGCAGTCCGGCATTCGGATTGATAATCAGCGGCAGGCTGGTTGCTGCCAGCATCTGCGGGAACAGCTTACCCACCTGCACCGGTCCCAGACCGCAGTTAAAGCCGATGGCATCTACGCCCAGGCCTTCGCACATCAGAGCGGCAGCCTCTACCGTAGCACCGGTCAACAGCTTGCCATCCTCGTCAAAGGTCATGGTTACACAAATCGGCAAATCACAGTTTTCCTTAGACGCCAAAACCGCAGCTTTGATTTCATAGGTGTCGCTCATCGTTTCGATAAGAATCAAATCCGCACCGGCAGCAGCGCCGTAACGTACCATTTCGCCGTAGGCTTCTACTGCCTTTTCAAAAGGCAAATCGCCATAAGGAGTCAACAGCTTGCCTGTCGGTCCCAAATTCAGCGCAACAAATTTATTTTCCCTGCCACCGCAGGCCTTCTTGGCAATCGCCACAGCCGCTTCGATGGTTTCCTTGCAATCCAGGCCGGAGCCTGCCAGCTTCAACGGATTAGCGCCGAAGGTATTGGATTTTACGATATTGGAGCCTACATCAAGATAACTGCGATGCACAGCCTCTACAATATCGGGGTGTGTAAAATTCCAGCTTTCTGGCAGCTCACCCGGCTGCAGACCGCGTGCCTGCAGCTGTGTGCCGGTGGCACCATCAAAGAACAGCATTTGCTTGCCTAACAATTCCTTAAAATTCATAAATTAAATCTTCTCCTCAAACTTTCTTAATATCAGTATCTCTGTAAGGACAGTTTATATTACTGCAGGTCATACATTTATTCTGCACGCAGGCAGCATCTTCAGATAAGCCGATGATTGCCGTCACCGACTTGGACGGAGCCATCATCAGTCCGTCCGTCAGCGTCAGGCCGATGCGCTTGGCACAGTTCAGCACAGCGAACAGCTGACGCTGCTCCTCCAGCGGCCAATCTCCGTAACCAGGCGAAAAGCGAGGACGCTGCAGCAGACCGCCGGTTTCAGCCTGCGCCTGCACTTCATCGCAATAGCTTTCAATCAGCGCCGCTGCCACAGCCTGAGCCGCCGCACCTTCAGCAACGCTGATGAGCGCAAGGCGGCGGATGGCTGCGTCCACCCTGCTGCCGAGTGTTGCACCCATAAGCAGCACCGTGTCGCAACCCTTTAAATGACGCGCCAACGCACGCGAATGAAAGCGTACGCCGCAATCCAACGTTACGCCTGCCTCATCTGCCGTTATCGCATGCTTTTGCAGCACATAGCGTGCCTGCACATCATTGCGCAGCTTCAGATAAACCGTATCCACTAAAATTTCTGCTGCCTTATCTCCCGGCTTGGCCCGCAGATAGCGCAGCGCTTCCTTTTGCTTAAATTCCATAACAACAACCTGATTTTTGCGCCATAGCGCAGGACTATTTATCTACAATCTCTCCGAGATTATTCATAATACCGGCAAAAATTTCCGGCTTGTTCATCGTATAGATATGTACATTATCAAAGCCGTTGGCAATCAGATCAATAATCTGACCGGTAGCATAGGCGATACCTGCCTGCTTCAGTGCCTCCGGCTTATCGGCAAATTTTTCTACCATCGCACGGAACTGCGGCGGCAGCTTAGTACCGCTCAGCTGGCAGATACGGATAATCTGCTTAGCATTCGTCACCGGCATAATACCCGGTACTACCGGCACATTGATACCCGCACGCAGCAGGCGGAACATATAGTTGTACAAAATCGTATTATCAAAAAACATCTGCGTCACTAAAAAGTCAACGCCTGCATCCACCTTATACTTGGTGTTTTCTATATCCTTTTCCAGCGAACCCGATTCGGGATGGCCTTCGGGATAAGCAGCACCGCCAACACAGAAATCACCCTGCTGCTTTACAAACCGCATCAGCTCACTGGCATGGGCAAAGCTGCCGATTTCCTCACCCTGCATATCTGCCGGTATATCGCCGCGCAGTGCCAGAATATTTTTTACGCCAAAGCCCTGCAGCTGTCCAAGTACCTCTGCCAGCTTTGCTTCATCAGCCTTTACACAAGTCAGATGAGCCAGAGCCGGCATGCCGTTATCCTGTACCTTTTGGGCCAGTGCTGCCGAATAGCCTACCGTGCTGCCGCCTGCGCCATAGGTAACGCTCATATAGGACGGCTTGCTGGCCGCAATCTGGTTGACAATCTCCAGACTGTTTTGCAGCTCTGCGCCCTGCTTAGGCGGAAACAGCTCGCACGACAGATGAATTTTACCGTTTTTTAAGATATCAATTATTTTTTCCGATGTCATAATAATCCCCCAAAATTAAAAGCATTCGTATGACATTTTAACAGTTAGCGACATCTTTGGCAAACAAAAAGCAGAAGAAATTAACTAATAGGCGATAAAACCTACCAAAATGATAAATATGTTACACACTAAAAATCCCGCAACCAAATAAGCTGCGGGAAGGAAATTCGTTGGCGGAGACGGTGGGATTCGAACCCACGTGCCGCGCAAACGGCAAACTGATTTCGAGTCAGCCGCGTTATGACCACTTCGCTACGTCTCCATTATTCTGTTGGCGCGAATATATTCGCATCAGGTTAACATTAATATTATATAGGAAAAATCCCGTCTTGGCAACCGCATACTGAAATTATTCCTGCGACACACCAGCTTCACTCCTGCGCTTCGCCTTGTTTTCCTGACGGCGACGGCGGAAAAAGTCGCGCATCACCTGCGCGCATTCCTCCTCACAGATGCCGCTGACAACCTCCGCGCAGTGATTAAGATTAGGATTCGTAATGATATTGAAAATGGATTCCGCACCGCCGGCCTTCACATCAGGACAGCCATAAACAACGCGGTCGACACGGCCGTTGACAATGGCACCGCTGCACATCGGGCAAGGCTCAACGGTAACGTAAAGCGCACAACCGCTCAAACGCCAACGCCCCAGACGCTCGCAGGCCTCGCGGATGACGATGACCTCAGCGTGCGCCGTTGCGTCATGCCACGTTTCACGCATATTGTGCGCAGCGGCGATAACCTCGCCCGTTGTCATGTCCGCCAGCACCGCGCCGATAGGAATTTCACCAAGCTCTGCGGCCTTGCGTGCTTCAGCCAGCGCCAGCTGCATATACTTTTTATCGTCCATCAGGCATCCTCCGCCGCTTCCATCAGCAGCTCCCATTTTTCCATCAGCTCGGCAATGGTTTGCTCGTATTCCTCATGCTCTGCTGCCATAGCTGCGCTATGCTCGGGACTGGTGTGATTTGCCGGATCCGCCATCTGCTTTTCCAAAAGGCCCATCATAGCCTCCTGCTCACGAATCTGCAACTCTACCTTGGGCAACAGTCGTGCAGCCTCATCCGGGCTGTAACGGCGCTTTTTATCCTCCTGCTTTTTCGCTTTCGCCGGCGCAGCAGCAACCTGCTGTTGCTGCTTTTTAGCCTGTGCCTCCGCATAGGCCGCAGCCTTTTCCGCTTCCTCCTGTGGCTGCGCCAAAGCAGCAGCCTTTTTCTGCTTCTCTTCGAGGTAAAAATCATAGTTACCCTTGTAATCCTTAACCTCTAAATCCTCAATTTCCCAGATGCGGTCCGCAACCTCATTGACGAAATAACGGTCATGGCTGACTACCAGTACGGTGCCGTCAAAGGACTCCAAAGCAGCCTCTACCGCTTCGCGTGCCATAATATCCAGATGGTTTGTCGGTTCGTCAAGCACCAGACAGTTGGCACCGTCCAGCACCAGCTTCAGCAGCACCAGGCGTGCCTTCTGACCGCCGCTCAGCTCACCGATTTTCTTAAAGACATCATCACCGTGGAACAGCATACCGCCAAGCATCGAGCGTGTATGCTCTTCCGTAAAGCCGTATTCAATCACAAAGTTTTCCAACAGCGTCTGCTCCGGGTTCAGGCGCTCATAGCTCTGCGAAAAATAACCGATCTGCACTCTGCTGCCAATCTTTGCCTTGCCCTTCAGCGGTGCAATTTCACCCAAGATAGTACGCAGCAGCGTCGTCTTACCGGTGCCGTTGGCACCCAACAGCGCAGCCTTTTCACCACGGCGCAGCGTCAGATTAATGCCCTTGGCCAGTACCTTCTCCCCGTAGCCTATGGTGAGGTCCTCCATAATCAGCACTCTGTCCGCACATTCGGCAGCAGGCGGCAAACGCAGCTCAAACTCCTCGTGCTGCACCGGCGCATCAATACGCTCCAGACGGTCCAGCTGTGACTGACGGCCGCGCGCCATTTTACTCTTGATGCCTGCCTTAAAGCGACGGATATACGCCTCAGTGCGCGCAATATAATCCTGCTGCGCATTGTAGGCAGCAGTCATCGTACTGCTCTGAATCGCCTTCTGCTCCAGATAGCGGCTGTAGTTTCCCTTGAAGGATTGCAGCTTGCCGCCCTCCATCTCCAGAATGCGCATAGCAACATTATCAAGGAAGGCACGGTCATGGCTGACAACGAGCAGACCGCCCTTAAATTCCTGCAGATACTTTTCCAGCCACTGCGTCATAACAATATCAAGATGGTTTGTCGGTTCGTCCAAAATCATAAAGTCGGGATTTCGCACCAGTGCCGCCGCCAGCATCAGACGTGTTTTCTGCCCGCCGCTCAGTGTTGCCGCGTCATGCTGCCACCAATCCTCGGTGTAGCCCAAACCGATAAGCACACGCTTAATGCGGTTTTCGTAATTATAACCGTCGATAAACTCATAGCGTTTGAGTACGCGGCCGTATTCTTCAAGGCAGCTGTCGAGCTTTTCGCCCTGCAGCTTGCCGGAATCAGCCTCCAGCTGTGCCAGCTTTTGGCGCAGGTTGCCGATTTCCGGGCAGGCTGTCTGCATAAACTGCCAGATAGTACCTCTGATATCGGTAAAGCCCTGCTGTACATAGCCCACACTGATACCGGGCTCGAATTTTACCGCACCGCTGTCAACCCATTCAGGCTGCAGCAGGCAACGCAGCAGCGTCGTCTTGCCGCTGCCGTTGACACCGACAAGGCCAATATGCTCGCCCTGCTCCACCATAAAGCTTACATCTTTAAATATTTCATGAATGCCAAATGCTTTGGCGATTTTATCTACTACTAATTGCATAACCATTCTCCTTTTAACAACTATTATAACACCTTCCGGCATTATACTCAAAAGGCTCTGCTATATTCTTATGTTTTCGTGTATTACATAAAAAGAGGCTGCCGCATCCGCGGCAACCTCCATATACTTTTAAGATTTATGAGCCATAGCAACCTGAGTTTTGGTCTGAACCAAGCTCTTGTGATGCTTGCGCCAACGATAGCAAAGCATCGGCACCACCAACATCGGTACACCTGCATACAGCGTCTGACGCAAATCCGGTGTCAAAGCAATTACTGCCAGGCAGAAAACCTGCGACCAGATACCGAAATGCGTAACATACGGGAAGAACGGTGTTTTATACTTCAGAGTATCCTCCTTGCCTGCGGCAATCAGACGGCGGCGGAAATTATATTGGCTCCAGCAAATGGAAATCCAAGCCATTGCTCCGGTAAAGCCGGATACTGCCAGCAAATAAGTATACAGTGTAGAATCGGGATTAAAGGTGTAGAAAACGATAACTGCCCAGCAGGCGCACACAGAAACGATAATAGAATTCTGCGGCATACCGTTTTTATTGAGCTTGCCCAAAAACGCCGGTGCCATATCCATGCGAGCCAGTGCATGCAGCGCACGAGCACCGCCGTACAGGCCGGAGTTAGCGCAGGAAACACCTGCAACCAGCACTACAAAGGCAATCGCAGAGGCTAAGCCGTCAAAGCCGTATTCCGCCAGAGCAGCGGCGAACACGCTCTCCTTCAGGCTGGCCTTATCCCACGGCATAATGGACAGCAATAACGTAATAGGAATGATATATAAAGCAATGACACGCCAGGAAACATTACGAACCGCAATAGGAATGCTTTTAGCAGGATCCTTGCATTCGCCCGCAGCCAGACCGATGATTTCGGTACCCTGGAAGTTAACCAGAATAATAACCATGGTCAGCACAATCGGCCAATATCCCTGAGGAGCAAAGCCGCCTTGGCCCAACAGCACCTTAGCGCCTAAATAGCCCTGGTCACCGACAAGACCGCAGACTATTAAACCAGCAACGCCGCAAAAGCCAACAAGGGCAGCAATTTTGATAATAGAAAGCCAAAATTCGCTTTCACCGAAATTATCAACATGAAAAAGGTTAATTACAGTCACCAGCAGGCCAAAAAGAATTGCCCACCACAGCTGACTGACAGCAGGTACAAAATTATTCATAATAATACCCGCAGCAATCATTTCAGACGGCACGTAAGCCATCCAGTTCAGCCAATAGGCCCAGCCAACGCCACAAGCCCAGGTTGAGGATATATTCTCACGTGCGTAGGTAACAAAGGAACCGGAAATAGGCTTAGCTACAGCCAGCTCCGCCAGGCACAGCATAACGCATAAGACGATTGCACCGCCAAAAAGATAAGAAAGAATAATAGCAGGTCCGGCCTGCTCAATCGCATATCCGGCACCTAAAAAATAACAGCTGCCGATAATGCCACCTAAAGAAATCATCTGTAAGTGTCTGTTCTTTAAACTTCTATTCATGGATTGCTCGTTCATTACCTTAATAACACAACCTTTCTTGAGCATATGTGTGGAACCTTACGTTCCGCCTTAATTCTTGTGATATGATTTTACTACAAAAAACCGCGTTTGTATAGCAAAAAATGCACTAAAATCAGCGATTTTACAAAAAAAATCTATTTTCCTCATATTTCCGCTATTTTGCATCATTTTCAAGCGTACTTCTCCACAATTCTATACAAAAAATACTCCCCCGTCATCCCAGCAATGACAAGGGAGTAAACAAAGAAGGCTTTATTAAAGATGGCTGAACAGGCTCCAGAAATGTATGCAGATACAGCCAAGCGCACTGACGAGCAGCATGCAGATTACCGAAAGCCTGATACCGTTTTTCAGTAAATCGTCAGGATTCAGGCCATAGGTTACACCCACGGCACGCGTGCTGACCGGCAGAATAAAGGCACAGTTAACGGCAACAATCGAGGTCAGGATATAAGGAATGGGGTTCAGCCCCAGCTGCTGCGAAATGCTTTGTACTACCGGAATTGAGATAGAAGCCGCCGCGGTATTGCTGCTGATTTCCGTCAGGAAGGTAGCAAACAGCGTCAGGCTGAACATCGTTTCCCAACCGCCGCTCAACGGCAGGAGTGTAATTACCTTGGCAATCTGTGTTGCCGCACCGGTTTTCGTAATCAGCTGGCCCAACGCCAGACCGCCGGAAAAAAGGAAAATCATACCCCACATAATGCCCTTTTCAGCCTCACGCCATGTAAGGAGCAGCTGGCCTGTTTCGTTGCGCAGCATAAAGGTGAGCATGCCGAAGGTGAAGAAAACATAAGCAGGCTTCATCAGCGGCAGATACTGCACATAAAGCGGACGGACGAAGGCCAGACCTGTTGCCAGAATAAAAAGCCACAGGCCTAATTTCTCGCCGCGGCTCATCGGCCCGAGCTTATCATAGGCAGCGCGGAAATATTCCTTACCGCCGTCCAGACGCTTAATCGGTAACGGCAAACGCAGCAGATAACCAAGTATAAGCAGCATAATGATGAACAGCAGCGGCAGAAAGCGGATAACCCAATCCACATACATGAATTCGTGTCCCGTGAGCTTTTCCAGATAGCTGATTGCTACCAGATTAGAGCTGCTGCCCAAAGGTGAGCCGAAGCCGCCGAAGCCTGCGCCCCAGACGATGGCCAATAAAATCGGTGTCGCTACGGGATTATTGGTAATCTGCTGCTGTCCCAAAAAACGCAGCATGCTTACAGCCACCGGCAGCAGAATCATAACTACAACAACGTTTGGCAGAAAGATGGACAGCAACGTTGAAGCAACCAGCCAGACGCATATCTGCTCGCGCATCGATGTTCCCAAACCGCAAAGACTTTTTATCGCCAGACGCTTATCAAGATGTGTTTTTTCCCACACCAGACTGATAAGGTCACTGCCAACAAGCAATACGACGATTTCCGAAAAGTATTTGCTGATAATCCCCTCCATAGGCACCATGCCGAAGATAGCGTTCAGTGGAATCGGCAGCAGCGAGGTTACGGCAATATTTACCGGACGCAGCACCCACCAAAGGCCCATCCAAAAAATCGTGGCAATGGCGGCCGCCTGCTTAAATTCAATCACAGGTGCCAATAAAAGCAGGACAACAAGAAAAAGTAAAGGTCCCGACAACACGTTCAATGAACGGTGTTTTTTCATAAATAACAGCTTCCTCTCTAAGTTCAATAGAAGTTTAATTCTATTTTTGCATTTACTTAATTCTACTCCCGTTCTATAATTAAGTAAAAGACTTTATTTTGATTAATATAATCATATTTTTTGATATTTTAAGGAGATACTGCTATGGATTTCGCTTTTTACCGTAACTTTATCACTGTTGCCGAAACAGGTAATCTCAGCGCCGCGGCCAAACGTTTGGGGATTGTACAACCGGCGCTCAGCGCACAGATGAAGGCTATCGAAAGAAACTACGGCGTGCAGCTTTTCAAAATGCAGCGCGGTAAGCGTCACATCGAGCTGACGGAGGCAGGCGAAACCTTTTTGCAGCAGGCACGTCAGCTGTGCAATACGGAAGATGATATCAGCCTGCGCATGCAGGCCTTCGGCAGGCGTGCCGCAGGTACGCTGCGCTTCAGCGTGTCACACGTGCGTACCGACTATTTCCTGCGCAGCTATCTTATTCCCTTTGCCAAGGAAAATCCCGGCATCAGCTATCAGTTTCACGATGCTACGGTAGAGCAGCAGCAACAGCAGCTGGAGGCTGGCAGTATTGACTTTGCTTTTGCCAATGCACCACTGCCTGCGGCGCACAATTTTGCTACTATTAAGGTGCAGCGGGAGAGTTTTTATGCTTTCTATAATGCTGAATTTTCGGTTCCGTGGGCAAATAAAAGCATGCTTTCGCCAGAGGATTTGGCAGGTGTGCCCTTGTGCTGTAATTATGGCAGCTATGCGCTTTTGCGCAATGTGTTTAAGGATTATGCGGTTAAGCCTAATGTCGCCTTTATTGCCACTACGGCGGAGAGTGCGCTTACCTTTGCGACAAGCGGTCTTGGGGTTGCGGTTGTCGCTGCGTTAGAGAGTGATGCTATGCCGCAGGGGATGGTGCGACGGCAGCTTGTTGATGAGAAGCTGCATTTTGACCAGACGTTATATTGGAGTAAGGAGCATAAATTATCGCCTGCAGCGGAGAGATTCCTGGAGTTTTTCCGAAATTTTAACTAAACGCAAAAAACGCTCGCGTTCATCAGAACGCGAGCGTTAATTTTTTGCTATTATTCTTTGGGTGCTTCTCCGCCTGCATTTGCAGCAGCTTCAGATGCACCTGCTTCAGCAGCAGGAGCTTCAGCCTTTGCGTCAGCTTCGGCAACAGGAGCAACAGCTGCTTCCTCATCCACAACAGATTGCTGTACTAATTGTAGCTTTTCTTCTGCGGTAAGGATATGACCGTATTTTACCAGCTGGTTGATTTCTTCCTCTTCCAGAGTTTCCTTCTCCATCAGAGCTTTAGCAATCACATGCAGCTTGTCGATGTTGTCGGACAGCAGCTTTTCAGTAGCAGCATAGGCATCTTCCATAAAGGAGCGTACCTCTTTATCAATTTCGGCTGCCACTTCTTCACTGTAATCCTTGTCGCGGGCAATGTCGCGGCCCAGGAATACCTGATCCTGACGATGACCAAAGGTTACAGGTCCGATGTTTTCGCTCATACCGTATTCGCAAATCATCTGACGTGCCAGTTGAGTTGCACGCTGCAGGTCATTGCTGGCACCGCTGGAGATTTCCTTCAGCACCAGAGCTTCGGCAACACGGCCACCCAGCAGCACCTTCAGCTCATCGAGCATTTCACTGCGGGTTGCATAATACTTATCTTCCTTCGGCAGGCTCAGGGTATAACCACCGGCACGGCCACGCGGAATGATAGTAACCTTATGTACAGGGTCAGTGTGCTCGAGCAGCATACCAACGATAGTATGGCCGCCTTCATGGTAAGCAGTCAGGCGTTTTTCCTTATCACTGATGACACGGCTCTTGCGCTCCGGTCCCATGATAACACGCTCGGCAGCCTCTTCCATTTCCGGCATATTGATGGCCTTCTTGTCCTTGCGGGCAGTCAGCAGTGCAGCTTCATTAACCAGGTTAGATAAATCAGCACCGGTAAAGCCGGGAGTACGCTGAGCGATTACGTCCAGATTTACATCCGGTCCCATCGGCTTGCCCTTAACATGTACCTTCAGGATTTCGGTACGTCCCTTGATATCAGGACGGTCTACTACGATTTGGCGGTCGAAACGGCCGGGACGCAGCAGTGCCGGGTCCAGAATGTCCGGACGGTTGGTTGCAGCAATCATAATGATGCCTTCGTTAGCACTGAAACCGTCCATCTCAACCAGCAATTGGTTCAGAGTCTGCTCGCGCTCATCATGGCCACCGCCAAGACCGGCGCCGCGCTGACGGCCTACAGCATCAATTTCATCGATAAATACGATGCAGGGTGCACTTTTCTTTGCCTGGTCGAACAAATCACGTACACGGGATGCGCCGACACCGACAAACATTTCTACGAAGTCAGAACCGGAAATGCTGAAGAACGGAACGCCCGCTTCACCGGCAACTGCTTTCGCCAACAATGTTTTGCCTGTACCCGGAGGGCCATAGAGCAAAACACCTTTAGGAATCTTAGCTCCCAAGTCATTATACTTCTGCGGATGCTTCAGGAATTCGACAACCTCTTCCAGCTCCTGCTTGGCTTCCTCGGCACCGGCAACATCCTTAAAGGTTATCTTCAGTTTTTCCTCATCGTAGCGACGCGCACGGCTCTTGCCAAAGTTCATCACCTTGCCGCCACCGGCACCGCCCTGATTCATCAGCATGAACCACAGGCCTACGATAATCAGCATCGGCAAAATAGAGCTGAGAATGCTCATCCACCAAGGTGGTTGCGGCGGCAGCTCTGCCTTAATATCTACTTTCTTTGCTTCCAGCTTTTCTACCAGCTTGCTGTCATTAGGCGCAACGGTAGAAAATTCCTTGCCATCCTTTAATTTACCGCTGATAACGTTATCAACAATAGTTACCTGTTTGATTTCATCCTGCTGCACATGCTGCATAAAGCTGGTATAGCTTATATCAGCAGGCTTAGAATTCTTTTCACCATAAAGGTCAAACATCCAGATAATTACCATGATAATCAGCAGATAAAAAAGTACGTTCTTAAAAAATTTATTCAAGCACGTAGCCTCCTTCCACTTAGCTCATAATATTTTATTATATTATAGATAGGAAAAACTAGCAACTGTTTTATGCAAATTACAGGCTTTTATTTGCGTGCGTATACAGCAGGCTTCAGGATACCGATAAACGGCAGATTACGGTAATCCCCTGCATAGTCCAGACCGTAGCCGACAACGAATTCATCAGGAATTTTAAAGCCTACGTAATCAGCCTCCAGACCATTTACACGGCGCTCCGCCTTGTCGCACAGAGCAGCGGTTTTCAGAGTTGCGGGCTTGTAGTGACGCAGCATGTCGGTGATAGAAGCAAAGGTCACGCCGCTGTCAATGATATCATCGATTACCAGCACATCTTTACCCTTAATGTCTTCACTGACATCCAGCTTAACCTTAACGCTGCCGCTGGTGCTGGTTCCGTTGCCATAAGAAGAAGCAACCATGAAGTCTACGCGCAGCGGCATATCAATAGCGCGGGTCAGGTCGGTAGCAAACCAGGCAGCACCCTTCAGCAGCACAATGACAACCAAATCCTTGTCTGCATAATCAGCTGCAATCTGCTTACCCATTTCCTGTACGCGGGCATCAATTTCTTCCTTAGTCAGCAAAACTGTCTTAATATCGTCATGCATTTTTTCATTCTCCTTATACTTTATATTATTATTTTAACAAAAATGAGCTGTTTATTTTTGTAGACTACGTTTATTCCCTGCGGTAGCTGAATAACCTTGCCGCCACTGCGTCGGAGCAGCAAGGAATCAATGGCCTGAGTACGCTCGTAGGACAGCTCTTCACCGCCCAGCTCGAAATACGCGCGTCGCAATACTCTCAACCTTACGGCACTGTGCAGCGCCGTAAGCTGCGTCACCGGCAACCTGACAGTATTCTCCTGCCTTCGTGCCAGCTTCTCATAAGCTTCACCAGCAAGCTGCTCCAGACATTCCGCATCCTGCGCCAGTAAAGCAGCAGTACGCGCCAACGACGGCATTACAGCAGGGTTAAAGCTGCGCTCCAGATACGGCACAAGCTCCAGACGTACACGATTGCGCGTATACGCTGTATCCGCGTTAGTGCTGTCGTAGCAAACAGCAATGCCTTCCGCACTGCAGTAATCCTCCAGCAGGCTCTTAGGCAACGCGAGCAGCGGCCTGATGATATCACCCTGCTGCGCCCGCATCCCGGCAAGTCCCTGCAGGCCTGCGCCACGCAGCAGCCTCAAAAGCAACGTTTCGGCCTGGTCACCCTCATGATGCGCCGTAACAAGCGCTACAGCGCCCTGCTGCGCCGCTACGCGCCTCAGCGCAGCATAGCGCAGGCGGCGCGCAGCATCCTCAGTAGAAAGATGATACTGTGCTGCATACGCTGCAGCCTGCACATGCTCTGTAAAGCAGGGTAGTCCCCAAGCCTTGCAGGCACGCTGCACTGCCTGCATATCGCGCAGTGCCTCTTCCCCACGCAGTCCGTGCTCAACGTGACAGACACTGTAGCTACCCCATCCCTGCGCTGCCAAGGCAGCACAGGCATGCGCCAAAGCCAGAGAATCGGCACCGCCGCTCACCGCCAGCAGGTAATGAGCCTCGGGCTGCAGCAAATTTTTAATTGTTTTGCGCAGCTTGTATACTGCAGGCACAATCTGCCTCATAGCATATCTCCTTCAGCAGCGGTTTAAACGTATCATATCATATGTTTCTATGCTATAAAAGAAAAGGCACTCTCAGGAGTGCCATTTCATTAATTACCAGCTTGCTTATTTATCACGTCTGGCACCACGACCACCGCGTTTGGACTCAGTATTACGTTTTAAATCCAGCATACGGTCATCGCTGTCTTTCAGGAATTTAGATAATTTATCCTCAAAAGAAACGGGAGCCATCGGTCTTGCGCTTTGCGGGCGCATACCGCCACGGCGTTCACGATTGTCGCCTTGCGGACGCATACCGTTATTGTTGCTGCGGCGCTCGCGATTATCATTCTGCGGACGCTGCGGTCTTGCCTGCGGAGCCGGCGGCGGTGTAAGCTGTTTAATAGACAAGCCGATTTTGCCGCGGTCATCTACAGATAATACCTTAACCTTAACCTTGTCGTGCTCCTTTAAAAAGTCATGCACGTCTTTTACATAAACATTAGAAACCTCAGAAATGTGAATCAGGCCAACCTTGCCCTCAGGCAGTTGGACAAATGCGCCAAAATTGGTGATGCCTGTAACTTCACCCTCTACAATTGCACCTACTTCAAGTGACATCGAGAAAAAAATCCCCCTTAAAAATTCTTAATACTCTTGTATTATACTCTTTAATTTTTCGTGGTGTCAATAAAAAAAGCAGAACAAAAGCTATCATTTCTTGTTCTGCCTTATTTTTTCTCATCAACTATAAACAGCGGCACCTCGTTTTTACCCACCATGTTGTAATCCTCACGGGCGAGCTTTTCAATGTAACGCGGGTCATCCAACCGTTTACGCTCTGCCTCCAGCTCTGCCTTTTGTTTTTTCAAAGCAGCAATACGTTGCTGTGTGGCAGCCTGCTCATTTTTAATCTGGCAAATAGAATACTCCTGCTTGACAATACCGTACACGCAGGCAACAATCAGCAGCGTCATAAATAACGGGAATGCAATAGATTTATGTCTCACTCGACGTCTGACCATTTCTTAGCCCCCTTAACATTGAAGCTGCATCAGTATTCTGCTGCATATTTTAGAGAAAAGCCCGGCAAAGCTGCCGGGCCCACAGCACTAATACAGCTTATTTTGCGTTAACAGCATCCTTGAAAGCCTTACCAGCTTTGAAAGCAGGTACGGTTGCAGCAGGAATAACAATTTTTTCCTTGGTTGCCGGATTTTTACCTTCACGTTCTTTACGAGCACGTGCTTCAAAAGTACCAAAGCCAACTACCTGTACTTTGTCACCCTTAGCAACTACCTCTTTAACGGTTTCCAGGGTAGCGGTGATAACTTTTTCAACGTCTTTTTTGGTTAAGCCGGCTTTTTCAGCAACAGCAGCGATTAACTCAGTCTTGTTCATCAAAAATTCCTCCTTAATTGTGACTTTAGTTGTTATTGCAAATGCTTGCGGAGCACGTAACTTCGTAACGTAACTCATATTTAACTAGCAATAGTATTCTACACTCTAAAGCGTTTTCCTGCAAGCCTTTTCCGAAAATATTTATAAAACAAGCGAAAAATAGCGTTATTTTAGTAACTTTATTGCAAAATCGCCTTATAAAATCTGCTTGTGTTCTAACTCCTTAGCCTCATCCCAAAATTTATCCAATTCAGCTAAAGTGAAGTCCTGCCAGCCTTTACCGCTGTCCTCTACCTGCTTTTCTACGTAATTGAAACGGGCAGCAAAGCGATTATTTGTGCCATCTAAAGCTACTTCGGGCTCAATACCATAATGACGCGCGTAATTTACCACAGCAAAGAGTACATCGCCCAGCTCGCTCTCGGCAGCAGCCTTGTCGCCTGCTTGTAAGGCTTCCTGCAGCTCGCCCAGCTCTTCCTGTACTTTAGCCCATACAGATGCACTATCCGGCCAGTCAAAGCCAACCTTCGCAGCCTTGCTTTGCAGCTTATAGGCACGCAGCAGCGCCGGCAGTCCTTGCGTTACGCCGTCCAAAACATGCTTGCGCTCCTTTTTCTCCTGCTTTTTGATAGCCTCCCAATTTACCAGCACCTCATCGCTGTTATCAACATGGGTATCGCCGAAAACATGCGGATGACGGCGGATAAGCTTATCTACAACCTCGTCGATAACGTCCTGCAGGTCAAAGCGTCCTGCCTCCTGCGCCATACGTGCATGGAAGACAACCTGCATGAGCACATCGCCCAGCTCCTCACGCATGCCTGCAACATCATCGGCATCTACGGCCTCCAGGTATTCATAAACCTCTTCAATCATATTGCTGCGGATAGATTTATGCGTCTGCTCCCTGTCCCAAGGACAGCCACCAGGCTCGCGCAGGGTGCGCATAACATCAGCCAACGGCTGAATATCAAAATCATCAAAGCCTGCTTCCGGCAAAAAGTCTTCTGCATAGCCTTCTTCTTCGCCTTCGTCAGCAAAATCGTCCTCATCCTCACCAAAAGTGATGATACCGGGAACATCTGCCGCATCTTCAACCTTTTCAAATACAGTATCCTCTGCTCCCTCAGCCAGCGGCGGAACATAAGCGCTCGTAAGATGGTCGATATTAGGCTGTCTGTCCAGTTCGTACAGCTTAATCGGACGGCATTCCTCATCCGGCAGGCCCAGATTACGCAGGAAATAAATTTCATATTCATCAGGCAGTACATCCATCAGCGCAATTTTCAAATCGCTGGCTACCATCTGGCTGTAAACCTGGGTAATCATCAGCGGATGCTGACCGGCACCGGCAATTTCCGCAAAATCCTGCGCATCAATAATCTGCAAACCGGCAATCGGGTCAATACCCAGCTCAACATAAGCCAAGTCCAAAAAGCTCATAGACGGCTTAATAACCAGCTTTACACCCTGCCCCTTGGCAGCAGTACGCATTAAAACAACGGTCTTTTCTGCAACCAGCGGGCTGCCCGGTACAGCGTAAACAACATCGCCGTTCTGTGCTGCTGCCAGCACACGTTCTACGACGCTGTTATAAACCTCCTCAAAGGAAACAGCCTTTTCGTATAAATCGTCACATGAGGTAAATTTTACGTTTTGCTTTTCCAGCTCGGCAACAGTAGGATGCACTGCTGTACGCAGGATAACCTGAGCGCAGTTTTGCAGAAATCCCATTGTCTCCAACGAAAGATGTCCCACAGCACCGGGGCCTAAGCCGACAATTGTAATTGTTCCCATGATAGTACGCCTTCTTTCTTTAATTATTTAAAAAATCGTTTTACTACCGGCAGCTGACGCAGCTCCTGTCTGTTCAGCACGCCTAAAAGTGGCAGCAATATGATATAGCATATTCCGGCAGCCAGCATGGCACTGATTGTTGCTAAAGCAGGCGATGCACCACTAAGCAGCGCATGTACCTCTACGGCAGCAACACCTATCACTGCAGATGCAGTGATGATTTTGCCAATACTCAACCAGGAAAAGCTTATGCGGAAGTGATACAACGCAATAATATTCAAAAGCGCTGTCACGCCAAAGTTTATATTTGTTGCCCACGCTGCACCGGCGATGCCATATTCCGCATTCGTCAGTTGGCAGACAGCTATCAGCTTCGCTACTATGCCAATGAGCATATTCACCATCGGCAGATTAGTATGCCCTACTCCCTGCAGTACACCTGTTGTCACCTGCTGCAGGCCTAAAAGACAAATTGCAGGCGCAGAATGCATAATTGCAACACCGGCCTTTGCCGTACCATACAATAGTTGGCTGATAGGCTGCGCCAGTACCCACATACCTACGGAAGCAGGCACTGTTATCAGGCAGCACAGCTTCATTGCAGTAGCTGCCTTCTGCTCAATAATCTGCCATTTATTCAAAGCAAAGGCTTCGGAAACAGCAGGAACCAGGCTTGTCGCCAGCGACATCGTCGGTATCGTCGCCATCAGCAGCAATGGTTGCGCCATGCCTGCCAGATAACCAAACTGCGCCGTCGCCTGCTCCACACTAAGACCACTGTCAATCAAGCGACCTGGTACCAATAGCACGTCAATACTGCTGGTAACCGGCACAAGGATATTAGCGCAGGATACAGGTAGCGCCAATAGCAGCAGGCGCTTAATCAGCGCGCTGCTGCGCACAAGCTCGCTAGCTGGTGTCTGCAGCTTGCCTGCATCTGCCTGCCATTGCTTGCGATAGTAGCGGTAAAAGCAGCCCATTACTACCAGTCCTGTAAGGCTGCCCGGCACAGCGCCGAAGGCGGCGCCGGCAGCAGCGTATTCCAGACCGTAGGGCAGCAGCACATACGCCAGCACCACCATCGTCACTACGCGGATAAGCTGCTCCACAATCTGTGATACTGCAGGTGGCGTCATCAGCTGATGCCCCTGAAAATAACCACGGAAGCTGGCTAAAATCGTCGCAAAGAATATTGCCGGTGTCAGCGCGATGAGTGAATAGTAGGCACGCGCATCTGTAATCACGCCGGCATCAACCAGCCAGCCTGCAGCCAGCACCAGGCAAAGCGCCAGTACTGCGCCAACGCAGGCCATCAGGCGCAGCGAAACGCGAAAAACCTGACGCACATTAGCATAATCCTTCTGCGCCAGAAAGCCGGCGACAATAATAGAAATTGCCACCGGAATACCAGCCGCAGAAATCGCCAGCAGCAACAGATATACCGGATATGCCATCTGGTAAAGACCGATACCTTCGCCGCCCAACAGACGTGAAAGCAGGATACGGTTCACCGAGCCGATAACCTTCACCATCAAACCTGCCAGCGTCAAAATCATCGCTCCACGCAAAAATTTATCACTGCTCATTTCCTGCTTTCACCTCCTCACATCATTTATCAACTATCAATTTTCCAATACAAGTTTAGGCAAGGTCTGCTCCAGCCAGGCCAGAGGCTCCTTCTTGGACGCCCCTATCCTGTATGTCAGCTGCTGCTCCTGCCCGTTTTTCAAAGCCATCGTCTTCGGATGCTCCATCAGCAGCTTCAGAATAGCCTCTGGATTTACCTGCGCCTTTTCGCTAAACGTCAGACGAATAACACCCTGACGTACATTTACGCCACGGATTTTCAGCACGCGGCACAAGCCCTTAAGCGCTGCCAAACGCCAAAGCATTTCCACCTCCGGCGGCGGATTGCCGAAGCGATCAATAACTTCATCAAGCAAATCATCGCGCTGCGAATATTCCAGCTCGCTGAAACGACGATAAAGCTCCATTTTATAGCGCGGATCTGGAATATAGCTGTCCGGAATATAAGCCTCTGCCTGAATTTCCAGCACCGGCTCCGGTTCCGGCTCAGCTGTCTTGCCATTTTTCAGACGCTCGATTGTTTTTTCCAACATCTCACAATAAGCAGCAAAACCGATACCGGTAATGTGACCATGCTGCTGCGGGCCAAGCAGATTGCCGGCGCCACGGATTTCCAGGTCACGCATAGCAATCTTGAAGCCTGCGCCAAGCTCCGTAAAATCACGGATTGCCTGCAAACGTTTTTCAGCAATTTCACTCAGCGCCTTATTCGGCTGATAAACAAAATAAGCATAAGCCAGACGCGAGCTGCGTCCTACACGGCCACGCATCTGGTACAGCTGCGAAAGGCCAAAGTTATCAGCACCGTCAATAATTATCGTATTTGCCAAGGGTACATCCAGGCCATTTTCCACAATAGTAGTGCACAAAAGCACATCACAGCTGCCTTCGTAGAAGGAAAGCATAGCATCTTCCAATGCGTCCTCGCTCATCTGTCCGTGAGCAATTTTGATGCTGATGCCAGGCACCAGACGGCGCAGCTTGGCAGACAACGATTCCAAAGCACTTACACGGTTGCTGATATAGTAAATCCTGCCACCGCGGCGCAGCTCGCGCTCCAGCGCTTCCTTAATCATGCCGTCATTATATTCGCTGACATACGTTTCCACGGGCAGACGGTCTTCCGGCGGTGATTCAATAACGCTCATATCACGGCCGTTGACCAGCGCCATGTGCAGGGTACGCGGGATAGGCGTCGCTGACAGTGACAGAACATCGATGCCAAGATGCCATTTTTTTATTTTTTCTTTTTGAGCAACACCGAAGCGCTGCTCCTCATCAATAATCAACAGTCCTAAGCTGGGGAAATTCACATCAGGCTGCAGCAGGCGATGTGTGCCGATAAGAATATCAACTTTACCATCGGCAACCTCCTGCAGAACAGTGCGCTGCTCCTTCGGCGTACAAAAACGGTTCAGCAAACGAACCTCTACCCCGAAATTGCGCACGCGCTCCTTGAACGTAAGATAATGCTGCTGTGCCAGCACAGTTGTCGGCGCCAGTACCGCCACCTGCTTGCCATCAAGCACAGCCTTAAAGGCAGCACGCAGTGCCACCTCAGTCTTACCATAACCGACATCACCGCACAGCAAACGCTCCATAGGCTGCGGCTTTTCCATATCAGCTTTGATTTCCGCAATCGCCTTCAGCTGGTCAGGCGTTTCCTCATAGGGAAACGCTGCTTCAAAGTCCTTTTGCAGCTGGCAATCTGGCGAAAAAGCATGGCCGGGCATGATCTGCCGCTGAGCGTACAAACGCAGCAGCTCCTCAGCCAGCTCTGTAATCGCTTTCGCCGCTTTAGCCGTAGTACGCTTCCAATCTGTACCGCCCATTTTGGAAAGACGCGGTACACTGCCTTCACTGCCGACATATTTATGCAGCATGCCAACTTGTTCCACTGGAACATACAGCTTATCATCACCGGCATAGGCCAAAAGCAGATAATCACGGTGGATACCGTCAAGAACAACGTTTTCTACGCCTATATAACGGCCAATGCCATGTACCTTATGAACAACATAATCGCCAGCCTTAATATCTGAAAAATACTGCAGCTGCTGCCCCTGGTTTTTGGTATGCAGACGTTTGCGCTTTTGCATGCCAAAAATATCATTTTCCGTCAGCAGCAGCCATTCTTCATCCCAAAAACGGAAGCCATGATCCAGATCACCATAAGTAACATTGACTACTCCCGGCTCAAAGCTCTTTTGGGCAAAATGTCCCTTCAGCCCATAGTTATGCAGATTATCAGCAAAGCCGCGGGCCTTAACGCTGCTGGAAAGCATAATCAACGGTGTAATTCCCTCTGCCAACCAGCTCTGCAAATCTTCTACCAGCAAGTTGGTATTTTTATTATAGGGAGCTACTGCACGTACAGGTATATTCAACGTCGGCAGCTGCTGTAAATAGCTGTGTCCTAACGCCGATACCAGCATCACTCCATTAACAGCCAATTGTTCTATAATCTCCTGCTTGCCGAAAAGCTCGGCAGAATGCAGCTTATTTTCCTTATCAAGCTTTTCCAGCATGCTGAAAACATGCACCGGCTCATCAACAACCACCAGCGTATCAGCAGCACAGTATTCGAAAATATCAGCATCATAGCTGAAGCTTTCATCCACCTTCAGCGGTGCAATCTTAACGCTGCGGAGAGTCTGCAGACTGCGCTGAGTATCAACATCAAAGCTGCGCATAGCGTCAAGCTCATTGTCAAACCATTCGATGCGTATAGGTGCGCTGGCGTTAATGGGGTACACGTCCAGAATATCGCCGCGTAAGCAGAACTGTCCCAAGGCATCAACCTGCTCCGTACGCTCATAGCCCAAATCAAGCAGCGCAGCAGCTATATTACGCTGTTCGTGCTCCTCGCCCACAGCTAGCTGCAGCGCCTTGCCGGACATACCGCTCGGACGCAGCTGCTTTTGCTGCAGCGCCTCCGCTGTGATAAAGACAATACCGCGCTCCTCGCCGCTCAAAAAGCGTAGTGCGGCAGCACGTCCTGCCTGCAGCTCCAGGCTCTGCGTATCCGCCTGCACACGCGGTAAGCTTACAGGATAAAGCTCCTGCATCGGTAACTCAGGGTACAGATAGTTCAGCTCGCGCCTGTAGGCACGGATTTCTTCGCGTGATGCAGTAATAAAGGCCATACTTCCCTTGCTGCCTGCAAGCTTGTCGATGGCAGCAAAAAAGACCGGCTTGCTGCTTCCAGCCAACCCGGTTAAAATACAGGCCTGTTTTTTCTTTTGATATTCGGCAGCCTGCTGTACTTCCTTAACAGCAGCAACCTTATTGACTAATAAAATTTCCATAGGCAATCTAATTGATAAATAGGGCTGTTACAAACGTAACAGCCCTATAACCGGTTTTAAAATTAAAGCTTAACAGCAAGCACCTTGCGGTCCAGGCTGTGAATAGCATCAACAAAACGTACGGTGCCGGTTTTATAACGGGCAGAAATAGTATGGGTACGTACACCATCGCCGAAGTAACGCAGACCATTCAACATGTTGCAGTTGGTAATAGCGGTAGCAGTAAACATGCAGTCATCGCCTTTTACCAGGTCATCCAGAGTCAGCACCTTATTAACATCGGTGATACCCATTTGCAGGCAACGTTGAGCTTGAGCTTCATCTTCGGGGACCAGACGAGCTTGCATATCGCCGCCCAGGCATTTAACAGCAGCAGCACCCAGAACGCCTTCCGGAGCGCCACCCTTACCAACGTACATATGCACGCCGCTGCCTTCGATACAGCATTCAACAATCGGGTTAACGTCGCCGTCAGTAATCAGGGAGATACGTGCGCCAGCCTTGCGGATTTCGTCCATCAGACCATAATGACGCTCGCGGTCCAGCAGAACTACGTTCAGGTCGCTTACTTTACGGTCCATAGCCTTAGCAACACGTGCCAGGTTTTCGCTAATCGGTGCATTGATATCGATGCAGCCTTTAGCACGGGGGCCGACAGCGATTTTATCCATGTACATATCAGGAGCATGCAGCAGGCAACCACGCGGAGCGATAGCGATAACTGCGATAGCACCGTTTTGTCCTTTAGCAACCAGGTTGGTACCTTCGATCGGGTCAACAGCAATATCAACCTCAGGTCCGCCAGCACCTACTTCTTCGCCGATATACAGCATCGGTGCTTCATCCATTTCGCCTTCGCCGATAACAACGGTACCTTTAATGTTTACGGTATCAAAGGCTGCACGCATAGCGTCAACAGCCAGGCCGTCAGCACCATTCTTATCGCCTCTGCCTACAAGATGACCGCAGGCAATAGCTGCCGCCTCGGTTACACGTACAAATTCCAAAGAAAGCTCTCTGTTCATTCTTCACAACACTCCTTAATATAAATTCAATATGGTAATAGCACTGCTTGCGCAGCACAAGAGAATTAACTCTATGTCCAACCTTTATTATGACACGTTTATTCTGATTAATCAATCTAAATTTTATTTATAGCAGAAGCATCAGGCAAACCTGCCACGGTAAAATGAAGACGATATACAGTAAAAACAGGCTGAATACTACGGTTACGCCCGCGCGAAAGGCATCAACAAGATATACAGCCTCCAGCGACCGCACCAGAAGATACAGCATCCACAGACAGCCGACGAGGAACAAGACGCCTAAAAGCGGTAAGCCGTTTAATCCCATCCTGCCTGCCAGCAAAGCTCCTGGTGTAAGCAAAAGAAACGGCAGCGTCGTATAGCCCAAAAGACAGATGAGTCCTACCGGATCACCAGCCAGCGCACCGAAGGTTTCCATAATGCCATGCAGCAAAAAGCCATAAAGCGCTAAAGCGGTTCCCGCAATCAGCACCGTCGCAATAATAATAGCAAAACGCACCTCCAGCGGCTCCTCCAGCAGCCAGCAGTTCGTCGCTACGCCAAAAAAACTGAAGCTGAGGGTAAAGTAAAAAGCACTGCGCCAAAGAGAAGGCTGCTTAGCAATCGCAGCCATGCCTGCACCAGGCTCAAAAAGTACCTCAAAGGTTTTGCGCCTCATAGCTCATCACCTCGTCATACCGCCAGCCGGAGCACTGCCTTGCTGCAGGCTACCAGTCAGCTGGTTCACAAGCTCCGCTTTAATCAGCTCCGCAATATGAGCGCTGAGCAGAAACTCCCACGGCTGCTGTTTTTCCTTAGCCTTCACCGGCGGCAAGCCGTCGGCCCCCGGCTTAATCTTGCCCAATTCACCCGCTGCGGCAATCGCATCGTAATAATCACCGATTTCATCTACCAGGCCCAGATTCTTAGCCTGCAGACCGGTATAAACACGGCCGTCAGCCAAGGATTTTACCTTGCTTTCTTCCATCTTGCGTCCTACGGCAACAGTTGTCACGAACTGCTCGTAGATTTCGTTGACGATGTTCTGCAAAATAGCCTGCTCCTCCGGTGTCATCGGTCTGTCACTGCTCATAATATCCTTATAGGGCCCGCTTTTAATCTTATTGCTGGTGATGCCTATTTTCTTGAACAGCTCCTCCGTATTCATGTACGGCATATACACACCGATACTGCCGGTAAGCGTTGTAGCGTTGGCATAAACCTTATCGCTGGCGCAGGCTGCAATCCAATAAGCAGCACTCGCACCGGTATTGCCCATAGTTGCAACTATCGGCTTTTTGGTTTTCTCCTTAAAGCGCTTCAGTTCACGTCCAACCTCTTCAGCAGCCGTAGCACTGCCGCCGCCGCTATCAATACGCAGCACCAAAGCCTTGACGCTGTCATCAGCAGATGCCTCGCGAATCTGCTTCATAATGCTGCCGCTCGTTACACCGTTAGTCTGACTGAAGATATTGTCCTTGCTGTCAGCACCGCTGATAATGGTACCGGAAATATTAATTACGGCCACGCGGTCAGGCACAGTAACGGATTTCTCATTGTTGTTATTGCCCTTGAGCAATGAAACAACAAAGCTCAGCACAGCCAAAAGCAGCACTGCGCTGATAAAAATTTTCTTAAGCATTTAGTCACTCTCCTCCCTAATAAACTTATCGTCTGACACAAGCAAAAACTCCCCTCAGGCGAATGACTTACGGCAATTGCGCCTAAGGTGCCAAAGGGGAGTATTCTTATTTTGTCACAGCTGAGGCCAAAGCAGCATAGCGACTTCACCTAGAGAAAAGCTGAAGCACCTGACATTTTAAGCTCAACCTTTATTGATGGTGCTTTACAGCTGCACCTACAAAATCTCTGAACAACGGATGTGGATTTGTCGGACGTGATTTGAATTCCGGATGGAACTGCGCACCGAGAAACCAGGGATGCTCGCTCTCAGGCAATTCCACAATCTCTACCAGGCGGCCATTAGGCAGTGTGCCGCCAAGAACTAAGCCCTTGTCCACAATTTTCTCACGGAAAGCATTGTTGAACTCATAACGATGACGATGACGTTCATAAATCAGCTCTGCATTGTAAGCCTTGCTGGTCAAAGTATCAGGATAAACCTTACACGGATACAGGCCAAGACGCATTGTACCGCCCAAATCCTCAACATCAATCTGTTCCGGCATCAAATCGATAACAGGATGCGCACTGTTCGGATTGAACTCCGAGCTGTTGGCATCAGCCATACCGCAAACGTGACGCGCAAATTCAATTACTGCACACTGCATGCCCAGGCAGATACCGAAGAACGGGATTTTATGCTCACGTGCATATTGAATAGCTTTAATCTTGCCTTCGATACCACGGTTGCCGAAGCCGCCAGGTACCAGAATGCCGTCAACGCCGGCCATCACCTTATCCATATCCGTATCATCTGCTTCAATTTCTTCAGCATTCACCCAATGGATATCAAGTTCAGCTTCATTGGCAACTGCTGCATGACGCAAAGATTCGGTAATAGAAATATAGGCATCCTGCAAAGCAACATATTTGCCGACTACCGCAATAGTTACCTTCTTGTCATATTTTTTCAGGATACGGGCCACCATATCATGCCAGCCCTGCATATCCTTCGGCTTATCCTCCATTGCCAGCTTGCGCAAAACAATAGTATCAAGTCCCTGCTCCTCCATGAGCATCGGTACTTCGTAAATGCTTCTTGCGGTAAGGTTTTGGATAACTGCGTCCGGATCAACGTCGCAGAACATAGCCATTTTTTCGCGCATTTCCTTGGAAATAGGCTTTTCACTGCGGCAAACGATAATATCAGGAGAAATACCGATGCTGCGCAGCTCTTTGACACTGTGCTGAGTCGGTTTGGTTTTCAGCTCACCTGCTGCAGAAATATACGGTACCAGCGTAACGTGAATATAAAGCACATCGTTCTTGCCGACATCCTTTTTTACCTGACGGATGGCTTCCAAAAACGGCAGGCTTTCAATATCACCTACAGTACCGCCGATTTCCGTAATAACAAAATCAGCATTATCCTGCTGGCCGACGCGGAAAACGCGCTCCTTGATTTCATTCGTAATATGCGGAATAACCTGTACAGTACCGCCAAGATAATCGCCACGGCGTTCTTTATTTATTACACTCTGGTAAATCTTGCCTGTGGTCGTATTGGAGTTTTTGGACAGGTTGATATCAATAAAGCGTTCGTAATGTCCCAGGTCAAGGTCAGTTTCCGCACCATCATCAGTTACAAAAACCTCGCCATGCTGATACGGGCTCATTGTGCCCGGGTCAATATTGATATACGGGTCGAACTTCTGGATAGTAACCCTATAGCCGCGGCTTTTCAGCAAACGTCCCAAAGACGCAGCAGTGATGCCCTTGCCCAAAGAAGAAACAACGCCGCCTGTCACAAAAATGTACTTGGTATTAGTAGTCATGATTTTTAACCCCCTCAGATTTCATAAAATGCTACAACGCAATAAAAATATTAAATTGTATCTAAACTCACTGCAGGCGGCAAAGCCTCAAGGACTCTGCCACCTGCAAAAGAATTTCTTAAATTACATTCTTTCCGGAGCAGAAACGCCCAGAATACCTAAAGCATGACGGATGGTGTGACCAACTGCCTTCACCAAAGCAATACGGGCTTGTTGTAAGTCTGTATCTACGCCCAGAATACGGCATTGGTTATAGAAGGAGTGGAACAGAGTTGCCAGCTCGTAGGTATAGGTTGCCACATGATGTACAGCGCGTTCGCGGGCTGCACGGGCAAGCAGTTCCGGATATTCGCCCAGCTTTTTAACCAGCGCCAGCTCTTCGGGAGCCTGCAAAGTATCCAGCTTCAGCTCGTCTAAAGCTACAGCCTCAATGCCTGCTTCGGCAAGCTGACGGGCAATGCTGCAGATACGTGCATGCGCATATTGGATATAATAAACCGGGTTCTCATTGGATTTTTCGGTAGCCAGAGTCATATCAAAATCCAGCTGGCTGTCTAAGGAGCGCATGCAGAAGAAGTAACGCGCTGCATCAACGCCAACCTCATCCATCAGCTCGCGCAGAGTGATGGTTTCGCCGGTACGCTTGGAAAGCTTAACGATATCGCCGTTGCGGTACAGACGTACCATTTGCAGCAGCAGCACCTCCAGCTTATCAGCCTCAAAGCCCAAAGCACTTACAGCAGCCTTCACGCGGGCAATATAACCATGGTGGTCAGCGCCCCACAGGTTGATGATGCGGTCGAAGCCACGCTCGAATTTGTTGCGGTGATAAGCGATATCGGCAGCAAAGTAGGTGGACACGCCGTTGTCACGGATAACAACGCGGTCCTTGTCATCGCCGTAAGCGGTGGAATTAAACCATTTTGCGCCGTCCTTTTCATAAACGCAGCCTTTTTCCTCAAGGAATTTGCAAGCATCACGGATTTTATCGGCATCATGCAGGGATTGCTCGCTGAACCATACATCGAAGGTTACGCCAAAAGCTTCCAGATCTTCTTTCAGGCCTGCCAGCTTTTCTTTATAAGCGATTTCCAGGAATTTAGCCAGACGCTCTTTTTCCTCTAAAGCAACAAATTCCTTGCCATAGATACGGATAATGCGCTGAGCGGTTTCAATTATATCATAGCCATGGTAGCCGTTTTCCGGGAAAGGAATGCCGGTCGGCATTTCGTCCAGCTGCTTAACGGTCAGGTCAGCAGGAACGCCGCCCATTTCCTCCAGCTTCAGCAGCTGCAGGTAACGTGCATTAACGGAGTTTGCCAGATTGTTCATCTGGTTGCCGGCGTCATTGATATAATATTCGCTTTCAACATCATAGCCTGCAGCACGCAGCAGGTTAACCATAGCACTGCCGACTGCGGCGCCGCGGGCATGGCCTACATGCAGCGGGCCAGTTGGATTAGCACTTACATATTCAACCTGAACGCGGCCCAAGCCGTTAGCAGGCAGATTGCCGTAGTTTTCACCGGCAGCCAGAATGCCTGCCAGCAAATCAGCAGTCCAATTCTGTTTCAGATAGAAATTGATGAAGCCGGGGCCGGCAATTTCCATTTTATCTACGGAAGCACAGTCCAGATTATCTACAACAGCCTGTGCAATCTGACGCGGTGCGCAATGCAGGCTGCGGGCAGACTGCATTGCAAAGTTAGTTGCAAAATCGCCGAATTCCTTTTGCGGCGGAACCTCCAGCATAACCTCGGGCAAAGTACCCGGTTTCAAAGTGCCATTATCGATAGCTTTTTGCGCTGCATCTTTAATAGCAGCGGCTAATAAATCCTTTATATCCAAAGCAAAATCTCTCCTTCTCTTTCTTTATTGCTTATTTTGTTTCGTAAATAGGGTCATTAGTCAGTTCAACGCCCAGCTTTTTGAATACCTTGAAATCGCCCTCTGTCAGCATAACGGTAGAATGTGCCTGACAGCCCTTCAGCTCCGGCAGCTTTTCCAGCGCCAGCTTAGCCAGACTGTCCGTTGCAGCACACATAGAAAGCGCTATCAGCACCTCATCCATATGCAGACGCGGATTGCTGCTGCCAAGGTAGCGCGTCTTCAGATTCTGAATCGGGTTGATATAGGTCGGTGAAATAAGGTGCATTTCATCCGCAATACCACCCAATTCCTTAATAGCGTTCAACAATACGGCACTGGCAGGTCCCAGCAAATCCGTAGTTTTGCCGGTAACGATTCTGCCATCGGCAAGCTCCAGCGCAATAACAGCGCACTTGCGTTCTTCCGCAACCTCTTTGGCAACGGTCACCACGCGGCGGTCATTAACGCTGACCTTAGCCTGCTTCATCAGCAGCTCCAGCGTATAAACCTCCTGCTTGCTAGCCTCATCCAATGCCAAACGGTTCAGGGACTGATAATAGCGGCGGATAATTTCCTGACGGGAAGCCTCACAGCAGACCTCATCATCACAGATGCAGTTGCCTGCCATATTAACACCCATATCAGTAGGCGATTTGTACGGGCAATAGCCGTAAATACCTTCAAAGATTGCTGCAAGTACGGGATAAATTTCAACGTCACGGTTATAATTTACCGTGGTTACGCCATAAGCCTCCAAATGGAAGGGGTCAATCATATTAACATCCTGCAGATCCGCCGTAGCAGCCTCATAAGCCATGTTTACAGGATGCTTCAAAGGCAGATTCCAGATGGGGAAGGTTTCGAATTTAGCATAACCGGCCTTAATGCCGCGTTTGTTTTCATGATACAGCTGTGACAGACAGGTAGCCATCTTGCCGCTGCCGGGACCGGGAGCAGTTACAACTACCAGCGGACGTGTAGTTTCTACATAATCGTTCTGGCCATAGCCTTCATCGCTGACAATATGCTCCACATTATGCGGATAGCCTTCAATCGGATAATGGTAATAAACCTTGATATCCAGAGCTTCCAGCTTATTCTTGAAGTTTTCGATGGATTTCTGCCCCTTATATTGCGTAATAACAACGCTGCTGACATAAAGTCCTTTAGAGCGGTAAACCTTTACCAGACGCAGTACGTCCAGATCGTAGGTCAGACCTAAATCGTGACGCACCTTGTTATTTTCGATATCATCGGCATTGATGGAAATAATCATCTCTGCCTGATCCGCCAGCTGCAGAAGCATCTGCAGCTTACTGTCCGGAGCAAAGCCCGGCAGTACGCGGGAAGCATGGTAATCATCGAACAGCTTGCCGCCGAATTCCAGATAAAGCTTATCGCCGAATTTACTGATGCGCTCTCTGATATGCTCAGATTGCATGGTCAAATATTTTTGATTATCAAAGCCTATTTTCATATTAAATTTCCTCAACCTCAATTAAAATCTTCATCTCGCCATAAGGCTTATCATCATGATACAAGGTATATTCCATTTCCAGCTGCCACATACCGTTACGGAAATGGGTATATACATAACTGGTTTCCGTCGTCAGAGGAATTTTCATATAAGGTGTCTGATAAAGGCTTTTATCTACATATCCACGGCGGAATTCCTGTCTGTGATCTACGCTGCCGCTACGCATGACTATAACGTGCTCATCGTCCCATTTCAGCGTTGTCTTGGTGTTATCAAGACCAGATTGTTCATCTTCCTGGTAGATTACGTAGTATTTGCCGCCTTTTTCCGTCATCATACCCGTATACTTTTGTTCAGAAGCCTGAGCCTCACTACCCTCATCCTTCGTTGTACTCAAAATACGAATTTTTACCGGCTGCATAGTACGTGCCTCCATAAACAAGATAGAGCCTGCACCGTTTCGCCACACCATTATGATCGAAAGGTCGCAAGCCCTACAAGATTTTTGTCAATCTAATGCCATTAAACTTTTCTGCACTAAAAGACCTCTTATATTCTTCAATATTATATAACAGCTATAAAGCACAGTCAAGAAATAGCATAAGGAAGTGCGCCATTTCCCCTAGCAACAGATCTAAAAATTCAACCAAAAACGACAGAGTATACTGCCATAGTATAGCTCTGTCGTCAGTTTTTATCTGAAATTTTATTTTTTAGCTTCTTCCTTAGCTGCTTCTTTTTGTTGCGGGAGCATTACACTGAAATCATGCAACAAAGGTTTCTCGCCGTTCAGCTTAAAGAGATATACAAAGCGGGCAGCAGGTTTTTTCTCTGCAACAACCTGATACAGCAGCACGTCTGCACCATTGTGTTTTTCAACAACAAGCAGTTGATTGGTAGTCAGCTTACCAAAATCCTTAGCCAGCTGTGCCTGCAGGTTAGTATAAGCCTTTTCATCCCAGTTCTTTTGCATATCCTCTGTCATCATAGAGGTAATGGCCTTATAATTGCCGCCACTGATAAACTTAGCTGCAATTGCTTCCTCGGAGTCCAGCACCTTGCCGTTGGATGCGCTGCAAACTGCGCTGACAGCCAGCATCATAACCATTGTAACCAGCATTAATATTTTTTTCATGGAAATCTCTCCTCCCATATGCTTAATATGTGTTTAATTATAGTCTTTCGCGCCTGCAAGTGCAAGCACTGCCATAAAAACTTTACAATCTTATTTACATTGCTTAACGAAGCCAAAGCAATTACAGATTTTTATTCTTCCACTCCGTCAGCTGACTGCTGAAGGCTTCCCACTGCTGCGGCAACGCTTCCAGCGCTGCATCGGCCTTGGCCTGCTCCCAACCGCTGAACAAGGCTGCCTCATAACGCAGCTCCTTAATCTTGGGATTTGCCGCCACCAGCTTCTCTACCATCATGGTGTTGATATAATCATCGTGCAACAGGCCCAGCATATCCTGCAGATACTTCAGACTGCGCAAAAGGCGTGCTTCCGGAGCCAGCTCCGGCACGCTCTGCAGTGCATAACGGAAGCGCTTGAGCTTGATGCGGATGCGATGCAGCTGCTCCATATTATGCAGGTCAGGATATTTTTCCGGTAACTCCAATAGCTTATTATACCAATTACCAAAACGACGCGACAAAAACTCTGCCAATGTCAGCTCCTTTTCCGGCGCAGGCACACTGTACAGCCACAAAAGCAATTGAGCCAGCTCCAGAGTCAGACGATTCAGCCGCAGTCCGCGCAGCGCCTTAGCTGCGGCTGCACCGCGCAGCTGTGTCAAAAGCTCCGTAAGCTGCGGCAGCGCAGCTTCCGCCTGCTCATGGCTGCGCTGCAGACGTGAACAGATTTGCAGTGCTACATCGTACTCCCGCACATCACCTAAAAGATTGGTGCGTGCCTTCAGCACGCCCTGCCAGTGCAAAGCATCCTGCTCAGGCAAGAGCGGCTTGCACAGCGTCAGCAGTGAGCGCAAGCGCCTGAGCTTGACGCGCAGCTGACGCATCAGGCTGCGTTCCGGGCCGCGGTTCAAAACCTCCTGCCACAGCTTGCTTACATAATAAACCTGCCACGGAAGATGGCAATACAAAAGACTCATAGCACTGTCCGCATCGTAGGCGGCCAGCTGCTTTTGGTCGAAGCAGCCGCGCAGCTGGTCAAGACGCTGTGAAAAATCCGCCTCCTCCAGCACAAATTTTGTTTTGGAGGCCAGCAGCTTCTGCAGCAGACTGTCAACAGCCTCTGCAGCTTCCGCATTCCGATATTCGAATTCAATAATTATATCCGCTATCGCCAGCAGTTTGTCGCTAACCAGCAGTGTACCCCAGGCACAATACAAGCGTACGCCGTCCATATTTTCCGGTGTAAAGCGCGTCAGGCGATATTTGTACATATCATTATCATTAAAATATTTTTCTTTGATTTTTACCTTGACGGTACTGCCAGGCAGCAGCCTTTTCGCAAGATTAAGCAGCTGCGCCTGGTTTTTTACTTCCAGCCCATGCAGACACAGCTTTTGTTTCATGTCATCTACCTCCCGGACCTTGACGCTTTTTATGCGCTTATTTGTTCTTCGGTACAATTTCCAGCCAATAATTATCAGGGTCGGTAATAAAGTAAATTCCCATAGCAGGATTTTCATAGCAAATGCAGCCCATTTCCTTATGCTTAGCATGCGCTGCTTCGTAATCATCTACCAAAAATGCCAGATGGAATTCATTTTCGCCCAAATTATAAGCTTCCTTGCGGTCACGCAGCCAGGTAAGCTCCAACAGATGCGGAGTTTTTCCGTCCGTCAGATACACCAGCATAAAGCTGCCGTCCGCAGCCTCCTTGCGGTGGTCTTCCTTCAGCCCCAAAGCCTCTTCGTAAAACTTCAGGCTTTTTTCCAAATCCAATACGTTAAAGTTATTATGTGCAAAAGTAAATTCCATATTGTACACCTCTCATTAAATTATATATTTAAAAAAACACTACCTGCTTCAAAAGCAGTGCAGCTAAAGCAATACCTGCTGCCAGTTTTCCCATAATCGCTAAAAAGCGCATCTTTGCTGCCGTCCAGGCCAAATGCATAGCATCAGCCGAAATACCTGTACGCGCCAGCTCATAGGCAAACGCAGCCGCAAAGGCACCTGCCATACCGCCGAGCAACGAGCCTAATATCGGAAAAATCAATGTACCGAGCAGAGTGCCGGCAAAGCTTCCCAAGGCAATGAAAATAACCGCGAACCAAGACACTTTACTGCGTTTGATGCCGAAAAGGCCGACGCAGAACTCCCAAAATTCGCCCAAAGCATAAATAAGCACCATAGCTGAAAGCAGCCTGCCGTTAAAGTACAACACCTCATCAAAAAAAGCAAACATCAACGATGTCAGTAAAAGCAAAGTATTCCCCGGGAGGTCGAATATTGTCAGTATCGGTCCCGATATAGCTATGAAGATTGCAAATATACGCTCAACCAGCAGTTCCATAACATGCCTCCGTCTATTTATATTGTGTTAATTATACCACATCCATAAACATACAAGTTTACTAAAGTGTCACGAGAATTAGAAATAAATGTAAAATCGTTGTGCAGCAACACAGAAAATGCTAAAATTAGTTAAGCTGAAAAATTCTTAACCAAGGAGGTTCCCTCGTGAACGATATATTGCTTACTCTTAAACCCTGGTACCCTTCCATAAGTGCCTTTCTTTTCTTTACCGTTGTCCGCTACATTTATAAAAACTTTTTCATCCGCCTTTTACGCCGTCTGAACAACAAGGTTTCCTTCAGCTACGGCGAGGATTTTCTTAACGCCTTCGAAACACCTATCAATATTGCGCTCTTTATTATTGCGTTCTATGCGGCAATCAACCTGTCGCCGTTGGCATCAATACATGATGTAAGCTTTACCGACCGCATTCTGCGCACAATTATTGTCACCAACTTTTTCTGGGGTCTTTATAACCTGATTGATACAACACACGGCGTTTTCTTTGATTTGCTAGAAAGATTCGGCATCCAGACCGATGAAGCCATCGCCAACATTCTCGCGACTGTTTTCCGTATGATTATCATCATGCTGGGCTTTGTAACCGTAGCCCGCGAGTGGAATTATGATATCAGTGCCTTCATTGCTTCCCTCAGTATCGGCTCTTTGGCTGTTGCATTTGCAGCCAAGGATGCGTTGGCCAACGTTTTCGGCAGTATGATTATTCTGCTCGACAAGCCCTTTAAAATCGGCGACTGGATTAAAGCCAACGGCATCGAAGGCATCGTTGAAAGCGTTTCCTTCCGCAGCACCTGTATCCGCACCTTTCCGCAGGAGCTTGTTTATATTCCAAACTCCCTCCTCAGCAACACGCCTATTACCAACTATACGCTGCGCGAACGTCGCCGCATCGACTTTACGCTTGGCCTGACCTACGGTACAACGGCTGCCCAAATCGAGGAATTTATCTTCAAGCTGAAAAATTATCTGGAGGATCTCACGCTTATTGATGAAAATGATGTACGCGTTCATTTCCTCACCTATAACAGCAGCAGCCTTGATATCCGTGTTGTCTGCTACGCCAAAACAGGCAAGCACCTCGAATACCTCAACATTATGCAAGAAATCAACCTGCATACATTGGAGCTTCTTGAAGAAGTCGGCGTAAGCTGCGCCTTCCCCAGCACTAGTCTTTATTTTGAAACTCCGCTGCAGGAAAATGTTACCGAACAGCCTGCCAAAGCACACGCCGAAGCTGATAAGCCAAAAGATAACAGCACCTCTGCCCGCTGCTAATTCACTATTATTTTGCAGAAAAATTTTGCAAACTGAGTTATAATAAAATAAAGAATAATTTTCCATTTTATCTCAGTTTATATTTACAGGAGGCTGCCTATGACTAACAACATTAAGCAAGCGATTATTATCGGCGGCGGTCCCGCCGGAGTAAGTGCTGCTCTTTATCTGGCGCGCGCCGGTCAAAAGGTATGCATCATTGAAAACGGACCCGGCGCACTGGCCAAAGCACATAAAATTGACAACTACTACGGCATTGCCGCTTCCGGAGCCAAGCTCTATGCAGCAGGACTGGAGCAGGCACGCTCGCTGGGCGTAGAAATTTTGCAGGATGAGGTTCTCGGCGTTGAATACACCGACTGCTTCACGCTCAGTTTGAAAAACACAGACGAGCAGCTGCAGACAGAAGCACTTATTCTGGCTACCGGCAGCAAGAATATTACGCTCAACCTTCCCGGTCTTATCGAGCTGGAGGGCAAGGGCATAAGCTACTGCGCCGTCTGCGATGGCTTCTTCTTCCGTAAGAAAAATGTTGCAGTCTTAGGCAACGGCGCCTATGCTCTGCACGAAGCTGCCTATCTTAAGCAGCTGGCAGGTAGCGTCACCATCCTGACCAACGGTCAAAGCGGTGACGCAGCCAAGTCTGCAGGCTTTGAGGTAAACACCTCTGTGCTGCAAGCAATTGAAGGCAACGGCAAGCTCAGCAGCATCCGCTTTACCGACGGCAGCACGCTGGCCGTCGACGGCTTATTTATCGCTCTTGGCACAGCAGACAGCACCGATATGGCGCGCAAGCTCGGCGCAGAGCTGAACGGACGCTTCATCCGTATCGACGGCGACGGAGCGACTAACATCCCCGGACTTTTCGCTGCCGGCGACTGCACGGGAGGCTTGATGCAGGTGGCTAAGGCAGTACACGAGGGCGCACGTGCCGGCCTGACAGCGTTAAAGTTTTTGCGCCAACATAAGACAGACGAAAACAGCAATAAATAACCAAAATTTTTACAAAAACACTGAAGGAGTGATAATTATGGCATTAGAAATTACTACAGCAAACTTTGAGCAGGAGGTTACCAATTCTACCCAAACAGTTCTCGTTGATTTTTGGGCATCCTGGTGCGGCCCCTGCCGTATGCAAGCTCCGATTCTGGAAGCCTTTGCTCAGGAGCACAGCGATATCAAGATTACCAAATGCAACGTTGATGATAATCCTGAGCTGGCAGAAAAATTTGCTATCATGAGCATCCCCAGCCTGTTGGTTTTCAAAAGCGGCAAGCTGGTAAAATCCGCAGTCGGCCTGCACGATAAGGAAGCGTTGGCAGCACTGGTAAAATAAGCCGCTGCTTAATTTCTTGACGAAAAAATCCCGGTTATGGTTTTTGAAGGAACCATGCCGGGATTTTCTTTGTTTTGAAGCATAAAAAGAACTCCCTACGAAGCACTGCATGAGCAGAGCACGTAGAGAGTTCTTTATTTTTTTTTGCTGTGCCGCTTACGCAGCACGGCTTATTTTTTATTAAGCAAGAATTTTATTCCTTGCCTGCCAGCTTTTTGTAGCCGTCCAGACGAGTCATAGCATCTTTCTCGGTCTTTTCGAACAATGCTTCCGCAGTATCCGGGAACATCTTCTGCAGGGAGCTGAAACGAACTTCGCCCATCAGGAAGTCACGGAAGTTTGCGGTAGGCTCTTTGCTATCCAGAATGAACGGATTCTTGCCTTGCTCCTTCAGTTCCGGATTGAAGCGATAGGTTGCCCAGTAACCGCAGTCAACAGCACGCTTTTCTTCGAGCTGGCTGCAGCCCATGCCAACCTTCAGGCCGTGGTTGATGCAAGGTGCGTAAGCAATAATCAGGGACGGACCATCATAAGCCTCTGCTTCGGCAATAGCCTTGAGAGTCTGATTCTTGTCGGCGCCCATAGCAACCTGTGCAACATATACATAGCCGTAGCTCATAGCCATCATGCCAAGGTCTTTCTTCTTGGTCTTTTTGCCGCTGGCAGCAAATTTAGCGATTGCCGCAGTCGGAGTAGATTTGGAGGATTGACCGCCGGTGTTGGAATATACCTCGGTATCGAATACCATGACATTGACATTCTCGCCGGATGCCAGTACATGGTCCAGACCGCCGTAGCCGATATCATAAGCCCAGCCGTCACCGCCGAAGATCCAGTGGCTGCGTTTAACAAAGAATTGCTTCTCGTCATACAGAGCAGCACATTTATCGCAGTTGTCTTTGTATTTTTCCAGTACAGCAGTCAACGCTTCGGCACGCTCACGGGTGCCTTCGCTGTCGTTGACATGCTCCAGCCAATCGGTCAGCGCAGCCCTGAGATCCTCAGGCAGCTCGCCTTCCAGCATAGCTTTTACCATGTCTTCTACACGCTCACGGGATTGTTTAACGCCCAGGAACATGCCTAAGCCATATTCAGCGTTATCCTCGAACAGGGAGTTTGCCCAGCTCGGACCATGACCTTTGCAGTTTTTGGTGTACGGCATGGACGGAGCGGATGCACCCCAGATAGAGGTACAGCCGGTTGCATTGGCAATCATCATACGGTCGCCAACCAGCTGAGTTACGAGCTTAGCATACGGAGTTTCGCCGCAGCCTGCGCACGCACCGCTGAACTCAAGCAGCGGCTGTTCGAACTGAATACCCTTCATGGTCTTCTTATTGAGCGGATTTGCCTTAGGAGCAACCTCTTTCTGGCTGTATTCCCATGCAGCAGCTTTATCAAGCTGAGTATCGAGCGGCTTCATAACGAGAGCTTTGGCTTTCGGAGCCGGGCATACCTGAGCGCAGTTGCCGCAGCCGGTGCAATCCAGCGGAGAGATGCTCATGCTGAACATCAGACCTTTAGCGCCGATAGCAGGCTTGCTCGGCAGAGTTGCCGGAGCCTTGGCAGCTTCTTCCTCAGTCATGAGAACCGGACGGATAGCAGCATGCGGGCAAACGAAGGCGCACTGGTTACATTGGATACAGGTGTCCATCTGCCATTCCGGTACGTCGATAGCGATGCCGCGTTTTTCATAAGCAGCAGTACCACTCGGGAAGGTGCCGTCAGCATAATCTGCAAAAGCACTTACCGGCAGCTTGTCGCCTTCCAGCTTGTTCATCGGAACGAGCAGCTTGTCAACGAACTCGTTGCCGGTTGCAGCTTCGGCAGCAGTATCGCCAGCCTCAGCCCAGCTTGCGGGAACATCAACAGCAACAATAGCGTCAATACCCTTGTCGATAGCAGCGTTGTTCATGTCAACAATATTCTGCCCTTTCTTGCCGTAGGAATGCTCAACAGCATCCTTCAGGTATTTAACAGCGTCAGCCAGAGGAATAATATCAGCCAGCTTGAAGAAAGCAGACTGCATAATCATGTTGATGCGGCCGCCCAGACCGATTTCCTGAGCAATCTTAACAGCATCAATAATGTAGAATTTGATATCGTTTTTAGCGATATAGCGTTTGAGCTGACCGGGCAGCTGTGCGTCGAGCTCCTCAGCGCTCCAGTTGCAGTTCAGCAGGAAGGTGCCGCCTTTTTTCAGGCCTGCGGTTACATCGTATTTATGAACATAGGACTGATTGTGTACTGCAACAAAATCGGCAGCATCAATCAGGTACGGTGCCATAATCGGAGTATGACCGAAGCGCAGGTGGGAAACGGTTACGCCGCCGGATTTTTTACTGTCGTAAGAGAAGTAGCCTTGAGCGTACATATCGGTGTGGTCACCGATGATTTTGATAGCACTCTTGTTGGCGCCGACAGTACCATCACTGCCCAAGCCCCAGAATTTGCAGCCCTTGGTGCCTGCAGGAGTTACATCAACGCCTGCTACGCACGGCAGAGAGGTATTGGTTACATCATCAGTGATGCTGATGGTGAAATTGTTTTTCGGTTCTGCACTTGCCAGATTATCGAATACAGCTACGATATCGCCGGGCAGCAGGTCCTTGGAGCCCAAGCCGTAACGGCCGCCGATAATCATAGGCTTGCGGTCGCTTGCATAGAAGGCAGCACGTACATCAAGATACAGCGGTTCGCCGAAAGCGCCCGGCTCTTTGGTGCGGTCCAGTACAGCGATGCGTTTTACGCTTTGCGGAATTGCGCCCATGAAGTGCTCGATGCTGAACGGACGATACAGGTGAACTACGAGTACGCCAACCTTTTTGCCCTCTGCGTTAAGCTTTTCAACAACAGTGCGGACAGTTTCGGAAGCAGAGCCCATGATGATGATGATATTTTCTGCATCCTCAGCGCCGTAATAATTGAACAGATGATATTCACGGCCGGTCAGCTTGCTGATTTCGCCCATGTAATCCTCTACGATTTCCGGCAGAGCATTGTAATAGGTGTTAACAGCCTCACGAGTCTGGAAGTAAATATCCGGGTTTTGTGCGGTGCCGCGAATAACAGGATTATCCGGGTTCAGGCCGCGTTTACGGAATGCATCTACCGCATCCTTATCCAGCAGCTTTTCGATGTTAGCATAATCCATAACCTCAATCTTCTGGATTTCATGGGAGGTACGGAAGCCGTCGAAGAAGTTCAGGAACGGTACACGGCCTTTGATAGCACTCAGATGTGCTACGCCTGCCAGATCCATAACCTCTTGTACGCTGCCTTCAGCCAGCAATGCAAAGCCGGTCTGACGGGTAGCCATAACGTCCTGATGGTCACCGAAGATAGACAGAGAGCTTGTTGCCAGTGCACGTGCGGAAACGTGGAAAACTGCGGGCAGCAGCTCGCCGGCCATTTTATACATATTAGGAATCATCAAAAGCAAGCCTTGAGATGCGGTGTAGGTAGTAGTCAGTGCACCTGCCTGCAGAGAGCCGTGAACTGCGCCGGAGGCACCTGCCTCGGACTGCATTTCCATCAGCTTAACGGTTTGCCCGAAAATGTTCTTTTTGCCTTGGGCAGCCCATTCATCGACAACCTCAGCCATCGGTGAGGACGGAGTAATAGGATAAATTGCAGCAACATCGGTAAATGCGTAGGAAATATACGCAGCAGCGGTGTTGCCGTCCATTGTTTTCATTTTTACCATTGGATTCCCTTCTTTCTTGAAATCACAAAATTACTTGACCTTAATTTTTACTGGAAAAACTTTCCGGTTCATATAATTAGTATACACTACTCAGCCTAGTTTGTAAAATATCTGCATAAATGTATACAGCATTTTTGCGTAAATAAAATGTGAAAAAAGATGCCGCCGATTAAGCAGCATCTTGAAAATATTTACGCCTCCAGATAAATCGCACTGTCAAGTTTTTCGGTCACATAGCCGATAATCTGCGTACTAGGAGCAACAGCTTTAAGCTCTGCCAGACAGGCATCCGCCTCCGCCGCAGGAACGGCACACAGCAGGCCTCCGCTCGTCTGCGGGTCGTAAAAAATATCCTGCAGCGCACGCGCGACAGCTCCCACAACACGCACACCTGCTTCGGCAAAATCACGGTTGCGGTATGCCCCAGCAGGAATAAAGCCCATATCCGCCACCTCGTATGCTTCCTCGTGATAGGGCACAGCCTGCGCCTTCAGGTGCACGGTAACGCCGCTGCCCTGCGCCATCTCCAGACTGTGGCCCAAAAGCGCAAAGCCTGTCACGTCGGTGCAGGCATGCACGCTGTAGTTCACAAGCACGTCATGCGCATATTTATTGAGCGTACTCATCTGCACATACAGCTTGTCGAGCAGCTCCTGCTCTACTAAGCCGGCTTTTGCCGCCGTCGTCAGGATGCCCACTCCCAAAGGCTTCGTCAAAAGCAAAACGTCACCGGGTTGCGCGCCGCTGTTCGTCCACACATTTTCAGGCTTAACAAAACCTGTCACCGCCAAGCCGTAAATCGGCTCGGTGCCGTGAATGGTGTGGCCGCCGGTGATAATTGCGCCTGCTTCATAGGCCTTGGCATAACCGCCGCGCAAAATCTCCTGCACGGTTGCCTTGTTCATTTTCTCGGGAATGCACATGATATTCAGCGCCAGCTTCGGCTCACCGCCCATAGCGTAAACATCGCTCAGAGCGTTCGTCGCCGCAATCTGTCCGTACATAAATGGATCATCGACAATCGGCGGAAAGAAATCCGTTGTCTGCACAATCGCCAGCTCGTCACTCACCCGATAAACACTGGCATCATCGCTTTTATCGTAGCCTACCAAAAGATTAGCATCATAATGCGTCTGAAAGCCTGTCAGCAAATTGCACAGCGTACCGGCACCCACCTTGGCACCGCAACCCGCACAGCTCGCCAGCTTCGTCAGCTTTACTTCGTTTTCCATAGCTCAAACCTCCGCTTATTCGGCAGCAGTATACAAAACCTCGTAGCCATCCTCCCGCTCACGCACTATCTGCTCCAGCTCCGGTGTCTGCAAAGACGCTGCATCTTCCAGCGCCTCTGTTTTAAAAAATACGCAGGTACCGCAGCTGCTGCTCAGGCTGCGCGGCACGGGGCGAACCTGCGCCTGCCAGCCGCGCTCCGCGCACAGATGCTGAAAGCGCACCGCGCCGAAGTGCGAAAAGAACGTTGCAATATACTGCATCATTTGTTTAGGGACAGAGTAAATTCGCCGTCCTGCTCCGTCACAGCAACCTTATAGCCCTGATGCTGTGCGTAACGTGTTACATTTTCCTTGGAGGTATTGTTATCCACGATTACCTCATAAGCAGCCTCGCCGCTCATCATCGCCTGACGCGTCAGGATAACAGGTTCTGGACAGGAAAGTCCTCTTGCATCAATAGTTTTCATAGCGTTTCCTCACTTTTTATATGTATTCAGATAAGCGATCACAGTAACAACAACAATACCGATAACAACAGCAATCTGACCGTTGGCAGTAGGACCGTTGCCGCTGGATGCCAAGCCGAAGTTATGCGCAAAGGCCGCACCCACGATAAAGCCCAGCAGAGTTACTGCGCTGTCGGAGTTGCCTTCACCGGACAGCACCAGCTGACGCATCGGGCAACCGCCCAAGAGTACGCAGGCAAAGCCCGCCAGGAAAAGTCCCAGCACGTTCCACAGCGCATCGGTGTGCGCAATAGGCTGCGCCGCAAAGCCAACCTTGAAGAAGGCACCGCCTGTTACAGAGGTCAGCACAACATTGCAGGCAGCAGCTGCCGCAACAACAGCCACAAAGCCCCACAGCATTTTAGTTTCTCTAAAGAGAATAAAATCGCGGATACCAGCAATCATGCAGAAGCGTGTGCGCTGCGTAAGATAACCGACTGCCACTGCAGCAATCAGGCTCACAGCAACAGCCGCATGCTTGGCACCGGGACCGCCACCCGCCTTGGTAAAGTGGATGAAGGCCGGTGCGGCAACGAGCAGCACCAACAGCACAACGGCAATCACCGACATAATGCTGCCTTCCGCCGCCGTCATCTTATAGGTACGCTTCAGGCTGTAGCCTCGGTTCAGGAAGAAAATGCCGGCATAAATGCCTGCCGCAAAACCAACCAGACCGACAACAGCGTTCAAATCACCGCCGGCAATACGCAGCAGCATTCTGAACGGACAGCCCAAAAACATCAGACAGCCGATCATCGCAAAAAAGCCCAATACAAAACGCGTCAGCGGAGAGCTGCCGCCCTTCGGCGAAAATTCTCCGTGCAGATATGCAGCCCCCAGCGCACCCAGCACCAGACCGCTGATTTCCGGACGGATGTACTGCACAGCCTTGGCGGCATGCAGGCCCAAGCCGCCGGCAGTATCACGCAAAAAACAGGCAATACACAGGCCCATGTTGGCCGGATTGCCGAAAAACACCAGCATTGCTGCCACCAGACCGATAATCGCGCCTGTCGCAACAATCGTTATTTGTTCATTTTTCATAAAAGCCTCCCCAAAATATTCTTTCGACAAAAGTATATCATAGCCCACATGCTTATACCAATATCATTTATAGATAAAGCTGATTGATTTATTAGCTTTTCAGATAATTATATGATAGAATATGCGTAACATGAGGAGGTACGAAAAATGCAGCAAATTTATCTCGACAACGCCAGCACCACCTTTCCCAAGCCAGAGGCAGTTGCTGACGCAGTTTATCAATATATTACCCATACAGGCACCAACATCAGCCGCGGTACCTGCGCAACTAATACCGAGGACCTTGTTTTTGCCACACGCGAACTGCTTTGCCGCTTTTTCGGCGGCGAGGACAGCAAAAATGTTGTCTTTACGAAGAACATTACCGAAAGCCTGAATATCATCATCAAGGGACTGCTGCATAGCGGCGACCATGTGCTGGTGAGTGCAATGGAGCACAACGCCGTCATGCGTCCGCTCCAGCAAATTGGCACAGAGCTGACTGCAGGCAACGCTCCCACTGACGCTATCACCTTCAGCCGCATCCCCTGCGACGCGGAGGGAGCGCTGTGCTTGGACGCTTTACCGCAGCTGGTGCGCCCCAACACCAAGGCTATCATCATGACGCACGCCAGCAATGTCTGCGGCACGCTGCAGCCCTTGGCAGCAATCGGCAGCTTCTGCCACAAACACAATTTGAAATTCATCGTCGACAGTGCGCAAAGCGCCGGCGTCATTCCCATCAACATGCAGGAAATGCACATTGACGCCCTCGCCTTTACGGGGCACAAGGGACTTTTGGCACCGCAGGGCATCGGCGGTTTTGTGCTGCGTGAAAGCATGATTGACGAAATAACACCGCTCATTGTCGGCGGCACCGGCAGCCTCAGCCATACGGAGCACACCCCACGCTTCATGCCCGATAAATTTGAAGCAGGCACGCTCAACCTGCCGGGCATCGCCGGTCTGCATGCTTCCCTCATCTGGCTGCAGCAACAGGGCATTGACAAAATCCGCACGCACGAGCTGACGCTTACGCAGCAGTTTTTAGACGGACTGCAGCAATTAGAAGCGCAAAACTTATTGCGCATCGTCGGTAAAAAGAACTGTAGCGAGCGCGTAGGCGTAGTTTCCATCATTACAGATATAATGGATATCGCAGAGCTGGCCTTCATTCTGGCGGACAAATACGCCATTGCTACGCGCGTAGGCCTGCACTGCGCTCCCAACGCCCACAAAACGCTCGGAACCTATCCCACAGGCACACTGCGCTTTTCCTTCGGCTGGCACAACACAGCAGAGGAAGTCAATATCGCGCTGCAGGCTTTAGAAGAGGTGCTCGCCCATGGACTTTAAACAGCTGCAAAGCTTTGTCACCGTAGTACAGGAGGAAAGCTTCACGCAGGCTGCAGGCAGGCTTTTCGTATCGCAGTCCACCGTCAGCACGCACATTCACCAGCTGGAAAGCGAGCTTAACACCAAGCTGATTCTGCGTACCACCAAAAGCCTGCAGATAACACCCAAGGGACGCGAGCTTTACGAATACGCACTGAATATTCTGGAGCTGAAGGAGCGCATGATTCAGGCCTGCTCCATCGAAAGCCGGCGCATCATCCACCTCGGTGCCTCCACCATCCCCTCAGCTTATATCCTGCCGCAGCTTTTGGCGGATTTCGGCAGACTGCATCAGGATATTTACTTTATCATTCACCAGAGCGACAGCCAAGGCATCATCAACGGCCTTAAAGACGGCCTCTTCAACCTCGGCTTCATCGGCATGAGCTGCGAGGACAGCGACTTCTGCTGCCTGCCCTTCTGCAAGGACCGCATGGTAGTCATCACCCCGGTCAACGAGCATTTTCTGCAGTATAAGCAGCAAAAGGAAAATGTGCTGCCGGAGCTTTTACGAGAGCCGCTGATTCTGCGCGAAAAGGGCAGCGGCAGCAAAAAAATGGCCGACAACTTTCTGGCGCACAGCGGTATTTCCGAGGACGAGCTGCAGATTATTGCCCGCGTCAACGATCAGGAAACTATCAAAAACCTTGTCGCCGGCGGTATGGGAATTTCCATTATCTCGGAAAAGGCGGCGCACAACTTTCTGCAGGAAAAACGTTTGCTGGCCTTCGAGCTGCCGCAGGCTTTTTCCGAACGCAGCCTCTATCTCATCTACCGCAAAAATTATCTGCTGCCAAGCTACGTCAAGGAGTTTCTCGGCTTCATCAGCCAAAGCAAATTATAGGCATAACAAAACGAGTACGCACAGGACGAATCCGGCGTACTCGTTATCTTTTACATATTTACTTAACAATCGTCACAGGCACATTAGCGTTTTCCGCGATGACACTGCTGACACTATTGCGGAACAAGCCTTCCAAAACTCCCATGCCTCTGCTGCCCAGCACGATACCGTCACAATCCTGCTCACCTGCCGCGCGCAGGATGCTTTCGGCAATATCGTTGTCGTTTTCCAGCAAATAGGTACAGTCGATGCTTTTGCCGCTGAGAACCGCATGTGCGGCATCAAGCACTTCATCACCCATCTGAGCATACAGGCAGTCGCTTCCAAATTCCACAATATGCTGTTTCATTCTGCCGGAAACCACCGTCATAATTACCAGCGAGCCACGCGTATAGCTTACAAGCTCACAGGCATATTCCAATGCTCTCCAGGAATGCTCCGTACCGTCAATAGGTACCAGTATGCGTTTCAGCATTTTATTTTACAATCAGCACAGGTACATTTGCATATTGAGCAACCTTAGAGCTTACGCTGCCAAGGAAGAATTCAGCAATACCGGAAAGGCCACGGCTGCCGATGATGATTGCATCTGCGCCGGTCTTTTTAGCCATAGCGATGATGCGTTCGGACGGATGGCCTACCTCCAGGCTGAACTTGGTTTCTCCCTCGTAGGTGCTCAAGCGCTCCTGCGCCATTTCGAGAACCTTGTCACCGATTTTCTCCAGCTCACTGTTGCCTTGGCTTACAGTTGCGTGATCCAGAGGCACTGCCAGCAAAGCAGCATTATTATATGGTTGGATTACATTGATTACATGCAGTTCGCCGCCAAACTTTTTGCCAAGCTCTACAGCAGTATCCAGTGCTCTCCAGGAGCCTTCACTGCCATCTACAGGAACAAGAATCTTTTTAAACATAACAACGCACCTCCATAATAATGCACATGTTGTAATTTATTTATTATATTTTTTACAAGAAGAGGCTTTTTTCTTCTTACGTTATATATTCTGCCTTAGCGCAAAAAATCCTGCCTGAATTATTCGCGGCCGCGATTTTTTCTTTTTTCGTGGATGCGGGCAGACTTCTTGCTGAATTTTTTCGGTTCGTCAGCCAGCTTTGCCAACTCGGAGGGGGATTGCTCCTTAGCCTCAGCAAAGTTTTCGCCCTTCACGAAGCGGAAGTAAATCGCAATGCCGGCAATCAGCACCAGAGGAATGCTGCCGATAATATAACGGTAGCTTTGCGGCGCAGCCATGGTGATAAAGTCATAGATAACGATACATGCAGGCACCAGGATAATCTGTCCCATGCGGGCGAGGAAGCCGTCCTTACCCATAAAGCGCACTACCATGCCATAAGCCAAAAAGGCTACCGCAAAGGAAACGAAAGACATAAATACCAGAAACGCAAAAAACTCAAAATTCATCTAAAAAAGCACCTTCCTTAATTCTTCTGTCCGCAGGCACGGGCACCAATGACGCGCGCCGCCCAGACACCGCTGGCACTCGCCTGCGATAATCCGCGTGTAATACCGGCACCATCGCCTACCGCAAACATATTCGCAACCTTGGTTTCCAGATTGCTGTCCAGCTCGAGGCGTGCGCTGTAGAATTTTACCTCTACGCCGTAAAGCAGCGTATCCGCATTCGCCATACCGGGAGCAATCTTATCCAAAGCATAAATCATTTCAATAATATCATCTAGATGGCGTTTAGGCAAGACCAAACTTAAATCTCCCGGCGTTGCACTGAGCGTCGGTTTGGTAAAGCTCTTAAGCATGCGCTTCTCATTCGTGCGTCTGCCCTTCACCAGATCGCCAAAGCGCTGCACCAGCACGCCGCCTCCCAGCATGTTGGAGAACGAAGCGATACGCTTGCCGTACTGCAGCGGCTCATGAAAGGGCTCGGTGAACTTGCTGCTTACCAAAAGCGCAAAGTTGGTGTTCTTGCTGTGCATCTTGGGGTCGCGGAAGCTGTGGCCGTTAACAGTAATAATACCGTCCGTGTTTTCCGCTACCACATAGCCGTAGGGATTCATACAGAAAGTACGCACAACGTCATTATAAAGCGAAGTGCGGTACAAAATTTTTGCCTCATACACCTCGTCGGTGATATGCTTGAACACCTCTGCCGGCACCTCCACGCGCACGCCGATATCCACCTGATTGTTGATAAAATCAAGGCCCATCTTAGCGCACTGCTCCGTATACCATTCCGCACCGGCGCGGCCGGGAGCAGCAATAAGATACTTGCAGGCAACCTTCTCGCCCTTATTCAGCTCCAGCACGAAGGTTCCGTCCTCCTGATGGCAGATTTCTTCAACCGCGGTATTGCAGCGGATTTCAATCTTATCCTCCAAAAACTTATGGATGTTTTCCATAATCACGAGGTTGTTTTCCGTACCCAGATGGCGTACCTTGGCGTTCAGCAGATGCAAGTCGTATTTCAGCGCCTGCACGCCTATTTTGCTGTTCTTGGTAGAAAAATATTCACCGGGAGCACCATGACGGCAGTTTAGCTCATCAACATAATCAATCAGCTCGATAACCTTGTCCTCCTGCAGATATTCGTTCAACCAGCCGCCGAATTCCGTCGTAAAATTATATTTGCCGTCCGAAAAAGCACCTGCACCGCCAAAGCCGCGCATAATACTGCAGGGGTTGCAGTTAATGCAGTGGTCAACCTTTTTGGCAGCCAGTGGGCAGAAGCGCTTTTCAATCGTATTGCCGGCCTCCAGCATAATAACCTTCAGCTGCGGATACTTCAGCACAAACTCATAGGCAGCAAAAATAGCGGCAGGACCGCCACCGATAATGGCAACATCATACATAAATTCTCCTCCTCGTCATCTCCCATAAAAAAACCGCAGCCTTATTTTTTACTGCGGTTTATCAGCTTATTGCTGTTGTTCCTGCTGCTTGCGCAGGTAGCTCGGCTGCGGCGAGCCGTTGTTGATATCCTTGTAGCTCTCTGCCATACGCATAAAATCGGTTACCAGGTAATCGGCCTCACCCATCACCACCAGAGCATGGGTAGCGTTCTTTTCCAGAAACGGCAAAATCTTTTCGAGATTTTCTTTTTTATCTACCAGCTCCACAATAACCGGGAAATTGGCATTGCCGCTGATAAATGTGCTGACAGCACGTCCGACGCCGCGCACCTTGCTGGCATAGCCTTCAATACCCTTGATAACAGTACCGCCGGCAAGGCCTAAGGAGCGTGCTTCACGCAGAATTGCTTTATAAAGCGGAATATCCTCAAAGAGAACATCCTCGCCTGTATAAATCTTTAAATACGAGGTTTTGTTAAATTCTAAAGCCATGGTTCTACACCTCCAGCTATCATTTCAATTTTGCTTATATTATTATAATTCGGCGCTAAGTAAACAATTCCTGCAATATACAGGCAAAAAATTCTTATCCTTGCATTTAGGACTTGTCAGCAGAACGATAATACTTTATGATATAAGCGTATGATTTGATTATTGAAAGAGGGTTTTAAGCATGACAAATTTACATACCGGACTCACCGGCACCGCTAACGTAACCGTAACCGAGGCTAATATTGCCGCTACTATGAAAAGCGGCTCCTTGGCTGTTTTTGCCACTCCCGCTATGTGCGCACTGATGGAGGAGGCTGCCTGCGCCGCAGTCAATGCTCATCTGGAGGAGGGCAGCGGCACTGTAGGCATCAGCCTGAATATTACACATGACCGCGCTACCGCTATGGGCGACAGTGTTACCGCTACCGCTAAGCTGACTGCGGTTGACGGACGCAAGCTGACCTTTGAGGTGAGTGCTGCTGACAGCAAGGGTGTTATCGGTAAGGGTACGCATGAGCGTTTTATTATTGATAATGAAAAGTTTATGGCGAAGGTGAATAAGTAAGGTCAACAAGGCAAAAAAAGAATACTGAAAGCTAAAAAGCTGTTTCCACTCAAACATGGAAACAGCTTTTTCTTCATCAGACCCTGTCTTTTAGCCGATTCTTAGATTTTTCTAAAATGGGAATATGTATTTTATTCGTAACATGCGTTGAATGCAGGTCTCATTTCTTCAATTTGTCTGCGGGTCAGAGCATATCCGGCGGCGGTTCTTTCCCAGTTATCTCTGACGATTTGCAAAATATCTTCCGCCACCGCCTCAGCATCCGATTTTGAAATGCCAAATTTCACAGCGGTCTGCACTGCAAGATCAATACTGATGCTGTTATCATCCTCATCCACATTGAGAGACAACTCATCACCGTAAGGAACCGGGTTTACATCATACAAAGGTGAAAGGATCCAGCCCTTGTCTGTCAATATAAATGCATGGTTCCTCAGATGATCATCAGTATTAGTAACCGCCATATTAAACACGATACGTTTCCAAAGTTCGATTAGATCCTTCTTAGGCTGCGCACCATAGGACTTGATAAAGGCTGCTATGTTCAGATAGCTACTTCCATCAGCAGCGGATGCGCCATCTTTTTTAACAAGCAACGTCATCGCCGAGGCGAAATGTACTCGCTTACTTCCCAAACGATCAAAACGCTTTATCAGGAAAGTGCTTCCAAGTGGTGAAAACTTCTCAAGCTTAGCCTCCGGGACATTCAGACCGCAGAGCGCTGCAAGATCATGTGCCACAATTTCCCAAGCTCCGGTATCATTTTCATCGTTCTTTGACGGGAACTTTGCAATCCAAAGCTGATTTTTTGTATCTACTACGGTTGCCTTCGGTCTGGCACCACCCAGAGAAGAACCTGGCTTGATCAGCTGATTCAGCCATTTTTCAGTTAAACCGGTCTCATCATTTTCAAAATTTCTGGAGGCTTCCTCCAATGTGCGAAGCGTAGCCCAAGGTGGAGCGGCTGTTTCCTTATCATCGGAAAGAAATGGACCTTCCGGATTTACCTTAAAGCGAATGCCGCCCATTCTGGTTTCATCGTACACACCAAGCAGGTAATCGCTGTCATAAAGCTTAGATGGCTTACGGCCCTCCTTTTCCGCAAGAATTCTTTCACGCTTATTCATAAGCACGCGTCCCCAGCGATCCGGAGAAGCATCTGCAAACAAACCAAAAATGTTCTTACCGGTCGGATACTGTCTACCGGAATACGGCATAAGCTCTGGATCCAGAGTTAGAGTAAGACCCGTTTTTTTCAGCCAGCCTTTATCGTATTCAAACGAATAGGATTCTCCGCCTTTGATAACATTTACATATAAGCTTCCCATAAGGACAGGCTGATCTGTACTAAAATCATCATAAACGAAGATTGTTTTCTGATTTATTGCCATTATTCAGACCTCCTTGGTGCACGTTTCTTTGTAATCAGATTTAGATCCTGCAGTTGTCTGCCCATCTCATCATCCCTAGCGACAAGAAGCAGGTCTTTATCAAGATTGTTTAAGGCATGCAGGACGGCTGCATATATACCCATAGCTACCGACGGATCTCCCTTTTCAACCTTCCAAAGAGAGGCGCGACTGATTCCGGCACGTTCAGCAACCAGTTCAGCAGATAAACTCCGTCTGAGTCTTGCAAGCTTAATTTGTTCTCCCATAGTCTGCAGGATTTCTTCTGTTCCCGGTAATATATTATACGCAGCTTTCTTCATTTCTAATCACCGCCCTCATTATGTTTATTATTATAAACATAAATGATGATTTTGTCAATTTTAGAAAACATTATGTATTATGCGATGCTGTTCAAGGATACTGTTACGGCAGCCACACAAAAAGCCCCCGGACATGAGTCCAGGGGCGTTCTTCATTAAATATAATAATTTCAACATGCTGATTCCGGCCACGCGCACCCGCAAGGGTGGAATCGAACTGGCGACTTTTCCTCTCGGGTAAGCATGTACGGCAATCAATATACTCTTGGTGATCCCGGCCAGAATCGAACTGGCGACCTACCGCTTAGGAGTTATCTTATTGGATTACAGCCGTTAATACACGTATATTTTGTATGTATTTTTTAATTATTTCATCAAGATAGTATCCAAATTGTTTATTCTCTCCACTTTTTCCATCCGTTTTAACTTGTTGTTGTATAGTAAATTGTATACCATCTCCTCATTTCACATCAACCGGCAATATCTTCTACCATCGCAGTTCTCTTGAAGCTATCAATAATATCGAAGATCTCATCGAGCTGCGGTCCTTCGAAAATATTGTATATTGTCTTGGGCTTATCAAATGGCGCTTTTTCTAATACTTCATCTGTTTTTACATATCCATTAGCACAAACATAATCAATCAGTTTCTCTACAAACACTATTTGATTCTGGTTAAGCTTTTGGCTATTGATGAAGCTTGTAAAAGCATCCCTAACAGACTCCTTATCCATACCAGCTATATTGCGAACCAAAATACCAATAGGAGTATCCTTAAACTCCCTTTTATAATCTGCTTCATTTCCTAATTTTTTCAGGAAAACATTCTGCAGCTCATGTAATTCCGCATCAGTAATTGGTTTATTATGTGTAAGCTTGAAAATAGCCAGGCTGTCTTTGTTTTCTTCAATATAACGGTTAACTTTTTTCTTATAGTTCTCAAAATCCTGTACTATAGGCAGTACTTCCCCTTCCTTCGTCTCCACAATCGGATCAGTAAGAACGGTTTTGATTATTTTAGTTTTCCTACCATCATATAGCAGCTGAATAAGGTCACGCAGTTCTTTCCTCGTATTCTCAAACAGCAAAATGTCATTAGCCTTCCAGTATTCATCGCTCTGGATCAGCTTAATTTCAGGCAACTTATTCTTAACTTGAGGTATGCCAGACTTTCCCTCTAACATTTCCGCTGTCTTCGTTAGCTGATTTTTACACGAATTAAAAGAGTTACGTTTCTCAATAAATGCTATCATCAAGCCATACATAAAGTTGTCAAAGCGTTTTGCGTATTCATCTTGTTCTTCGTTATATACTAATGGTGCAATCTCTTTACAAAGCTCTCCAACAGCTTCACTGCTAAGGTACCGGAATGCCTCTTTACTGTTATAGGCCTCTACATATCTACGTTTCAAGCGCACAACAACAGACTGCTTATTAAGCGCTAGTATCTGCCTAACAACAATATCAATAAGCTCATTTCTGAACATCTGATACTTTTCTTCAGCAAATACAGGCTCCTGCATGGCTTTTATCAACGTTATCTGTTTAATGAAGATGCTTTCAGTTAACGATATAATCTTGTTGCCCTCAACGCCATTCTTTTTAGCTCTAAAGAACTCAAAATTCTGCCCATAATCGAAGATAAAGAAATACTTTTTGTCTTCATACTCCCCATTTCTGGAATCTACACAGTTCAAATTTTCACAAAGACGAGTACCACGACCAATCATCTGCCAGAATTTAGTTTTACTGTGAACTTTTTTGAAAAACACAAGATTTACAAGCTCAGGAACATCTATACCTGTGTCCATCATATCAACAGATACCGCAATAAAGGGATTCTTATCTGGCACTTTAAAGTCATCAATAATGCTCTGTGCGTAATCATCCTCACATACTACAACAGATGCAAAATGTCCAGCATATTGTGGATATAATTTGTCAAAACGCTCAACTATATATCTTGCATGTTCTTTTGTGGCAGCAAAAATAATACTCTTGCCAAGCTTATCTCCACCGTTGATTTTAATACCTCGCTCCATAAGATCAGTAATACACCTGTCAACAGTGCCACGGTTAAATACTATTTTATTTATCAACCCTTCGGCAATATATTCAGGCATATCATTAGTACCATCTTCGGTAAAATCATCTTCATAACGTTTTTTATCATCATCTGACAGCTGATCATAATCAATACCTTCGCTTACAAACTTTGATTTTACCTCGTAGTTATAATAAGGCACAAGATAGCCTTCTTCTACTGCTGTATCATATTCATAAGCAAATGTCGGTACGTTATCTTCCATTTGAAAGAACTCATAGGTATTTTTATCTACTTCGGTCTTTGGCGTAGCTGTCAATCCAACCAGGATTGCATCAAAATAGTCAAAGATAACCTTGTATTTTTTGAAAATACTGCGGTGTGCTTCATCAATAATTATCATGTCAAAATGTGCCGGCGTATACAAAAGACTACCATTCTTTGATTTTGTATCATCAATAGCACCCAACATAGTCGGGTACGTAGAAAATACTATTCTGGAGTTAAAGTCCTGCTTATTCTCGCATAAATTACACAGCGGCATTTTAGGTAAATAATCTTTGAAGGCATCCCTGGCCTGTCTAACCAAAGCTCTACGATCAGCCAAAAACAGTACGTTGGTAACCTGTCCAGCTTTAGACATAACATCCGTCAAACTGGCAGCGGTTCTAGTTTTACCTGTACCAGTAGCCATTACAAGTAAATGTCTTCGACTTTTATTGCGTAATCCATCACATACGGCACGTATTGCCTCTATCTGATAATGTCGTCCACTAATATTCTCATCAATTTGGATTGTTCCTGGATCGACCGCTGACGAACGACGATTCATAAGCTTTTCCAGATCTTCTTTACTAAAGACAGAACTTACTAACCTCTCCGGCATGGATACATCATCCCAAAAATAGGTTTCAAAGCCATTAGTATAGAAAATAAAAGGTCTGCGTTTAAACTTTCTTTCAATACAATCAGCATAAAGTTCAGCTTGCTTCTTGCCTTTTTTCGGATCTAAAGATGTCCTTTTAGCTTCAACTACAGCTAACGGTAAGCCATTATCACCAAAAAGCAGGTAATCAACAAAGCCTTTCTGCCCAAGAACATTAGTCATATCATTGACTTCGTATTCCTCGATAACGTTATAGCCAGCTTCTCCCTTAAAGGTCCAGCCCATCAGCTTAAGATCTAAATCAATATAACGCTTACGTGTTTCATACTCCGAAATCCCATCAGAGCTGAAGCTACGTTGCTCTACATTAATTGCTTTAGCTTTAGCAAGGGCATCAGCCATGTCAGCAAGTTTCTGCTCCATAGCCTTAATCTGTGCGTCTTTAGCTACAACCAGGCTTTCTTGCTTTTTAATTTTTTCAATATCTAGCTCAACATGTTGATTAGGAACATCTTGTTCGTTAAAAGTACGTTCCTCATATTTGTCTCCGTAACAGTAATCGATCCATTGAACAAACTCAAATAAGCCCTTCAAACTGAAAATTCCCTCTTGCGGACTCACATTTTTTCCTGTATGTACAGCTAAATTCCCAAGCTTAATAATATAAGGCAACTTCTTCCATGTATCCTCGCCTAAAGCGTCTTTAAATGAAGGCTCATGAATCAAAGACTGCAGATTATCGCGATAAGGCATATCTATGGTCTTATCTACTGCATAAACCCACTTCACAGCCAATTCTAAAGCCTTCCGGCAGCCAATAGCACACATAGCAGGACTAGAAGTATAAACTTTTTCTGCTTCAATAGCTGCTAAAGCAAACATTTTGTAGTTTTTCTGTCCTTCTAAAAATGAGAAATTAGCCATATTGTCATCCCCTTATTAGTTAAAGTATTGCTTTATGAGTAAATTTTTAAGAGTTTCTAGTTTATTGAAATTTAGCAGTAACAACAAATTTCGATTTGTCGACTTGTTTTAAAAAGTCAACATATTCGTGTTGTATATTTTTATCCGGAACCATCACCTTAAGATCACTTAATATCTTCATATTTATGTTCTTTTGTGCTGATTCGGGAGCTTGTTCTTCAATTATCCTTTGAACAAAAGTAAACCAATGATGTATGTACTCGTTTGTAACAGCACTATAAGCGTTAAACCCAACTATGCTATCAGGAAAGCAGGAAGCAAATTCTAATATAGCAGTTTTAGCAATATTAGCAGCAATAGTAATACAAAGAGTACCTTTAGGCCACATCTTACTTTGCCTAAACCCTAATTCAGAATAAGTGGATGTATATTCTTTTATATATCCATCTGCATTAGCAACATCACCTGTCTGTATCAATGGATATGGGCCTCCTAAAAGTTCCGGAGCATTACGTGGTCTATGTTTAGACATTCCTCTACTCAAAGTTCCAAGTTCTGGTAATCTTTTAGTAATCCATCCTTTAGAATTAATTACAGGATCCCCAAACATCTCGATAAACCGTGACTTAACTAGCTCATCCAAATTGATTAATTGTTCTTTTTCTTTTTTTATAAAATAATCTATCCTACCAAAAACATTTGCAATTTTAGCTTGTTCTTCTAAGGTTGGCAAAGGTAACTGTTCATTTTGATAATCGCGAAAATAAATGTGAGGTATTGTAGCACCACTAAAGTATTTTTCTAAATGCATTGAACAAATGGCGTAGTATAAGTATGATATATTTATATTATCATTTGGTAAAATATACTGCATCGTGCCTATAACGGAAGATTTAGCCGGCAATTTCATCGCTCTTCCTATACCAGCCCCATCTTTGACGATAGCAATGTAATCTTTGGCTTGTTGAAAAAAATCTACACTTTTTATATATCCACTAGCTCCATATATAGGATATATTCCATCACATTCAGCTAAGTCTTTTTGGGCAATATTAGAAGAAGCTTTTTCACACACTTCTTTAAGCAAAACATACTTATGACTCATGCTACCTCCTCTAAATCCACTACAAACCGTGATTTGAAAACAGTAGCCTAAGTAATATAGCCATTATATTTTTAGCATATGTATTTTCTATGAGATATTTTTACGTTATTCTGATTTACCATAGCATATTCCATTGTTGTATCAATTTTCGAATGACCTAGCAGGCGTTGTACTTGTTCTATTGGCATCCCCTTATCAATGGCTTTGGTAGCCAGAGTACGCCTAAACTTATGCGGATGTACCTTATTGATTCCTAATGTTCGTCCTAATTTACGTAGTCTTATCTCTACACCACTGATGTTCAATCTATTGTGTGGAGCCAATAACGATACAAACAATGCCTCATTATCATCCTGTCGTTCAGCAAGATATGATTTCAGATGAATTTTAGTCCTAGCGTCAAAATATACTAGGCGTTCTTTCCTGCCCTTGCCCAAGACAATACATTCTCTATTATCAAAATTAATATCTGCTCTATTCAGTTTCACTAACTCTCCAACACGCATGCCGGTTGAAGCAAGCATATCAACTAAAGCTAAATCTCTAAGACAAGTGCAGTGATCACGTAATTCTTCTAACGCTTCATCCGTATAGGTTTCTTTAACTGTTTTGTCCGTCTTTATTTTGTGAATACGTCTTACGGGACTTTTCAGAATATAATTTTCATCCTCAAGCCATCCAAAAAAACTAGAAAGGATTCGACGAATATTATCTATGTTAGCCTGGCTGCACTTATTGAGCTTTTGATAATCCGCAAGGTATTGCCTTAAATCATCAGTCCGTATTTTATATACATGCTTATCCAACAAAGCAAACATTTTAACGATTGTGCTCTCATAATAATGTAGCGTCTTTTCGCTACATCCCTCCACTCTTTTGGAAGCAATAAACTTCTGCAGCAGCTCACTATTTTCAACATTTTCTTCTTGCTTAATATAGCCTTCAACCCTGCTTATCTGTAACCCATAAAAAGAGTGCTGCAAAATCTCCTGCAAAATCTTCATCTGCTCATTTTCTAAATACGGCAACATCTTCCTCAAAATCTGAGTAATAATTTCATCGTTCATTAGTTCTCTATCCTTTCGACCGTCCTCCTTCAACCACATATAAAAATTCAGACGGTAAAAAGTCTTCACTAATTAACCAAAATACTGCTGCATGAGCGATTTCTTTAATGTTTCCAATTCATCTAAGCTTTGCTGGATTGCCAATTTCGATTTGTTGGTTTCAATAACAAACGTGGCAAATCTGTTTTGTAACTCAAGCGGTGGCAGAGGTATAATTAGATTTCCAAGAATTTGTTGATTTAAATTTTGAATATTAGCTCCACGTCCTGTTAATTTTCTCCTTACTGATTCACATTTCAATATATGTAATAAATATGGAATTAGTATACTGTCATTATTTTTTCTAAACCTAATACAAAATCCACTAAAAATCACAGGTACCTCCCCAGGATATACAGCTAAACAACGTCCTACAAGAGCTTTATTTCCATTAGATCTAACGAACACTATATCATTATCATGTAAAAAATATTCTTCTGATGGTAGGTTGCTTAGTGAAATCAGAGATAATTCTTTCATGTTATTTAAAACATCATTGTTTTTGAAATTACCAACACCTAAACAATATATCTCTATACCGGCATCATCAAAATGAAAATTTATTCCGTTTTTAAATTGTCCTAAATCTGAAAGTTTTTTCAAAATCCAACCTTTAGGATTACTAACAGGATCACCAAACATCTCGATAAACCGTGATTTGACAAGAATATCTAAATCTTCAAGTTGCTTTTTTTCATAATTGATTAATTGGTTTACTTTGTCCAAGATTGTTACTATATCAGTCTGTTCTTCAATTTTACGTTCCACAATCATAACGTTATTGACATAGCTATCAGTTTGAAGATTATGAAGTCCAGTTGTACGGTTTTCAAAAGGTATTGTCCCACCTTTCGCATAGTTGGCAAAGAGGGAATAAAATATATACTTGGGATTCCATTCACAAAAATCTCTAACTCGCAAAAGGCCAGTAAAATTATTAAACAAATATTTGTTCTCCTCTCCTTCAAAAAACACAACTCGCCCTACTGGTTGTTTATCACTACCGCCTGACTTTTCTATAATAATATCGCCATATCTCAACAACTTTTCGCTTATAGATTTTTTAACAATTTGTCTAGTAACAACATTGTTAAAATTAATAACACCGATATTAGTAAAGTTTGTTGTTCTTAAAACAGGAACACCATTACCTACCAAATCATCTGTACCCCATTCACCAGATATTGCTTTCCCTGTAATATCTATTAATTTAGCCATTATTTTAACATCCTTTCAAGTTCAGCCAGCCCCTTGTCAATCTCCATCTGTCTTGCTTTCAGATTTGCCATAATCTCACTTGTCGGTGGATATTCAACAGGTACATACTCAACCTTCTTGTACTTGTTAATAGATAAATCATAGTCATTGTCAATGATTTCCTGTTTCGCTACAAAGAAGCTCTTTTCGGTACGCTCTCGCTCTTTTTCTGCTTCTAAATTATGGAAGCGAGTAATAATATCAGGAATATCATTCTCCTTCACCTCATTACGCTTATCATCTAAGCTATAACCATCAGCTTCCATATCATAGAACCATACATTTTCAGTGCCACCAGTCCCAGTCTTCATAAATACAAGAATAGCTGTAGAAACACCTGCATATGGCTTAAATACGCCTGATGGCATAGAAATAACAGCCTGTAAAACATGCTTTTCAATCAATTCCTTACGCATAGCTTTATGAGCTTTAGAGCTGCCAAACAATACGCCATCAGGAACAATGCAGGCACAACGACCACCCTTTTTCAGCATACGCAGGAAGAGCGCTAAGAAAAGCAATTCCGTTTTCTTTGTATTTGTAACAGCCTTTAAGCTAGTGCTGATAGTCTCTGCGTCTACAGTACCCTTAAACGGAGGATTTGCCAAGCAAACAGTATATTCGCTATCAATATCGTTCTTCTCAGATACACTGTTCTTATAATCAAGCTCAGGATGGGTAATGCCATGCAGCATTAAGTTCATAGCACTTATGCGCAGCATACTATTATCCGTATCAAAGCCTGAAAATGTCGTACTATTAAAGCGTTCCCATTGGTCGTCAGTCATTCGTTCGCCATACTTAGTGCGAATATGTTCAGCAGACGAAATCAAAAAGCCGGCCGTGCCGCAAGCAGGATCACAAATAGTATCATCAGGATTCGGATCAATAAGAGCGACCATCATATCACGAATATGCTTAGGCGTACGGAATTGACCATTCGTACCCGAAGAAGCAGCTTTACTCAACATGTACTCGTAAAGATCGCCTTGCATATCCAATTCACCAATATCATGTTGGTAAAGATCATCTAATCCAGTAATAACCTTTACTAAAACCTCCGGTGTTGGCAATTCAAACAAAGCGTCTTTCATAAATTTAGAAAATGCACTTTGAATTCTCTGGTCTTTATTAGGATCATCAGGAATGGGTATAATTTTACCAATTTCATCAACATCTGGCAACTGGCCATACTTCATTTCTCTAATAGCCGGAAAAACCTTAATTCTTATAGTATTAAAGATAACTTCCGGATCGGCGGTTTTAAAATTACACCAACGCATCCCTTGTCCAGAAGCAGTTTGCGGAAAAATCATTTCCACCTTAGCGTTAGGATTACGTCTTCTCAATGAATTAGCTCGCTTTTCGTTGTCGATTTCCTTCTCATCCAGCTTACGAATAAACATCAAATATGTAATCTGCTCTATAACCTTAAACGGCATAGTGAGACCAGCAGCCCAAATATCTTCCCAAATTTTATCAATCTTATTTTTAATCACACCTGTAATCATGCAAATATCCTCCCTATACGGCTAAAATCTTCTCCACCTTATAAAAAATATACCTTTTTACTATGCCAAAATTTGTCTATCTTGATGGTCTTTCTCGAAATTTTTCACCATTTTATAAAAAGTGGTTTTAGCCAAACCTTCAAGCTTCATAAATTCAACAGCTGTTATCTTACCAGACTTCCAACGTTTATAGTTAGTAGGAAATGTATTACTAAGCTTGGCCTTTGGTCTTCCGTAAGGTCTGTTTTCAGCAAGGCATAGGTTAATCCCTTCACGTTGACGCTCCTTTATACTATCTCTTTCAAGTTCATATAAGGCTGCAAACATAGTCAAAGCAAATTTTCCTTGTGGTGTTGACGTATTGAAATTTTCTTTTATGCTAACAACGCTAACTTTTTTAGCACTCAAAGCTTTCATCATATTCAAAAAGTCACTAGTGCTACGAGCCAAGCGACTTATGCTCTCGATGTATAAAACATCACCTTCACGCAAATACGCCATCATTTTCTTTAGCTGCGGTCTATCTGTAATATTTTTACCGCTAACTTTCTCTTCAAAAATCTTGTCCAGATTTATATGCGCATTATCAAAACACTGGTGTTGTCGTCCAGTATTTTGGTCTTGAGCACTAACTCTGATATAAGCGATATTAGCCAAACTAACTCCTCCGTTCCTAAAAGTTTTTAAAAAAAGTTGAACGTTCTTATAAGCTAATACTAACATTTCCGAACGTGTTTGTCCATGTTTTTTATAAGTTCCGTAATGTGTACATTTTTGAACGCACCCCAATATAAACTCTTGATACAATAACATGGCATTACCTATTTACACATACCTTTTTTATGTATTATCCCTTCCTTGCGCATGCAACATTTTATGACATTCACTATGCAATAATACTAGTCTCTTTAAACATTCCGCGGCTTCGTTGGGAAACCTAAAAAAGCACCACTCACAATTTGGTACTGTTTCGCTACACCGATTACCGTTATGCGGGATATTAACTTTAATTTTTTCATTTGGTATGCAACAACACCTCAAATAATTAATGTGATGTACACATACACCTTGAATATAATAAGGCAGCTGTTTGCCACAATAAGGACATATCCCATATTGTCGATAATATAATCGTTCCCTGACAAATCTATTTCTAGTACACCTATTAAAATTCATAAACGCTTCTTCTCTCTTTTGTAGCTCAAAACTCTTCCTTGCTTCGCTAAATCCAACCTCTGAAATTGTCGGTGTTGTTAAATTCAATCCATAATAGTCCATCTTCAGACATCTCCTTTTGTTTTAAGATGCTTAAATCATAAGCGTGGCTGACACAGTAAGTCATAGAGCAGAGTTCAGCGAAGCGCAGCGTAGCTGAAAAGCTCTTGACTTACCGGGCCAGCTGCGCTATTCTTTAAATTACGAAGTCAAACGGAGGTGTTTATCTACTATGAATTTACCATCTTTGCAATCTGCATATGCGATTATTTTAGATTTCGACAAAACAAATTTATCACTACCATACGATGAAGCTTTAAGTAATATACGTAATTTAATGGCTCAATTCCAATTTAAACCTTTAACAAATAATGTTTATGTATGCACATCGTCAAAAAATCAATTGACCTTGCTTTACATGCTCGTCCAGGAGTTATCTAAGATTACCTGGCTCAAATCTTCTTTAGTAACTCTCAAAGCCTTTAAAATTGATAATATCTCTGATTTTACTGACATAATTAAAGGCAAATAGGATACTTCAATGTACCCAAAATACTCTTGCTCTTAATATCTTCTGATGATATAAAGGCGCTTTTATCAAGCTGTACATTATGCTGCTTCCTGTTGCCATATTGGCTGTGTCGGCAAACCAAAAGTTCTTTCTGGATATTATAAATGGCTTAAAGATACAAAGAATATCAAGGAGACTGTGCCATGAATAACATAGACATGCTCATTTCTGATCTTATACCACAATTACTTCAAACCTTTACTGTTCCTAATGTCAAAGAAATAATATTATACGGCTCTGTCGCACGCGGGACAGCAACATCAGAATCAGATATAGATATAGCGGTAATTCTTGACGATTATACGGATAAAATGCACGATGAGATGATTGAATTTGTTGTGGATTTAGAACTGAAATACAATAAAGTTATATCCGTGCTCCCGATATACAACAAGCAATTTAATGAATGGGGTAATATTACACCATTTTTCAAAAACATCAAAAAAGACGGGAAGGTATTATGGAAATCTACATTCTGATATGTCAAGGGGTACCCAAAATACTCTTGCTCTTAATATCTTCTGATGATATAATTTACTTAGTTGCACGGGTAGCTTCGCATATGCGTTGAGGTCGTGCCTGGCTGTGTGAGCCAGTGGCATCTGTCGAGCTTGACAGGTGCCTTTTTATTTATTACGAAAGAGGTGATTCTGATGCCGATATTATATTCCTATACTCCTGAAGAAGTTGAAAAATTCAAGGCTAAATTAAAACAAGCTGAAGAAAGAGCTGCGTTTTTCGAACAAGCCTACAAACAAGAGCAAGCGAAAAACGCTAAGCTGCAGCAACAGCAAAAAGCAGATTAACTTGCTCATTATTTAGGCTGTAAATCTCCCTCATCTGTATATTGCTCAATACCGGGCGCTTTAAATTTATATCTGTTTAAGCTCGTAATTGCTCGCTAACTCATAATAGCCTGCTTTTACGAGCTTTTCTTTTGGTATTGACTAGAGTGCCGCATTTCACGCATCTGAGCGCGTAGTAGAGTAAGCGTCAAATAAAATCACGGCTTACCAATCTCACAATTTAATAGTATACTATCTGCGTAGACATGAAGTTTGCGCAGATTTTTCTAGGCAACTACATGGAACTACAAACTAGACTTCATGAGAGTTGGTGAGATTAATGGATAACTCTATAAAAACAGTCGCTCATAACACCAAGCTGCAACTTGTTCTTGCAATTTACGAGAGGGAAATAATTTGAATGTGAAAAAAGACCGCCGCCGGCGGTCTTTTTTCACATGGGGACGTTTTAACGGGTGCCTGTTTGACGCTTACAAGCAATCTTATCATAGGAAAGTTTTCCTGTTGCAAAATCGAGCTTTGTTATAATCTTTGTAGGTTGTTCATCAATATATCTTTTAAGAAGGTCGTTATTCATGCTATTCCCCTCCGAATATTATCTACATGCTTAATATTTGAGCAAAGCCTTTATGGAATCCATAATTTGCTCGTACGTAATATCCTTTGCATAGGAAAACTGCTTGCGGTATTTATCCCACATCGTTTTGAGTTCCGGACTTTCTTCAATGTTATGAAGAATACTTGGAACATCTGCGATCTGATTTGTAGTACCGCGGTGATTTGCCGTTGCTTTCAATGCATCCTCAAAGACCGCAATATCAAATTTCTGCGTTGTAGTCAGTATATAAGCATCGTAAAAATCTCTTGGACGGGTGTTGAATATGCCGCGTCGCAAAATGGTTTCCACCTTTTCCGCCATAACTGTTTCAATGTTGTATGCCCACAGCTCGTATGATTTCTCGTCATCAAAAATCTCGGAGAAGTTGTACTGCACCGCCTGAGGCGTAATTACGTCCCCGGTGGATACATCAATGCTAAGCGGTGTCAGCATAATATCAAACCTGGCATTTAGCATGACACGATATCCGCCGTAAATGTCATCTTTACGGATGGGAGAGATTGTGCCAATTTCATACACAACGCCGTCATCGAATGCGATGTCACAGATATCTTCCAACGCACTGCGAATTGCTTCCGGTGTTAGGGGAAGGTTTTTGAGTGTGGTATCCATATCCATTGTTGCTCGGTTGTCGAGACCAACAATCGCTGCTACCAACATCCCACCCTTTAATACAAACTTCTCTTTGTATTCAGAAGCAGACAAACGGACGAGCAAACGTTCAAACATATAATTCTGCAAAATGACCTGTGCAGGAATATTTTTCTGCTTGGCAATATTGCGAATTTTTGCTTTCAGACTCATTGCTTTACTCACAGAAGCACCTCCAAATACTGACGCAGGATATTAGACACTCGCATCTTTTTTGCGTAAGAGTTTAGTTTATTCAAATCTTTCTTTGGGTTAGCTGCATACAGTTTTAATGCCGCAAGGAAAGTTTCTGTTCCCAACTTGTTGCGACTGCGGATTATATCGCAGACCGTGCGTTCAAGATCGTATGCGGTAACATCATTTCCTGCAGATGTCTTCATCGTTGTTTTGCCAAGCTCAAATAGTTCGGGTTTGATGTAATATACCTTGCATTCAGCTTTGATTGCCGCAGACGGAATACAACCGGACGGTGCAGTAACCGTATGCTCGAATGGAGTTCTGTCGGAAATCCCATGAAGGTAAAGGGCTGTTTCATGAGAAAATATTACTCTTTCAGAACGATTACTGATCGCTAGCAACTCATCCTGCATATCATCGGGAAGAATGTACTGACCTTTTACAATGCGATGTATTTTATTTTCTTTACACAACTTATAAAGCATCGCTTTGGAGATGCCATGTTGTGTTGCTATTTTCGTTTTGATAATTCCGCCATGCGATTTTGCAATAGCGGTAAGTTCAGTCATGTAATCCATAGACTCACCTCAATTATAACAACTCAATAATATTATATTTATAATTACGATGTAAGTCAACAGGGTGGAGCAATCATTCGAAAAATATTTAATAAGGACATACCGCTGGGCAAAAAAAGGAGTCGGCATTTTCATACTAACTCTACTAATTTGATTTCGACAATATCGCCTGGTTTTTTATTGTTTTAGCTTATTCCTATAATCTAAAGGTTCTTTTCTTCATGTACTTGACCGAAGCCGTTCTTGATTTGCTCTATACTTCTATCAAGCTTAGCAAGGTATTCTGCATTGCGGACATTTTTCATAAGCTGATTATAATTATCCAAGCTCATAATAACAATGCTCTTTGATTTTTTACGAGTAACAATAATAGTTTGATTATTATCACTTGCTTCTTCACAATAATCTTTTAAATTGTTTTTGAGAGTAGAGTAGTTTATAGCTAACATCGTTACAGGCTCCCTTTGCTTCAAGAATTTAAGGCAAAATCAGTGAATTTGTTCATATATACCAACGCGCTATATTTACCAAACTCACCAATGCCCACAATATCTATACTTTACATAGTGTAGCTCTTCCAATAGCAGCTTGTTGAACAACGGAGTGCATGCTAGTATCGTAAGGCCTTCATTGTACCACGGCAATGTTTTTCTATAATCAGCCAAAATATCTTCAGCCTCTGAATAGGTAAACCGTCTCACAATATCCTCTTTTTCAATTCTTATCAACAAATGCAAGAGGACATTATGGACTAAAGTCTTGTCGAAGACAACATTCATCCGAGCTAGTATAAATATCACAACAAAATCTAAAAACAACAGCTTATACAACAAATTAGTATCAGTATAAAACTGCATTTTTATTGGGATTATGAATAAACCTAAGCTAATCAAAAATAAAACGATATCATATATTTTTTCTAGCTTCCTTTTTCTCCACAAAATGCCATAGCCAGATTTGTTAATACAAATGTACGATGAAAATGTCATTTTTAATTCTAGATAACGAATAGACAATAAACATCCCAGCAATCCTTCAGCAAATAAAAGCGTCATTAATACCTGTGCATCCATTTCATCCCCTCCTTGCCTTTATTATAGCAGAGCATGATATGCCAGTCTATGATTTTTTATAAAAATTACACATGATAATG
>NZ_CABQHJ010000002.1:0-116655 GCF_902463975.1 uncultured Phascolarctobacterium sp.
TTGACTTGGTCTTGCGCTTTCGCGCTCGACCCGCACATTCGCTTTTTTCTAGGTTCAATGTTCAGTTTTCAAGGTTCACTCTGTTGCGTTTGTTCGCAACTTTGTTCTTTGTGTTTGTCGCTGTATCCCGGCGACTTGTATATAATACCACGTGGGCAAGGTAATGTCAACACCTTTTTTACAACTTTTTTAAGATTTTTTAGTGAAACACTTGGCATAGTGGGCAAATAAAGTATCATGTATACACGCTTTGAGGCCTCTGAAAAACTTCAAAAATTTCTTCAAAAATCTACGAAAAATCCTCAAAAACACCTTGCAAAACGTCATTTTTTAGCAAAAATTTCTATAATCTTTTTTCGAAATTTCCTATCACCGATACATTTTCGTATTCAATAATAAAGATATTCGGGTCACATTCTTCCAATAAATGACGTAATTTCATTGACTCAACCTTAGAAACTACTGTCAAAAGCACATTGGTATTCTCACCGCTATAGGCACCGATGCCCTTAATTTTAGTTACACCGCGATGCACAGCCGCAAAAATAACCTCTTCTACCAAATCTATTTTGGTAATTATAATCATCGTTACCGTAATACTGGGTAAATAAGCCTTATCCAATACAACAGAAGTAATCACTGCAAAGAAGATGGAGTAGACTGCCGCAGCCACATCATATAATAGAATACAGCTGCCAAAGACAAAGATATTGATAATATTGAAGACTTTGCCTACACTCATATTGTGATACCGGTGCATCAGCAGCAGTCCCAGTATGCCCTCACCGCCGCCGCTGCCCTTGCTCATCAGTGTCATACCGCAGCCAAGGCCACACAGAATACCACCTGCCAGACAAGCCGTAATCGTATCAGGCAGATAATTATGCTTTGCCACAGGCACCAGACTCAATAATACGCTGTAGCTGGTTATGCAAACGGCCGATTTTACTAAAAAATCCTTGCCGAATTTGCGTATGGCCAGCATCATCAGGGGAACATTCAACAGGAAATAGATGCAGCCGATATAGCTGTCGGTAACAAAGCTCAGCCCCAGGACATTTCTCATAAAATATCCCAGCAGCTGTGCTATACCCAAAAAACCTCCGTTATACAGGTTACAGGGCAAAATGAACATATTAAAGCCTATAGAATATACCAGCGAGCCGCCTATAATCAGGCACAGGGCCTTTAAGGAAAGAAATTGTCTGAGATAGGTAACAGCCTTCATGCTACAGCCTCCTTTGCCGACTGACGGGGAAGGGGGTTGATTAATAACTACTATTATAATAATAACCTAAAATCTTCTATTTGCGTATTAACCAAGTAAATAAAGCACTTTTTTCATATCCACATAAGTAAAATGCTAAAGTCTTTACAATTTTTTCTGCTTATTTTTTGTAAATCAGACAAAATCGTCATAATTTCGCCATATACTGCCTTTATAATAAAAGCAACAAAGGTAAACAACCACTTTAAGAAAGAAGGTGCCAAATATGATGACAACATTAACCAAGTATATGAAGAAAACCACAGCAATTGCTATGGCTGCCATGGTGCTTTCTCTGCCGCTAGCAAGCGTAGCATCCGCTCACGAAAGGCACGATGCTCCGCCACCGCGTCATTCAGACCGCTATGACAGACACGACCGTTACGACAAGCATGATCGTTATGACAAACACGACCGTTACGACAGACATGACCGCTATGACAAGCGTCATAAGAACGACAATTACGTAACGAAAAAGGACAGCAACAAAAAAGCTACCACCAGCTTCATCATCGGTGCTGTACTTGGTGCGGTAATTGCCAAAAACACCTGATTAACATACTCCTTTCATACTCATTACTCATACACAAAAAGAGCTGCAGTTTTACACTATACAAGGTAGTGCAACTGCAGCTCTTTAAATTTGTACTATATTATATGTAACTAAGTAATCCTCAGCTGATTACATATCACGGCTGGCGATAATATCTACACCAAGGCCGAGAATATCCTTAACTACAACGTCACCGGTTTTAATCGGAGCGGTAACCTTGACGGTGCGCAGGAAGCGTGCGCAGTCCATGATACGTTCCTTCGGCAGTACGTTAGCGGATACTACAGGCAGCAAAGGCAGCATACCGCCTTCTACAGCAACGGTAGAGGTCAGCATACGCTTCGGAGCAGTAACTTCATCGTTAGCATATTTAGCGCCACGCGGGCAGGTGTTGCCGGTAACATTGGTAACTGCACCATTTTCAATGGTAACAGTCATCTCGCAGCCCATAGGGCACATAATGCAGTTCATAACACGAGTTTCAACAGCCATTTTATACCCTCCTTACAGCACCAGACCTACGGTAACTTCGTCACCGATCTGGGCAAATTTTGCAGCCGGAATTTCTACGGCAATCATTTCACTGGGCTTTGCTACGGGCAAAGGACGGCTCAGCAGAACATTGTCGCCACTCTTAACCTCCAGCTTAACTTTGCGGTGCGGTGCAGCAACACGCATGAACAGCTTAACCTTCTCGTCTGCAGGAATTTCTGCAGGCATGGTCAGCTTCTGCGGTACGCAGGTACGTACGCCGTCAATAGCCTTTACGGTTACGGTACGGTTTTCGGTTGCCATTTTCTCCTGAGCCTTCAATGCAGCATATTTGCCTGCGATTTCAGCTTCTTCGGATACAAAGTCAACCAGGTCATGTACGTGTACTACGTTGCCGGCAGCAAAGAAACCGTCTAAGCTGGTTTCACGATGCTGGTCAACAACCGGACCGTTGGTCAGCGGGTTCATTTCCAGATCAAGTCCGCGGGACAGCTCGTTCTCAGGAATCAGACCGACAGACAGCAGTACAGTATCACACTCGATATCAAATTCGGTACCCGGGATCGGAGTCATGCGCTCGTCAACCTTAGCAACGGTGATACCGGTTACGCGCTCTTCACCATGGATAGCAACGATGGTGTGGGAGAGGTACAGAGGAATATCATAGTCGTTCAGGCATTGAACGATATTACGGGTAAGACCGTTAGAGAAGGGGCAGATTTCCAGGCAAGCCTGAACCTTGCAGCCTTCCAGGCTCATACGGCGGGCCATAATCAGGCCGATGTCGCCGCTGCCGAGGATAACGATTTTGTGACCCGGCAGATAGCCTTCCATATTAACCATACGCTGAGCAGCACCGGCAGTAAATACGCCTGCAGGACGCTCGCCCGGAATACGGATAGCGCCACGGGTACGCTCACGGCAGCCCATGGTCAGGATAACAGTTTTGCCTTCCAGCTTCAGTAAGCCTTTTTCCGGATTAACGGCAATAACGGTTTTATTGTTTTGTACATCTAATACCATGGTATCAACCAGGGTTTCGATTTCAGGTTTATCAGCAACGAGCTCGATGCAGCGATGTGCATAGCCGGGGCCGGTCAGCTCTTCCTTGAAGTGATGCAGACCGAAGCCATTGTGAATGCACTGTTGCAGGATACCGCCGAGTTCGCGGTCACGCTCGATAACAACGATTTTTTTAGCACCATTCTGCCATGCGCTGTAAGCAGCAGACAGACCGGCAGGGCCACCGCCAACAATAATTACATCATATAATTGGTTCATTATTATTCCTCCCCGCCATCTGCAGAATATTTTTCGTAGAACATATTGGAATCAGTACGTTCTTTTAATACTTCGGGAACAGAAATGTTCAGCTCGCGTGCCAGAATCTGGGTAACACGCGGACCACAGAAGCCACCCTGGCAACGGCCCATGCCTGCACGGGTACGGCGTTTTACACCGTCAACAGTGCGTGCGCCAACAGGAGAGTTAATTGCTTCTACAATTTCGCCCTCGGTAACGGTTTCGCAACGGCAGATTACGCGGCCGTACAGATTGTCTTCGGCAATCTTGGCAGCCTTTTCATCAGCAGTCATATAGTTGAATGCTTTATGCTTCGGCAGAGCAGCCTTAAAGTCAGCCTTCTTGGCAGCGCCGCTTACACGGGCAATTTCGTTGGCAATCAGCTCACCTACAGCAGGAGCTGCAGTCAGACCGGGAGATTGCATGCCGGCAGCATTGTACAGGCCTTCAACCTTTTCGGAAGGACCGAGTACGAAGTCACCGGTGCTGGAAACAGCACGCAGGCCGGCAAATTCGGTAATAGCTGCGCCCATCGGCAGGTTCGGAATCAGCTTCTTGGCAGAAGCAATGATTTCATTCATGCCGGCAGTGGTAACAGCCTTATCCTCTTTGGAATCCTGCTCATTAGCGTTAGGACCGATGAAGGTGTTGCCGTGGGTAGTGGTGCAAACCAGAATACCTTTGGATTTTTTGGTCGGGGTAGGGAATACCACGCCATAAACCAGGCTGCTGCAAGCAGTCTTATCAAACAGAATATATTCGCCCTTACGCGGGGTGATGGTGAAGGTGTCATCACCGGCCAGCTTAGCGATTTCGTCAGCATACACACCGGCAGCATTAACTACATATTTAGCAGCAATAGTGCCTTTATTGGTTTCTACACCGGTAATTTTGCCGTCTTCCTTAACGAAGCCCAGTACCTTGCAGTCGCGGATAACTTCTGCACCGTTTTGTACAGCGCATTGAGCGAAAGCAATAGCAGCACCGAACGGCCAGCATACGCCGGCACTCGGAGCCCACAGAGCACCCTTGACAGTAGTCAGGTTAGGCTCCTGCTCAAGAACTTCTTCTTTAGACAGGATTTGCAGCCCTTCAACGCCGTTCTTTTTACCGCGTTGCAGCAGCTCCTGCAGAGTCTGCATTTCCTCGTCGGTGGTTGCAGCAACCAGGGAACCGGTCCATTTAATATCCAGGTCCAGTTCGTTTTGCAGCTCGTGGTACAGAGCGTTGCCACGAACGTTGGTAATAGCTTTGAGGCTGCCGGTAGGAGCGTCAAAGCCAGCATGAAGAATTGCACTGTTAGCTTTAGTAGTGCCGATAGCGATGTCCGGCTCTTTTTCCAGCAGAACGCATTTCAGGTCATACTTGGAAAGCTCGCGCAATACAGCAGTACCTACAATGCCGCCACCAATAACGACTACATCAGCAGATTTTACAAATTCCATTCCGTCACTTCCTTGCTGAATTTTCTCATAAAAATACATCTAAATTTTATCACAAATCTGCAAAAAATAGAAGAGGGAAGCGAAAATAAAAAGTCCATGGTGGGACACGATATGCCCCAACGATGTTTTCTTCATTATATACAAAAAAGCTGCTGCCATTTCAGTCTTACTGTAAGCAAAACTGAAAATGGCAACAGCCTGAAATTCTATTCTCTCTTTTTCACAAACCATCTCAGTGGCAGCTTTTTCTCCAGCCAGCCGATAAAGATATCCGAAAGCGGTGTAAGCAGAATCCAGCTTAAAACAAGCAGGACAAAGGAAACAGAGCCTACAAAAACATCGGTAAACCAATGCGCACCGCCCATAATACGGGGCAGAGAGAAAATAATAAATACAGCCAGCGCTTTAACGAAAGCGTCCTTGCCGATATATTTCCACATATACACAGCAAATATCAACAGCATCATGCCATGGTCACCGGGGAAGCTGCTGCCGGAACGGTCCTTGGCAGGCCAGCCGCTCAGCTGGCTAACCCAGTTTACATTATGATACAGCTGGTCAAAATAAATAGAAGCACTCGCACGGTCAATCGGCAGCAGCTTATCAAACTGCTTAATGATTACCGCACTTACCAGCATGGCAACGCCGATACAGAACAGCCAACGCTTACCTTCAACATTGCTTTTGCGGTAATAGCTGTAAAAAATCGCCAGCATCGCGACGAACGCCACCACATCAAAGGCACGCAGATTAACAAAGGCCGTAAAATAAGTAAAGGCCGTTCCCTGCGCCAGCTTCTGGTTAAAGAAATAAAAGACACTTTGGTCCAGAGCCAGCCACGGTCCGTGATAGCCGGCGGTGGGGGTGCTTGCCAGCCAGCTTCCCAAAAGCAGTGCTCCCAGGATATTACAGATAATTATCCAAATCAGGTTATTTTTCTTCATATAATCTCCTCGTATTTCAACATCCACTGTTCCTCAGATATCACCTAAAGTTCAGTTAACAAATTTACGTAAATATGATACCATATTCTTGAGGATTATATAAGTCTTTTATGTAGAATTTTCCTATCAGCTTCCAAAGGAGTGAGAATTATGCGCAAGCTGCTTTTACTGTTAACCTGCTTACTGATGTGCTGCTGCAGTGCGTTGGCGCTCGCCGCAGAAAAAACTAAGGCTACCGATGATGCTGACGCAATCAAACCGGTGGAAACCATCAGCGCGGCAGTAATGAATGAACGATTGCAGGCAGGCGATAGCGACGACCTGCTATATGTAAAAATCAAAGAAGACAGGGTAGAGGTTTACCAAGGATTGGCAACAGACCGCTCTCTGCGCAAGCAGCTGATTTTAACTATGCCCAATACCGAAATGCTGCGCTTATATACCAATAACAAGGCAACCTTTGCGCAGATGAACAAAATGCTCAGCGATTACGAAAGCTCCAACGCCAACTTCAACGGCTATAAGATTATCACCGATAAGGATACACCGAAAAAGCTGGAGAACGGCGGTAAAATCTATCGCCTGTGGTTTATGAAGATTGAACGCGAAAAGCAAAGCCGCAGGGGTGGCTGGAACTTCCCGATTGGCATAGGTATCGGCATCGGCGGCGGCCATCACCACCACGGTCCCTGGATTGGAGTAGGGTGGTAAGAATATATCGTATATATTACAAAGAGTGTACTAAGCTATTTTGCGACTTAGTACACTCTTTTATTCATAGCCAGTATTACAATCTCAATTAGTAAGGATATAGGTACACAGCACCTTGGCAGATACACCTTTGATTTTAGTACATCCGCATTTTGCTAACAGTCTGATAATCCCATAAGCTGAAATAAAATTAGCAATAGAGCGAGAAATATTCTTTTCATTAGTCGAATTACGTGAAACAATAGACATGGCGTAAACCTCCTTGGTTGATTGTTTGTTGCACTTTATTGTACCAAGTTTTGAGGCTTTACGCCTTTTTTATCTTCTGAAATATGCAGTTTTCAAGGAATTAAGCTGATTTTCGGTGTGGGAAGTTTGAGTTAATAAATATTAACCTCTAAGTCCTATTTGCCTAGCGACTTTTTTTATCTGTAAAACAAAAGAATCGTTACTTCGTCCTTTTCCTTCCAAACTGTTTATTGGTGTAGCGGCCCATCGATAAATTTGCTCTATACTCCCATAACCTCTTTTAAACAATACAGCATATTTTGCACAATTCTCTTTAGTAGGTGCATCAGATAAAATAATTTTTAATTGTTCGTCAGTCCATGGTTTTCCTTTATTAGAAACATCATATTGATCTTCATGATCTTTCTGATAGTCAATCAAAACCTTTTTTACAAATTGAATTTTCGTATCTAATGAAGAACCATCCAGTTCTAAATCCAGTAATTTATAAATTTCTAATTTATAATCTTGTTTTTTCATCATTTACCTCTAAATAAACTTTTACTATTCCGTCATTACGCATTTCTGAATGTACTATTTCAGTATTATCATCTAATGTTAAAATAGATACATCAAAATAATCATCTCCTTGCAATACATTCATTTTAGCATATCCATACAGCTTTAGCAATTAAAACAAGCGTAGACCTTCCTAAACATAAAAAGAGATACTGTGCGCACAAGCAAAAAAGACCTGCAGCCTCACTCCTTTGCTATTAGAGTAATATAAAAAATGTCTAAGCCTTTCATTTGTGCATTATATTATACAAAATGTCTATTATATTGCACATGAAAATGTTTTTTAGAAATTATTGACATTTTTTCTATTTTCGTGTAATACTAAGTGGGAAGTTTGAGTTACTACTCTAAAAACTTCTTGATATACGTATTTTATCTAGTAGTAGTCGAAAAACTATTATCAAAATATAGGCCACAAAAAGGCTTCACTATGACAAAAGAGCAGTCTGCATCCACACAGACTGCTCTTTTTGATTTGCAATTATTTATTTTCCAGCTTCATGCGACGTTCAGCAACACCGTTAAGGAAGTACAGCGCCAGCCAGCAGCCAACATGAGATGCTGTTTGCAAAGTACCGTTTTCCGGATAAATTTCTACGAAATCCAAAGAGCAGGCACCGGCAAGAGCTGCCTCATGCACCATGCTCAACAGCTCATAGCTGGTCAGACCGCCCATATCTTGCGGGCCTTGCGGCATATAAGCAGCGTCCAGAGCATCGGCACAGATAGTAATATAAATTACTTCCGTATCCTTGGAAACTACAGCCAAAGCTTTTTTAATCGCTGCCTTCCAGCCTTCTTCTTTAATCTCACGACAGGGAATAACAGTAGCACCGTATTTTTGGGCGTTTCTGTATTCCTGCTGATGATTACGCGGTCCGCGGATACCAATATGAGCAATCTTGGTAGCATCCATATTGGGGTCATTATACAGCTGGAAGAACGGAGAGCAACGAGAGTATTTGTCATCACCGAAGTTATCGTAGTTATCAAGATGAGCATCAAAGTGCAGCACGCCTACTTTTTTCGGATGGCGTTTGGCCATTTCGCTGATCAGAGGATAGGCGATACCATGGTCACCGCCTAAAACGATAGGCACACATTTTGCATCCAGCAGCTCGCCATATCTTTCACGAATTTGTGCAAAGGTGAACTCGTAGTTACCATTTTGTACAGCAACGTCGCCATAATCACCACCGGTAAGATGTTCAAAGGAATCAATATCAAAATCAGGCAGATAGCCGGTATAACGAATAGAAGCAGTACGAATAGATTTAGGACCATCGGTGCAGGAGGAATAACCGCCAATAGTGCAGCCGCCTTCCCAGGGCACACCCATAACAGCAACATCAACCTTCTTTAAATCTTCCTTGTTTTCCAATACAGGCAGATTCAAAAATGTCGGAACACCACTATAAATATTGGTCGGTAAAAAATTAGGGTCATAAATTGTCGGTTTACTGTCTTTCATTAAAATATCCTTCTTTCCTAGTCAAAACTAAACTATTTATTCATAAGATCAGAACAGGCTGATAACGCTGCTCAGACCAAGGTATAAACTGATTAAGAAGATTATCCAGCCCAATGCAGTTTGTATAGCACTGTTGGTAAATTCACCCATGATTTTCTTGCTGCAGGTAAGATAAACCGTAACGCCTACAACTACAGGCAGAACGATACCATTAACAGCCTGTGCCGTCATAATCAGCGCAATCGGATTAAAACCAAAAGCGGAGATAACAATACCGGTTACAAGAACCGCTGCATTAGTAATAACAAAGCGTTTATCGCTTCTGTCAGTTTTCCAGCCCCACAAGCCTGCAAGTACATAGGATACGCCCATCGGTGTGCAGACAGCACTGGAAACACCGGCAGCAACCAGGCCAACAGCCATAAACGGCTCTGCAAAATCACCCAGAGTGGGCTGCAGCTGAACTGCCATATCCATAGCATTTTTTACGGTCATGCCATGCATAACAGCAGCCGAAGTAATCAAAATTGCACCGGTTACGATACCACCGATAATCATAGGGATGTTAGTACCAAAGGCAACCAGCGGCAGTTCCTCGGCGCTATGCCAGGTGCGCTTGGCGCTGGCAGCATGTAAAAACATGTTATAAGGAACAACGGTAGTACCAATCAAAGCCAGGCAGGTCATCAAAGAACCTTCCGGAATGTGCGGTACAAGACCACCAAACAATTCGCCAAGATTAGGTTGTACAACAATCATTGTAATCAGAAAAACAATGCACATAACTACAACGCAGACAGCCAAAAGCTTTTCCAGATATTTCAAAGCATCACCGGCAAAGCTTAAAAGCACCATAATGCACAGGCCCCAAATAGGTGCAATGATATGTGTCGAAACGCCGGTCAATGCACTGACGCCCAAAGCAGTACCTGTCAAATCACCGCCCATATAAGCAAAGCCGCCTACAGCGATAGCCACGGCAACAAGGCCTACAAGAAATTTTCTGAGCAGCGGACGGTCATCAAAAGCAATCTGCAAGGTTTCCGCCAAATCCTTTTGGGTTACCACGCCTAAACGTGCTGCCATACCCTGTGTAACAATAACAGCAATTACGGAAAAGACTATGCACCACAACAATTCATAGCCATAACCGGCGCCGGCTCTGGTAGAGCTTGTTACGGTACCGGGACCGATAAAGGAACCGCAGATTAAAAAACCTGGTCCCAAAGCAGCTAATTTTTCTTTAAAAGTAAAGTGACGCGGTGCTTTAGCACCATTTGTTTCCTTTTGCATTTGTAATGCCCCCTCAAAAAAATAAATATATCAGACGCGTTTCGCTTTACATTATCGTTTTTCTTTTTATATTATCGTCTGATATTATTTCTTATATCACTTTACAGCAGCTCTGTCAAGATTTTTTTGTACTATTAATGTAAAACATTTCCACAAATCACATTTTCAGATATTTTCTTCAGTCAGACGCTGAAATAGTCTGCGCCAATCAAAAATAATGTATTATAAAAACGGCTCTCCAGCTCTTCATTGTCAGTCTAAATATATGTTATAATATATTTAATGTATCGAAGATATCGAAGGAGCATTATCATGACTACTACTACACCAAAGCTAATCCAATCAGTCCAGCGTGCTATTGATATCCTCAACTGCTTCAACAACAGCAACCCTGAAATAAGCATCAATGAAATCAGCGCCAAAACAAAACTGAACGTCAACACAGCCCGTGGACTTATCAATACAATGGTAGCAAACAATCTGCTGCTTTTAGACCATAACACCAACCATTACCGCTTGGGAAGCTTTTTTCTGAGCAAAGCAGGCATTATCCAAAGCCAAATCCGTTCTTATATCATTCTCTGTAAACCGCTGATGAATGCGTTGGCAGAAAAGTATCATATAACTGCCAGCCTGCAGATTGTCAACCAGGATGAAATTGTCACGATTTATTGTGCTTATCCTGTCAGTACCTCTTATTACATTACCTTGTCCGAATATACGCCTCTGCCGGAATACGTTACCTCATCCGGTAAGCTGCTTTTAAAGCATGTACTGCTTCCCGCACGTCCTGATTATCTGGACGATATTGAATTTAAGCCCTACACGCCATATACCTTAAAAAATAAACAGGAGCTGCAAAAACAGCTTGATGAAATTACGGTAAAAGGCTATTCCGTAGAAAAAGAGGAATTTAACCTTGATGTCGGCAGTATCGCTGTACCGATTTTTGATTTAAATAAAGACCTCATCGGCACCGTCAGCGTCACTGTCTTTGCCAGTGCCATGCCCCGTCTGGAAAAAAACTTGGTGCATGACCTGAAGCAGATTGCCGATCAGGTCGGCGGTTTAATCGGTATGCAAAAATAAACCTTGTACTAATCTCGTTGCTTCCTTACGCAAGTAACGAGATTTTCTTTTTCACGATATTGTCGTTTTTAAATTTGCAATTTCGTCTTGTATGATTTGCGACTTTTTTGTATAATGCATATGAGCTATATAGGTTTCTCTATATAGTCCAATGCAAAACAAGTGAGGGATTATTAAAATGCAAGAAGAAGTTAAAGAACCGGTTTCCATGTTTGTTTTATTTGCCAGGATGTTTTCTATTACCGCCAAAAATCTGGAAAAAGAATTTGGCGAAAAAGGCCTGAAGGTCTTAGAGGACAGCGTTAAAGAATTTGGTATTGAACGTGGCAAGGACATTGCTGCCCGTGCCAAAGCCAACGGCAAAGAAAATACACTGGAAAATTATCTGGATAACTACGATATGGGACGCAGCGAAGAATTCGGTTATGATACTGTTTATAAGCAAGACGGCATTCACCAGGATTTTCACCGCTGCGTATTTGCCAAAACCTGGATGGATGCAGGTGAAGAAAAATACGGTCGCATCTATTGCGAAAACATTGATCCTGCTATCGCAGAAGGCTATAACGAAAATATGGAATGTGTACATGACCATATCATGTATGCAGATGGTCATTGCACCTTCTGCTTCCGTATGAAAGAGAACAATAAAAAATAATAACGGCAAACTATACCGACTAATAAAAAACTCCCCTTAATATAGCTGTACATTTGCTGCAGCTGATATCAAGGGGAGCTTTTCTATATATTTTTATTTTCTACATTAAAATGCAGGTTCAATGGTGCCTTTATATTTATCGGCAATAAACTTCTTCACAGCCTCGGACTGGTAAGCTTTCACAAAAGCCTTGTAAGCTTCTTTATCCTTATCCTTGTTGCGAGCAGCAATAATCATTACAGCCAGCGGCTCATCCATAGGCTCAAGGAAGATATTCTGCTTTTTAACATCTAAGCCACCGCTCATTACATAGTTCATGGTAATAGCAGCAGCATCTACATCAGCCAGACTGCGCGGCAGCTGTGCTGCCTCCAGTTCCTTAAATTTCAGATGCTTGGGATTATCGACAACATCCTTCGGAGTAGCCTTCATGCCCACGCCATCCTTCAGTTTCAACAAACCGGCGCGCTGCAAAAGCAACAGACCGCGACCACCGTTTGTCGGGTCGTTAGGAATCGCAATCGTTGCACCATCCGGAATATCCTTCACATCATGCACCTTATCACTGTAAATGCCCATGCGCATTAAAATAGCGTTGCCGATGGGCACAAGGTCAGTCTTGTTGGTCTTGTTAAAGTTATCCAGGAAGGGCTTATGCTGATAGCTTACCAAATCAAGCTCGCCATCCGCCAAAGCCTTATCCGGGGTAACATAATCAGAGAACTCCACAACCTGTACCTTCAAGCCACTTTTTGCCGCTTCCTTGGCAGCAGCCTCCACAACCTCAGCATGAGGACCTGCAGTAGCGCCAACCTTAATCGTCGTTTCCGCCTGCTTATCACCGCCGCCGCAGCCTGCTGCCGCCAGTGCCACTACAGATAACGCAATAACCAATAATTTTTTCAACATAATTCATCGTCTCCTTTGTAAAACTATAAAACTAAAATAAAAAAAGCCTTCGTTTATCCATACCGCATTTTCATTATGCAGTAAGGGACGAAAGCAAACTTCGTGGTACCACCCAATTTCACTGCTACCTCACGATAGCAGCCTCCTCAAGTACGCCGGACTAAGCCATTAATACTTCAGCACTGTAACGGGTGCTCCCGGACGACCTAAACTTGCGCTTCAGCCAATCAGCTCCAAGACCATCTTCGGCAAAGTCTCCTGCGCTTCCTTGCACCAAACGAAAGCTCTCTGTGGCAGTACTCCTTGCGTACTCTTCTTTTCATCGCTCGTATATGAACTTGTGAGTAAAAATATACAACTTGTCAAAGCATCTGTCAACAAAAAACAGGAAAATTTTTCTCAAAGCCTAGTATTTTAGTAGATTTGTAAACGATGTTACACAATTCACTTGCTTATACAACTGCTATTCTGGCCCCTGCAACAGAAATATTATTTTTATTTTACATTTCTTCATTATAGCGCCCCAAAATACAATAAAAAGTGTAAATTTGCCTATTGACAAACTAGGCTTTATCATGTAAATTATCAAGCAACATCACACAAGCATTGCTTGTTGATTTTGTTTCACGAATAAAAAATTTGACAATATCACGCTCAACAGGTGAGAAGATTCCGGAGGAGAAAAAATGCAGCAATGTGCATAAAACTGCTTGCTGCAGTCCCGATGCAATATCCGGTATCTTGCCGCCTGACCTTGAAAGGAGAAGATGACACTATGGAATTTGCAACAAAATGTATTCATGAAATCGGCGCAGCTGACGCAACCGGCAGCATTACCCCGGCAATTTATCTTTCCTCAACCTTTGCACACCCCAAGCTGGGGGACACTACAGGCTTTAATTATACACGTGAATCCAACCCGACACGTGCACGTCTGGAACAACTTCTGGCAGCATTGGAGAACGGTGTCGATGCCTTGGCTTTTTCCTCCGGCATGGCTGCAGTTGATGCGGTTATGAATCTTTTCGCGCCCGGCGACCACATTATCACCGGCAACGATCTCTACGGCGGCTCCTTCCGTCTGTTCCGCAACCTCAATGCCAAAAACGGCGTAGAGTTCACTTCTGTGCATACTTCTAAGCTGGAAGAAATTAAGGCTGCCATTAAGCCCAATACCAAAGCCATCTTTTTGGAAACACCTACCAACCCCACAATGGAAATCAGTGATTTGCGTGCTATCAGCAAAATCGCCCGCGAAAATAATTTTCTCGTTATCGTCGACAACACCTTCCTGACACCATATTTTCAAAAGCCGCTGGACCTTGGCGCTGATATCGTTATCCATAGCGGAACAAAATATCTTTGCGGCCATAACGATGTACTCGTCGGCTTTACCGTAGCAAAGGACCCTGTTATTGCCGACAAGCTACGTCTGATTTATAAAACAACCGGTGCCTGTCTGGGAGCACTTGATGCCTGGCTCGTTATCCGCGGTATCAAAACTCTGCCGCTGCGTATGGAGCAGCACCAGAAAAACGCTTTTGCCATTGCCAAATGGCTGCAGGAGCAACCGCGTGTACAATATGTTTTATATCCCGGTCTGGAAAATCATCCCGGTTATGAAATCAACAAAGCGCAGACCACCGGCTTCGGCGGCATGATTTCCTTTGCTGTAGACAACGCCGAAACAGCACGCCAAATTTTGGAAGGCGTCAAGCTCATCAAATTTGCCGAAAGCCTCGGCGGTACGGAAAGCCTGATAACCTATCCGATTCGCCAGACGCATACCGACCTTACTGCTGAAGAATGTGCCGAAAAGGGGATTACAGATTGTCTGCTGCGCTTCTCTACAGGCATCGAAGCAACGCAGGATCTTATTGACGATTTGGCACAGGCCTTTGCTGCAATAGAATAATTTGTAAGAATAAAGTTTGGTGATAAGCTATGACTAAATATGATTTTGACAAGATAATCGACAGACGTAATACAGACTGCTTAAAATACGATTTTGCCATTCAACGTGGTCGTCCGGCAGACGTTTTGCCTTTTTGGGTAGCAGATATGGATTTTCCTATTGCCCGGGAAATACAGGAAGCACTTCTTGAACGCTGCCAACATGCCATCTTCGGCTATAGCGAAAGCACAGAAGCATATTTTCACGCTGTCCGCGACTGGTATACTAAGCATTTTAACTGGAGCCCTGAATCCGAATGGCTCACCAAGACTCCCGGCATAGTTTTTGCCCTTGCTATGGCAGTAAAGGCCTTCACCCAAAAAGGTGAGGGAGTACTTGTACAGCAGCCGGTTTACTATCCTTTCAGCGAGGTTATAGAGGATAATGAACGCAAGCTGATTAATTCACCGCTCATTCTGAAAAACAGTCATTATGAAATGGACTTTGCCGATTTAGAAGAAAAAATCGTCGCTAACAATGTTAAGCTGATGCTTTTATGCTCACCGCATAACCCCGTAGGCCGTGTCTGGACCCGCGACGAGCTGCAAAATTTGGGCGATATCTGCCTTAAGCATGGTGTAATTACCGTAAGTGATGAAATTCATGGTGATTTCGTCTGGGGAAATAACTCTCAGACGGTTTTTGCAAGTTTGGGTGAGCAGTACGAGCAAAATTGCGTAATCTGCACTGCACCCAGTAAAACCTTCAATATTGCCGGTCTGCAGGTATCCAATATCTTCATTCCTAACAAAAATCTACGTCGCCGCTTCCGCAAGCAGGTAGCGGCAGCAGGCTATAGTCAGGTAAACACCTTAGGCCTTGTTGCCTGTCAGGCAGCCTATACTTATGGTGAGGATTGGCTGCAGCAGGCAAAGGCTTATATCGAAGATAACATTAAATTTGTTGATGCTTATCTGAAGCAGAACCTGCCGCAGATTAAGCTGCTCCGGCCTGAGGGGACATATCTGATTTGGCTCGACTGCAGCGCCTTAGGCCTTACAGCTGCCGAACGCGAGCAGTGGCTCTGGCATAAAGCACACCTCTGGCTCGACGGAGGCGGTATCTTCGGCAAAGAGGGAGAAGCCTTTGAACGTATCAACGTTGCCTGCCCCCGTGCGCTATTATTAAAGGGACTTGAGCAGCTGAAGCAAGCTGTTCATGAATTAAATTAAATTTATTAATTCCATTCTTTCTACGATGTAACTGAAAAAACTGCTGCCTTCTTTGTAGCAAAAGTGAAGGCAGCAGCTTATTTTTATTTTCGCTATACTTTTGCAGGCTCATTATTCCATCTTGTAAATTGACGCCGATTTGTATATAATTCAGATAAGCTATCCTGTGCTTGTTTGCTGTAATACTCTTATCGGAGCAGATAAAACAGCGGAACAAATTGGTTTTAAAGCTATAATAAAATATAATAAACTTACTTTTTTACGCTTTTGCCTCTACGCAAAAGCCTAATGAAGCTGGAAGGGAGCATTATATGAAACGTGAACAAATAGCCAACAATATTGTTGCCGATCTCAAGGAGCTGGCAGCCTTAACCTCTGATGCAAACGGAGCACACCGCGTTGCCTGGACACCGACATTCAAAAAAGCAACGGAATGGTTTGCCCAAAAGATGCAGGCAGCAGGTGCCGAGGTCTGGACCGATGCCGCAGGCAACAGCTGGGCCAAATTTGCCGGCGAAAGCGAGGAGTGCATTGTTATCGGCAGCCATCTCGATTCCGTACCTGACGGAGGCTGGCTGGACGGCGCTTTAGGTGTTGTAGCAGCCATGGGCATCGGTGCCTATGGTCTGGCAGATAAAAAGCCTGCCAAAACTCTTTACGTTGTCGGCTGGGCTGACGAGGAGGGTGTAGCCTTCGGCAAAAGCTGTCTTGGCAGCAGCGCTGTCAGCGGCATTGTCACGAGCAAAGATGTATTGCCCTTAGTCCACCAAGAAAACGGCCGCAGCTTCAGCGATGTCTGGCAGGAATATGGCCTTGATGCCAGCAAGATAGGGGAGGCACACACTGCCTTTGCCAAACTGCCGGTTAAAGCTTACCTGGAGCTGCACATTGAGCAGGCACCGCTGCTGACGTTAGCAAAAAAAAGCGTAGCCTGCGTTTACGGCGTCTGCGGCTGCAACCGCCAGTACATCACCTTCCGCGGTCAGCAGGGCCATTGCGGTTCGCCGGTTGCCCTGCGTCAGGATGCCTTTATCGCGGCAGCGCAGACCACACTTGATCTGCGTGAAATCGCCCTCAAATATGATTCCTATTGTACAGTAGGCAATATCGAGGTCAAGCCTGACCTGACTACTATTTCTCCGGGCTATTGCCGCATTTCGCTGGACCAGCGCAGCATTAAGCCGGAAACAATGCAAATCATTGTTGCAGAAGCCAAGGCTGCGGCGCAGAAGCATGCACAGGAGGGTAAGCTCACTGTAGAGTTTGAGCCTATCTGGCATGCGGAGCCGATTCTTTTTGATGAACAGCTGGTAGAGGACTGCAACGCTGCCGTAGAGGAGGAAACAGGTGCAAGACACAGCATGTATTCCGCACCGCTGCATGATGCCGTGCCTCTGAATGCCGTTGTACCTTCGGTAATGATGTTCACCCAGTCTGATCCCGGTATTTCTCACTGCAAGGAAGAAAATACCCCGCAGCCGCAGCTGGAGGAGGCAATCCGTGCCTTCATCCGTCTGGCGGAAAAAGAGCTGGGTACAAAATTTGCAGAGTAGGCGGTATAGCTTAGCTATGACCTTGCAATAACGTAATTTTATATTTCAACACGACAAAAAGCAGCTTCTGCGATGCAGAAGCTGCTTTGCTTTTTATACGGCATATTTATTTTATTAAATCCTTCAATCCGCGTATCCGCATAACCTTCCAGGTAAAGCACAGACTGCGCAGCGACTGGTCCAAGAACATCGGTACCCAGGCGCCCACAATCCCCAGCTTGCAATAATAGATAAAGAAGGCCGTCATCAATGGACGTAAAACGGTAATCAACACAAAGGAATAGACCGCAACAGCAGTAGTCTGGCCGCTGCCACGCAATATACCTGCGGTGATAATCGTATGCCCCTGCGGTATGCAAACGGCAGCTACCCAGAACATTACCGTTTCACTGAGAGCAAGTGCCTGCGCATCCTGCGAATAAACACTGAAGATGGGTACACGTGCGGCATACAGGATAATAAAAGACGCAACGGAAAGACCCAGACCCCATTTAAAGCCTATACTGCGGCAGCGCTTCCAGGTTGCATAATCAGCGGCACCGCGCATTTGCCCGGCCAGCACCATATTAGCCTTGCCGAAGCCAAAGATAAAATCATAGGAAAAATCGCAGATGTTATAGCAAATGCTGTGTACTGCATAGGGCAGAGTACCAAGACGCGCAGTCATCCAGCCATAGGCCAGCATGCCGATGCGTTCCGCCCCCAGCTCACTGAAAACACCGCCGAATACAGGCATAAATTCCCGCCAGAAGACTTTATCCGGCAGCTGCAGCAGACCATCACTGAAAAAGCCCTCTTGCTTCATAATCCAGATGGTGATACCAAGAGTACACAGCGAGCCGATAATCGTGCTGATTGCAGCGCCACGCACACCCCAGCCGGCAAAACTGCCAAAGCCGGTAATGAGAAAATAATTGCAGACGATATTCACTACATTGCCGACAATATTGCTTTTCATAATAGCGCTTGTCCGGCCTACGCCCAACAAGGTTCCCTGCAGCAAAAGTGACAATGAGTTTAGCAGTACTGCAGCTACGGCAATATTGCCGTAAGCCAGCGCCAGCTCCAAATAATCGCTCTGCGCACCCATCAGCACCACCAGCTTCTCAAAAAAGCCATAGAAAAGCAGATGCAGCACTACAAGCAGGATACTGCTGACAGTAAAGCTTTGGCGCAGCAAAACCTTAATAGCGGAATATTGTCCGGAACCGAATTTATTCGCCGTCAGAATCGTAACTGCTGACGCCAGTGAGCGCGATACCGTCAGCAGCACCAGGCGCAGCGGCAGAAAAATGCTTACCGCCGCTATGGCCTTAGCACCCAATACGCCTACCATAATCAAATCAGCCGCAGCCAGAAAGGTCATAAAAATGCCCTCCAACGCAGCGGGGAGGGCAATACGCAAATATTTACCTGTTAATGAATCATTAAAGCTCTTCATTTTCTAGAAAACATATACGTTAAAACAAATAAACAAATTTATTCAGCATCCTCTTCATGATGGATTGCTGCCAGAGAAACAACCTTGTCATCATCGTTCAAGGTCATCAGCTTTACGCCCTGGGTATTACGGCCATATTGGGAAATCTGGTCCACATCGGTGCGGATAATCAGACCGGCTGCGGTAATCATCATGATTTCCTGCGCCGGGTTAATAACCTTCATGCCGATTACCAGACCGGTTTTTTCGGTAATCTTCATGTTGATGATACCCTTGCCGCCGCGAGTCTGCTTACGGTATTCCTTAACCTCGGTACGCTTTCCCATACCGAATTCGGTTGCCGTCAATACCTCGGAATCCTCATCGGAAACGCTGTCCATAGCTACAACCTCATCGCCGTAGTTGAGGGAAATACCCTTTACGCCATGTGCAGTGCGTCCCATGGTACGTACATCCTGCTCATCAAAGCGGATAGCAATACCGTTGCGGGTTGCCAGGATGATTTCGCTGTTGCCGTCAGTCAGTTCAACACCGATCAGATCCTCATCATCGTCCAGATTAATAGCAATCATGCCGTTTTTGCGGACGCTTTCCAGATCCTTAAGATTGATTTTCTTTACAGTACCCTTATTGGTAGCCATAAACATGTACTGCTCTTCTCTGAATTCCTTCACCGGAATAACAGCCGTAATCTTTTCGCCAGGCATTAAAGCCAGCAGATTGATAATAGCTGTGCCCTTGGCTGTGCGGCTTGCTTCGGGGATTTCATAGCCCTTCTGGCGATATACACGGCCACGATTGGTAAAGAAGAGAATGTTATGGTGGGTGGTAGAGAGGAAGAGATGCTCTGCCGAATCATCAATCTTCTTGCCGCTGCCGCCGGTTTTGCCTACGCCACCGCGTTTTTGGCTGCGGAAGTTGTCGAGAGTCTGGCGTTTGATGTAGCCCTGATGGCTGATGGTTACAACGATATCCTCCTCGGCAATCAGGTCCTCTATATCCATTTCGGAGCTGTCGATGGAAATTTCGGTACGACGCTCGTCACCGAAGCGCTTCTTCATTTCCTGCAGGTCTTCCTTGATAATGTTCATAACCTTATGCTCATCTGCCAATACGCTTTCCAGCCAGTCAATAGTTTCCAGCAGGTCAGCATATTCTTCGTCAATCTTCTTGCGCTCCAGACCGGTCAGGCGCTGCAGGCGCATATCCAGAATAGCCTGTGCCTGACGCTGGCTCAGCTTAAAGTTTTCCATCAAAGCAGTACGGGCAATTTCTGCTGTCGCGCTGCCGCGGATGGTGCTGATTACAGCATCAATATTATCCAGGGCAATCTTCAAGCCCTCTAAGATGTGAGCTCTGTCCTTAGCCTTGCCAAGCTCGTAGCGGGTACGTCTGGTAATAACATCCTTCTGGTGCTCCAGATAGTATTCCAGCACCTGCTTGAGGTTCAGAACACGCGGCTGGCCGTTAACCAGCGCCAGCATGATGATACCAAAGGAGCTTTGCAGGGCGGTATGCTTGTATAGACGGTTCAGAACAACGTCAGGAACAGCATCGCTCTTCAGCTCAACAACAATCTTCATGCCGTCTTTAAGGCTGGAGAAGTCATCAACCTTGGTAATGCCTTCAATTACGCCGTCCTTAGCCAGGTTAGCAATATCCTTAATCAGGTTAGCTTTGTTAACCTGGTAGGGGATTTCGGTAATAACGATATGGTGCTTGCCCTTGTTGGCAGGCACGATCTCAGCTTTAGCACGGATTTTTACAACGCCGCGGCCGGTGTTATAAGCGCTGGTGATGCCTTCCTTGCCCAAAATGCAGGCACCGGTCGGAAAGTCAGGGCCTTTGATAGCCGTCATCAGCTGCGGAATTTCCACATCCGGGTTATCAATCAGCATAACCAGGCCGTTAACAACCTCGCACAGGTTGTGCGGCGGAATGTTGGTAGCCATACCGACTGCGATACCGGCACTGCCGTTAATCAGCAGAGCAGGAACCTTAGAAGGAAGTACGCTGGGCTCTTTTAAGGATTCATCATAGTTAGGTACAAAATCAACAGTATCCTTTTCGATATCCTCCAGCATTGCCTCAGCAATTTTAGCCATACGCACCTCGGTATAACGCATTGCTGCCGGACTGTCGCCGTCAATGCTGCCGAAGTTGCCATGGCCGTCTACCATCAGATAGCGGGTAGAGAAATCCTGCGCCAGGCGCACGATTGCATCATATACGGAAATATCACCATGCGGGTGATATTTACCTAAAACGTCACCGACGATACGAGCGGATTTTTTATAGGGCTTCGTCGGAGTCATGCCTGCTTCCTGCATTGCGTATAAAATACGGCGATGTACAGGCTTCAGACCATCGCGGACATCAGGTAAAGCACGTTGGATGATAACGCTCATCGCATAATCGATGTAGGATTTTTGCATTTCCTCTTCGATATATACGGGAAGAACTTTACCAGTGGTATTTTCTAAATCCACTTTATCACCTTTCCTTTACAAAAAAACAATATTACAACCAGATATCTGAGGCAGAAGGCCTCATCTCAGGTTATTTTAACAATATCTCATAAACCTGCTTGCCAATCAGCAGGGTAGTAACCAGTAAATACAAGGGACGCACATAGGAAGCACCCTTTTTAATCGCCAGACGGGTACCGACAACAGCACCGGCAATCATTGCCGCAGCCATAATCAGGCCGTAGCTCCAGATAATTGTGCCGCTGACAGCAAAGGATACAAGAGCACCAACGCCGCTGGCAAAATTCAACGCCTTGGCATTACCGGCAGCCGTTACAAAGTCATAGCCTAAATACAAAAAGCCAAAAATCAGGAAAGAGCCTGTACCGGGACCGAAGAAGCCATCATAAAAGCCCATGGCAAACGCCATGACGATGGCACCGATTAAAGCCTGCATACCAAGCTTTTCTATCGTACCGGCATCGCCCCAATCCTTACGGCGATAGGTATAAACAGCAACAGCAACCAAAAGCACGACGATGATATTTTTCATCAGCTGCTCCGGCAGCAGATAAACTACGTAGGCACCTAAGGCTGAACCGATAAAAGAAAGCGGCATCAGCGTAAAGGCTGCCTTTTTTATTTTACCGGCGCGCCAAAAGGAGAGCACGCTGGTAAAGCAGCCGATAGAGGCTGCCAGCTTGTTTGTTCCCAAAGCATAGGGAACAGGCAAGCCCAGGCTCAACAGGGCAGGGGTGGAAATTAAACCGCCGCCGCCAACAGTAGAATCAATAAACGAAGCTATAAAGCCTGAAACTATCAGGAAGATAACTGTCGTTGCATCTAAATTCGCCACAAAAGTTTCCAAAAAATTCCCCTCATTCCGGTGCGTAGTTGTTAGTTGTTAGTGATTAGTGGTTAGCTTTAGGTTGCCTGTATATCATGCTAACGACCTTCACTATACACTATTTACTAATCACTGCACACTGCACACTGCACACTATACACTATTCACTTTTACCTATTTACTGCCTTCCGCCCAACGGATATAGAGTCCTAAAGCACCGCTGTGACAGGTGCAGCAGATTTTTTCGGCACCTTCCAGAACCTCATTGCTGATAGCATAAGGATAGAGCTGACGCAGTGTTGCCTGCTGCAAGGGCCAGCGCACGCCGGTAAAATCTACTGTCGTGCTTTCGCTTAACGGCAGCAATGAAACAGCTTCCGCCGCAGCCTGCAGCTTCAGCTCTACGCTTTCTCCTGCTGTCAGCAGCAGCATAAATTCCTTGTCATCCGCCAGTATAACACGGCAGCCACGCTGCTTTTTTACTCCCAGCAGAGTGTAAACGTTGCTGTATAAATGGTCGAAGCGTCCGCCCCAAATACCGCTGGCAAGAATATCTCCCTCAGGCAGATTGTGCAGCAGCAGCTGCAGGTCGGTATCATCCTTAGCAGGATTAAAGCTGTACACCTCTGTGCCTGCAGCACGCGCCTGCTGATAAACAGCCTGTGACGAGCTGTCGCAATCACCGAACAGCTCCGCCGGCAAACAGCCGGCCGCAAGGCAATACTCAGCGCCGCGGTCGGCGCAGTAAATTTTCTTGCCGCTGCCAATGCTGTACAGCCACTCAGTTTTTGGTCCGCGTCCGCCTGCAACCACCAGCAAAGTGTCAGCAGGGGAGAGTGCAACGGTATGATGTTTCACGTGAAACATTACACGCAGCTCCAGCTCAGGCAGTACAAAAAGCTTGTCAGCCATTATTTTTTCGCTACAGCAACAGGCTTAATCACAATCTGGCCGTTTTCCTTGAGAACCTTCCAGGTGCAATCACCATTCTTGTTCTTCAGCCATTCCATGCTGATTTCCAAAAGAAAACGGTTCAGGCGCTCCTGTGCATCCTCCGGCAGCAGCAGCACTTTTTTAGCAGGTGCCTTAGCACCCTTTAATTTGCTTTGCTTAACCTTTTCGTCAGCATACATGCCGTTTTCAAAGGTCAGCTCCTCGCTGAAGCCCTTCAGCATATCTGCATCGGAAAGTCCTTTTTTTATCTTAACCATTTTAAGCACCTCTTTTTATGCAACAAGCCTGCTTACAGGTCCAGGTTACGAACCTTCTTAGCATTGTCCTCGATAAACTGACGGCGCGGCTCAACCTTATCGCCCATCAGAATGGAGAAAATGCGGTCTGCCTCTGCAGCATCCTCCAGATGAACCTGCAGAATAGTACGTGCCGCAGGATCCATAGTTGTTTCCCACAGCTGGCCGGGGTTCATCTCGCCTAAGCCTTTGTAGCGCTGTACATACGGGTTAGTATCGCGGCCAACCTCGTCGAGGATTTGCTGCAATTCTTCATCGCTGTAAGCGTAGTAATGCTGCTTCTGGTTTTTACGGATTAGATACAGCGGCGGCTGTGCAATAAACACATGGCCTTCCTTAATCAGGGGCTGCATATAACGGTAGAAGAAGGTCAACAGCAGCGTACGGATATGCGCACCGTCGACATCGGCATCTGTCATAATAATAATCTTGCCATAACGTGCCTTCTCCAGATTGAAGTCATCGCCGATACCACAGCCGAAGGCGGTAATCATATTGCGGATATCTTCACTGCTCAGCACCTTATCAAGACGTGCCTTTTCTACATTGAGGATTTTACCGCGCAGCGGCAAAATAGCCTGGAAGTCACTGTTACGTCCCTGCTTGGCGCTGCCGCCTGCAGAGTCACCTTCGACCAGATAAATCTCAGTATCCTCAACGTTACGGCTCTTGCAGTCAGCCAGCTTGCCGGGAAGTCCGCCCAAATCCATAGCGTTCTTACGGCGTGTCAGTTCACGTGCCTTACGCGCTGCTAAACGTGCGCGTGCAGCAATAATAGCCTTTTCCACCAGCTTTTTGGCAACCTGCGGATTTTCCTCCATAAACTCGGCCAGAGTATCGCCGACCAAGTTATCCACGATAGGCATAACCTCGCTGTTGCCCAGCTTAATTTTAGTCTGGCTTTCAAACTGCGGGTTCTGCACCTTCAGGCTCAGAACTGCAGTTAAGCCCTCACGCACATCATCACCGCTCAGTGCATCCTCATTTTCCTTGAGCATATTGGTTTTACGCGCATAAGCGTTAATTGTGCGTGTCAGCGCCTTACGGAAGCCGCTGAGGTGAGTACCGCCTTCCTCGGTGTTGATATTGTTGACATAGGTAAAAATATTCTCGCTGTAGGTATCGCAGTATTGCATTGCAACCTCAACGATAATAGCGTTCTTTTCGCCCTCCAGATAAATCGGTTTCGGATTAATCTTATCCTTGTCCTTATCCATAAATTCGACGTATTCGATAATACCACCGGCGAAATGGAAGGTTTCACTCTTATCCTCGGCACGTTCATCGGTCAGTGAAATGGTGATACCCTTATTCAAAAAGGCCAGCTCGCGAATACGCAAACGCAGGGTATCATAGCTGTATTCAGTTTCCGTAAAGATGGTAGCATCCGGCTTAAAATGTACCGTAGTACCGGTAACATCGCAATCGCCCTTTTCATAGAGCTTTTTGGAGGTTTTGCCCTGCTTGAATTCAATGCCGTAGCATTTACCGCCGCGGCGAACTTCAACCTCCATATGCTCACTCAAAGCATTAACGCAGGTAACACCTACACCATGCAGGCCGCCGGAAACCTTGTAGCCGCCGTCACCGAACTTACCGCCTGCATGCAATACTGTCATGATAACCTCAACAGCAGGCTTCTTTTCCTTTTTCATCATATCCACGGGGATACCACGGCCGTTATCGATAACCGTAATGCTGTTATCCTTATGGATAATTACCTTGATATCACTGCAGTAGCCGGCCAAAGCCTCGTCAATACTGTTGTCCACAACCTCATACACCAGATGGTGCAGACCGCGGGAGGACGTACTGCCGATATACATAGCAGGTCTTTTGCGTACAGCCTCCAGGCCCTCTAAAACGTGAATCTGTTCAGCGTTATAATTGCCCTTGACCGCTGTAGCTTCTTCAATATCAATTTCCTGGGTCATATTTACCTCCGTTTTAAAATTTCCAGATTAGTATAGACAGCGCCGTCCAGAAAACCTGATTCAGCGCGTTTTTTCAAAGTCACCGAAGAAATCGAGGACAAATACATCGTATCACCGGTCAGAACACAGCTATAATAGCCTTCGCCGCCGGAAGCATCAACCACCCTGTAGCGGGAGCCATACTTCTTGACGAAATCGTCATAAACCAGTGACTGAGGGTGATTCAAATTAAAAATAGCGATGATCTCACTATTTTTTACCATGTAATCTACTCCCAAATGCAGATACACCCTGATCCCTCCTTAAATAAGTTAAAGCATTTTCATATAAAGCTAAGGTAATTTCCTCTGGCTGCTTCTCCAGCAGAAACATTACTGCCAGCAGGCTTTCCTTCTTGTCCGCAAAGCCACAGCGTACACGCTCAAAATAGTAGCTTTGCAGGCTTTCCTTTACAGCCGTGAATAATATTTTATCACATTTGTAGTAGGCCAGACAATCTTCATACTTCAGCCAGGGCTGAATCCGCAGCAGCTCCGCCAGCTTGCTGCGCAGCTCCTCGCGCTGCTCACGCTCGCAAATGCTGCACATTGCCAGTCCCTTGCGCATTTGGGCACCACAGACAGGACATTTGGTATATTCCACAGGCGGGGCAGGCGGCTCGGCCTCCTTGGCCTTTTGCTCCTGCCTTTTGAAAAAGCTGCCGGTATGAAAGTAAACCTTTTTTATCAGCACACGTCCCAGCAAAAAGGAATTGATTTTTTGCAGGAACAACTGCTGCATCATATACAGCTCATTAGCCAGCATACTGTTAGCCGTACGCACATAAAGCTCGTTGCCGCTGATTTTCTCAATAGCACAGCTGCGCGCTAGGTTTTCGCCAACAATCTCGCTCCATCTGCTTTCCAGATAATGCTGCAGATAGGCCAGCTTGATTTCCGGCGAAATATAAGCCTTTTTATAGGTGCGGCGCGGGTCAAACAGACGGCGGATAACCTCCTCCGCAGCCTCTAAATTTTCAGCATACATAATCAGGCCTCGCTTATACAGCCACCGGATATTTTAAAGTAAGCATTGCCTGCAAGCTCCGGTATCAGCTCGCGGTCATTTACTGTGATAAAGGTCTGCACTCTGCCGTCGATAAACAGCAGCAGCTGGGAGCGGCGACTGTTATCAAGCTCACTCATAACGTCATCTAATAGCAGGACGGGGAATTCTCCCAACTCGTTTTTGACATACTGCAGCTGCGAGAGCTTCAGTGCCAGGGCACCGCTGCGCTGCTGCCCCTGGGAGCCGAAAGAGCGCAGGGACAGACCATTGAGCAAAAGCTGCAAATCATCGCGGTGGGGGCCGATGCCTGTATTGCCGCGCAGAATATCGATGCGCTGACGCTCCAGCAGTCTGTCGCGGTAAAAATCCTCCGTGGCTTGCGCAGCAGACTGCGGATAAAGCAGCTCGCTGTTGTTGGCCTTCTGCTCATAGCGCACCTGCAGCATTTCGCTGCCCTGGGTAATCGAAGAGTAAATCTCGCCGGCAATAGCCTGCAGCTTTGCCAGCGCTGCCAAACGCCTGCGTACAATAGCTGCTGCAAGACGAATAAATTCCTCATTCCATGGCTGCAGCACCTCAGCACTGCCACCGTTATCACGCAGCTCCTTTAAAAGACGGTTGCGCTGCAATAGCACGCGGTTATACTTCAGCAGCAAATCATAGTAAACAGCATCAGTCTGCGCAATCTGCATATCAAAAAAACGACGTCTTAAGGCAGGCTCACCCTTGACCAGCTGCAAATCCTCCGGCGAAAACATTACGGCATTCAAAGCGCCATAATGCTCCTTAGGACGCACGCGCGCACCATCAAGCAATATTTCCTTGTGCCAACGCTCATGCTGCCGGTATTTTTTGATTTTTACCTCATGGCTGCCGCTGAAGCTGGCATATTCTACGCCTACAGCCATCGCCTCTGTACCCATTTTCAGCATTTCCTCTTCAGCCGAGGTACGGTGCGACATGCCGAAGGCCCCATAAAAGATAGCCTCCAGCAGATTAGTCTTTCCCTGAGCATTCTGCCCGTAAAAAACATTAATCATAGCGGGAAGCTGCAGCTGGCAGCTTCCATAATTGCGGAAATTAAACGCATAAAGACTATTGATTTTCATTAAGCTTCTTTGGCAACGGTCAGCTCTATCTGGTCATCAATATTAACTACATCGCCAGGATGTACCTTTTTGCGTTTTTCCGTTACCAGCTGGCCGTTCAGGCGGACAACGCCATCTTCAACCATCATAAATGCCTGGCCTCCGGTGTCAGCAACACCGGAAAACTTCAGCAGCTTATCCATAGTAATGAATTCTGTTCTGATTTCTACAGTTTCTTTTTGCATAATAGCAGCTCCTTAGAAAACAACGCGTACCGGGGTAACGATATAGGTATAATCAGGCTCTTCGGCGCAGGTAACGCAAACAGGGCTGAGAGAGGTATTCATGGATAAAACTGCTTCCTCTGCTTCCAGGTTTTTCAGAATATCCAGGATATACTTAGCATTAAAGGCAACATTCAGCGGGTCACCGACAGTCTGGCAGGCAATAACCTCCAGGCCGGTGCCAACATCCGGGCTGCTGCTGGTAATAGTAATTTCCTCAGCAGCTACGCTCATTTTGATAATGCTGTAGTCTCCGTCAGTAGAGAAGAGAGCAACACGCTCAACAGCGCCTGCCAGCTCTTTGATATTAACCTTGCTGGTCAGAGCGAATTTCGGCGGAATAACGCGGCGATAATCAGGGAACTGGCCTTCAATCAGACGGGAAACAATAACTACATTATCGATAACAACCATAATCTGGTTATTGAGCAGGGAAATAAGTACCTGCTGCGGTACTTCGCCGGTAAGATTACGGGAAATTTCGCCCAGAACCTTGGAAGGAATAATCATGCTGAGCTCTTCATTTTCCTCGTAAGGTAGAGATTTAATTGCCAGACGATGGGTATTAGTGCCAACGAAGGTAATTTTGCCGTCTTTAGCTTCTACAAGAATACCGGTGAACAGAGGTCTTGCTTCATCGGTAGAGCAGGAGAAGATAGTCTTTTTAATCAGCTCCTTAATCATGCTGTCATCAAGAGCAATGGTTCTGTCTGCATCAAAGGTGGGAAATTTAGGATAATCATCTTCATTCATTAAGAAGAGCTGATATTCAGATTTTCCGGAGCTTACTTTAATAGCATGCTTGTCAGCATTTTTGCTGATAGTCAGGCTTTCACCGGGCAATTTACGGATAAGGTCAGCAAAATGCTTGGCAGAAACAACTATTTCCCCTGGTTCGCTGATTTCAGCATCAATGGTGCAGGAAATAGCCATGTTTAAATCCATAGCTTGTATTTCCAGCTTGTCAGCTGATGCGATTACATGAATACCGGAAAAGATAGGTGTGCTTGGCTTGGAAATAATTGCTCTTTGAACTGTCTGGATGGCTTTATTTAAGCTGTTGGTATTACAGGAAATTATCATTTGTTCACAGTCCTCCTTGGTTTTTTAATACTGTTATAATATATAAAAAGTAGTCGACGTAGTAGTAGAGCCTGTTAGTTATGGGGAAAAGTATCGCAAGCTCAGTCGTGATGGGTTATTTCCCATGTATATAAAGCTGTTGATAACCGGGAAATAATATACACACAATCTACAGGGAAAAATTTTATCAACTGGTGCCCCAAAGTTATGCACAGTTTAGGGGCTAGTTATCAACAGTTTTTGTGGATAACTTTTTTACTGTTATTGCCGTAAGATTTCTATGATTTCCTGCAGCTCGTTTTGGAAGGCGAGGCTGCTGTTTTTGCATTTGCTGATTTTTTCATAAGCATGGATAACGGTGGTATGGTCGCGTCCGCCAAAGAGCTCACCGATACGCGGATAAGATAAATCAGCCAGTTCACGGCAAAGATACATAGCTACCTGACGCGGGAAGGCAATGTTTTGGGTACGCTTCTTATTGAACAGCTCATCCTGCTTTACATTGTAGTGGTCAGCAATAACCTTGATGATGCCTTCGAAGGTGATGGTTTTGCTTTTGAGTTTGATATCGTTGCCCATGTCTGCGAGAACCTTTTGCGCAGTCTCTACAGTGATGGGCATATGCATCAGGGAGGTATATGCTACTATTTTGTTGTAGGCGCCTTCAATTTCACGGATGTTGGTGGCGATGTTGGTTGCCAGCAGGGTAATAACATCGGTAGGCAGGGTGATATTGTCGGATGCTGCCTTGGTACGCAGGATGGCCATACGTGTTTCCAGGTCAGGTGTCTGGATATCAGCTGTCAGTCCCTGGTCAAAACGGGAACGCAGGCGGTCTTCCAGCGTTTCAATTTCGCGGGGGGGACGGTCACTGGAGATGATGATCTGTTTATCTGCATCCTTCAGTGCATTAAATGTATGGAAGAATTCTACCTGTGTCTGCTCCTTGCCCTTCAGAAACTGGATATCGTCGATAATCAGGCAGTCGATATTGCGGTATTTCTGACGGAAGGCTTCCGTGGTTTTGTTCTGAATAGAGTTGATGATTTCGTTGGTGAATTTTTCACTGGAGGTGTACAGTACCTTCATGCTGGGATTATTCTGCTTGATGCGGTTGCCGATAGCGTGCATCAGATGTGTTTTGCCCAGACCAACGCCGCCATAAAGGAAGAGAGGATTGTAGGCGTGCGCCGGGTCATTGGCTACTGCCTGCGCTGCTGCGTGGGCGAAGCGGTTGGAGTTGCCGATAACGAAGGTTTCAAAAACGTATTTGGGGTTCAGGTTGCTTTCATCGGGCTGCTGCACGGAGGTGTTTTCATTAAACAGCTGCTGCTGTTCGCGCTTGGCAGGTACAGCCGGCATTTCTTCAGCTGCTTCCGATCCGCTGCTGCCGTTGTCCATGGTTTCGATGATGAGCTTGATATTTTTGCTCATAATGCCGGCCAGGACACCCTCGATAACCTGAGCGTAGTTTTCCTCCAGCATTGTTTTAAAGAAGTCGTTTTTGACAGCTACTTTATAGTAGGTATCTGTCACCTCTAACGGCATAATCGGCTTAATCCAGACATTGAAAACTTTTTCATTAAAGGATTCCTTTAATTTGTCCTTACATCTGACCCAGATTTCCGCTAAATCATAGGAATTCATATAGATACATCCTTTCTCGCTGATTTTAGAAAAATAAAAACGACAGCCTGCATTGCCCGCGGAAGGGCGGTGTAAGCGCCGGTTTGAGTGAAGCTAGATATACACATATATTTTATCAGACTGTGGATAACTTCGCAAATTTTCAAGAAAAATTTCTGAGATGGCAGAAAAATGGCTGTTTTTACTTGACGAAGTTTTTATTTTCCCATATAATAAGTTAGTAATACCTTGCGTGGTGCAGTACGTGCTGATGAAGGCGCATTGTTACTGCGTTGGTAGAGCAAATAACAGCTATCAATATTCACATAAATTAGAAATTGATAAAATTTTGCGGTGGATAAGGAGGGAATACTGAATGAAGCGTACTTTTCAACCTAACAATCTCAGAAGAAAAAGAACTCATGGTTTCAGAGAAAGAATGAAAACTTTGGGCGGTCGTCAAGTTCTCAAAAGAAGACGTGCTAGAGGCAGAAAGAAATTGTCTGCATAACATTATAAAATAGGCCGCGCAAGTGGCCTATTTTTTCCATGCGGGCAGGTGTGCATTTGATGCAAAAGAAAAAGTTTACTTTAAAAAAATTAAATCGACTTAAATCGAAGAAAAGCTTTCAGATTGTCTATGTAAAGGGACGCACTGTTGTCGATGCTATGTCGGTTTTTTATATTCTCCCGGATCAGGGCGAAGATATAAAAATCGGTCTGGCGGTAGGCAAGAAGCTGGGCTGTGCTGTGGTGCGCAACCGTGTCAAGCGTCTGATGCGTGAAGTATTCCGCATGCATAAGGCAGAACTCAAAAAGGGTTACCATATAGTCTGGGTAGCTCGCAAGAAGCTGACAAAGGCTGATTACAAGACTTTTGAGCGTGTATTTTTAAGACTGGCAAAAAGAGCAGCTCTGCTGCAGTAATAAGGATAGAAGGCTATGAGCAGGTTACTGATTTTGTGTATAAGATTCTACCAGATTTTTATATCACCGCTGAAACCGCCGACCTGCAGGTTTTATCCTACATGTTCAGCGTATGCTATTGAAGCGATTCAGAAGAAGGGTCCTGTAAAGGGAACGTGGCTGGCGATTAAGCGTATCGCCAAATGTCATCCTTTTCATCCGGGCGGTTATGACCCTGTGCCATAAGCATACTATTAAGCTATAACACTTTGTTTTTTAAGGAGTGATATCTTGGATTTTCTCGCTAATATCGTACAACAGGTGTTGAATGTGCTCTACAATTTTACTGAGAGCGTCGGTATACCGAACCTTGGCCTGGCTATTGTGTTAATGACCATTATTATTAAGCTGATTATGTATCCGCTGACTCAAAAGCAGATTCAGTCAACTAAGGCTATGATGGAAATTCAGCCGAAAATGAAGGCTTTACAGGAAAAATATAAGGATGATAAACAGCGCCTGAATATGGAGCTGGCTAATTTATATAAGAGCGAAGGCGTTAATCCGCTGGCAGGCTGTCTGCCGCTGCTCATCCAGATGCCGATTATGATTGGTATTTTCTACGGTATCCGTGATTACAACTATGCAGCACATCCGGAAATCGTTACCAGCTTTTTGTGGCTGGCTGACATTTCCAAGGCAGACCCGACCTATGTTCTGCCGGTGCTTTCCGCATTAACTACTTTTATTCAGACCAAGCAGACTATGCCGGCAAACGGCGGTGGTGCACAGAACAAGATGATGATGTACTTCATGCCTCTGTTCATCGGTTATATCAGCTTGACCTTCCCGGCAGGTCTGGTACTGTATTGGGTTGTTATGAATATTATGCAGATTGCACAGCAGTCTATTATGAACAGAGCTGCTGCTAAATAAGCGTGTAAGCGTATAGGAGTTGGTAAAGATGGCTTTTGTTGAGAAGACCGGTAAGAGCGTGGACGAAGCTGTTGCAGCAGCTTTGGCAGAACTGAATGTTACTGCCGACCAGGCTGTTGTTGAAGTATTAGAGGAAGCAAAAAAGGGCTTTTTAGGCTTTGGCCGTAAGGATGCCCGTGTACGCGTAAGCGTTAAACCTGCAGAAGCAGAGGCAGAAAAAACTGCCGAAGCTGCACCCGCTGCTGAAAAAACCGTCAGCGAGGCTGCTGCCGACGCTGTAGCTGCAGTAAAGGTGGCTGCAACCGTAGCTGCCGGTGCTCTGGCTAAAAAGGCTGATGCTGTGAAGGCCGATGCAGCTGTAGCTGCCGAGGATTTCAAGAAGAAGGCTGCAGATGCTAAGGATGATGCAGTTGATGATGCTATCGCAGCGCTGAATGCTTTAAAGAGCGAGCGTCGCGAACGTCAGAACCGCGAACCGCGTAAATACAATGTAAGTGATGAGGCAGTTGCTGCTGCTAAGGAATTTTTGCAGAAAATCTTCAATGCTATGCATATTGAGGTTGCTATGGAAAAATTCATCAACAAAAATGACGGCAGCGTTACCTTCCGCCTGCATGGTGATGATATGGGTATTTTAATCGGCAAGCATGGACAGACCTTAGACAGCTTGCAATACCTGACCAATCTTGTTGCTAACAAGAATAGCAACGAGCGCGTGCGTGTAATCATTGACGTTGAGGATTACCGCGACCGCCGTATCGAAACTCTTAACCGTCTGGCAGCACGTCTGGCAGATAAGGTTAAACGTACCGGTGAGCGCGTAGCCCTGGAGCCTATGAATCCGCACGAACGCAAGATTATCCATATGGCATTACAGGGTGACCGTCGTGTTACTACCCTGAGCGAGGGCGATGAGCCTTATCGTCATGTGGTTATTGAGCTGAAAAAATAAAATAAAAAGCAAGGCTGTCGCGTTAAGTTAATTAGAGGCTTATTTGCGGCAGCCTTTTTTCCGTACTGAGCTTTTTTATGCAGTACAGATAAAAGAAGGAGGGTCATATGGCTGAGGATACGATTAGTGCTGTTACTACGGCTCTTGGCGAAGGTGCTGTAGGTATTGTGCGTATTAGCGGACCGCAGGCGTTGGCGGTGGGCGAGACCTTGTTTAAGGCGGCTTCCGGCAAAGCGCTAGGTGCATATCCTGTGAATACGCTTGCTTATGGCCATGTTTATGATACGGACGGCAGCCTTGTAGATGAGGTGCTGGCGGTGTATATGCGTGCTCCCCGTTCCTATACGGCGGAGGATGTGGTTGAAATCCAGTGTCACGGCGGTGTACAGCCGCTGCAGAAGATTCTGCAGCTGACTTTTGCTGCCGGTGCGCGTCCGGCGGAGGCCGGCGAGTTTACGAAGCGTGCGTTTTTAAACGGCAGGATTGATCTGACGCAGGCTGAGGCGGTTATGGATATTATCCGTTCGCGCAGTGAGGCGAGCCTGAAGCTGGCTGCGCGTCAGCAGCAGGGACAGCTTGCAGGCGAGCTGCGCACTTTGCGTAAGCAGCTTGTGGATATTGTTGTTAATCTGGAGGCTGTGATTGATTATCCGGAGGAGGATATCGAGGATGTTACCTATGGCAGGGTGCAGGAGAGCCTGAGCACTGTCTGCAGCGGGATTGAGCATCTGCTGGCGCATGCGCATACGGGTAAGATTTTGCGCGAGGGCCTGCGTACAGCTATTGTTGGCCGTCCGAACGTGGGCAAGTCGAGCTTGCTGAACGCTTTGCTGCGTGAGGAGCGTGCGATTGTTTCGCAGTATGCCGGTACGACGCGTGACGTTATTGAGGAGCAGCTGCTGCTTGACGGTGTGCCGCTGGTGCTGGCGGATACGGCCGGTATTCGTGCTACCGATGATTTTGTGGAGAAAATCGGCGTGGAGAAGAGCCGCCAGCTGTTGGCGGATTCGGAGCTGGTTATCTGCGTGATTGACGGCAGCGAGGGCCTGACGGATGAGGATGAGGCGATTTTAGAGGCTGCGGCGGACAAGCCCTGTGTGGTGATTGTGAATAAGAGCGATTTGCCGCAGCAGGTTGATTTGGCACAGTTGCGTGAGCGCTTCGGTGCTGATAAGGTGATGACGCTTTCTGCTAAGACTCTGGTTGGTATTGAGGCGTTTACTGTCTGGCTGAAGAGCTATGTTTACGGCAGCAAGGGTACGCTGGAGGATGGCGCTTATATTCAGAATGCGCGTCAGGAGCGTTTGCTGCGTGAGGCGCTGGCTGGTCTGCAGGATGCGGAGGTTGCGGCGCAGGATTTCCTGCCCTATGACTGCATTGTGATTGATGTGCGCTCGGCGATTGACCTGTTAGGGGAGATTACGGGTGATACGGTGCAGGATGAGATTATCAATGAGATTTTTGAGCGGTTCTGTATCGGTAAGTAGGGGGAAGCGACGCAACCCTTCCGTCTGCTCGCTGAAGCTCGCAGCCACCTTCCCTTTCAGGGAAGATATAATATTATTGCGAAGTTTTAACTTTGGTTATTACTATGAACTTTTATATGCTCCCTGAAAGGGAGCTGGCATCGCCGTAGGCGATGACTGAGGGTTGTGTAAGCGATATGTTATTTGCTCGTTAGGGCTTTCAGCTATTTGTGTTCTGCTAACCTTCTTGCCTTCCCCTTTGGGAAGGTGCCGAGCGTAGCGAGGCGGAAGGGGGTTGCGCGCCGCAATTAAATATCGTTCCAGTCAGCAGCAATTTTCCAGTGCCCAAAGGGCACAACGCAAATTTCGTGTGGAACCAGGACGAAGTGCCGCAAAACTCGCGCTATGCAAAGAAATTATGCTAAAGTAGTTGGCTTAGCGCTCAAACAGTTGCGACACTTCTATGGTACCAGACACTCATTTGCTAAAATTGCTATTCCTTACACGATATGTTAATTGCTTAAGTTAGTGTCAACTACTAGCCTTTTATATGCTCCCTGCGTCGCAAAGTGACATTAGCACGACTAGCAGTTTCTCGCGGCGCATAGCTTGCGACAAACTGAGTCTTAGCGTCAAGGGAGCTGGCATCGCCGTAGGCGATGACTGAGGGTTGTGTAAGCGATATATTAATTGCTCGTTAGGGTTTTCTGCTAATTTTCTGGTTATCTCTCATGTAAAAGGGTGATAGCCGGTACATATATTTTTAAGAGGTCTATTAAGATGAGTTATATTACAGATACATTTGATGTAATTGTCGTTGGCGCCGGCCACGCAGGCGTGGAGGCGGCGCTGGCTGCTTCCCGCCTGGGCGGCAAGACGCTGCTGGCGACGCTGTCGCTGGATAATGTGGCGCTGATGCCGTGCAATCCGTCTATCGGCGGTCCTGCTAAGGGACATCTGGTGCGTGAGCTTGATGCTTTAGGCGGCCAGATGGGTATCAGTGCGGATTTTGCGTGTATCCAGATGCGTCTTTTGAATACCGGTAAGGGCTATGCCGTACATGCTCTGCGCGGTCAGGAGGATAAGCCTTTTTATCACACGCTGATGAAAAAGATTGTTGAGGATCAGGAGAACCTGGAGCTGAAGCAGCTGATGATTGATAAGCTGCTGGTAGAAAACGGCGCGGTTGTTGGCGTAGAGGCCGAAACTGGCGAGATTTTCGAGGCGAAGTGCGTTATTCTGGCCACCGGTACTTATCTGCGCGGCCGTATTGTTTACGGTCAGGTTAATTATGAATGCGGTCCGAACGGTCTGCGCAGTGCGCAGAAGCTGTCTGCTTCGCTGCTGGAGAACGGTGTGGAGCTGATGCGCTTCAAGACTGGTACGCCGGCGCGTATTGATGCCCGCAGTCTTGATTACAGCAAGATGGAGCCGCAGTACGGCGATGAGGAGGTGCGCAATTTCTCCTTTATCAGCGATATCAAAACACGTGAGCAGGTTCCCTGCTATCTGACTTATACGAATGAGGCTACACATAAAATTATCCGCGATAATCTGCATTTATCCGGTATGTATAACGGTATGATTGAGGGTGTCGGCCCGCGTTACTGCCCGTCTATCGAATCTAAGATTGTGCGCTTCGCCAATAAGGAGCGTCATCAGCTGTTTATCGAGCCGGAGGGACGCAGTACCAATGAAATGTATGTACAAGGCATGAGTTCTTCTTTGCCGGCGCACATTCAGCTGCAGTTTATGCAGACGATTCCCGGACTGGAGCACTGCAAGATGATGCGTGCGGGCTATGCCATAGATTACGATTGCCTTGATCCGCTGCAGCTGCGTCCGTCGCTGGAGCATAAGGCTATCAGCGGCTTGTTCAGTGCCGGTCAGTCCAACGGTACCAGCGGCTACGAGGAGGCTGCTGCCCAAGGTCTGATGGCAGGTATTAACGCGATGATGAAGATTAACGGACGCGAGCCGTTGGTATTGCGCCGTGATGAGGCGTATATCGGCGTGCTGATTGATGACCTTGTTACCAAGGGTACGTCCGAGCCTTACAGAATGATGACCTCGCGTGCGGAATATCGCTTGCTGCTGCGTCAGGATAATGCTGATTTGCGTTTGACGGAAAAGGGCAGAGCTATTGGTTTGGTTGATGATAAGCGCTACGGCATTTTCACCGAAAAGCGTACTGTCTTGGAGCGCACGGTGAGCGAGCTGGGCAAGCAGAATATTTCGCCCAGTGCGGAAAATAATGCCATGCTGGAGGCTATGGGTACGGCGCCGCTGCGCAGCGGCAGCAGTCTTTTGGATTTGCTGCGTCGCAAGGAGGTTACCTACAGTAAGCTGCAGCAGGCCTTCGGTTTGCCGGAGTTGGCACCGCAGGTAGCGGAGCAGGCCGAGATTTTCGCCAAGTATGAGGGCTATATTACTAAACAGCGTCAGGAGGTTGAGCGCTTTATGAAGCTGGAAAACAAGCGCCTGCCTGACGATATAGATTATCGTGCGATTAAGGAGCTTTCCAGCGAGGCCGCTGAAAAGCTGGACAAGGTACGTCCGGCGAATATCGGTCAGGCATCGCGTATCAGCGGTGTTTCGCCTGCTGATATCAGCGTGCTGATGATTGCGTTGGAGCTGAAGCGCCGAAAGGAGCAGGAAGAATGACCTTTGCAGAAATTTTAGCCGAAAAGGGTGCGGAGGCCGGTTTGAGCTTTACGCCGTTGCAGCTGGAGCAGTTCAGCCGTTATTACGAGCTGCTGGTGGAAACCAATAAGGTGATGAACCTTACCGCTATTACCGAGCCTGAGGAGGTTGCCGTAAAGCATATGGTAGACAGCCTGCTGGCCTACGAGGCGGAGATGGGCAGTAAAACCCTGGCGGACGTGGGCACAGGTGCCGGCTTTCCCGGTGTGCCGCTGAAAATCTACTGCCCCGAGCTGAAGGTAACTCTGATAGATTCCTTGGGCAAGCGCCTGCGCTTTTTGCAGCAGGTGATTGAGGAACTGGGACTGAAGGGCATCCGCTGCGAGCATTTGCGTGCCGAGGATGCGGGCCGTGATAAAAAGCACCGCGAAAAATATGACTATGTAACGGCGCGCGCTGTGGCACGTTTGAGCGTGCTGAGCGAATATTGCCTGCCGCTGGCCAAAAAGGGTGGTCAGTTTATCGCCCTGAAGGGCAGCAAGTTTGCGGAGGAAATTACCGAGGGCGAGGCTGCGGTAAAAATCCTCGGCGGCAAAATTATCAGTGCGGAGCCTGTAAAATTACCCGGTCTGGACGATGGACGTGCTATAATAAAGATAGCTAAAATCAAAAGTACACCGGCACAATATCCGCGTAAGGCAGGTACGCCGGAAAAACAGCCCTTAGGCGCTAAATAGGGGGAAAGCATATGTTAGTAGATGATGGATTTTCGGTATTGGATACAGATTGCGGTATTATCGGCGAGCGTAAGGCAGTCAATGAGGTGAAGGTAGTCAAGGTTCCCATCGGACAGATTTTCCCCAACCCTTATCAGCCGCGCAAGAGCTTTGACGAGGCAGCCTTAGAGGAGCTGTCTGCTTCCATCGCCCAATATGGTGTGCTGCAGCCTCTTTTGGTATCGCCGACTGAGGACGGACGTTATCTGCTGATTGCCGGCGAGCGCCGTCTGCGTGCTTCCCGTATGGCGAAGCTGACGGAGGTACCGGTTATTATCAGCGATTATACTACGCAGCAGATTGCGGAAATTGCGCTGATTGAAAACCTGCAGCGTGAGGATCTGCATTTTCTGGAGGAGGCTGAAGGCTACGAACAGCTGATGGAGCAGTTCCATCTGACGCAGGAGGCTATGGCTGCGCGTGTAGGCAAAAAACAGTCTACTATCGCCAACAAGCTGCGTTTGCTGCGTCTGTCGCCTGCTGTACGCAAGGTGCTGGTGGATGCCGGTCTGAGCGAGCGTCATGCGCGCGCACTGCTGAAGCTGGAGGATGATGCCAAACGTCTGGAGGTGCTGGAGGTTGTTGTTGCCAAGAATTACAGCGTGCGCCAGACCGAGGAATATATCAACAAGCTGCTGGAGGACAACCAGCAGGAAAAACGCCGCCGTATGGTGATTGTCAACGATGTCCGCATTTACCTGAACAGTATTAAGCAGGTTGTCAACGCTATTAAGGACGTCGGCATTCCGGTTAATATGGAGCAGACGGTGGAAGGCGATGAGGTTATCGTCAGCGTCCGCATCAAGAACCAGAAGAAGCCGAAGGGCGGCAACAGCAAGCCATTGTTCTGAAAATGATAAAGCAGGAAGCTTCCTGCAGCAACGATAAAAGCAGAGAGCTGTGTTTCACGTGAAACACAGCTCTCTGCTTTTTTGTACAAGGAGGTGGCTTATTATGCTCCGGCTATAGCCGGATTTTTACCAGAATTTAAACATCTGGAAAAGACTCTTTTTGAAGTCCTTCTCCGGCGGAATTACCTCATGCAGGAATTTGGGCTTAACATAGCGCACAATCATCGGCGGCGTACGCAGCGTTGTTTCGGCAAAGCGCGGCAGCTTGCTGTTGGCGGGCAGCGCTTTTGCTGCTGACAGCAAAGCTGATTTATGCCTAGTTACGGGGAGGCGATAGCGTGGGACGTATAGAATGGACAAGTATGCATTTTTCTCATGAGCTCAGGCTTAGGTGTTTGGCAGTTGCGTGAATGCAAGTTGCTGAATATGCTGCCAGCGCTGGTCATGCCGCAGGTTTTCTAGGCGCTGATGGGGCTGGTGAAGTGAGCTTTAGAGAAAAGTCTCCTTTAAAGTAAAATTATTTTTTATTAATATAAGTTGTTGACAGACGCTGGGAATGAGTTATAATGTGAACGATATAATAGTGCTTTATAAAAGGTCAAGGGAGCGCTGTTAAAATTTCATATTGGAGGAGATGATATTGTGAGCAAGCATTTATCAACTTCCGTGAGGGTGCCTATTGAAGCGGATAATCCCAGTATTGTCCGTAATGAGTCATTGTGCATCAAATGCGGTCAGTGCAGTAATGTCTGCACAAGTCCTGTTGGTGTGTTGGGAACCTATGCGCTGGAGCAGACCGGAGACAGAGCTATCTGTATTCACTGCGGTCAGTGTGCTAATGTCTGCCCTGTTGGCAGCATCACCGAGGTATATGAATATCCAGAGGTTAAGGCTGCCGTGCAGGATAAGGACAAAATCGTCATTGTCAGTACGTCACCTTCTGTACGCGTGGCTTTGGGCGAGGAATTCGGCCTGCCTAAGGGGGCGTTCGTGCAGGGGAAGATGGTTGCGCTTTTGCGTGCTCTGGGCGTTGATTATGTGCTGGATACGAACTTTGCGGCTGATTTAACAATTGTTGAGGAAGCAAGCGAGCTTCTTGCCCGTATTAAAGGTGAAACGGACAAGCCGCTGCCGCAGTTTACAAGCTGCTGTCCGGCGTGGGTGAAGTTTGCAGAAACCTATTATCCTGAGCTTCTGCCGCATGTTTCTACAGCTAAAAGTCCGATAGGGATGCAGGGACCGACGATTAAAACCTATTTCGCACAGAAAATGGGCATTGATCCGAGGAAGATTGTTAATGTCGCCTTAACTCCCTGCACGGCGAAAAAATTTGAGATTCGCCGTGAGGAAATGAACGCTGCTGGGCAGAAGCTGGGTATAGCTGAATTGCGGGATATGGATAATGTCATCACGACGAGGGAGCTGGCACTGTGGGCGAAGGAAGCAGGCATTGATTTTACCAGCCTGGAGGACAGCGATTTTGATAAATTTATGGGCGAGGCCTCTGGTGCAGGTGTTATTTTTGGCAATACAGGCGGCGTGATGGAGGCAGCTCTCAGGACTGCTTATGCTTATCTTACGGGTGAGCAGCCACCTAAGGAAATACTCAAGCTCGAGCCAGTGCGTGGTTATGATGGATTGCGTGAGGCCAGCGTGGAGATAGCAGGCAGGGTTATCAATGTAGCAGTGGTTCACGGAACGGAAAATGTCCGAAAGCTCATAGCTGGTGGCATTGAAAAATATCATTTTATAGAGGTTATGACCTGTCCTGGCGGCTGTATTGGCGGCGGCGGGCAGCCGAAGGATTTTGCTTATGATGCTGACGCAGCACGCAAGGCACGTATCGAGGGTCTTTATGAGCGGGACGCAGAGATGGAGTTGCATCTGTCTCACGAAAATAAAGAAATTCAGCAGCTTTACCAGGAGTTTTATGATACGCCCTTGAGCGACATGGCTGAAGCAATGCTGCATACTGCTTATCAGGACCGCAGCGCAGATTTAACAAAAGGAGCGAAAAAGAAAATGATGAAGTGGAAATGTTTAATTTGTGGTTATATCTATGAAGGCGAGGAGCTGCCAGCTGATTTTGTCTGCCCAATCTGTAAGCAGGGTGCAGATAAGTTTGTAAAAATCGAGGATACTCCTGGCGACAAGGCAAAGAATCCTTATGCTGGCACAAAGTCGGAGAAGAATCTGTTAGAGGCCTTTGCTGGCGAGTCTATGGCTCGTAATAAGTATACTTATTTTGCTAAAGTAGCGCAGGAAGCAGGCTTTGAGCAGATTGCTGCTTTGTTCTTGCAGACAGCAGAGAACGAAAAGGAGCATGCACAGCTATGGTTTAAGGCTTTGGGCGAGCTTGGCGATACTGCGGCAAATCTGCTGCACGCTGCTGAGGGAGAGAACCACGAATGGACGGATATGTATGTGCGTATGGCCAAAGAGGCAGATGCCGAAGGCTTCTATGAGCTGGCAGAGCAGTTCCGTGGCGTAGCAGCTATTGAGAAGCGTCATGAGGAGCGTTATCGTGCGTTGCTGCACAACGTAGAGGCACAGCAGGTATTTGCTAAGAGCGAGGTAAGAATTTGGGAGTGTCGCAAGTGCGGACATATCGTTGTAGGTACGAAGGCTCCGGAGGTTTGCCCGATTTGTAAAAACCCGCAGGCTTATTTTGAAATTCATACGATAAATTATTAAGAGCGGATGTTAGCTCGGTTTCTTCTGAGCTGCCGGAATTTCCCCTGATGCTTGCTATGAAGCTGGCGTCAGGGGATTTTTAGGTTCTATAAATAAGTGTTGGAATTGTAGTAAAATATTATCGACCAAAACAACATAATCTACAAAGGAGACCAGACACTCTATGCTTTACAACAATTATACACAAAATAACCCGTTTTTTACCAGAATTTAAGCATCTGGAAAAGACTCTTTTTGAAGCCCTTCTCCGGCGGAATTACCTCATGCAGGAATTTGGGTTTAACATAGCGCACAATCATCGGCGGTGTGCGCATAGTAGTTTCGGCAAAGCGCGGCAGCTTGCTGTTGGCGGGCAGCTGCAGGCTGCGTACCTTGTCCTTGCTGTTGACGAAGCGGGCGCTGGCAGCGCCGGTCTGGCCGTTGACTACGATAACGAAGCGTTCGCCGGCGCTGTTGTCCGTATAGTCAACATAATAAATCGGCAGCATGATGTCAGCCGAATGCTTGCGGATATTGCGTGACCATTTTTCAATCTTAACATTCTTTAAGCCGTAATTTTCGCAGAGCCTGTTGCAAAGCTGCTCGTTGATCATGCGGTCAAGATATTTTTCTACCGGGAAAAGATTGCTGCGGGTGGTGATATGTACGTCACCCTCCAAAAATACAGGGTCGAAGGGGGCGAATTCATCAAAGTTCCAGGGAGCAACCATATCGACAGCGTTTTCGTCAAAGACATAGGTTTGCGGATATACCCAGTTTAAAACCTCCTGATAAATTTCGCAGTCACCCTTGTTGCTGGAGATTTGCGCTTTGACGCGCAGGTCCGCCAGTGTATAGGGAGTATAGAAAGCGGTAAATTTTTCTTTGATGGTCTTTTCTGCACCCTTAAAGGACATAGGTTCGCGCTTCATCAGCAGCTGCGCTCTGCCGAAGGCCTGCTCCTTAGTGAGCTTGAAGGGCAGGGCGATGGAGGGATAGCTGCGAGAGCCTGCGCCGATGAGCTGGTCCTTGTTGTAGCCGCCGGCCTTCAGCTCCTCCTGCGTCAGACGGTGACCGCAGTATTCGCAGGTAAAAATAGTCTGCGTGGATTCGCCGGTAACATCGGCACCGCAGAGCGGGCAGGGCAGCTTGATGGTGTGGCTTTCTTCGTAAGTCTTGGTGCTGAGGGCGCTGAAAACGCCCAGCTTATCTTCGATGCTTTGGGTGTTGTTTTTGAGCATCTCCGGCAAGGGCTCCATGAAGTATACGTGTCCCAGCTTCACCAGACCGTTGACAACCTCTACCGGTTTATGACGGTATTTGATTTCGGTATCAAGAATATTTTCTCTGTTCGGCCAAGGCTCCTTGCTGCCGCAGAAGGAACAGATGAAACTGGTGCTGGCAGCATCGGAATACATGGTGCCGCCGCATTTTTCGCATTGTATAGCACAACATTCGTCGTTTTCTTTAAACATAGGAACATCTCCCTTCCTTATCTTGCCTTCATTATAGCGCAAAAAGAATGTCAGCGCCCCACCCGAAAGGGGAAATTTGGGTAGGATGGGGTGAAAATATTAAAGGCAAGGCATAATAGTGCAAAAACTCAGCTGGCTTCTAAAGAAATTGAGCAAAGAAAAATTGTGCGGCTTTTTACGACCGCACAATTTTTTTGCTGTTTACTTACAGCATAGGATGTGATTATATGTTGAAGAATTATAACCTATCAGAAGGTCCAGCGCATACCTACGTTCCATTGCCAAGGTGTCTTGTAGTCGCCGCCGAAGGCTTTGGAAACATCTGCATACAGATAACTGTTATCCTTGGTTTTGAGGTTGAAGCCGATGCCTGCCTCGTACCAGGTGTCGCCCAAATCGTTGCTGTAGGTGGTGGATACACCGTTGTAGCTCAGGCGGGTGTCAGCACTGCCGCCGAAGTCATGCAGTACAGAAGCTTTGGCGTATACATTACCGTTGTCGCCAAGTCTGCTGCCAAGCTCGAAGCCTAAGCGGCCGATGGTGCTGCTTTGGCTGTCCTGACTGATAGCAATGCCGTTGGCGGTAGTGTAATCCTTACCGGCAATACGCAGCCAGGAAAGCTGTGCCTGCGGAGTGAAGTAGGCCTTGTCACCCATAGCGATTTCTCTGCCGTATTCCGCACTGATGCTGCTGCCCCAGGTTTTATACTGACCGTGAGTGAAGCCAATCGGTGCAGAGATATCGTAATCATTGCTCAGACGGCCTTCTTTGAGTACGATGTCTGCATAATGTCCCTTGTCGCCCAGCCAGGTGCCGTACAGTGTGAGTGCCAGACTGCGGTTTTTCGCTGTTGCATCGCCGTAGGTGGTCTTACCGCTGTTGCGGCTGATAGCAGCGCCGTAATGCCAATCGCCGCCAGCCTTGTCATAGCCCATCTGGAAGAAATTATTTTGGTTTTTGGCATTGCCATATTTAAATTCGCCGCGGTTCAAGCGTACCCAGAAGCCTTGGTCGCTATCGCCCTGACGCAAATCGCCCAAGCGTTTGCTCAAGGTAGCATCCTCCTGTCTCCAGGACAGTGCTGCTGCGCTTTGCATATGGCTGATAGCATCCACAGTAGTGCTTTGGGCAATTTTTACATTGGCGATTGTGTTGCCGTCAATATGGTTGATGGTATCTGCCTGCATTTGGCCGATGAGCAGACCTTCGTTTACCTGAACGTCAAATTTTGCCGCACTGTCATCGTGAATCTTCAGGCTGTTTCTAACAAGGCCTTCCAAGCCGGCTGCGTCCTTCACGTTATCAGCATTGATGCCTGCATAAGAGGTATGTACTGCGGCAGCGTCGGTGTCAGCGTTGTTTACGCGGAAGAAGCCTGTATTGAGGTTTGCATCAGCCTCCAGCGTCAGCTCGCCGCCGGTGCCCTGCAGGTGATTAATGTCAATGTTCTGCACCTCTTCATTGGTCATGGTGATGCTGCCATCATTCAGGGTGAGGTTTTCCAGATAGCTATAACCAATACCGTATTCACCCATAGCATGCCATGTAGCCTTGTTGGCGAGGGTGAGGTTAATGGTACCGGCAGAATCATCCTTGTCTACATAAGGACCGCTTTGGTCGAGATTGCCGGTGATGCTGGAAGCGTCAGTGTTCAGGTTGAGGTTAACGATTGCGGTGTTGGCTGCACGTACGTCACCAACGATTACAACATCGTTAGCAGTGCCTTGGTTGATGTTGACAATAGTGTCGGTATGCCAAGTCGGATCCGGATCCTCGCCGTAAGCATTGATAGCGTTGAATTTTCTATTGTTAGCATTGTTGGCACCAGTGATGCTGCCGCCGGCCATGTTAAGAACGGCACCATCTTCGACAAATAACACATCAACAGTACCGCCGTCACTATTGTTCTCTGCTCTGATATCCGTAATGCCCAGGTTGACTTCGGAATAGAAGCCTGCGCGTACACCTATGGCTGAAATCTCGCCGTCGCCGTTGCTTTCAGCGTAAATGGAACTGCCATCGCCGAGTGTAATTTGGGAGCTGTAAATGGCGTTGAGGCCGTAGCTGTAGCCTTCAGTTACAGCGTTGCCTTTTACGTTAATATGTGTTTCTCCTGCATTAATTTCGCTGTTGCCTGCTGCAAAGATGCCGTTAGTCTGGGCTAAAGTTTCAGATGTAGCTTCAGTAGCTATCTTCAGCGTGGCAAAGGTCATCTTTGCCTGGTCTTGGGCTTCAATGCCTGCTGCCCAAGCACGATTGCCGTTGCTGTTTTTAGAAACAGCCTTGATGTTTGTATCGCCGGTTACGGTCAACAGATGCTCGCTGTCCGTATCTTGAAGATCGCGGCCCATGAAAATACCGTCAGCAATACTTTCAGGTTTGCCGTCAGCTGTAACATCTATATGGAGATTTTTTATCTGGATATCAGCAGCATAGGCTTCAATACCGGAAATATAGATTCTGTTTATATCATAATTAGAGCCTGTAGACTGGCCGGTGATAGTAACATCTTGGGCAGTGAGTTTACCGGGAGTATCATAGTCAGAGGTTGCTACGTAAATACCGCTGGTAGCGCTATCTTGAACATCAAGCTGCAGATTCAGCGGCGTAGTAAATTTTAAATGTGTTCCTGCGCCCCAAACCTCGACAGCAGGGCCGGAGCTAGTCCATTTTACGACGTCGCCTTCGGCAAAGGTGTAGGTAGATTCTGTGCCGACAGTAGTACGGATACCATGTTCGGCATAAGCGTCACCCGCACCGGTGATTTGGTCAGTGTACTCCTGTGCAGAAACAATGGATGGTTGTGCCCCCCCGATGTACAGCGCAAGCATTACAGCTGTTGTCAGGGTTTTGGAGATTAATTTTTTGCGTTGCATAAATAAGACCACCTTTCTTGCAATCGGCTTGGACAAATAAAAGTTCAAGAATATTTTAAAGATTTATCTGCCGATTCTTCTCTACACCTGCATTATATATTAGAAAGCAGAAAAAAGCCCCACCCGAAAGGGCAAATTCGGGTAGGGTGAAGTGAAAAATTTGTTGATTTTGTGAAAAATTTGAAGTTAGCTTCCCTTCCTACTCAAAATCACCTTTTTGGGTGGGGACAACGCAGCGCAAATACGTTATGCTATACCCAGAAAGATAGCAAAAGGCGGTGAGCAGCATGCGCAAACAAAAAAGCAATAAGCTGAGAATTATTCACCTGCTGTTATTGGCAGCGCTTCTGCTGCTGACAGCAAAGCTGATTTATGCCCAGGTGCGGGGAGGCGATAGCATGGGACGTATAGAATGGACGAGTATGCAATTATACAGAAACGGCTCGAATTATGATTATAGCTATAATTATGCACTGCGTTTGGATGCTAAAAGCGGGCAGATGCTTTATGACTGCAGTTTTAAGGCTCCGACAAATCTTAATGACGACATCTGGCGTTGTGAGCTGGAGAGCGTGCCTGTGACGCGCGAGGAGCTGGCCCCTCTTGATGCGCTTATCCAAGGACTGCCGCTGGCACCGCTCAAGGAATCTGAGCCGGTAGATGATGATATGTTTATCTGCGATGAGACTAGGGAGATTTTTGACGTGAGTGTCGCCAACTATAAGGATAGAAGCGTCAAGAAGCTGACGGCGCCTTTGAGCGGGGAGCAAAGAGCGGAAATGCAAAAGCAGTTTCTGCAGCTTTACCTGAAGGCTAAGGACAGAGCTCCGCTTCGCAATTAAGGCTTAACAAAGGTGGTGAACGGTATGCACAGTAAATTATGGAAAATCACCAAAATGCTGCTGGCGGTGCTTGTACTGCTGACAGCTAATATAGGTTGTGCGCCGGTACAAGGAGAAGATAAGATGACACACGTAGAATGGTCCACTTTTTATATGAGCCGGAACCATCAGTTCTGCACCCTGAGCTACAGGTTTGAGGTTAATTATGATCCTTTTAAGGAAGGGCAGGGTACCTTCAGCTGCTTTTTTGTCGATAAAAAGGGCGAAAATTGCCTGCTGTCGTCGGCAGAGGTGACAAGTGAGGATTTGGTAGAGCTGGATGCTTTTATCCAAAAGCTGCCGCTTACGGAGCAGGAGCAAAAGCAGAAGCAGACGGATATGCTGTTTGCGCACGATGCGACGACAAAAGGGTTTTATATTACTTTTGGCAGCTATAAAAATAAGAACAGAAGAAAAGTAACGCCGCAGCTAAGCAGTATGCAGCAGGATGAGGCAATGGATATTTTAAAAAGGCTGTATGTTAAGGTGAGCAAGCGAGAAGGGAAATAGCGCCAGATGCTTGGAGTTTAGAGAACCGCCGTGAGGCGGTTCTTTTTTATACGGCTGTGTTGCAGAGAGGCTCTCCCTGGAGAGAGCGGTCGTCCGTAGGGCGACTGAGAGGGGTTGTGCTTATGCATATATTTTATTTTGTTGAACCCCTCTCCGTCATCGCTGCGCGATGCCACCCGCCCCAGGGCGCCTTCTCTTGCCCTACGGGCAATTCACCTTGTCTCCCCGAGGAGAGGCTTTATTGTTTTGCTGTCTAATATTTTAAAAGCCGCTTTTTCCTAAAAATATCCCCGCAACCACTGCCGAACCACCTTACTCAGTGTACTTTGCTCAGTAAATGTGTTATAATAAAACAGGTTATTTGTAAAAATAAAACGAGTTTTTATAGGATGGTGAAAAAATGAAAGTTTCTGCTGAAGACGTAAAGCATATCGCACAGCTTTCCCGTTTGACTGTTCCTGCTTCCGAAATGGAAGTGTTCACTGAGCAGTTCAACCAGATTCTTAACTATGCCGACATTCTTGAAAAAATTGATACCGCCGGTATCGAACCTACCCCGTACGTACTGCCGGTAAGCAACGTACTGCGTGAGGACGTTGTCAAAGAAGGCGTATCCCACGAGGAAGCATTGAAGAACGCTCCTGCTGTTCACAATGACGGCTTTAAGGTACCGCGCGTAATCGAATAAGAAGGAGGCAAACGCTGTGGATTTGTATAAACTTACTGCGCACGAGCTGCATGAAAAGCTCGTCAACAAAGAAGTAAGCTCCGTCGAATTAACTAACGCTGTTATTGCGCGTGTCGACGCAGTTGAAGACCAGGTTAACGCTTACGTAACCCTGGATAAAGAAAACGCTCTGGCACAGGCTGCCAAGGTTGATGCCAAGATTGCCGCAGGCGAGAAAATCGCTCCGCTGGCAGGTATTCCAGGCGCAATCAAAGATAATATTTCTACCAAAGGCCTGCGCACTACCTGTTCCTCCAAAATGCTGGAGAACTTCATTCCTGTATATGACGCACATGTTATCAAAAACCTGCGCGCTGATGAAACCATTTTCCTGGGCAAAACCAACCTGGATGAATTTGCTATGGGCTCTACCACCAAGACCTCTCATTTCGGTGTAACCCACAACCCCTGGAACCTGGACCGCGTTCCCGGCGGCTCCTCCGGCGGCAGCGCTGCTGCTATCGCTGCAGGCGAAGCTATCTGGACTCTGGGCTCCGATACCGGCGGATCTATCCGTCAGCCGGCATCCTTCAACGGCTGCGTTGGTATTAAACCGACCTACGGCCGTGTATCCCGTTATGGCTGCGTAGCATTCGCATCCTCTCTGGACCAGATCGGACCTATCACCAAAGACGTAACCGACGCTGCTCTAGTACTCAACACCATCTGCGGTAAGGACGAGATGGACTCCACCTCCCTGAACGTAGAGGTTCCCGACTTCACCAAAGCACTGGTAAATGACGTTAAAGGCCTGCGCATCGGTCTGCCGAAGGAATACTTCGGTGAAGGCGTTGATGCTAAGGTTAAGGCTGAAATCATGAAGGCCGTTGAAAAATACAAAGAGCTGGGCGCTGAAATCGTTGAGGTTTCCCTGCCGCATACCGAATATGCTGTAATCACCTATTACATCATCGCTCCGGCTGAAGCCTCCGCTAACCTGGCACGCTTCGACGGCGTTCGCTATGGTTACCGCAATGTTGATGCAACCTCCGCACCGGAAATGACCACCATGAGCCGTACTGAAGGCTTCGGCCAGGAAGTACGCCGCCGCATTATGTTGGGCACCTACGTACTGAGCAGCGGTTACTATGATGCATACTACAACAAGGCTATGCAGGTTCGTACCCTCATCCGCCGCGACTTTGAAGCTGCGTTTGAAAAATGCGACGTGCTGCTGACCCCGACCTCTCCGGTTCCTGCTTACGGCATTAACGACCAGATGGATCCGCTGACCATGTATATGCTGGACGTAACCACTATTCCGGTAAATATGGCTGGTCTGCCGGGTATTTCCATTCCTTGCGGCTTTGCTGATGACGGCATGCCTATCGGTATGCAGCTGATCGGTAAGGTTCTGGACGAAGCAACCATTCTGCGTGCTGCTTATACCTTTGAACAGGCAACCGAATATCATAAAGTATTCGCACCGCTGGGAGGTAACAAATAATGACTAAATATATTACCGTTATCGGCCTGGAAGTTCATGCCGAGCTGAAAACCAAAACTAAAGCATTCTGCAGCTGCTCCACTGCCTTCGGCAGCCTGCCTAACACCCATGTATGTCCGGTTTGTCTGGGTATGCCAGGTGCACTGCCTGTACTGAACAAGCAGGTTGTTGATTTCGCTATTAAGGCTGGCCTGGCGCTGAACTGCGATATCCAGAAATACAACAAATTTGACCGTAAAAACTACTTCTATCCTGACCTGTCCAAGAACTATCAGATTTCCCAATTTGATAAGCCTATCTGCCTGGGCGGTCACATTGACATCGTTGTTGACGGCGAGCATAAACGCATCGGCGTTACCCGTATCCACATGGAAGAGGATGCAGGCAAGCTGAACCACAGCGGTGCAACCATCAGTACCTCTGACTCCTCCGCAGTTGACTACAACCGTGCAGGCGTACCGCTGATTGAGATTGTATCCGAGCCGGATATGCGCAGTGCTGCCGAAGCTCGTGCTTACATGGAAAACCTGAAAGCAATTCTGGAATATACCGATGTTTGCGACTGCAAAATGCAGGAAGGCAGCCTGCGCTGCGACGCTAACATCTCCATCATGCCCGAAGGCGCTAAGGAATTCGGTACCCGTGCCGAAATTAAAAACCTGAACTCCTTCCGTGCTTTGGAGCGCGCTATTAACTACGAAGTTGAGCGCCAAAAAGAGGTTCTGGAGGACGGCGGCCACGTTGTTCAGGAAACCCGTACCTGGGATGAAGCTAACGGCGTAACCCTGTCCATGCGTTCCAAGGAAGAAGCACATGACTACCGTTACTTCCCTGAGCCTGACCTCGTTCCGGTACAGCTGGACGATGCCTGGATTGAGCGCATTCGCGAAACTCTGCCGGAGCTGCCGGCTCAACGTCAGGCACGCCTGATGAGCGAGCATGGTCTGCCAGAATATGATGCTTCCCAGATCGTTTCCACCAAGGCTATGGCTGAATACTTTGATGAAGCAGTTAAGACCGCTAAGGACAGCAAAGCAGTTTCCAACTGGCTGCTGGGCGATGTATCTGCTTACATGAACAACGAAGGCATTACCATTGCTGACTTCAAGGTAACCCCTGCACATCTGGCAGAGCTGGTTAACCTGATTAAGGACGGCGTGCTGTCCAGCAAGCTGGCTAAAAAGGTATTTGCCGAAATGCTCAAAGAGGATGAGGCTCCGAAGGCTCTCGTTAAGAAGCTCGGTCTGGAGCAGGTTAGTGATGAAGGCGCTATCCTCAAGCTGGTTGAAGAAACCATTGCTGAGAACCCGCAATCCGTTGCTGACTACAAAGCCGGTAAGGATAAGGCTATCGGCTTCCTCGTTGGCCAGATTATGAAAAAATCTCGCGGCAAGGCTAACCCGGGCATGGTTACTAAGATGCTCAAAGAGAAAATGCAATAAGGCATACATAGCCTGGCAATATCTGCGTGTATTAAAAGTATAAAAATCAGCACCTCGCTTTGACGTAAATTTTACGTTTGAGCGAGGTGCCTTTTTATTGCTGAATTTTAATTTATTGGCCGTTGTTGCGAAACAATTTCCAATAAAATAAAAGTGTACGATAATTATGTTCGTGGTCTATACCAATGACAAAGAAGTTTAAGGTGATTTCACTCTGACCGGCTACGCATATACTAATCCTTTCGTTATTATCATGGTTGATGCAAATAATTGGTTTATAAGCTTCAATTTTTTCGATTTGTTTCCAGGATATTGTTCGTGGTATTTTTAGCGGCTCAAGAAAGTGCCATCTGATTTTATAATTTTGCTGCAAGCCGTTTTTATCAATACTAAAAATAGGCGTATGCTTTTTTATGGACATTTTAGCAAAATACATATGACGGATATAACAGATTGTTAATCCAGCACCTATTAAAAAGTGAGGAACAGCAAAAAGTATGCCATAGTATAAAAAATAAATGGCAATAAACATGAATACCGCAGCAAATATCAGGTTGAAATAATCGCTTAAATTACAATTGTAGAAATAACTTTGACGAAAATCGCTCTGTAAAAAATATTTACTGTCATTATAATTATGCTTAAGGATAAATGCATTGGCTGTTGCTTCTTCATTAGCGTTACGGCTTTTGGTAACAACTATAAAACTATCGCCTTGAGCAGCAGTGTTTATTATGCGTAAATCGTAGGCTGCTTGCATGAAAATTTGTCTGAAGCTGTTAAAGGTTTCGATGCTGTCAACATGGACAGGGTTTATAGCAAAGCAAATTTTTTCAGGTGTAATGCCACCTCTTTGCATTGAATTTACAAAATTTTGGATGTCTGTGGTATTGTTGGCAACAATAATGTCATGGGGAATGAAAAGTTTGTTGTCTTCGCCAAGTATAACGATGATACTTTGAGTTTCTTCTATTTTTATACCGCCGTAGAGCATGAGGGCACCTTCTTTGCTTTAGATGATATAAGTATAGCATTTCTTTATAGTGAGATAAAGTTACCTATAAGATATACAGACAAGTTTTTTTCCATATAAAAATCTGCCCGGCTTAATATTTTAAGGCTCCCCGTCTGAACGGAACCGTTCAGGAAGAGAGCCTTTAGCTTACGGATTAAACCTAATGGATTTGGCAGATTTTACTACTGCAGCCTTCTGCCGTTTGGCATCATCAAACGGATATTGATAGTCAAAGGAAATAAATTTGCCATCCCTAACGAAGATATAATCCATTTCCGTAGAACTGGACAAATCAAAGCTTACATTCAAGCAATTTTCACCGTCAATAGTGATAAATTGAGCTTTGATATTGTCAAGCTTGTATTTAGGATTTTCTTTTTGCCTTGCTTCTACTTTCTTTTGTATGCGTGCTGCTTCTTTAGCAGCAAGTGTTTCTTTATCGTTATCGCTAAGGTTAGCAAAAGAATTAGGATAAAAGCTTAACTCTGCTTTATCAGTAATGTTTACAATCATGGGGCTGACGAAAAAATAACCATTAGAATAGGCGAATGTGTGATGGGGATCATTTTTTATAGGCATTAGTATACAGTTAGCTGGCGTAGTAAAGGATGCAGGATAATCTTTTAGAGTTTTTGTGGTAAAAGGACGTCTGTAAATATCATCGCTTAGAGGAGTAATTTTAACGGATTGGATTATTTTAGGGAGAAATAATTTTTCGTCAATAGGATAGATAAATCTATTTCCTACGTAGCTAAATTTATAAGTACCATTTGGTGTAATGATTATGTAATCATCAAAAATAGCTAGTTCTTTCTCAGGTAAGTAGTATGAAAAACGCATTGCCGGGTATTTGGCAATGGAGAGCTGTTCTTTGAGCAGAATCTTATAGCCTTTCGCTTCCAGGTTAGCTAGCTTTTCGTAAAAAAACTTGGTGTTCAGCTTTTTTAAATCTTTAGCTTTAAGGATAAACGGGCGACAATCAACGAGAAAAACTCTTCCATCACCGCGAAAAGAGTATAGGATATTTTTGTTTTTACTTTGATATTCTTTGTAATCTTTTTCAGGCACTGCAAAACTAAAGCCATATTCTTCGTTTTTATAATGCTGCATACTGATATTCGTCTTATCAGGGTTAATGTGGTATAGGTCTAAAATTTGTATCTTTTCTTTCTCGGTAGCAGATTCTTCTGCTTGAGCGATGCCGTTTAGAGCAATACAGGCAAAAAGAGCTACGACTAAAAATTTTTTGAGCATGGTTAAGACCTCCTTGGATATTCCTGACTAAAGTATAGCATTTCTTTATCGTGATATAAAGCTAGCCATAGAATATACGGACAATTTTTTGCGCAAAGTAAGTTGCCCGGCTTAAATTTTTAAGGCTCCCCGTCTGAACGGAAACGTTCAGGAGGGGAGCCTTTTTGAGTGCTATTTTTTTGTTAGTGCAATGCAAATGAGAATAGCATATAATATTGTAATAGAAGTTTTTCTTGAGCTTTAACATGCTTTTCTATATAATAGCTATAATGAGAAAAAAATATGAGAATGGATTGATAAAGATAGATATTGAATTTGAGGAGGTTTGGCGTGATGTGTTATCTTGTTGCTAAAGATACAGCAAAACATGGTTGTTATGCGTTGAAAACTATGCATGGCAAGAATTTGGTAGAATTAAAAAGATTTTTAAATGAACGTGTTGCTGCCAAAGGTATTCAGTTAGTGACAATTAGCAGACCTACAGCTTTTGGCGAGTATGCACCTTATCATTTTGCACAAAATGAGGAAGAATTTGTTACTCTTGTCAAAGCGATGTAATCATAATTATTTTAAGAATGATGTATGTATATATTGATAGGTGTGATGAATAATGGATATTATTGAACTAAAAAGAGAATATGAAGCAAGAATAGCTGACTTAAATAATAGAATTAGTGACCTTGAGTCATTACTTGAGAGATATAATCATGAGAATAAAACTCTTAGAGAAGATAGAGATAGATATCGTGAAAAAGTAAGAAGAGGACGTGAAATATTAACTGGTATCCAAAAGTTAGGTGATATATATTTACATGATGAATTAATATTACCTAAAATAGAATTTGAACGTAAAATTAATAATACAACAATAAAATCTAATTTATTAAATGATGTATTACCTAAACAAGAAGCGACACTAAGCTTTTATTTGGAGGATTTAGATTTTAGAGTAGGAGTTGCAAACCGTTTGAAGCGAGCAGGAGTGAATACTGTGCGAGAATTACTAGAAAAATTTAAAAATAAAAATGAATTATGCAGTAATCGTTATTTGGGAAGTAGATGTGGTGATGAAATTATAAAGGTTCTAGCTGAAAAAGGTGTTGATGTTACACAATATATGGATGGTGAGTAACGTGAATTATCAAATTGAAGATGTTTTTAGTCCGCGTTCGTTTCCTCAAAATACATATATTTCCCGTAAGCTTGATGATGAAGAAACTGTTGATGACAGATTAAGACGTGCTTTGGCGATGAAGGGAAACCTGATTTTTGTTTCCGGTGCATCTAAATCCGGCAAAACAGTGCTTTGTCATAAGGCCATAGCTGCTGAAAGCTACATTGCACTCAGTGGTAACCAAATAAGCACTAAAGCAGATTTTTGGAACCATATTGCAGAACAGCTGCCGCTGTCAGACGCAGTTGTAATGACAACCAGCGGGCAGGATACTGCTGCTAAAACAGGGCAGGCGCAATTTGCTGTTAATTTTGGTGTAGCTAATATGGGAGTAAGCATCAATAAAACTAATGGTGCTGCCTTTAATCAGCAGCTGGCAATGACCAACAACAGAACAGAGCGCCAGATAATCCAGTATCTGATTGATAATGATAAGGTGTTGGTAATCGACGATTTTCATTATGTAGCTCGAGAGATGCAGATGTATATTGCACGTACCTTGAAAACAGAGCTGTTTAACGGTTTGAAGGCGGTAATCATTTCCTTACCGCATCGAAGTGATGAAGCAATTATCTGCAATCCTGATTTAATTGGCAGAACTACCTCGATTGAAATTTTGCCGTGGACTGCAGCCGAGCTAAAGGCTATTGCTGTCAAGGGCTTTAAGCTGTTGGACATGCCGATAGACGAGGCCGAAGAAAATCTTTTGGCGCAGGAAAGCATTACTTCGCCACAGCTGATGCAGGAGAATTGCTTTCAGCTGGCTTTTGCAGTAATGCAGAAAAAGCAGCCTATCAGCCTGGAGCTGGTGCATTTTGCCTTTAAGCAGACAGCGCGAAATTACGCACATTATGAGCGCCTGGTTAAAGCAATTGTGCAGGGACCTGTACAGGGAATTGGCAGACGTAAGCTTTATGCGCTTACACAGGGCAGTGTGGATATTTATCATTTACTGCTATTGGCGTTTAAGGCGGATCCGCCTGTTACCGAGCTGAGTATGGTTACCTTGAAGGAGAGAATCAAAGGCTTATTGCTTAGCAAAGAGCTGCTTTCCAGTACGATTATTTCTGCAACCATCAACAAAATTATTAAAATTGTTGAAGCGACAATGCCTGACCTGGATGCGCTGGAATATAAAGCGCAGTGTCTGTATATTTTAGATCCGTTTTTGTTGTTTTATTTGAGGTGGAAGTAGCTTGCGTAAACGCTGTATAATATTCTTGTAAAGCAAATGAGGAGGTTTTTGTTATGACTATGAAAAAAATCAACGCCTTTGAGCAGGGCGAAGCAATTTTAAAGACTCTGTCCAAGGGTGCTTTTCTGACTACTGCTGCCGAAGGTAAGCAAAACACCATGACCATCGGCTGGGGCAGCCTGGGCTTTAAGTGGGGCCTTCCGACCTTCACTGTTATGGTGCGCCAAAGCCGTTATACCAAGGAGCTGATTGACGCTAATCCGGAATTTACCGTCAGCTTCCCGGTAAAAGAGGGCTTTGCCAAGGCTCTTGGTCTGTGTGGCAGCAAGTCCGGCCGTGATCTGGACAAGTTTGCAGCTGCAGGCTTAACCACGGAAGCAGGCGAGACCGTCAGCGTTCCTGTTATCAAGGGCTGCGGCCTGCATCTGGAATGCAAAATTGTAGAACACTACACCATGGCGGAGGATAAATTCGACAAGGAGCTGTGCGACAAATGGTATGCCAACAAGGATTGGCACACCTGCTACACCGGTGTCATTACTGCTGCTTATGTAGAAGAAGCATAAAAATCGTAGACCTCTAAGAAATGCAAAAACAGCTGCCGCTTAGCGGCAGCTGTTTTAGTATGCGCGTCAACGTGCGTTGCCGCGCAAAAAGTGGTCGGTAATTATTCTTGCTGCTTCCTCGTCCGTCATGTCAGCAGCAATTTCATCGCTTTGGTTAAAGATGCTCATGGCTACACCGAAGAAAACAAATTTAGTGGTAATCTCCGGCACGGTATCCTCCTTCAGCAGGTTGTCCTGCATTGCCTTAGTAATCAGCTGAGCTAAAATATCATATTCATCATGCAGAATTTTGTGATAGCGCAGGATGCGTTCAATCGTTTCCTCACTCAATTTTACAGAATTATAGCGGGGAACAACCTTAAAGCCGTCGCCGTCAGGCTTAACTTTGCAGCCGTTAGTGCCGCCGAGCATTTCAAAGCAGATAATCTGCCATAGGGTGCTGTTAGCAACATAAAAATGCACCATTACTTCAAAATACTTTTTGAGCTTGTCCTCAAAGCTGTCTGCACTATCGACAGCCTGCTGCGACTTTTCCAAAAAGGGCGCGTTTTTATCGGCAACCAGCTTGTAAAAAAGATGCTCCTTGTTGCCAAAATATTTATAAACAGTACCTTTGCCTACATCAGCCAGAGCGATTATTTCATCAAGCGTAGCCTTTTCATAGCCATGCTGCGAAAAAACCTCCTCCGCTGCCTGCAAAATTCTTATATCCTTAGGTAATGACGCGTCTATAGCCACCGTGAAACCTCCAACTATCCTAAATAGGAAAATTTTTCGTACATTTATTACATTAATTATACCTGTTTATGCGGATAATTGCTAGTGATGTTTACGTGTTTTAATAAGCTGAATTTAGCTTTTGACGATAAAATAAAAAACCCGCTCGCCGCGGGCGTTTTTATTTCGCGTAACTGCTGTCCGGCCCCTCAGCCGTCAGTGCTTTGTGCTTTTAGCATTTCCAAAAGTCCCCTCAATTGGCCGCTTCCACGAACCACCTTCTCTGTTTTTACGGTGGCGATACGTTACGCGATTAAGCACTATTATATTTACGGATTCTCTTACACTAATATATAGTATCTACAGTGCTATGAGAAACAAAAAAACAACAACGGAAATAGACAGCTTGCGCTGTTCCAACTCCGTTGTTGTTTATGGTGAAATTATACAACCAATGTCCATGGTTGTAAACAATTTTTTTGTAAAGAGCGTTAAATTTTTCCTGAGCCTGTTGCTACTGCAACAAAAGTTACAGTTTTAAAGCATTTTCAGAATTAAAAGTCAAACTTTTGACCTGTCAGCAGTTCATATGCTTCGATGTATTTGCCGATGGTTTTGTCGATAACATCCTGCGGCAGCTCGTAGCCTGCATCCGGGTTAGCGCTCAGCCAATCGCGGACAAATTGCTTGTCATAGGAGGGCTGGCCTTGGCCAACCTTGTAGCCTTCCAACGGCCAGAAGCGGGAGCAGTCCGGGGTAATCATTTCGTCACCAAGTACAACCTCGCCGTTTTCGTCAAGACCAAATTCAAATTTGGTATCGGCAATGATGATGCCACGCTCCAGAGCATAGGCAGCACATTTTTTGTAGATAGCGATAGTGTAGTCACGCAGCTTCAGAGCATATTCTTTGCCGCGGCCCGGATACAGTTTTTCCAGGATTTCGATGCTTTGCTCTACGCTGATGTTTTCGTCATGGTCACCGATTTCAGCCTTGGTGCTGGGGGTGAAGATAGGCTCAGCCAGCTTTTGGGATTCCTGCAGGCCTTCGGGCAGCTTAATGCCGCAGATTTCGCCGGTTTTCTTGTAGCTTTCCCAGCCGCTGCCGGTGATGTAGCCGCGAACGATGCATTCGATAGGCAGCATGTTCAGCTTTTTGCATTTCATGCTGTTGCCGGTGAATTCGGGTTTCTGGAAGAATTCGGGCATATCTTTGGTATCAACGGAAATCATATGGTTAGGAACAATGTCTTTGGTCAGATCGAACCAGAATTTGGAAATCTGAGTCAGCACAGTGCCTTTTTTCACAATCATGTTTTTCAGAATATGGTCAAATGCGGAAATACGGTCAGTGGCAACCATAATAATGCTGTCACCAACATCATACATCTCACGAACCTTGCCGGATTTAAACGGTTTGTACTCTTGCATTTTAATGCCTCCTAAAAATTTCTCAACAAGTAAATGCAGGCTCGGTGCCGGAATTTCTTGTCAGTGTTAACTTTGTTATATTTTATGGTAATATCATAGCACAGTCCAACGAAAAAGTCGAACGTTTTTCGTGTTTTAACAAATATTTTTCGGATTATTTTACATCCTGCGGCAAAAGGCCGTCCAAGCGCAGCATATCGGCAGTGACCAAAGGCTGTCCCAAACGTCTCCCCGGCACAAATGTACCATGGCAGTCGCTGCCGCCGCTGATAAGCAGACCGTGCTTTTTGCAATGCTGCAGCAGGCGTTGCGTTCCTTCTTCCGAATGGTTGGAGTGGTAGCATTCAAAGCCGTCGAATTTCTCCGTCCGCAGGATGTCGAGCACGCGCTCCAGTCCGGGGCCGTGAAAGCCGCTGGCGGCATGCGCGCACAGTGCTGCGCCGCCGGCAGCGTGAATTGCTGTGATTACCTCGCTGATGGCAGGAAACTCTGGAAAGCCCAGGTCATGCTCCGGCGTAAAGATGCGCTGAAAGAAATCGCCCACGCCGGTGCACAGTCCCTTGTCAATCAAATAGGCGAGGGCACGCCAGCCGCCGCGGCGTCTGTCATAGGTATAACGAGCGAACTCCGCTTCATCGACAGGCCAGCCGTCGCGCGCCAGCATATGAATGCTGTCCACATCCTTTTGCTCCAACAGTGCTTCGTTATGCTGCATTAATTCCAGCAGCTGTTTATTATGGATATCAATGCCGTAGCCAAGGATATGAAAAGACAAATCCTCCTTTGTGGAGCAGATTTCCGCTGCTGGCAGCAGTGTGATACCGGCGACTGCCGCCAACGTCATCGCTTCTGCGACGTTGGCTACGCTGTCGTGGTCCGTTACAGCAATCAGCCCCAGCTGTTGCTTTTGCGCTTCGGCTATCAGCTCCGCCGGTGTCCAGGTGCCGTCTGAGGCCGTTGTATGTATATGTAAATCAGCTCTTACCGACATATAAGCAGCTCCCTTCTATAGTATTACTGCTTTTTTGTGCAGTAATGATGTATTTTGTATACTTATAGAATAGTTTATCTTGCACAGCATGTCAACTGCTGGTAAATATATTCTCTCATTGCACAATAGTCCGTTATATTTAGGAGCGATTTGCGAGGTTTTGTAACAAGCTTAACACTTACTTATGTTTTAAGTGTAATAGTCCCTTTTATGAGTACGGATAAATTCCGTGTCTACTCTACAAATACATTACTCATTACAGGCTTGACATTGTTTAACTTATGATATATACTATGAACATCGTTATATACGGGAGTATAAATTTAGGGGGAGTTCATTATGTTTAGAAAATTTGCTGCGATTATCAATGAAGTCGCACTCATCAAGCAAATTGCCGTCGGTCTCGTAATCGGCGTTTTGCTGGCACTTTATGTACCGAAAGCGGTACCTGTTGTTACCATCTTTGGTGACCTTTTTGTAAAAGCATTAAAGGGCGTTGCTCCGGTGCTGGTTTTCTTCTTGGTTATGAACGCTATGGCCAAAAAGAAAAGCGGCGGCGAAGCAAATATGAAGCCTATTATCGGCTTATATGTTGTAGGCACCTTCTTTGCATCCTTAGTTGGTGTAACCCTGTCTTTCCTGGCACCTACCACTCTGCACCTGCAGGTTGCTGATGCTAAGCTCAACCCGCCCAGCGGCATCGTTGAGGTTCTGCATAACCTGATTCTGAGTGTTGTAGATAACCCGATTGCTGCTCTGCTGCACGCAAACTATATCGGCATTCTGGCATGGGCTGTAGTATTCGGTATTGCTATGAACATGGCTGCCAACGAACAAACCAAAAATGCTCTGGACGATGTTGCTAAGGCAATCACCCTGGTTGTTAAATGGGTTATCCATTTCGCTCCTCTGGGCATCATGGGCCTGGTTGCAACCTCCATCAGCGACAGCGGTCTGTCTGCAATTTCCAGCTATGTACACCTGCTGGCAGTACTCATCAGCTCCTACTTCCTGGTAGCGCTGGTTATGAACCCGTTGATTGTTTACTTCAACATCCGCCGCAATCCGTATCCGCTGGTATGGGCAACCATCCGCGAATCCGGCGTATACGCTTTCTTTACCCGCAGCTCCGCTGCTAACATTCCGGTTAACATGGCTCTGTGCAAACGTCTGGGCCTGAATCCTGATACCTACGCAATTTCCATTCCGTTAGGCGCAACCATCAACATGGCAGGTGCTTCCATCACCATTTCCGTACTGGCGCTTGCTGCTGCCAATACTCTGGGTATTCATGTTGATATGCCGACAGCTCTCTTGCTGTGCATCGTTTCTACCGTTGGTGCCTGCGGTGCTTCCGGTGTTGCCGGCGGCTCCCTGCTGTTGATTCCGGTTGCCTGCGCTTCCTTCGGCATCAGCAATGATATCGCTATGCAGGTTGTTGGCGTTGGCTTCATCATCTCCGTACTGGAGGATGCTTGCGAAACTGCGCTCAACAGCTCCAGTGACGTTCTCTTTACCGCAACTGCCGAATTTGCAGAGCGCGCTAAGGAAGGAACTCTGAAGTCCGAAGACCTGGTTCCGAGAAACAACATTTAATTTAACATAACAACAAAACGGCCGCCGAAGCTAGCGCTCCGGCGGCCGTTTCATTTTGAAAGGATGATGTGTTTTTTATGTATTAGCCTTCAATGGCAATATATTTTTTGTCTTCGACTTTTTTAGGCTCAACCTTAGGAATAGTAACCTTCAGGATACCGTCTTCGAATTTAGCCTTGATATCTTCTTGGGTAACTGCTTCGCCGACATAGAAGGTTCTTGCACATTGACCGCTGTAACGTTCACGGCGGATATAAACGCCTTTATCGTTCTTTTCGTCCTTGTCGAGGCCTTTAGCGGCGGTAATGGTCAGATAACCGTTTTCCAGTTTGGCGCTGACGTCCTCTTTTTTGAAGCCCGGCAGGTCGATATCCATTTCATAAGCTGTATCCGATTCCTTGATATCGGTTTTCATAACGTTCTGAGCATGTTTGCCGTACAACGGATTACGATGACCGAAGAACTCTTTTTCAAACGGGAAATCCATTAAATCATCAAATAAGCTTTCACCAAATACACTAGGCATCATCATAAGTCATTCCTCCAGTTTTATTGCGCTTGTTGTAGTCATTTTAATGTTGATGCAGCAAGTATTGATTTGATTTGCCAACGCGGGATTTGTGCTTTGCGGGTGCTGCCCTTGCAGCTCCTGTAGCTCATTTCCTTTGTTGATTATGTTATACCACTATTTATTAGCACTGTCAAGCGTTGAGTGCTAATTTCTGACGATTTCACAGAAATTACAAAAAAGTGGGGGAGAGCCACCTTCCGCCTCACTATGTTCGGCACCTTACAGATGGAAAGCAGTACTAAAGAGCCTCTCCTTGGGGAGAGGTGCCGAGCTTGTCGAGGCGGAGAGGGGATATGCTGAAAATAATGCTATTCGTAAGCATAAAGATTGCAAGCAAATAATCTTTGTGTACGAATTTTCTTCAATCTAAATTCAAATGTAAGCCTATAAACTGCAGTCCCCTCTCAGTCGCCCTAGCGGGCACCAGCTCTCCCCGAGGAGAGCCTCGTTTTTCTTCCCAAAGTTTCATATGCTTGCAGCCTCCTTCCGTCAGCTCGCAACCCCCTTCCGCCTCGCTACGCTCGGCACCTTCCCCAAGGGGCAGGCAAGACTAATAGCTTTCCATTAACCTTCATTAGCACGTTCTTGGTTCCCCCTCGGGGGAACTGTCGCGTTAGCGACTAAAGGGGGAAATGTGAGAGCAGATAAGAAATTTGCTAGAAGTATAACCCAAAATCTCTAAAATTTTCTCCAAATTTCCCCAAAATTCCTAAAAATTTCCTCTCATCCTACCCGAATTTGCCATTTCGGGTAGGGACAAACCACCCAAAATAAGCTATGATGTAGCCAGAAGCAACGAAGAAAACACTGTTCTTCTTGCAAAAGTCTTTACTAAACGGAGCAGGCACTGCAGAAGCTAAAATGAAACAAGGCAAATTTTGGCAGCAAACAGCGCAAGCCTCCGCAAGGTAAAAAATTTACTTAAAGAGGAGGAAATTCTCATGAAAAAATCTTTAGTACTCGCAATGGCAATGGCTCTTGGCGTAACCGCATCCGCTTACGCTGCTAACCCGTTCAGCGATGTTCCTGCCGGCCACTGGGCATATGACAGCATCAGCAAGCTGGCAGCTGCAGGCGTAATCGATGGCTACGGCGACGGCACCTTCGGCGGCGACAAGCTGATGACTCGCTATGAAATGGCACAAATCGTTGCTAGAGCAATGGCTAAGGGCGCTAGCGTAGAAAGACTGGCAGCTGAATTTGCTGACGAGCTGGACAGCCTGGGCGTGCGTGTAGCTAACCTGGAGAAAAAGGCTGACAATGTAAAAATTACCGGTGAAGTTCGCTTCCGTTATGTTGACCAAGACGGTGCAATGTCAAGAAGGACTTTAGACAGAGGTTACAGAGTTTTGGGCAATGATTCCAACCATGTGGCAGATATCCGTTCCCGTATCTGGATTAACGGCATGATTAATGATGACTGGACCTACACCGGCATGCTGCAGAATGTTCAGAACCTGAATAATAATGCCGGTGATGAAAATACAAGCTTCCAACGCGCTTATGTAGACGGCAAGTTGGGCGGCATGGCAGTACGTGCAGGCCGTTATAACCTGGTAATTGCTGACGGCAATATCTATGATACCCGTGCTGATGGTCTGGAGCTGTCTTATGGCAACAAGGTTAAGGTAAAAGGCTTTGCAGGCAAGGCAACTGATGATATTACTGTAGTACCGTTTATGATAAATGATGGCATTAATACTGAAACTGGTGATATTACTAATGGCGGCAAGTATTGGGGCTTGGCAGTAGAAGGCGAGTTGGCTAAGGGCTTGAAGGCTACTGCCGGCTACACTCAATTCAAAGATATGGGTACCGGCTTTGTAGAAGCTCATGGTGGAGATTTTGGCAAAACCGATATTGATAACGGCATCTGGCATGCAGGCTTGAGCTATGATATGGGTCATTTCAATCTGTCCGCTATGTATCTCAAGGGCGATTTGTCTGCTGACAAACTTAATGATACGCAAGACGGCGAAATTAACAAAGCTATTGATCAATACCTTGATGACGACGGCTTCGTTATCGGTCTGTCCTATAAGGGTGCAAAGGCTGAGGATGCAGGCAGCTGGGGCGCATGGGCTAAATACTATGACCAAGGCGCACAAACCTATGTTGCACACACCACCGATGCTAACACCTTTGGTATGACCGGCTTCAAGGGCTTCGGCGTTGGCGCTAACTACACCCTTGCTAAAAACATTGTAGCTAATGTTGCATACTATAACACCGAATCCAAGCTGTTGAAAGAGCGTCCTGGTATTGCTGCTGATATGGAACGTACTAAAGACCATCGCTTCTGGACTGACGTAACCTTCACTTTCTAATAAACCTTCATACAAAAACTTCCTAAAATCGGCAGCGCTCCGGCGCTGTCGGCAGAGAACCGCCGCGAGGCGGTTCTTTTGCGTTTGGGTGGGGGTGTCGCCCCCTTCCGTCAGCTCACGGTGTTCGCTGACACCTTCCCCAAGGGGCAGGCAAGACTAATAGCTTTCCATTAACCTTCATCAGCACGTTCTTGGTTTCCCCTTGGGGAAACTGTCGCGTTAGCGACTAAATGGGGAATCACTGAAGCAAATGAGAAGATGGGTAGAATAGAGAGGCTCACCTTTCTTCCTAAATTCTTAGCTGCTTACCCAACCCTTCCGTCTGCTCGCAAGGCTCGCAGCCACCTTCCCTTTCAGGGAAGATATAATGGTATTACGTAATTTTAACTTTAGCTATTACTACGAACTTTTATATGCTCCCTGCGTCGCAAAGCGACATTAGCACGACTAGCAGTTTCTCGCGGCGCATAGCTTGCGACAAACTGAGTCTTAGCGTCAAGGGAGCTGGCATCGCCGTAGACGATGACTGAGGGTTGTGCAAGGCGAAAAAATGTTAAAGTCATTTGCGTTGCAGCCCCCTTCCGCCTCACTAAGTTCGGCACCTTCCCCGAGGGGCAGGCAAGACTAATAGCGTAGGTTTTTGAACAATATCTTGATTACTGGTGTTAAAATTTTTATGTTTTTACTGCGATATATAATTGCTTGCGTCAGTACGCAGAACTTGGTGTACTGCAGACCAAAGAGGATATGGCAAAGCCTTTTTTGCTAAGCTTTTTGCGGTGATGCAAAAAGCGACTGTTTCCCGCGCTTTCGCAAAGCGCGCCCCTTTCTTGTTACTTCTTTCGGGGACGAAAGAAGTAAAACCAAAAGGACGCAGCAAAACCTAAAATTTTCTCTCAAACCACCCCGAAAATCAAAAATATCCTAAAAATTTCCCTTCAACCTACCCGAAATCACCCTTTCGGGTGGGGCGCTTTTGCACATTTTAGGCTACACTATAGTTGTAAACAATCAACTGCTTCCGCTTGAGGTGCTGAGCAGGCGCATCTATATCAACGCTGACGATAGGGAATGGATGCAGGAAATGAAGGATTTACTGCAGGACGGCAGCCTGCGCAAGTTTGCGATTCGGGCGAAGGTTATGGACGGCAGTGTTTATCTGGAGGAGATTGATTAAGGTAAAATCTGCATTTTGTGCGGAAATTTATAAAATAAGGTTGGGAAATTAAGGAGGTAATAAAGATGAAAATGAAAAAATTAACCAGCTTATGTGGTTGCCTGTTGCTTTCCATGTGCATGGGCGTTGGTGCTATGACTGCTCCGTTGTCTGCTGAGGCTGCAGCACGTGAAAAGGTTATTCTGGATGCAGATATGGTGGATTTGTTTGATGACGGCATCGCTATGATGATGCTTGCCGAATCTCCCAAAATGGATTTGAAGGGTGTTACCATCGTTATAGGCAATACCTGGGTTGAAACCGGTACCGCTTCCGCTATCCGTCAGCTGGAGGGCATCGGCCGCACCGATATCCCTGTATATATGGGCGTTAATGAAACCGTCCGCAAGGACCGTTTCGCTAACATGAAGGAAGAAAAACGCATTTACGGCCGTGGCCATGACTCCCATCTGGGCGCTGCAGGCTATCCTCAGCCGGCATCCTGGCAGGCTGAATACCGCAAAAATTATAATGATGAGCCTGTTATGAACCCGCAAAAGCAGCATGCTGCTGATTTCATCATTGATACCATCAAAAAGCATCCGGGCGAAGTAACCATCGTTGCTATCGGCAGCGGTGCTAACCTGGCAGCTGCGCTTGATAAGGCTCCGGAAATTGCTCCGCTGGCTAAACGCGTTGTTTATATGGCAGGCGCTTTCTTCTGCGAAGGCAACGTAATGCCGACCTCCGAGTTCAACGTTTGGATTGATCCGGAAACCGCTAAAAAGGCTTACCGCGCTCCCTGGAAGGAGCAAATCTTCCTGCCGCTGGATGTTTGCAGCAAGGAACTGATGAGCCACAATGATTTTAAGGATCTGGAAAGCCGCATTAAGAGCGACCGCTTCAAGGCTATGTGGGAAAGCCATTATGCTACTCCGATGTTCCGCAAGGATCCTGCCTTCAAGAACTACATTTGGGACGTTCTGGCAGCAGCAGTAGCAATTGATCCGTCCGTAATTCTGGAATCCGAAACTCTGCCGATTGATGTTGATGACCAATACGGCTACGGCTACGGTCAGACTATGGGCTTCCGCGGTGCAGCTCCTGAGGGTGCTCAGAACGCGAAGATTGTTTACGCTGTAGACCGCGCTAAGGTTTGGAAGATGGTTGAGGATGTATTCAACAAGCTGTAAGCAATAATTTTGCCGATTTAAAGCTTGCGCCCTACCCGAATTTGCTGTTTCGGGTAGGGCGCTTTAGTTTTTTTTAGGGTACAATATAGGTATAAAAGATTAGCTGCAAAGCAGGCAGCGGGAAGCGGAGGGATGGAGATGCTGAAGAAAAGCTGTAAAAATGTCCTGGTGGGAGCAATGCTGCTGGCTTCATTGGCAATGCTGCTGAATGGCTGCGGTTCGGATAAGCAGGCTGCTGCAACGCAGCCCAAGGCCACGAAGGTGGAGGAAGCTGCAGCGACTGTGGCGAAGGTGCCTGCCTATGAGCGTGAATACGGCAAGCTGGTGGAGGGTATCTATAATTTTGTTAATGACGGCAATATGGATAAGGTGCCGCAGCAGGGCATGACCGGAATTTATGAGCTGCGTGACCGTATGGGTTACGCTGATGCGTTGAACATGCTTGGTTATACGCTGCAGGATATCAATAATGACAAGGTGCCGGAGCTGATTTTTGCTATCTTGGATAATGAAAAGCAGGGCAAGGGTTATTATGGCAAGGATATCTATGCTATTTATACCTTTGTGGACGGCAAAATCAAATTTGTTGATGAGGGATGGGCTCGCAGCAATATTAAGCTGTTGGCGAACAATATGCTGCTGACGCACGGCAACAGCAGTAATGCGGAATATGTGCTGGCGCTGGAGGATTTGCTGCCGAATGGTAATAAAAGATGCGTTGATATGTACTTTACCTGTTCGAAGAGCAATAATGAACCAGGTCTTGATGTTTACCGCTGAAGGAATATAAGCAACGAGGCTTTAAGGGGCTGGCGATGCAGTATCTGGAATGCATGGGCGTACATGAGCTGCAGGATGCAAAGTTTGATCTTTCCAAGTACGAGCAGGTTTCCGTTCCTAATCCCTTTAAGGGTGCGGATGTGATTTTCCGCAGTACGAAAAATCTGGAAGAGTTCCGCCTGCTGGAGCTTGCTTCCGGCAAGAGCGTTTACAGCAAGGATTTGCTGATGGCTGATGAAAAGCTGGTGTTGCATCTGGAGAGCCTGGAAACTATTCCCAAGAACGGTATCAGCTTTAAGGATGATGCAGGCAGGGAGCGCAGGTTTGCAATTCTGCAAAGCGGTAAGGACGGCAGTATTTATCTGCAGGAGATTGAGTAAGGTGTAACGCCTGAAGAGGGCTTAATTTAAGAGAAGATGTAAAAAACTTTGGAGGTGTTTTTTATGCGTAAAAGATTTTTAGGTGCAATGTTATTGGCGCTTGGTATTGGTTTGTTTGGCGGTTGGGGCAGTGCTCAGGCGAATAGTGTGGCGGAGCCTACGCAAAGCATGCTGCATGTGTGCTGGCTGAAGGATGCTCATGTTAATCCTGCGGCCTGCGAGGTTGTGCGGATGCCGGAGGCTTTTGAGCCGGCGAAGGCTGTAGTGACGAGCTCGGTGGATTTCCCGGATTTTCAGGTGGTGGCGCTGGATTTGCGTGAGGTGACTGAGGAAGGCTATCCTATTTTTAATGTGCAGTCTGTTTATTATAAGGATTTCCTGCGTGCGACGGAGCCGATTATTATTGTGATGCGTGATTCCGAGTCCTTCCCGCGCAATGGTATTGCGGTGCGCGATTCTTTGGGCAGGGAGCGTGTTTTCGGTATTGCTATCAGCGGTGAGGACGGAAGCCTGCTGCTGAGTGAGGTTGAGAGATAGAGGTGTGGCGATGAAGAAATTATTTAGCTTGCTGATGTTCAGCCTGCTGCTGCTTGTCAGTGCACCAGCGATGGCAGCGTCTTATGGTGCATATCCGTATATGCGTTATGGTGCGAATGGCAGGGATAATGCTTCTTTGCATCTGATTTATACGCAGTCCGGCGTTTTTGCTTCTGTTGTTACTTATGATTTGCAGGATGGTAATGCGCCGATGTTTAAGGGCGTGGGTATGCTGGAGAACGGTTCGCTGGTATTAGAGGATTATTCGTTTGACGTGGGCCGTCATGGTGAGGATACACGTTATTTTGGTTATGGCTCTCAGCCGCTTGTTTGCGAGGCTAGAGTGCAAGAGGGTAAGCAGGTTGTGCTGCTGCCGACGGTTGATGCGCGCGAGATGGGGATTACTAAGGTGAGTGAGCCTGATATCGGCGGTACTTATAGGCTTGAGGGAATGCAGGCGGAAGAGGATTATACTATGGCGCTGTATTTCCTGCGTAAGCTGAATGTGAAGAATACCGGTTTGGATTTGAGCAGTAAGGATTATTGGTTTGGCTATGGCAGTCGTTTTGCCGAGGATCCGAACAGCGTTTTTAATTCGTATCTGCCGAAGGATGCCGGCGATTATTTTGGGATTTATGTTTATAATAAGAATGATGAGCTGGTTATGACTTATTATGTGCATCCGAATTTGTGGGATGCTTATAGTGTGACAGTTGATGGTGAGGTTAAGATGCTGTAGGCTGATGTTGTGATTTGATTTTTTTCCGCGCAATGGTATTGCAGCGCTTGCTTCCTTGGGCTAGGAGCGTATTTTCGGTATTGCTTTCAGCGGTATAGAAACAAGCCTGCTGCTGCGCGGATTTGAAAGAAATTAGAGGTGTGGGCGATGAAAAGATTATTTATCCTGTTGATGTTTTGCCTGCTGCTGCTTGTGAGTGCTGCTGCGCTGGCAGCACCGTATGGTGTGTATCCGTATGTGCGTGCGGATAATAAAGGCAACGCTAATGCTTCTCTGTTTTTGTTTTATACGCAGTCGGGCGTTTTTGCTTCTGTTGCTACTTATGATGCAGAGGATGGCAATGCGCCGATTTTCAAGGGCGTTGGTGTGTTGGAGAACGGTACTTTAGTACTGGAGGATTATTTGTTCGATGTAGACGTTAATAGTGAGGAAAGACGTCATTTTGCTTATCCTTCGCAGCCGCTTCCCTGTGAGGCCAGAGTAAATGAGGGTAAGCAGATTGTGCTACTGCCGACGGTTGATTTACGCGAGATGGGCATTACTAAGATAAGCGAGCCGGATATCAGCGGTACTTATAAGTATAAGTCTAGTGAGGGTGCGAGTGCTGATTATCGTCTGGCACTATATTTCCTGAAAAAGCTCCATGTTGAAAACACCGGCCTGGATTTGTGCAGTAATGATTATCGCTTTGATTATGATATGAGTGGTGCTTGGGAACATAACAACGTTTTGAATTCTTATATGCTGCCGGGCGAATATTATGCGATTTATGTGTACAATAAGAATGATGAGAAGGTTATGACTTATTATGTGCATCCGAAGCTGTGGAATGCGCTTCGTGTGAATGCTGATGGTGAGGTTAAGATTTTGTGCAGCAATGATGCTTTAGGTTGATGTTGTGATTTGAGTTTGAGGTCCTTGCGACGTAAGTTAATATTGCGGCAGGTGCCTTTTTGGGTGTTGAAAAAGGGGATGCTTGTGTGTCGCAATTGACATGTCGCAACCCTTCCGTCTGCTCGCTGAAGCTCGCAGCCACCTTCCCTTTCAGGGAAGATATAATAGTATGTACAGTTCTAACTATCGCTGTTGTTGCGAACTTTTATATGCTCCCTAACAGGGAGCTGGCATCGCCGTAGGCGATGACTGAGGGTTGTCTGCAATATATTAATTGATTTTGTTGACTGTTACTTGAACCTTTTTGCCTGCCAATTGGGGAAGCAATGACTATGATTTTCTGGAGGTGCGCTTATGAAGAAGCTATTGAGTGCGTTGGCGTGCGGTGCGCTGCTGTTGTGCGGCGGGATGTCGGTTGCGCGGGCTGATTATTATGAGATGTATAATCCTGCTACCCATGTTGAGGGTGGTGCTATGGTGTATGAAACTACGCGTGGCGTTTTGCTGGATTTGAAGGTGCACAGCGGTGAATGGCAGGACGACCATTACCGCTATGAGACCGAGGCGAGTGGTGTGGTGCGTTTTGCGCATGACGGTGAGCGTTTTATCGGTTATCTGCATGTGCCAAGTCTTGCAAGCTATGAAAATGGTATGGGTTATCCTTCTCAGTACAGATATAGTATGCCGCTTTATGAAAAATATGCTTTGAGTAATCCGCAGGGCTATCAGGCGCAGAGCAAGCTGTACGGTGCCTGGATTTTGGGTGAGCCTGAGGGTAATAATCGGGTGCTGCCGTCCCTGGCCGGTACTTATGAAAGAAGTAACAAAAGAGGTACTCGCTTTGTGCAGGGTGAAACGGAAATGCCTTGGATAGTAGCGAAACTGTTTTTGCAGCTGGTGCTGGAGCCGAATGTTAATTTACTGGACAGAAACAACGGCTCTTTCAGCTTCTGGGATTATCAGTGGGAACAAGAAAAGGCTTTGTATCCTGATGTTGACAAGCGTTACAGCTATCATACTATGACTAAGGCCGGCGATCCCGATTCTTCCGTTCCGGTAAAATTTAAGGATGCGCGCTATCTGGTAGAGAAAAGCGGCAGGCTGATTTATAATGTTGCCGATGACGGCACGGTAAGGAAGATTTACGACTTGGCCAATGAATAGGCCGGCGGTTGTGCTTGCGCACGATTTTTGGCAATGGGGGTGGCGCTGATGCGGTTACTGAGATTGCTGTGTATGACAATGCTGGGGCTGCTGCTTTGTGCAGCAGGTCCGCTATCGGGAGGTGTGGCTATGGAAAGGGCGGTTGACTGGCAGGAGCTGTCTGTGAGCAGCAGAGGTATGAGCAGAGCAAGCTGTTATTCATTTAACCTTTGCCGACGCGATAAGGAGCTGCTGTTTGACAGTGAGTGCTTTGCAGATGGCGAGCGCCTGAAGTTTTACGAGGTACCTGTTACGGCAGAGGAGCTTACACCGCTGGATAAGCTAATACAGCAGCTGCCATGGCAGCTGCGCCAGCCTTCGGCATCTCGTCCTGCGAATTTGCCGCGTGAGATGATTGAGGTGCGCGACTGCGGCAGCTTTTCGTTGACGCTTCTGACGGCAACGGGCGAAAAGCTGGTATGCCGTACTGACATTGAGCAGCAGCAGGAGCTGTTGCGTGAGCTGCAAAGGCTGGCTAAGCAGGTGTATGAACAGAAGCGTGATGCAGGCCATGAGAAGATGCATCCTATGCGTGGCTTTAGGCTGTTCAGGGAATTGCCGGGAAAATAAGCATGAAAGCAGTACGAGCTGCGTTTTTGGCAGGAATTTAGCCGAAAAACAAAAAAATTTACTTATCCTACCCGAAATCGGCAGTTTGGGTGGGGTGCTTTAGCACATTCCGTTGTACAATGAGCTTGTAAGGAAACATGCCTGCGGTTTTAAAAACGCAGGATAATTCTGAGGAGGTGCAACAAATGAAAAAAGGTATTGTATTAGCTTGCTGCGCAATGCTTTTGGCGGAACAATTGCAATCTGCAGAAGCTCTTGACTGGAACAGAAGAATTGGCGTAGACAGAATGATTGACAGAACCATTGATAATACTATTAACAGGGCGGTGAATAAAGTGGAGAAGCAAGAAAAAACCAGACGTGTAATTTTCCAAAACCTGCCGCAATCGGCAGCTGAAATCGGACCGGAAACCGATGCTCAGCAGGTTGCAGCTTATACTGTAGCAGCACTGGCTCGCTATGAAACCAATCCGGCAGAGGCAATTGCAATGCTCAATAAGCTGTTGGGACCAAGACCGGTACCTAAAAGAGATGAACAATTCCTGGCAGACCGTTTCCGCGGCAGACAATATCTGATGCGCTCCTACTTCATGGGCGCAGCTCCGGAAAACAACTATCAGCCGGATATGCCTTATACCGTAGAGGTTAAAACTAATGCCTATACTTATCAGGAAGAAGGCTATGCACGTTTTATGATTACCTGCGGCGGCGCTGACAGCCCGCGTCCGATGACTGTACGCCAAAAGGCTTCTACCGGCGAATGGTTCCTGTGGGATTACAAGGGATTGCTGAGCGGCATTAAAACTCCGGCAGCAGATGATCCGTGGTCTTAAGAATTGTGCAGCTGAGAAAATCAGTGTAGCATAAAGCAGGCAGCTTTCCTGTGGCAGCAAGCAAAATTACTTGCCTGCCACCTGGGAAGCTGCATTTTTTTGCCATAATAGCCTGAAAATCTGTAAAATTTCCTGCCACCCTACCCGAAATCAGCTTTTCGGGTAGGGTGCTTTTGCTTTCTTGAGGGTATAATGAAGGTACAAAAGCTGGAAGGAAGTGGTGTATATGAAAAAATTCCTGAAAAAAACATCGCTGTTTTTAGTGACTGCGGCGATGACTGTTTCCGCTCCGCTGATGGCGTGGGCGCTGGAGCATGACATTGTTATTCTGCATACTAACGATATCCATTGTGGTATTAATGATAATATCGGCTTTGATGGCCTGGCGCAGATTAAACGCGATACCTTGGCCAGAACGCCGAACGTAGCGCTGGTTGATGCAGGTGATGCCATTCAGGGCGCACCGATTGGTAAGCTTTCCCGTGGTTTGGCTGTTGTCAGCATCATGAATTATCTGGGCTATGATTTCTGCATTCCCGGTAACCATGAATTTGACTATGGCATGGACCGTTTTATGGAGCTGGTTCCGCTGCAGCGTGCAGGCTACTATTGCGCTAACTTTGTTTATGCCGGCAACAATAAGCAGGTTCTGCCTGGCTACAAGATTATGCAATATGAGGATACCAAGGTAGCCTTTATCGGCGCAAGCACTCCGGAAAGCCTGACGACCTCTACGCCGACCTTCTTCCAAAATGAGAAGGGACAGTATATCTACAGCTTCTGCGAAGATAAGAGCGGCAATAAGCTGTATAAGCAGCTGCAGAAGAATATTGATAAGGCTCGCAAGGAAGGCGCAGACTACGTATTTATCGTTGGCCATTTGGGCATGGACGGTACTACCCCGCAGTGGAGCAGTGAAAGCGTTGCTAAAAATACTCAGGGTGTAGACGCTGTTATCGACGGCCATTCTCATGAGCGCTTCACCCGTATGGTTAAAAATAAGGTTGGCAAGGATGTATTGTTAGCACAGACCGGTACTAAGCTCAAAACTGTAGGCGAGCTGGTAATTACTCCTGACGGCAAGCTGAAGAGCCAGCTGCTTACTAAATCCAACGGCAAGGACGCTGCTATTAGCAGAGTTATTGCCCAGGAAATAAAGACCTATGAGCCTTTGCTGAAGCAGCCTGTGGGCGAAGCCTTGGTACAGCTGCGCAGTAATGACCCCGCGACCGGTGAGCGCATCGTGCGTAACCGTGAATGCAGCTTGGGCGACTTTGTTGCCGATGCTTATAGAGCAGTGCTGGATTGCGATGTAGTTCTGGTAAACGGCGGCAGTATCCGCAACGAAATCAAAACCGGCGTAATCAGCTACAACGATTTGCTGGAGGCCTTCCCCTTCGGTAATATGTGCGTAGTATTAGAGACCAGCGGACAGCAGATTCTTGATGCGCTGGAGATGGGCTCTATGAGCTATCCGGAAGAAAGCGGCTGCTTTATGCAGGTATCCGGCCTGAGCTACACGATTGACAGCTCCGTTGCTTCCAGCGTTGAGTTGGATGCCAAGGGCAACTTTGTGCGTGTTGCCGGTGCCCGTCGTGTAAGCGATGTCAAGATTGGCGGCAAACCGTTAGACGTTAAGAAAAAATACACTGTTGGCGGTACCTCCTACATGCTCAAATTCGGTGGTGACGGCATTACGATGTTCAAGGGCGCACGTTTGGTGCAGGACGAAATGATGAGCGACGCAGATACGATTATGGAATATCTGCAGAATCATCTGAATGGCAAGGTTGGCGAGCAATATGCTAATCCTTACGGCGATGGTCGTATCGTCATCAAATAAAGAGCGTTCTATATAAAACAAGGAGATGATTGTTATGTTGAAGAAACGTATTGCGATGGGAATTTTGACCGGACTTCTGGCCTGCAGCTTTATTGCCGGCTGCGGCGGGGGTGACAAAGGCACCAGTGAGCCACCTAAACCGAAACCGATTGCTGCCGATTTGAAGGATTTGCCGAACAAGGATATTAAGGCCGGTGGTAGAACCTTTAAGCTGTTCGCGCTGAAGAATAATTCTAAAGTGCGTCTGGAAAATTCCTATGGCAAGGGCATGAAGCTGGCTGTTGTCGGCAGAGATATGATTTATGCCAACGTTAAGGACAGACTTGTGCAGATGCAGTGGGATAAAGATGGTCTGCGCATGTTGGACAATAATGTTGATGCTTTGTCCGGTAATGCTAAGATTTCTTCCGATGGCACCAGAGGCATTTTCTATAACAATAAGAGAATGAGACTCAACTATTTCGATAGCGAAACTAAGCGCATTGAAGAGGCACAAGGACGCTTCAATAACCTTGTTGTAATTCCTAAGGGCAATGCGGACAAGGCTTTGATTTGGATGAACCAGGGCGATATGAGAAAGGTTGAGCTGCGCAACGGCTACAGAGTAGGCAAGGATTTAGGCACAGTACGTAAGGAATCCAGAAGCCGTGCTGCTGACGACAAGGATAAAATCAATATTCCGCAGAGCGTTGTTGCAGACAGAAACGGTGATTTCTATGTTGGCGGCAATGCACGTATCGGCACTCAGGATGTAGGCCTGGTAAGCGTTTATGACTTCAATGGCAAGCAAAAACGCGTCATCGGCAAGGAAAAACGTGAAGACAGCAAGGCCATCAATTCCTTAACCGATATAGCTTTGACTGATGAATATCTGGTAGTCAGCGATTCCTCTGTAGACAAGCAGCAGCTGCAGATTTACAGAAAGAATACCGGCACGCTGGTTGGTACTGTAAGCTATAAGGATTTGACCGATAATAAGGAAACCAGCATCGGTGCATGTGTAAACCTGGCAAATATGCCTGATAACAGAGTTCTGGTTGCCCTCAGCAATGACAGAAAAAATATTAAAGATGAATTCTTCATCCTGCAACTGTAATGTAGGGTAGAAGGCATGACAGAAGCTGTAAAATTTAAGAAATAAAGATTTGAACACCCCCGAAAGATATATTTTTGGGGGTGTTTGAATTATAGCTTAAATTGGATATTTGGTTTTAGCAGTGTGTATGGCTATATATAATAAAAATGAGCGATAATGTGAGCGATAAAATGAGCGATAAAGTTAATATTGCAATAGTAACCCCTAAATCACGAAAGCCTCCGACGAGTAAACTCGCCGGAGGCTTTTTGCTTGCTTTGGTGCGTCAATGCTCTGCGTTGCGCATCAATTCGATATACTGCAGCAGCTCCCTACGGGTTTTTACGCCCAGCTTGCTGTAGATATTTTTATTATGATATTTTAAGGTGTTTTCGGTAATACCAAGCTGGCTGATAATATCTTTGGTAGAGCAGCCTTGTACATAAAGGTTAAAGATGTCCTCCTCCTTAGGTGTCAGCGTAGCAAGATTATCGATAAACATCTGATAACTGTCGGGATCGACGGATTCCAGCTTCTTTTCAATGGCTTTTTCCAAAGCAGCTTGGGCAAAGTTGAACTGCTGCTGTGCCTGCTCGCGTTCCTGCTGAGCCTGCAGCTTTTCTTGCTGCGTCTGCTTCATTTGCAGGCGTACCTGCGTGATTTCGTCCTGCAGGGCAGCAAGCTGCTGCTCCAGCTGAATATATTGGTTGGCAGTCTGCTTTTGCTTTTCCTGTGCTTCCTGTAAGCGCACAGCCGCTTGACCGTACTGTTTTTGTACCTGATTATTTTCGCTTTGCAGCTGGCGCAGCTTTTCGGCCTGCTGCTCGGAATGGTTCTGCAGAAATTCAAAGAACTGGTTAAGCTCCAGCACATTGGCATGCGGAGGGGCATCGGGATTTTGCTGCAGCTGCTGCAAATCCGCTACCAGCGGGTCTACATATCTTTTGCTGAAATAACCGGCAGACAGCAATGAAAGCAGCAGAATAATACCCAGCATTATCAGCAGACGCATTTTTGCCTGCCCCTGCAGATGATAATAGCTGTCGGCAGGCAACATGACTGCTACCCTGTGCTCCGAGGCACCGACCGTCAAGGGAGCGGTGAAGCCGATGAAGCGCTCCTGACCGGCAGTAAATAATTCATGCTCGCCGTCAGAGCTGGTTTTTATAGTAGAATTGACGAAGGAGGCCGGATTGGAAAGCTGTCCCTGGTATTCGTTGTCCGCCTTTTTATCGAGAATAGCGGTAATCAGCGGATAGCCCTTGTAATTGGCCTGCTTGGTGCGCTGTTGGAAGTAAACGCTGCTGATTTCAAAGCCGCAGATACCGATAATCCTGCCGTTATTACTGTTAATAGGCATCAGGAAAAGACGGGACTGCTCCCAGCTTTCTTTGAGGTGGGCAACGTCTGTCAGGATATATTGTTGGGAAATATTATTTTCCTTGGCATGCAAAAGCTTATCGGCCTGCGGATAGGCGTGGACGTTAAGCTCCAGCTGCCAGGTGCTGTAAAGGCTGATGTTGTTATTGCGGGCAACCTGAGGGTTGCCGCGGAACATACATGTTTCATTGAAAAGGGTGTTTTCGGAATAGATATTGGTAAATTTGAGAAAAAGACCGTTATAGGTTGGTTCCAACAGATTCGTGTTGACGCTGGCGTTGAGCAGATACAGGGCGCCGCTGGCTGGAGCCTGCTGCATCTTGGCAGCAAGAGTCTGATAGGTTGCCTGCTGGATAGCTGTCAAAGCCTCGGGATTGTTGTTCAAGGCATCGTAATTATTGTAAATGCCCTGCTCCAGCATAACGCGGTCGATATCATTCTGCAGCTGCTGCGACAAATCGATATTGTGCGCAGCCAGCGCGTTCATCTGGCGTTTGATATCGTTGGTACGGGTGTTAAGCTCATATTCAAGAAAGCGGTCGATATCATGGCTTGGTGGCTGTACTATGCCGATAACGTTTAACAGAATCAGCATAGCAGAACCTGCCAGCAGCACCAGTGACAGCAGGTAAATAATGAAACGGCCGCGCATAGAGCGCTTGTTATGCCATATTTCCTTGCCTATAAGCAGCAGTCTTTTTATTTTAGTGAGCTTATTGAGCATTAAGAGCCTCCTTGGTAGGATTTTTTGGCTTATTGCTTGTAATTCAGCAGCTTCTGATAACTTTCTTCTACTAACTTATCAAGCGTTTGCTGTGGATTGGCACCGCCGGCAATTTCCTGTAAATATTGCTGATGGGCAGCGCGCAGAATATTTTTGCTGCCGTATTCCAGATTCTGCTGAATTTCGGCAGCATTGTGCGGCAGATGCAGCCAGGTGCCTTGTTTGTATACCTGCTGCATGCAGGTATACAGCTTGCGGTATTTGTAATTATGCACGTTCTGAGGATTGTTCAGCAGCTTAGGCAGTGCCTGCTTGTTAGAAGGCAGGTAGCCTGCGTTCATAGCAAAGTTCAGGTTGTTTTCTTCCTGCGCCAGCCATTTGGCAAAAACAACGGCTGCCAGGTTTTTGCGTTCGTCTGTGCTTTTGATGGCAAATAATCCTACACCGCGCTGCAGCAGTGTTACTTTACCGCCGCTGAAAACAGGGCAGGGATAATAGTTGGTAACGATAGTTTCACGCGTGTTGTCGGGATTGGTGACATAATCGCGCATATAAAGAATGGCGGCGGTGGAGCCGACGTTGCTGATTAAATCGGCTGTTTTCCAGGCATCGGCCGCATAACCCTTTTCAATGCCCAGACCACCGGCGATAGCAGGCTCGGCTGCGGCACGGAAGATGCGCTTGAAGTTGGAGCTGGCAAGGTCCGGCTTGCCGTCCTTGATTAACGGGTCGCCCAAGGAAGCCATGCTCGTCAGGTAATAGTTATAGAAATCGTCCAGCTGGCACATGTTTTTGCCGCCGGTCCAGGTATAATACTTGCGGCAGAGCGCAAATAGCTTGTCATAATCGGCGAAATCCTCGGTGCTGGCACCTGTTGCCGCAGCAAAGCGGTCAAAATATGTCTGGTTTACAAAAAGCAGTTCGGTGGATTTTGCTACCGGTAGCATTAGCAGCTCCTTATCCTGATAGCCTTCGGCTAAAAATTCCGGCTGGTAAACAGCTAAATCTTCTTTATCAAGATATTTGTCCCAATGCAGCAGCTTATCGTGCATTGCGGGGATAACACGCGGATAGGCGGTAAAAAGGTCGGGCAGCGGCACAGCGCCGGGCTCCTGCTTGGCAGAGGCGAATAAAGCTTTGTCGATAACGTTGGAGCTGCTGACGGAGGCTACCTTAACGATAACACCCTTGGCCTTGCCTTCGCTGGCGTTAAATTTTTCTATTGTATCATTAAATGGAGAGTTTGTTTGGTTGCCATAAACGTGCCAGATGGTGAGCGTTACCGGCTTGGCCGGGTCGAGTGATGCCTTATTGCCGCAGCCACTGCTGAAAGCGGTAACAAGACAGAGCAGTAACAGCACCAACATACTGTATAAGGAAGCAGAAAATTTTTTTGATACAACGGACATGAAAAAAACCTCCTGAAAGAGTATTTTTAGAGAAAAAAGGTAAAAAATAAGGAAAATTTACCCTTATCCTACCCGAAATCGCCATTTGGTGTAGTGACGAAATGCAATTTTTATATTAAACTTAAGGCAAGGAAGCGGAAAACAGCTTACCTGCACAGATAATTTACAAAGATTGTCTAACAATTAGTTTATCACAAATCAAAGTATTAGTGAATAGTTTTTTACTACAGATAAGGATAAGATAAATATTTTACAATTTCTTGGCTGATAAGTGTACAGCTGTTTTATTCAAAGACCTGTTAATATTAAGCGGGTTTTGATAAAATATAATTGTTAATTTTTTAGTGATACAAAAGGAGGTTGTATTATGGGTTTAATTAAAGCGGCAATGGGCGCTGTAGGCGGCGTACTGGGCGACCAATGGAAAGAGTTTTTCTATTGCGAAAGCATGCCTCCCGAGGTTCTGGTAACCAAGGGTATGAAGCGTACGTCCAGCCAAGGACGCAGCTCCAACACTTCTGCAGAAGACAACATCATCAGTAATGGCAGCGTTGTTGCTGTCAACGAAGGTCAGTGCATGATTATCGTTGAGCAGGGCAAGGTTGTAGATATGTGCAACGAGCCCGGCGAATATGTATACGATACTTCTACTGAACCGTCTATCTTTACCGGCGATCTGAAGGATAATGTAAAGGCAATTTTCGGTCAGATCGGTAAACGTTTTACCTTCGGCGGTGACCCCGGCAAGGATCAGCGCGTTTATTACTTCAATATGAAGGAAATTTACGGCAACAAGTTTGGCACCGCTCAGCCGATTCCTGTACGCCTGATTGACAACAACTTAGGCATTGATTGGGAAGTTGGTATCCGTTGCTTCGGTGAATACAGCTATAAGATTACTAATCCGCTGCTGTTCTACACCAATGTATGCTCCAACATCACTGACGAATATCGTCGTGACCAGATTGACAGCCAGATGAAGAGCGAGCTCATGATGAGCCTGGGCGTTGCCCTCGGCACGCTCACGGAAAACGGTATGCGTTACAGCGCACTGCCGCGTCATGGCAAAGAAATCGCTAACGCTTTGAACGAAGATTTGAGCGACCAATGGCGTGACCGCCGTGGTGTAGAGGTTTATTCCTTCGCACTGGCAAGCGTAACCATGTCTGAGGAAGATGCTCAACGTCTGAAAGATATCCAGATGCTCAGCAATCCGAACCGTGCAGCAGCAGCTATGGCTGGTGCTACTGCAGACGCTATGCGTATTGCAGCTGGCAATGAAGGCGGCATGGGTGCAATGGGCGGTTTTGTTGGCATGAATATGGCCGGAATGGCCGGTGGCGCAAATGTGGCTGGCTTGTTTGCCCAAGGACAACAGCAGCAGATGTATGCTCAACAGAATCCTTACGGCCAACAGCCTCCTTACGGACAACCGCCTTATCCGCAACAGCCGCAACCTCCTACTCCGCCGCCGGCCGCCCCTGCCGCCCCTGCGGCAGCAGCACCGGCAGCAGATGCCTGGACCTGCAGCTGTGGCACTACCAATACCGGCAAGTTCTGCGCTAACTGCGGCGGCAAGAAGCCTGAGCCGAAACCGGCAGAGGGCAGCTGGACCTGCAGCTGTGGCACTACCAATACTGGTAAGTTCTGCGCTAACTGCGGCAGCAAGAAGCCGGAAGATAAACCGGCAGAGGATGGCTGGACCTGCAGCTGCGGCGCTGTAAACAAAGGCAAGTTCTGCGCTGAATGCGGCAGCAAGAAGCCTGAGGGAGCACCGCTGTTCAAGTGCGATAAGTGTGGCTGGGAGCCGCCAGATCCGCACCATCCGCCTAAGTTCTGCCCTGAATGCGGCGATATTTTCGACGATAACGACAAACAATAACCTCATATATTAACAGCTTGCGTCAGATGCGAATGCAAGCATGATGTATGCTCCTATGCTGCCCCCTTCCGCCTCACTACGTTCGGCACCTTCGCTATACTAAGACCCATTTTCCACTAAGTGGGAAATGTTGGTCGTGTTATACTCGAAGAGTGCAAGGGGAAGGCAAGAGAAAAGCATTTTGCGAATTTCCTTGGTTCCCCCTTGGGGGAACTGTCGCCGCAGGCGACTAAAGGGGGAGCGGGAGCAAGCAAAATTGCATAACTATATTTTAACGAGGTGATATTATGGCTGAAACCTCTGTAGGCTATAAGTGCCCTAACTGCAGCGCGCCGCTGACGTTTTTGCCCGGTCATGATAAGGTGACCTGCGAATACTGCGGTACCGAGCTGGAAGTTAAGACCATAGAAGAAATGTATGCCGCCAAGGAAGCCGCTGCTGCCAAAGCGCAGGCTGCCAAGGAGGCAAAGTGGGATACCTCTGCTGCCGGCAGTGAATGGGAAGCTGACGAAGCAGAGCAGATGAAGGCGTTTACCTGCTCCAGCTGCGGTGCGCAGATTGTGAGCGATGGCAACACTATGGCAACAGAATGCTGCTACTGCGGCAGCCCGACCATGCTGCCGAGCCGTTTCGAAGGCATGCTGAAGCCGGACTTCATTATCCCCTTCAAGAAAACCAAAGAGCAGGCTGTTGCTGCCCTCAAGGAATTCTACAAGGGAAGAACCCTGCTGCCTAACTCCTTTACGGCCAACAATCGTGTGGAGGATATCCAGGCGATGTATGTGCCGTTCTGGCTGTTTGACTCCAAGGTTAGTGCCAGCGGCAGCTATCAGGGTGCCAAAGACAGTGTTTATGAAACCGATGATAAGGTTGTTACGACTACCGTCGTATATAACTGCGAACGTGAAGGCACCATGTCCTTTGAGCGCATCCCTGTAGATGGCAGCGAGAAGATGGACGATACCTTTATGGAAAGCATCGAGCCGTTTAATTATAAAGAAATGGTTCCCTTTAGCACCGCTTATCTGACAGGCTTTTTGGCAGATAAGTATGATGTGGATGCCGAGGCTGCTGTAGCACGTGCGGATGAGCGCGTTGTCAAAAGTGCCGAGGGCTGCCTTGAAAATACCGTTACAGGCTATACCCGTGTAACCAGCAATGGTGACTGCGCAGTTATCAAGGATGAAAACGCTGTGCATTATGCAATGGTGCCGGTATGGATCCTGTCCACACGCTTTGAGGATAAGCCCTATACCTTTATGATGAACGGTCAGACGGGTAAGGTTGTCGGCAGTCTGCCGATTGACTATGGCAAGCTGCGTAATTACACTGCCCTGACCTTTATTATTGTAACAATTATCAGCTACTTCATTGTGAAGTTCATGTTATAAGGAGGTGCCGGAATGAGAAAGTTATTTGCAATCTTAACCATGCTGGCAGCCCTTATGTTAGCCAGTGTAACAGCCTTTGCTGCGCCCAGCCTGGTTGATAATGCCAAGCTTCTTACACCGCAGCAGCGTCAGGCAGTTCTGGCAGAGCTGCACAAGCAGGAGCAGGCGCATAATGTGCGTATTGCTGTTGTAACCATGAAGACTATTGACGGTGCCGTTCCCGGTAAATATGCCAATAAGCTGCTCGATGATGTTTATAATGATGGTGCCAAGGGCAATATGGTATTGCTGCAGGTTACCAACACCCGTAAATGGTATATTGCTACCGATAAACAGCTGAAGCAGGTTATCGTTGGCAATGAAGGCATTGAGTATATGAGCAAGCCGATGGTTGCTCAGTTCAAGAAAAATGATTATGCTCAGGGCTACATCACCTATGCTCAAAAAGCAGGCGAGCTCCTTGAGTATTACGAAAAGGAAGGCGAGCCGTGGGATCCTAATGCAGGCTTCAACTGGTTTGCTTTAGTAATTGCTGCCGGTATCGGCGGTGCTGCAGCCTATGGCTGTCGTGCTCTGCTGATTAGTGGTATGAGCAATGTCCAAAAGGCTGTTAAGGCAAATGCTTATCTGGTTAAGAAAAGCTTTGAGCTGACGCACAGCAATGATACTTATCTGTACACCAACGTTTCTACTGTTCCGAAGTCTAAATCCCGTGGCGGCAGCAGTGACGATGGTTCTGTAAGCGAAAGCTCTGCTGATGATAATCATGGCGGCGGCGGTGGCAGCTACTGATATTGCAATGAGCTGATACTTTTGCGGCTGCGAGTATTTATCGCGGCCGCTTTTTTAGCAGGAGGTTATTATGCGCAGGACGACTATCAATTCAGGCTTTTTTATCTGCTTCATTGCCAATCTGATAGTGAACTGGGAATGGGGGTTTATCGCGGTGTTGCTCTGGGGCTTTAGCTATTGGTTCAATCTTTCTTGGTATCCGGCGGCGGCTATGGCTGCTTTGTGGCTCCTGATGGGCTTTTCTCTGACCTGGATGATTATTTGGGGCTCGTCGGCGCGCGATAATTACCGTCCTAATCAGCAGCTGAAAAATATCAATCCCTATTCGCCTAAGAATGAGGATGTACTGCCTAAGAACAAAAAGTGAATCAGCTTTGCCGGCTCGGCCGACGGAGCGATGTGTACGTAAAAACGCCGCGGCTGCAGCAGGTCTTTGACCTGCTGCGTAAGCCGCGGCGTTTTGCTGTGCGTAGATAATTTTGTTTGCTGCTAAGATGGCAGCCTTTTTATTTTTTCAAGCTTTGGTAAATAGCGTCCAGGTTTTCTTCCATGCGGGTAAGATAGGTTTTCTCACCGTTGCTGCATTCAATAGTATATATTTCCTGCGTAGTGGCACCAACCTCGCGCGCCAGTGTTTCTGATGTTTTGGGGCTTACCGCTTCTTCTACGAAGATAGTTTTTACATTGTGCTCCTTGCAGTAGGCTGTCAGCTTGGCCAGGTTTTGCGCGCTTGGTTCGCCGCTGGCAAAAACATCCTCGATGCTTTGCTGCTGCAGGCCGAAGTCACGGCACAAATAAGCAAAGGCAGCATGACCGGTGACAAAGTCCTTTTGCTCCAGCTTGCTGAATTTCTTCTGATAGGCAACAAGCAGTGCCTGCAGCTTTTGATTGTATTCTGCGGCATTCTTGCGGTAGAAATCGGCATTGGTTTTGTCTGCGGCGGCCAGTGCTTCGGCAATATTCTTTACCTCTGTCTGTGCGCAGCTCAGGCTCAGCCAGGTGTGCGGGTCATACTGGCCGTGTGCTCTGATTTCGTCAGCCTCTGTAAGGCTGATGCGGTCGGTGCCCTTGGCTGCTTCTACAATGACGAGCCTGGGATTGGCAGCGGCCTGTGTTGCCTGCTCCACCCAACGCTCCATGCCTGTGCTGTTGTAAATTAAGATGTCTGCTTTGCTCAGCGCCTGCATAGTTTTAGTAGTAGGCTGAAAATCATGCGGCTCTGTGCCGTCGGGAATCAGGGAAGTTATATGAATTTTATCCTGACCTACGGCCTGAGTAAATTCTTTCATAGCATTAAAGGTTACTACAACCCGCAGCTTATGGTCCGCAGCAGGTGCAGGCTCCTTGCTGCCACAGCCTGCCAGCAGACTGCAGAGCAGCAGTGTGCAAATACAAAAAATAATACTGAGCTTTTTCATAGGCTCTCCTCCTCATTTAAGCACAAATAAACGCAAATGATTTGCATATTATAACGAATTTTATCATAACACCCGTGAACTTTCTTGTCAAGCTAAATGCAAATGACTTGCATATTTGCCGAGCGAGGTCTATAATATTTACTGCAACAAAAAGGCAGCGCAGGCTGCCGTGAGTAAATGAAGGAGCCAATATGATAGAACTGAAGCATATAGAATTTGCCTATGAATCCGGCAGCGAGCTGCTGCGCGATATCAATATGCAGGTAAATGACGGCGAATATATTGCCATTGTCGGCGAAAACGGCAGCGGCAAAAGTACGCTGGTCAAGCTGCTCTTGGGATTGCTGGAGCCGTCAAAAGGTGAATTGAAGAATACTTTTAGCAGCATCGGCTACGTGCCGCAGCGCTTTGAAACTCTCAACAGCCAGTTTCCGATAACCGTATATGAGGTAATGGAATATTACCGCAGGATATTAAAAGTAGCGGATAAGCAGGCGGTACGTCGCTGTCTGGAGCAGATGCATGTTTATGACCTGCGTGACCGTTTAATCGGCACTCTGAGCGGCGGCCAGTGCCAGAAGGTACTCATTGCCAGAGCACTGCTGGGCAGTCCGCAGCTGCTGATTTTTGATGAGCCTTCTACCGGCATTGATGTCAAGAGCCAGCAGGAGCTGTACAAATTTATGCAGGAGCTGCATGAGCAGGGTATTACCATTATCACGGTAGAGCATAACCTGAAATTTGCGGCACGTAATGCCGATAAAATGTATCATGTGATGAACGGTCATGGTCATTTCTGCAATCCGCAGGAATATGTGCAGGAATATATGCATGATAATGTAGGAGGTGCGGAATAATGCTGGAATACGCTTTTATGCAAAACGCTTTGCTGGTTTCTGTACTGATTTCTTTAATGTGTCCTATGATTGGCATGTTCTTGGTGCTGCGCCGTTATTCCATGATTGGCGATACGTTGGCACATGCATCGCTGGCAGGCGTAGCAGTTGGCCTGCTGGTTAAGGTGAACCCGATTATCAGCGCCTTTGCCGTAACCTCTGTTTTTGCCGTGTTGATTGAGGTTTTGCGTCAGCGCTTCCGCCGCTATGCGGAGCTTATACTGGTTATCATCCTATCGCTGTCTGTCGGTATTGCGATTACGATTATCAGCAGCGGTATGGTGCATACTAATGTAGAAGCATTTTTGTTCGGCAGCATTCTGACCGTAACGCCTGATGATGTGCTGGCGGTAGCAGTGCTGTGCGTAGTGTCGCTGGCTGCTGTTTACTTTTTGTATCCGCAGCTGGTTATGCTGGCCTTTGATGAAGACGGTGCTAAAATTGCCGGAGTAAAAACGCGTCTGATTAATTATATCTTTGCTCTGCTGGTGGCAGCCATGGTTGCTGTTTCTATCCGCGTGGTAGGCATTCTGGTTATCAGCTCGCTGATTGCGTTGCCGGTGGCGGCGGCCCTGCAGCTGGGCAAGGGCTTTAAGGTGACGATGCTGGCAGCTATGGTGCTGAGCTTTATCGCCATTATCACAGGCCTTGTGACCTCCTATTGGCTGGGTGCGGCACCGGGCGGTGTAACTGCTTTGGTTTCGGTGGCTTTGCTGTTGCTGATTATCATTTATAAAGAAATACGTGCTGTCTTATAAAGAAGGGGTAGAAAGATGACTGATACAAGTTCTGCGGCAGATTATTGCGATTATCTGCATCGCTACGGATTAAAAAATACCCGTCATAGACAGCTTATTCTGCAGCTGCTGCTGGCGAGCGAGGGCGTGCTGACGGCTGAGGATATTTATCAGCAGCTGTGTGAGCAGGGCGCAGAGATAAATTTCTCTACGGTTTACCGTATCCTGGAAAATTTTACGCAAAAGGGACTGACGGAAAAAAGTTTTTTGACGGATGCACGCAAGTATGGCTTTGTGCTGCACGCCTTGGGGCACAGGCACCGCCTTATCTGCCTGCGCTGCCATCGGATTGTGGAGGTAGACCATTGCCCGATTACTGATTTCGAGGAACAGCTGGCGGATAAAACAGAATTTGCCATTGTAGGACATAATCTGGAATGGTATGGTTATTGTTCGGAATGCCGCAAGCAGAAATAGCAGGAAAATTTTTCAAAAAAGCTTGCAAAGCAGCGTAAGCAATGATATAATTATTAAGCTTGTATATAACTATATATACTTCTTCTGCTCCCGGAGAGACGGGGGCCAAAGTCCAAAGGAGGAGGTGATTTCGTGAACGCATACGAAGTCATGTACATCGTTAAACCTGTTGAGGATGAGGCTTGTGAAGCAGTTGTTGCTAAATTCGAGAAACTCATCACTGCAAACGGTGGTAATGTAGAAAAAACCGATCGTTGGGGCAAAAGACGCCTTGCTTATGAGATCCAGGACCTGAATGAAGGTATCTATGTTCTCGTAACCTTCCAGGCTGACGCCGCTGCTGTTAAGGAACTTGATCGTGTTATGAAAATTACCGATGAAGTACTGCGCCATATGATTATCAGAAAGGGTGAATAATCAATGAACAAGATTATTCTGTTGGGCAGACTTACTAGAGATCCGGAAGTGCGTTATACGCCGACCGGTAAAGTTGTTTGTCAGTTTACTCTTGCAGTAGACAGACCTTTTGCCAATCAGGAAGGCCAAAGAGAAGCTGATTTTATTCCGGTAGTAATCTGGGGTAAACAAGCTGAGACATGCGGTAACAGTCTCACCAAAGGGCAGCGCGCGCTTGTTGAAGGCCGCCTGCAAATCCGTAGCTATGATGGCAAGGATGGCAATAAACGCTGGATAACCGAAGTAATCGCTGATCGCTTCGAGTTCATTGAGCGCAAAGCTGATGCCGCTGCTGCTCATAGCAATCCGACTCGCTCTGCTGCGCCGGCTCAAGACGGCGGTATGGGTGGTTTCGGACAACAGGTTCCCTTTGATGAGGAAATTCCATTCTAATTTAAGGGAGGTTATGCAATGAAACGCGAAAGAGGCAGAAGACCTAGAAGAAAAGTTTGCAGCTTCTGTGTTGATAAAGTTGAAGAAATCGATTACAAGGATGCAAATAAGCTGAAACGCTATATCACCGAACGTGGTAAGATTTTACCGCGCCGTATTTCCGGTACCTGCGCTAAGCACCAACGCCAATTGACCGTAGCAATCAAACGCGCTCGCTGCGTTGCTTTGCTGCCGTTCACCTGCGAATAATTCGCACGGCGGTTTAAACGAAACTTATACCCCGTAGCCGTTAGGCTGCGGGGTTTTCGTTTATGTAAAAATCACAAAAAATTTACTTATTTACGCAGGCGTTAACATGATATAATATTAGTAGTAATATACATACGAGGTGAATTGCATGAAAACATCTTTGAGAACCTTATTTTTGACTTTTGTTTTTACGATGCTTTGCACAGCAATGGCTTTTGCCTATAATCCCGGTCAGCGTACCATCCATCTGTTGGGTGAAACTCTGAACAGTGACAAGCATCCTGTACATCTGGTTGTAACCCAGACGATTGATATGCGTGAGGTGCTGACTGCCGAAGCCTATGCCAAGCTGCCGACTGCACAGCAAAAGCGCACCAACCGTACGGAATATAATGAAGCCAATGGCATTAACGCCGAGCGCATCACTACTACCGATGGTGACGGCAAGGTAATCAAGGATACCGTTTCCTTTGTGAAGAACGGTTATTGGTACACTATTGACTATCTCAATAAAAATTATGACAGAGTTCCTGAGCTGCCGGGCATGAGCATGCCCTTTGCCGAAACCCTGATCAGCTGGTTCAATGTACGTCCACAGGGTGGTAATGATGCAGTTACCGGCTATGATTATGACAAGATGACCAAGGGCACCAACAGCCTGAATTTCTATTATGCAAAGGATACAGCTGACTGGAAGGGCTACGAAGTAAGTTATCTGCCTATCTTTAAGGTGCTTGAGGTTTCCAATACCGTGGATGAGGCAACTGCCTTTGCTCTGCCGCCTGCAGATTTCAAGGCCGTTGCTAATCCTTCTATGCGTGCTTACGCTAACAGACTTTTGGAAAGACAGTAAGTCTGGTAAGCTGATTATATTTTTTCAAAGGGGGAATATTTATGTTTAAAAAATTATTAGTTTTGCTTTCTATGCTGGCTGCGCTGGCAATGAGCGCAGTAGCTTTTGCTGCACCTGTTAAAAGCCATCAGCAGATGGTTATTGATGCTGCACGTGCCGAGGTTCCTGCTGCTGCTGTATTTTATGGCTACAAGGAAGAAGATGGCGAAGCTGTTCTGAACTTCCGCGATAATGATAATTATCTGGAATACGAGGTAGAAGTTGTTCTTGCTACTACCAAGGTTAAGGAAGTAGAAATTAAAGGCAGCAATATTGCCGGCAGCACGATGATGGTAAAAACTCCTGAGGATATCAGACAAATCGTTCTGGAAGCATATCCCGATGCAAGAAATATTGTTATCAAAACCGAAAAAGAAGGCAACAATGTACATTATGATGTAGAGTTCATTACTGCAAGATATAAAGTAGAAGCTGACATGAACCCGGTAACCGGTGCATTTGCCAAGAGAGAGCTGGAATATTTCTAAGCCTAAGCAAAAAATCAGAGGCAGTCTGCGGACTGTCTCTTTTTTATGCTGCGGAAGAGTGCCATTTTGCGTCAAAACATTGCATATCAAAGCATATTATTGTAAAATATATTAGATACAGAGTTTTTAACGCACTAAATATATATGACGAGGAGCGATTTACGTGAGTACAAATTTAGAAGTCGGTATCGTTGGCCTGCCTAACGTAGGCAAAAGTACCCTGTTTAATGCTATTACCAAAGCTGGCGCAGAAGCAGCAAACTATCCCTTCTGCACTATTGAACCTAACGTTGGCGTTGTTGATGTGCCTGATAAACGCTTAGATGTTCTGAGCGATATGTTTAAATCCAAAAAGATTGTTCCGGCAGCCATGCGTTTTGTAGATATTGCCGGTCTGGTAAAGGGTGCAAGCAAGGGCGAAGGCCTGGGCAATAAGTTCTTGTCCCATATCCGTGAGGTAGATGCTGTTGCCGAGGTTGTACGCTGCTTTGAGGATGGCAACATCACCCACGTTGAGGGCAGCATTGATCCTCTGCGTGATATTGATATCATCAACACCGAGCTGTGCCTGGCTGATATGGAAACCGTTGAAAAACGTCAGGAGCGCCTGGTGAAGCTGGCAAAAACCGGCGATAAAAAGGTCAAGCTGGAGCAGGCTGTTATGGAAAAGGTTATGGCCGGCCTGTCTGATGGTGTTCCGGCACGCCGCCTTGGTCTGACAGAAGAAGAGCAGGAGTTCTTGGGCGAGTTGCATCTGCTGACCATGAAACCGGTGCTGTACATTACCAACGTTGCTGAAGGCGAGGTTGCCGATCCGTCCGGTAACGAGCATGTACAGGCTGTAAAGAAATATGCTGCAGAAGAAAATGCTGAGGTTATCGTTGTTTCCGCAAAGATGGAAAGCGAAGTTGCCGAGCTTCCGGAAGAAGAGGCTAAGGAATATCTGGAAATGGCAGGCCTGGAGGAAACCGGTCTGGACCGCCTGATTAAAGCAGGCTTCAAGCTGCTTGGCCTGATGACCTTCCTGACTGCGGGCGAAATGGAATCCCGTGCCTGGACTATTAAGCTGAACACTAAGGCTCCGCAGGCAGCAGGCAAAATCCATACTGACTTTGAGCGTGGCTTTATCCGTGCGGAAATCGTTTCCTTTGATGATCTGGTAGCCTGCGGCAGTAAGGCTGCGGCACGTGAAAAAGGCCTGGTTCGTCTGGAGGGCAAGGATTACGTTATGCAGGACGGCGATGTTGTCGAGTTCCGCTTCAACGTATAATTTATAACAGCGTAATATGCAATCTGAGCGCAGCAAGCGAAAGCGTGCTGCGCTTTTTGCTGTTGGGAGGCGCTGGAGCAGCGTACAAAAGTAAATAAACAAAAATTCTTTTCCCATGAGCACGTAAAGTGTGATAAAATAGAATAGATATACTATGACTACGAGGTGAAGCGAATTGGTAAAGGTAATTGCTATTGCCAACCAGAAGGGTGGTGTTGGCAAGACTACTACGGCGGTAAATCTGGCTGCGTGTCTGGCGGCGCTGGAACGCAAGGTGCTTTTAATTGACAGTGATCCGCAGGGAAATGCTACCAGCGGCTTTGGCTTTGATAAACGTGATATTAAGCAATGCATTTATGATGCGATTATCAGTGAAGTACCCATGCAGGATGTAATTAAGCACACAGCCTATAAAGGACTGGACCTGGTGCCTGCTACTATCCAGCTTGCCGGTGCGGAAATAGAGCTTGTTTCGCTGATGAACCGTGAAGGACGTTTAAAGAACTCTCTGGAAAGAGTAAAGCATAATTATGATTACGTTATTATTGATTGCCCGCCGTCTTTAGGTCTGCTGACAATCAACGGCCTGACTGCTGCCAGCTCGGTAATGATTCCTATTCAGTGCGAATTTTATGCGCTGGAGGGCGTTACTATGCTGATGAACACGATTCAGCTGGTACAGCGTAACCTGAACCCTGCATTAAAGCTGGAGGGTGTGCTGATGACTATGTATGATAGCAGAACGAACCTGTCGCAGGATGTTGTGAACGAGGTACAGAAGTATTTCAAAACAAAAATGTATCAGACGATTATCCCGCGTAACGTGCGCTTGAGTGAAGCACCCAGCCACGGACAGCCGGTTATCGACTATGACAGCAAATCTAAAGGTGCGCAGGTGTATATGGACTTTGCGCGTGAGGTGATTGAGGATGAGTAAGAAGGGCGGCTTAGGCAAGGGCCTGGGCGCAATTTTCGGCGAAAATACCAGTCCTGCTGTAGAAAAGGCGCAGGAGCCTGCAAGTGCTGCACAGGAGCTGCTTATTAAAAATATCGCAGCGAATCCGTATCAGCCGCGCTGCAACTTTGATGAAGAAAAGCTGCAGGAGCTGGCTGCTTCCATCAAGGAGTTTGGCGTTGTTCAGCCGGTAGTTGTGCGCAAAAAGGGCAGAAACTACGAGCTGGTGGCAGGCGAACGCCGTCTGCGTGCCGCAGGCTTAGCCGGACTTACTAAGGTGCCTGCTATTGTCAAGGATTATGACGATGCCAAGATGATGGAAATTGCGCTGATTGAAAATATTCAGCGTCATGACCTGAATCCGATTGAAGAAGCGCAGGGCTTGCGCCGCCTGATGCAGGAATTTAAGCTGACGCAGGAGCAGACTGCCGAAAAGGTAGGCCGCAGCCGCAGTGCCGTGACTAATATTCTGCGCCTTCTGAACCTGCCGGAGCAGGTTCAGAAGCAAATTATTAATGGCGTGCTGACGATGGGCCAGGCTAAGCAGCTTTTGGGACTGCCGAAGCCGGAGCAGATGTGCGAGGTGGCGGAAGCGATTATTGCCAATGGCTGGAGCTCACGTATGACCGAAGAGGTTGTGCGTAAACTGAAGGAAGGCAAGAAGCTGAAGATTGTCCGTGAGCTTATTGAGGAAGAAGCTAAAAATAAGGATAATAAGGAAAAGAAACCTAAGCGTGAGCCTACCGAGAATGATATTTTCTGCCATGACTTTGAACAGCGTCTGGTAGAGTTTTTGGGTACTAAGGTTAAGGTTGTGCCTAAGCTGGATGAGCAGGGACGCCAGGGTGGTACTATTCACATTGAATATTATTCTGCTGAGGACCTGGAGCGCATCTATGAGGTACTGCAGCAGGGACGCCATGAAGAAAAACCGCTTAACGGCGAGCCTAAGCGTCTGAATGTGTGATTTCAGAAGGTTTTTACAGTAAAAAATATGAAAAAAGCCGGGCTTATAAGCGCCGGCCGATTAGATAATCTTTGGTATGAGGGGGCTTTTATTGATGGAACAGGCCAATCTTTTGGTTAATACACATTCGGCAGCAATTATTATTGTGCTGCTGCTTATTGTGTTGGTTGCGTTGGGTATGTGCTTCAGTCTGCAGGGCAGATTGAATAAGCTGCAAAAAAAATATGACTTCTTTACTCAGGGCAAGGAAGCCAACATTGATGTCGTACTGACAGATACGCTGCAGGAGCTGCGTGCTGTACAGAATGAGCTGGCAGCTCTGCAGGATGAGCATCAGAAGCTGCATGCACAGGTACAGAACTGTCTGCAGAATATTAAGATTGTGCGTTATGATGCCTTTGACGCTATGGGCGGTGAAATGAGCTATTCGCTGCTGCTTACGGATGCGAATAATAAGGGTATTATTATGACCAGCATTTACGGCAGAGAGGAAAGCCGTTGCTTTGCTAAGGATATCGATAACGGTAAGTCCAGCTATCCGCTGGCAGAGGAAGAGCAAAGACTCTTGTAATTTAAATAGTGATAGTGTAAGAAAAATCCCGACAGGTTGCTGTCGGGATTTTTTGCTTTCAATTTTATAATTTAAGTATGGGTTTTTAAGCGCCCTCAAACAGCCTCAGCAGAATAAACATGCTCTCGCCAAAGCAGAGGTAGCGCACCCAGGTGCGGGGATAGACAAAGCCTTCCTCGTCCTCGTCATAGGCACCGCTGATACGGGCGTGAATAGCGAGTGATTCCAGTGCTGCAATCACGAGCAGCAGAAAGCCAGGTGTCCAGGTATTGTCGTGCAGCATCAGCCAGATGCAGTATAACAGGAAGAATACATCCAGCAGAAAGTAAATTATAAAAGTGGTGGCACTGCCGTCGATAATAATGACCTGCTTGCGGCCGGGGTTGGCACGGCGCTCGTCTAAAATTCGGGAAAAGCGCTGCAGCAGATAGGCGATTCTGCGGGAATGAATGAAATGAAACATGCGCACGCACAAGAAAAATAAAGCAATAAAGTTCATAAATACCTCTCATTCTATAAATAGTCTTGCCTGTATTTGTAAAGCAAGTAATTCTTATGCATTATATTATACACTATCTGCAGGCAGAGCGCTATAAAGGCAGTAAGAAGACACAAAAGCTACAAAGTTTATTTGGGGGATACAAAAATACCTGAATAACAAACGCGAAAATAGAAAACATAAAAAATGTATCAGTTTACGTGTAAAATTCCCATGTATACAATGAACATGAAAAAATTCGTTGACAAAAGTGTAATATAACGGCTATAATTGGTTACATAAAGTTGCTGGGATAGTGGTTGAATCTGAGAACACTCCCGGTACTGTGTTTTATATTTTATTTTTAAGGGAAAGAAGGACTCAAAATGAAAAAATGGAAGAAATTAGCATCTGCAGCTATGGCTGCTATGATGTGCGCCGCATTGCTCACAGGCTGTGGCGGAGAAAAGAAACAAGCTGATACCGGAGATACTATTAAGGTTGGCGCAGCATTCGAATTAACCGGTAATGTTGCTAACTATGGTAAATCCATTAACGAGGGCTTCAAGCTGGCTGTAGACGAACTTAATAAAAACGGCGGCGTGAACGGTAAAAAAATCAGCGTAGTTGAAAGCGATAACAAATCCGAGCCGGCTGAATCCGGTAACGCTGTAACCAAGCTGATTACCCAAGATAAAGTAGTTGCCGTTGTCGGACCTGCAACCAGCGGTTGCGTAAACGCTGCAACTCCTATTACTACTGCAAATAAGATTCCTCAAATTGCTCCGGCTGCTACCGCACCGAGCATTACCGTAGAAAACGGCAAGGTAAAGGATTTCGTATTCCGTGCCTGCTTTATCGACCCGTTCCAAGGTCAGGTAATGGCAGTATTTGCCGATAAAACTCTGAAGGTTAAAAACGTAGCTATTTTCTACGATTCCTCCAGTGACTATTCCAAAGGCTTAGCAGAGGTATTCCAAAAAACCTTGGAAGGCAAAGGCGGTAAAATTGTTGCTAAGGAAGCTTTCCTGGCTAAAGATGTTGACTTCAAATCCGCTCTGACTAAACTCAAAGCATCCAATCCGGAAGCAATTTACGTTCCCGGTTACTATGAAGAAGTTTCCAAGATTATCAAACAAGCTCGCGAAATCGGCATTACCTGCCCGATGCTGGGCTCCGATGGATGGGAAAGCCCGAAACTTGCTGAAATCGCTGGTAAAGATGCTCTGAAGGGCTGCTACTATGTAAGTGCCTTCAATGCTAAAGACGAAGACAAATCCGTTCAGGACTTCATCAAGAAATTCAAAGAGAAATACCAAAAAGATCCTGATATCTTCGCAATGCAGGGCTATAATGCAGGCCTGATCCTGGCAGATGCTCTGAAACGTGCAGGCTCCACTGATGGCACCAAACTGGCTAAAGCAATTGCTGAAACCAAAGACCTGCCGGTTGCAAGCGGCAAGCTCACCTTTGATGCTAACCACAACCCGGTAATGCCTGCTCTGATTATCGGTCTGGAAACCGGTACTCCTACTCTGGTTGAAAAAATCAGCCTGTAATTGCTAACAAAAAAATAAACATAAAAAATTCTACAAGTAAATATCAGAAAGCATAACAAGACTTCTATTCCATGGATTATTTATTAAGTTAGACCGGGCGCGTCTAATCGATGCGCCCTCTATAAAAATATTTTTTATTTATTTCTGAGGGGGAATAAACCATGAAAAGAGTAACAAAATTGTTATCTGTACTAGCAGCCGGCGCTATGTTTATGAGCGCGCTGACCGGTTGCGGAGGTGGCTCTAAAGGAGCTGACGGCGATACCATTAAGGTAGGCGGCTTGCTGGAAATGACCGGCGGCAGTGCATCCTTCGGTATTTCCGGTAAAAACGGCATCGACCTGGCACTGAAAAAAATAAATGAAAAAGGTGTGCTGGGCGGCAAAAAACTTTCTTTAGTTGTTGCTGATACCAAATCTGAAGCCTCCGAAGCAACTAACGGTATGCAAAAGCTGATTTCTCAGGATAAGGTTGTAGCAGTAATCGGTCCTAACCAATCCTCTGCTGTAATCGCATCCGGTGCAATCAATAATGGTGCTAAGGTTGTAGATATTACACCTATGGGCACTAACCCGGACGTTACTGTTGATCCTAAAACTAAACAGGTTAAACCCTACAGCTTCCGTACCTGCTTTATTGATCCGTTCCAGGGTACTGTAATGGCAAGCTTTGCTTCTAATGAACTTAAAGTGAAGAGGGCTGCTATCTATATCGATAATACAAGTGACTATGCTAAAGGTCTGGCACAGTTCTTCAAAGAGAACTTTGTTAAAAACGGCGGTCAGGTTGTAATTGAAGAGGCTTATCTGCAAAAGGATACCGACTTCAAATCTACTTTGACAAAAATCAAAGCTGCAAAACCTGATTTCATCTACATTCCCGGTTATTACCAGGAGGTTGGCCTGATTGTTAAACAAGCTCGTGAGATGGGTATCACCGTTCCTATGGCAGGCGGCGATGGCTGGGACAGCGCTAAGCTTCCTGAAATTGCCGGCAAAGCTGCTCTGGAAAACACCTTCTTCTCCAGTCTGTATTCTCCGGACGATACCTCTGATCTGAACAAAGAATTCGTAGCTGAATACAAAAAAGCTTACAACACCAACCCGGATGTATTTGCAGCATTGGCATATGATTCCACTCTGCTGGTTGCAAAAGCAATCGAAGATGCAGGCAGTGCTGATCCGGCTAAAATTGCTGAAGCAATGGCTAAGATTAAAGGCTTCAAGGGTGTATCCGGTGAAGTAACCTTTAACGAAGAGCATAACCCGATTAAGAGTGCTGTAATTATCGAACATAAAGATGGCAAACAAACCTTTAAAACTAAAGTTAATCCCTGATAGTTTACATTAGTAGTTAATCTGATTCAATCAACGAGGCTGTTGTTTTGCGTAGCAACAGCCTTTTCCTTTAAGTAAGCGTGTCCCGCTTACACAAATCTTTGAAATCTCTAGGGAGGTAAATTATGGAGACTTTTATCCATCAGTTTTTTCAGCAGCTGATAAATGGTGTATCTCTCGGCAGTATCTACGCATTGATCGCCTTGGGTTATACCATGATCTACGGCATCATTAAGCTGATAAACTTTGCTCATGGCGATATTTATATGTTGGGTGCCTATTTTGGCTTCTTTGCTACTACCCAATTAGGCTTGCCGTTTATCCCGGCAATTATTTTCTCGATGGCAGGCGCTGCTATCGCAGGTATTATTATTGAACGTGTTGCGTATCGCCCCATGCGTAATGCACCGCGTATCGCAATTTTGATTACTGCAATCGGCGTATCCTTCTTCCTGGAATACAGCATGATTCTGCTGGTTTCTCCGCAGCCGAGAACCTTCCCCGCTGTATTCGGCGCTACAGTATATCATCTTGGACCACTGGTTGCTAACAGTCAGCAGCTGGTTATCCTGTTGAGCGCTATTATCCTGATGGCAGTTCTTACCTACATCGTAAATAAAACAAAAGCCGGCAAGGCTATGCGTGCTGTATCCTATGATGCTGACGCTGCAAGGCTGATGGGCATCAACATTGACCGTGTAATTTCCACTACCTTTGCGCTTGGCAGTGCTTTGGCAGCAGCAGGCGGCGTGCTGGTAGGTGTTTACTATAACTCTATTGACCCGCTGATGGGCATGATGCCCGGTCTTAAAGCCTTCGTTGCCGCAGTTCTCGGCGGTATCGGTATTATCCCCGGTGCTATGATCGGCGGTATTATCCTGGGCGTTGTAGAAGCAATGGTCAGCGGCTTTATTTCCTCTACCTTCCGTGATGCGGCAGCATTCGGTATTTTGATTATCATCTTACTTTATAAACCTTCCGGCTTATTAGGCAAGAACGTTCGTGAGAAAGTCTGAGGTGACATGGTATGAATGCAATTAGAAAATTTGATTTAAAAGCCATAGTTGCCTGCGTTATCGTTTTTGGTATCGTACAAGGCCTGCTCTTTGGCGAAATCATCGGTCCCTTCTGGGAGCTGAACATTATCCTTATCTGCATCAACATTATTCTTGCAGTCAGCCTGAACCTGATTAACGGTTATACCGGTCAGTTCTCTATCGGTCATGCCGGTTTCATGGCAGTCGGTGCTTATACCAGTGCTATTATGACGGTTAAGCTGGGTATGCCCTTTGAAGCAGGTCTGGTTGTAGCAACCCTGGCCGCCGGCCTGTTGGGCTTTTTGATTGGCTTGCCTACACTGCGTCTTGATGGTGACTATCTGGCAATCGCAACCTTGGGCTTAGGCGAAATTATCCGTATCTGCATCCTGAACATTGATTATGTCGGCGGTGCATCCGGTTTAATGGGCATTCCCCGTATGACCAATTTCGCGTATACCTTCTGGATTATGATAGGTATTATCTTCTTCATCAAGAACTTTAAAAACTCTTCCTATGGCCGTTGCTGCCTGGCAATCCGTGAAAACGAAATTGCTGCAGATACCATGGGTATCAACACTACTAAATATAAAGTAATGGCATTCACCTTCGGTGCTGCTTTTGCCGGTACTGCAGGCGCACTCTTCAGCCACTACTTCTTCCTGGCGCATCCTGCGTCCTTCACCTTCATGCGTTCCTTCGATATCCTGACCATGGTTGTTTTGGGCGGTCTTGGTTCTATGACCGGTGCTATTACCGGTGCAACCTTGCTGACCTTCATTTCCGCTTATTTGTCGGATTACCCGGAATGGCGTATGATTATCTATTCTGTTACTATGATTATCCTGATGCTGTACCGTCCGCAAGGCTTGTTCGGCAGCAAGGAATTGAGCTTGAAAATGTTTAAATTAGGAGGTAAGGACAATGGCAGAACTGCTGAAGGTAGATAATGTATCCATGGTTTTCGGCGGCCTGCGTGCCGTTTCCAATCTTTCCATGCATATCGACGAGGGAGAGCTGATTGGCCTTATCGGTCCTAACGGTGCCGGCAAGACAACAGCCTTCAATATGATTACCGGTGTATATACACCGACCGAAGGCAAGGTATATTTTAACGGTCAGCAAAGCAGCGGCAAGAAATCTTATCAGGTTACGCAGATGGGTATGGCACGTACCTTCCAGAATATCCGCCTGTTCTCCGAGCTGAGCGTTATCGACAATGTAAAAATTGCTTATAATATGCACGTAACCTATAATCTGGCTGATGCTATCGTTCGTGATGGCAAATATCTCAGCGAAGAAGAATATATTACACAAAAGGCTCTTGATTTGTTGAAAATCTTCCATCTGGAGGAAGAAGCACATGAGGTAGCAAAAAACCTGCCTTATGGTAAGCAGCGTCGTCTGGAAATTGCGCGTGCTTTGGCTACCGAGCCTAAGCTGCTGCTGCTGGACGAGCCCGCTGCAGGCATGAACCCGCAGGAAACCAAAGAGCTGATGGAAATGATTCGCTGGATTCGTAAGGAATTCAATCTTTCCATCCTGCTGATTGAACATGACATGGGCTTGGTAATGGGTGTCTGTGAGCGTATTTACGTACTGGAATACGGCATGAAGATTGCCGAAGGTACTCCGGAAGAAATCAAACACAACAAGCGCGTTATTGAAGCATACTTGGGCGAGGAGGTTATCAACTAATGTTAACTGTTGAAGATATCAATGTATATTATGGCGCGATTCACGCTATCAAAGGTATCAGCCTCGATGTTCCCGATGGTGAAATCGTAGCGCTGATCGGTTCTAACGGTGCCGGTAAATCTACCACATTGCGCACCATTTCCGGTCTGATGAAACCTAAGACCGGTAAAATCTTATATGAAGGTCATGATATTGCCGGTGTACCGGCGCATAAAATTGTCGGCATGGGCCTGTGCCAGGTTCCTGAGGGCCGTCATGTTTTTGCCAATATGACTGTTCTGGAAAACCTGGAGCTGGGTGCTTATCTGCGTAAGGATAAGGATGGAATTGCCAAGGACATGGATGATGTCTTTAAAAAATTCCCGCGTCTGCTGGAACGTAAGGACCAGCTTTCCGGTACGCTTTCCGGTGGCGAGCAGCAGATGCTGGCTATGGGCCGTGCGTTGATGAGCCGTCCTAAGCTGCTGCTGCTGGACGAGCCTTCTATGGGTCTTGCCCCCTTGCTTGTAAAGGAAATTTTTAATATAATAAAGGAAATCAACGAGAGCGGTACTACCGTTCTGTTGGTTGAACAGAACGCTAATATGGCGTTGTCCATCGCTGATAAGGCATACGTTCTGGAAACAGGACGTATTACTCTGAGCGGTACAGCTAAGGAGCTGGCAAGCAGCGAGGCTGTTCGCAAAGCATATCTCGGCGGCTGATTAATATATAAATATAAATGCGTCGGGTTGCTTTATATTTGCCTTAAAGTGAAATGATTATATTAAAATGATTGTGTTCTATAGTCAAAGGAGGTAAAACTCATATGTTAGTAAAAGATATTATGACTGAACCTGTTGTTACTGCACGAGAGGATCAATCGATTTTGGAAGCACGCGAGATTATGCGTGGCAAAAGGCTGATCAGCCTGCCGGTTGTAGATGATATGCAACGCGTACGCGGTATTATTACCAGTGATGATATCGGCAAAGCTTCTCCCAGTGACAGCAGCACGCTTTCCCGTTATGAGGCTAACTATCTGCTGGGACGTCTGAAGGTTAAAGACGTTATGAAGCGTTCCGTTATAAGCGTTGAGGCAGAAGATACTATCGAATATGTTGCTTACAAGCTGTATAAATACAGAGTCAATGCTCTGCCTGTAGTAAATCAGGAGAACAAGCTTTGCGGTATTGTTTCCCGAAGTGATATCTTCCGTTCTATCGTAGAAATCATGGGTATGAACCGCAACTGCCTGCGTATTACTATTGAAGCACCTGATAAGGTTGGTGTTGTTGCGGAAATCTCCAACATTATGAAGGAAGACGGCATTAATATTATTTCTCTGGTAACCAAGCAGCATGGTGATGGCACTGCGGAAATTACTATTCGTGCCGCTCTGAATAATAATGGTATGGATATCATTGAGCAAATCCGTGAAGCAGGCTATGAGGTCAGCGACGTAATGACTTTGGACGGTATTGAATAATGCTTTCCGGTAAGGATGTTAATGTAGGCGATATCGTCAAAATGAAAAAAGCTCATCCCTGTGGCAGTGATGAGTGGGAAATTACCCGTACGGGTATGGACTTTGGCATGAAATGCTGTGGTTGCGGACATTTTGTGATGCTGGCGCGGACTAAGTTTGAAAAGGCTGCGAAGGCGGTTGTGAAGAGCGCTGCAGCAGAAAAGTAAATAAACAGATAAAGAGAACGCTCTCTTGCTATCGGTGGGTAGCAGGGGAGCGTTTTTTGAGTAGTATGTGATACTTTTTGCCCGGGGCGGCAAAAAGTATCCAAAAAACGCCCTGCGTAGCTGCTTCGCCGGATTCCGGCGACTAGATTAGCAGAATTTTTCACGTCGCTGAATTTTGCGAGGTGTGCTTACTGAGTGGTTCGTCAACGCTCCAGCGAAAAATTCCCTGTCGGTCCGTTGCCTGCGAGCTTGCGCGTAACAAAGACGTGCCGGCGAACCCGTCGTCCGTTCCGGTCTGCGCAGCGCGAATGGTAGCGTTGCAAAAAACAGGCTGAGGTTGAACTGGAACTTGAACAATAAAAATAAGCTGTTAGCGTGTCTTGTGACGTACTGGCAGCTTATTTTTCTTGATGCGTTTTACGTACTGCGTGAGCGCATATTTGATTTCATAAAGAATTCTTGGCGTGCCAAACATTCCGACCTTTAAGTTTGAAACTTGGTAAATACAAAAGTTTTAGGAAAATAATTCCTAAAACTATACAAAAATGCCAAGTTTTGGGAAAAATCTTCCCAAAACTTTTGCAATCAAAAACGAGCAGGCTTTAGCGTTGGTGCTAAAATCAGCTCGTTTTGATATATGACGCATTTTACATTTTCAGCTTGCAGAAAACGTACTTGGCAATTCCTGCTTCAATGACAAGCAATAAGGCAACGAGTTCAAACACCGCGCTGATATTGATACCATGGGCGACAAAGCCTAAAAGTGCGGGACCTAGAATAACACCTGTATAACCTAAACTGGTTACAGAAGTTACCGCAGCGCTGATAGGCATGTCCTTCTGATATTTTAAGAGCGAATAAAACACAGGGACAATGTTGGCACAACCAAGGCCGATGAGAATGAAGGCAAAGGTGTTGAGATACAGGTTATCTAAAACAACTACGAGCGCAAAGCCTGCTGCCGTGACGATGCTGCCGCCGATAACAGCTTTTTGTTCGCCTAAAAATTGTACAGTTTTATCGCCTAAAAGACGCATGATGAGCATAGCAACGGAAAAGATAGCGTAACCTGTGCCTGCCAACGCTATATCCATATTTTTCACTTCGGTGAGCAGTACGCCGCTCCAATCCATAACTGCACCTTCAACAAGGAAGGAAATGCAGGCGAGAATGCCTAAAACGATAACAATGCCGCGTGGGATAGCAAAGGCCTTTTCGCCGCCGGGGCTTTTATAATCCAGTAAGTGACGGCCGAAAACTGCCAGCAACGCTAAAACAATAGCACAGTGCAGTGTGGCGATGAGCGTTACGTTTAAGCCTGAAGATGCCAGTACGCTGAAAAGACCTGCGCTGGCAAAGCAGCCGATACTCCAAAAGGCATGCATACCACTGAGCAGTCTGCGGCCTGCGAGCTTTTCTACAATAACAGCGTTGGTGTTCATGCTGACATCCGTTGCGCCCATGACGGCACCAAAGACAGCAAGCGCGATGGCATAGCTCCAGATGTTTGGCAGGCAAGAAAGCAGCACGGAAATTAGTGCCATCAGCGTTGCAACTGTGATGACGACTTTTTTGCAGCCAAAGCGTTGTACGAGTGCGCCGGCTAAAGGCATAAAGATAAAAGCGCTGATACCGATGCACAGAAGCAAAAGGCCAAGTACATCCGCTTCAAGGTTCAGGCGTGCTTTGACCATGGGAATCATCGGTGCCCAGGTGGAAATGACGAAGCCTGGCAGGAAGAAGGCGACACGCGCTGCATTGATTTCTTTGCTGCCGACAGAAATATTTTGTAAAGTATTTTCGGGTTTGTTGATTTGCATTGTAAAAACTCCTTTCGTTACATAAGTAGCTATGAGAGCTTTTATGGGTTGAATGTTGCCATAATTTATCTAAAAAAGCGGGATGAAATTCGTTTGAATCCTATCCCGCTTCAATAGCTTGAGCGCTACAATTCCTCTGATAAATTATGATGATTTTACCACGAGCATATTTTGTTGTCAACGTAAGGTATTTAATTGTCTTGCGATATAGTTTCAAATTGATTGGCATTTGTTGCTTTACATATAGTGTAGGTGTGGGTTTAAGTTTTGAAAAATTTTCTGGCCTGCAAGTTGGCTTGCTAGCAAAATCGTAAGGCCTGAGAAGAGTCTGCCCAAATCTTTTTGACTGATAGATTAATTCCTGTAAAAAATCCACCCTGCTTTTATCATAATGATTTAAAGTATTGTAGAAATGTTCAAAATGTAACGAATAATTCCCTTGTCTTTCATGGTTGCCTATGCTATGATTTAACTAAAGCGTTTAGATGATAAAGGGGGAATTGTTTTGACTTACGGAATTGTTTTTCTAATTATTATTTTCCTGGTTTTATTTATTATTGCGGCCAAGACCTGTTATGTAAAGGCACCGCCAAACGTGGCTTATATCATTTCCGGTATTACGAAGAATCCGCGTATCCTTATCGGTATCGGCGGCTTTAAAATTCCGCTGCTGGAGCGAGTGGATATGCTGTATCTGGGGCAGATGTCCGTTGATATCAAAACCAGCCAAAGCGTTCCGACCAATGACTTTATTAACGTTAAGGTTGATGCGGTTGCCAAGATTATCGTTGATAAGGAAAACGGTATTTATCTGGCAGCGCGCAACTTTTTAAATATGGAGCCGGCGGATATTACGCGCAGCCTGCAGGATTCTCTTGAGGGTAATATGCGTGAAATTATCGGCACGCTGGATTTGAAGAAGATTAACGTTGACCGTGATTCCTTCTCTGACGAAGTGCTGAAAAAGGCTGCGAAGGATATGGAGAAGTTGGGCATCAGCATTTTGAGCTGCAATATCCAGAACGTTGTTGATGATAACGGTCTGATTGTCGATTTGGGTGCAGATAATACGGCGAAAATCCGCAAGGATGCTTCTATCAGCAAGGCTGTTGCTGAGCGAGATGTGGCTATTGCCGAGGCTGCTGCCAAGAAAGAGGCTAATGATGCACAGGTGCATGCTGATTTAGCGATTGCACAGCGTCAGAACGAGCTTTCTATTGCCAAGAGCGAGCTGAAGCGTACTGCCGATATTAAAAAGGCAGAGGCAGATGCTGCTTATGCTATCCAGCAGCAGGAGCAGCAAAAGTCGATTGAGGTGGCAACTGTGAACGCACAGATTGCTAAGGCTGAGCGTGAAGCTGACCTTAAAAAGCAGGAGGTATTGGTAAAAGAGCAAATCCTGGCTGCTACTATTCAGAAGCAGGCGGATGCTGACAAATACAGAGTTGAACAGGATGCGTTGGCTGAGCAGGCTAAGAGGCAGCGTGAAGCAGAGGCGCAAAGATATGCGATGGAGCAGGAGGCTGCCGCTATTAAAGCCAAGGGCGATGCAGAGGCTTATGCCATCAGAGTAAGAGGCGAGGCTGAGGCTGCCGCTATTCAGGCGAAGGGCGAAGCTGAGGCTGCTGCTATGGACAAGAAGGCCGAGGCTATGAAGAAATACGGTCAGGCTGCTATGGCTCAGATGGCGATAGAGGTGCTGCCGCAGGTTGCTAAAGAGGTTGCTGCTCCGCTTAGTAAGGTGGATAAGATTACGCTTTACGGCGAAGGCGGTATGGGCAGTCTTTCCGGTAATGTTCCTTCCGTAATGGCTAAGGTTTTCGATACGGTGAAGAGTGCTACCGGTATTGATCTGCAGGAGATTGCTAAGGGTGAAACCTACGATGCTAAGGTTAACAAGAACATCAGCATTGACGGTAAGCTGCCGGAAATTCCTGTAGAAATCAGCAAGGAAGAATAAACATGAAAATAAGCTGTTAGCATCAGGCATGTTAGTAGCTTATTTTTACAATAACGGAGGAATGTTTCTTTGAAGATTCTCGTGAGTTCCTGTTTATTAGGCAAAAACTGTAAGTATAACGGCGGTAATAACTTAAATCAAGGTGTGCTGGAATTTATCGAAGGTCATGAGGTTATCGGCGTTTGTCCGGAGCGGCTGGGAGGCCTCTCTACCCCTCGCTTGCCGGCAGAAATTGTTGCTGGTCTTGTGACAAACAAGGAAGGCGTCAGTGTGGACAATGAATTTCGCAAGGGTGCACAGGAGGCATTGGCAGTTGCTTTGGAGAATAAGGTGGATTTGGCAATCCTGCAATCACGCAGTCCCAGCTGTGGTGTTAAGGAAATTTATGACGGCAGCTTCAGCGGTAAGAAGATAAAAGGGCAGGGCGTGTTCACCAAGTTACTTTCTGCACGTGGAATTAAGGTGCTTGATGCCGAGGATGTGGCTGAGCATAAATAACAGTGCCTGAAAAAGTTGGTTTATAAAAATTAAAAGGCAAGGTCTTAGGAGGTTTGTTTCCTAGGCCTTGCCTTTTTTTGTGCTTTAGCTTACAATATTTTTCTTTTAACCTGCTTTATTAAAGCATTTCAGCAAACGTCTGGATTCTGGTGTGAAGCTGTTCAAAGCTAGTGTTGAGCGGATCAATCTCTACAGTCAGGCAGGGATAGCCTGCTTTGTTTAAGTCAGCTTCAAGCCAGGGCTGGTCGTATTCTTCAGGATCGCAGAATTTCATTAAGCAGTTAATAACGCCATCGGCCTGTGTTTGCTGGCAAAGTTCTCTTAAGAGGGAACCGCGTGGCTTACCAAGCTCATGAATCAGGCTGCAACAGGTGCGGTTCTTCCATTGGAGTGCTAAACGTTTCAAACCACCGCCTCCGTTTATAGGGATATCAGTTCTAAACTGACGGCTTTCCTGCGCAAGGTCATCACCGACAACAGCAAGCTTATTCTTGGTAAGTATTTCAAGAAAAGCATCAGGTTCGCCGGTAATGCCGGTGAGAATAACCTTCCTTCCAACAAAATTATAATCCGGTAATGCTTTAAGACTTTCATTAATTTCCTTTACAATGGCAGTATGCTCACTCTTTTCAAAGAAAAGAGCACTTTTCATAATTGCATGGCGTACTGCAGGCGTAATGATATCAAGATGCTTTACTGCGAGCGTGGTAAAATCTCTCATAACTGCATTATGCTCATTGTAAATTTCAATTGTTCGAAAGAGCGCTTTTTCGGTCATCATCTGACCGGTAATAGTAGCCAGCATGACAAGAACATTTTCATATTCACTGATAAGATAATCAGTACTTGCTGTTGAAGCACGGTTTTGCGGGTAGACAATGGGAATCATCGGGATATCAGGAACGCCAAAGCGCCAGTTCTGAGTCATACAGCGCAGTGTGTCGCAGATTGCCGGGATTATGACACCGCTGAGTCCTTTGTAGGTGCCGTTCAGGCCAAGTTCCAGGTTGGCCTGCATGATGGGGCAGGCGAAAGGTGGCAGGTAGCTTTTTACAAGCTTTAAGTCTGTCTGGCCACCCCAAAGGCCCAGTGGAATCATACCGCTGGCATGCACGAGCTCTTCCGGTGTATATGGTTCAAAGCAGCCGATAACCTTTTTACCCTCTGCCAGATATTTATCAAGCTGAGCCCGGGGATTTTGACAGGCCTGCTTAAGACTTTCAATATTTGTGTGCAAATCAGCCATTTTATAAATCCTCCTTATTCTGCTGCATAACTTCAACTAGGCCTTGAATTCTTGTTTCAAACTGAGCTTCACTGTAGTTGCGGTAGTCAGCCTGATCACCGTCAAAGGAAGTGAATGGGATGCCTGCAGCTTTTGCGAGCTGACGCTGTACTTCCATCATCTGGCAGTCCATAACCTTGCAGCTGCGGTTAACATGGTAGATTGTACCTTCGCAGCCAAAACGTTTCAAGGCTTCAAGCCGACGTTCAATCATCGTGCTGGCATTATCACCGTTTGTAGAAGCGAAGCAATAGGCGCGTGCCATGCCATCGAGGTCATTATATTCAATGGCCCAGGCTTTGCCGTAGCTGGAAGCAACCATGTTAATGCCATACTTTTTTAAAGTGCGAAGATTATGGCTTAGGTATGGCCAGCAGGCAATGCCGTCCCAAGAGATGCGAAATTGTTCAGCAACAGGGAAGGTAGATGTTCCGTCAGCTATATGCTGTTCAATTTCACTGTTTAATTGCTTCAAGATGGCGGTAGAGGAAGTTTTGCCGCGGTTGCAGACCATAGAGGACATATAGTTGAAGAGTTCAAATCCACTTAGGGGAGCCGGTTTGCGGTCAAGCAGATTATTGGCACGCTCCCATAGGAAGCTGTTGCGCTGGCTGATTTTCATTACTTCTTTAAAATGTTCATCGTCCCATGTTTTGTCGGTAAACTCACAGAGGTTTTTGATGAGCTCATCAATTTGTGCGCGCACATAGCGGACACGGCTTTCAGTAACGTAATCCCAGGGATTATAGCAGGTGTCGATGAAGAAGATGGGTATCTGCAGTTGGCGAGCCAGATTTTCATACCACTTGGTGAGCTGGTTGCAGATGTTGTTGGTGAGCAGCAGAAAATCAGGCTTTACCAGCTTGCCGCCGTCGGGAAGCTCTAGAGCGCTTTCGCCGTTTAATACGGAGGCATAGGCGAGGTTGAGCTTGGCGTAGGCGCAGAGGTCGTTGGCGTAGCCGAGCGGCCCTTCGCACTCCTGCAGGAGTGCATCTGCCTGATGTCTGGCAGCAATGCCTGCGGCATGGTTCTCAGGATAGAGCACGTTAAGTCCCAAGGTTTCGGCAATTTCCTGCGGAAAAATGGAAGCGGACCAGCCAACCTTTTCGCCGCGCTCCTTGGCGAGGCGTGCATTTTCAAAAAGGGCGGCACTTTGCTCGGCCAGCATGAGCATGCTTTTTGGCTTTGGCCGTTTAGGCTTGACCTGCGGAGCGCTGTCCGCTGCTTTTATCGTTGCTATACTTTCACTCATCATCTTCGCTCCTTCGCTTGCAATAGTTTTTCATAGGCCAGTACAGCTGCACCGATGGCACCAGCGGACTGGCATAAGGGATCAACAAGAATCGGACAGCCCATTTCCTTTTCCATGGCTCGGACAACGCCGCTGTTTAAGGCTACACCGCCGCTCATGGCCAGGCAGGTTGGATGTCCCAGGCGGAGCGCCATGCCTGCAACACGTTTGGCTACGGAATTGTGAATGCCTGCGGCAATATCTGCCAGAGGAACCTGCACGGACAGCTGGCTGATTACTTCGGATTCGGCAAAGACAGTGCAGGTGTTGCTGATTTTCGCCGGCTGCTTGCTTGCTGCGGACAAGGGGCCGAGCTGCTCGATAGGAACGTTTAAAACTCGTGCCATTACGTCCAGAAAACGTCCTGTCCCTGCTGCGCATTTATCATTCATCTGGAAAGCGAGAAGCCTTCCCTGTGGCGATAGCTTGAGAGCCTTGGCATCCTGACCGCCTATGTCGATCACTGTGTCCGCCTGCGGCAGCAGCAAATGAATGCCCTTGGCGTGGCAGCTCAGCTCGCTGCTCTGCTCATCTGCTTTAGCACAAATCAGCCGTCCATAGCCAGTTGCTATTGTATAAGCAATCTGCTCATGCGAGATACCGGACTGCTCAAAAATTTCGGCTAAGGCCCTTGCGGGGCCGATAGTACCCGTTCCCAGCGGCACAACGACGTGGGCTGCAATTTTTTTGCCGTTTTCCAGAATAACAGCTTTGCTGGTAGTGGAGCCGATGTCTATGCCTAGTGTGTACATAAAATGACTGCCTCCTTTGACGAAAATAAATTAACGGATATCATTAGCTGCATACAACGACTGGATTTTTTCCTCGCTGTAGCCAAGCTCTTTGAGAATTTCTGCTGTGTCGCAGCCAATCGGGCCGGAGGTTTTATGCGGAATTTCAGCTGGATCGACAGAGCGGAAGTGAGCCGGACCGTTGGTAAAGACAGTTTTTGTTCCGTCACTGTATTCATAATGATAGGCATAATTGTTGGCGATAACCTGTGGATCGTTGGGCACATCCTTAAAATGCGCGAGTACCTCATGCGGCAAATCGTGAACGTATAAAAGCTCATGCCAATAGGCAACAGGCTGCTCCCTGAATTTCTTATCAAGGATAGCGACAAGCTCTTTTTTATTTTCGTAATAGGCTGCAGCGGTGGAAAATCTTGCGTCGCTCAATAATTCAGGAAGACCGATAAGCTGGCAGAATTCAGGGAAACGGCGGTAATCAATGATTGCCAGATACAGCCATTCTCCATCAGCTCCCTGATAGGTGTTGCTGCATGCATGGCTGCAGTCCTCATGACTGCGGGGGTATTGACGTCCATTGAAGCCGTTTAGGAGGCCGGAGGAAAGAATAAAGGTGCCAATCTGCAAAAGGGAAACGTCAACCTTATCTCCTGCGCCTGTTCTTTCTCTGCGGAAGAGGGCAGCTGCAATAGCACCGGCAAGTGCTGCGGCAACGCTATGGTCGCCAAAACCCGCAACAGTCATAAGTGGCGGGCCGCCTGCCGGAGCCAGATCTGCCAAAAGACCTGTTCTGGCATAAAATGCAGTATAGTCATAGCCGGGACGGTCTTTTTCCGGGCCTTCTTCACCGTAGCCTAGTACAGAAGCATGGATGAGCCTTGGATAAGCATCTTTTAACTGATCGTAGGTAAGGCCGATTTTTTCTAAAGCCTGCACACGATAGTTAGTTACAAAAACATCTGCTGTTTCCAGTAATTTCATTAAGATATTTTTGCCTTCAGCTGTTCTGGTGTTGATGGAAAGAAAGCGTTTGTTTAAGTTTTGCATATCAAAATTAGGATTAGCGATTTCTGTTGTGGGAGAAAGAGAGGTAGCTCCCTGCGTTCTCCAGGTGTCGCCGTTAGTAGATTCTACTTTAATAACATCTGCTCCCCATTCGGCCAAAATTCTGGCAGTCATTGGTCCTGCCAGCATATTGGAAAGTTCAATTACCTTAATCCCCTCCATAGGTTTCATGAGTGGTTTCCTCCTTCGTATTGTCATAGAATTGATAACAAAAGCTGAGAAATATAAAGTCAGACTTTAGGTTTCTCAGCTTTGGGCTGCATTGCTTTATTTTTTATACTTTCTGATTGCTGCACCAATCAGCTTCGCTGTCTGCGACAGCTCTGCTTCGGTATGCGTTGCCATGAGGGCAACACGCAGGCGCGCAGTACCCTTTGCTACCGTCGGGTAGCGGATAGCAGGGGCGAGCACGCCGTTTGCCAGCAGCTCATCTGCAACCTGCAGAGCGGACTTCTCATCGCCGATGATAATAGGAATGATGGCGGTGGGAGAGTAGGCTTCTACGCCTTCAGCATGCAGAGCGTTTAAGAAAAACTTAACGTTATGCTGCAGCATTTGCGCACGCTGCGGTTCTTCTTCCAGCACCTCGATAGCTCGCAGTGCTGCGGCAAGGGCAGCAGGAGCCTGCGAGGTGGCGAAGATGAAGCTGCGTGCTTTGTTCTTGAGATAGTCGATGATTACCTTGCTGGCGCAGGCATAGCCGCCCTCGGAACCGAGAGCCTTGCTGAGCGTGCCCATGAGAATGTCCGGCTTGTAGGTGCTGCCGAAATGTTCAAGCGTGCCATGACCGGTTTTACCGATTACTCCTGTAGCGTGTGCTTCGTCAATCATCGTCAGCAGGTGATATTTTTTGCCCAGCGCAACGAGTGCAGGCAGGTCAACAATATCGCCGTCCATGCTGAAAACAGCATCGCTGACAATTAAGCCGCGGCTGCAGGGAGTGGCAAGAATTTTCGCTTCCAAATCCTGCATATCGTTATGCTTATAAACAACGATGCGAGCCTTGGAAAGGCGTGCACCGTCGATAATGCTGGCGTGGTTATATTCGTCACTGAAGATAACGCTTTCGCTATTGCACAGCGCGGAGATAATGCCGACGTTGGCCATATAGCCTGTGTTGAACACCAGCGCTCCTTCGGTACCCTTGAACTGCGCCAGCTTGCTTTCGAGTGCTTCATTCAGGGCTGTGTTGCCTGTGGTCAGGCGGCTGCCGCCGCTGCCTGCGCCCCATTGGAGCGCGGCGTCTGCTGCAGCCTGCTTTACACGTGCGTCTGCGGCTAAATCAAGATAGCTGTTAGAGGCAAACATTAAAATTTTGCGTCCCTGCATTTCGACGTAGCTGCTCTGCTCGCTGTCCATGGTGCGCAGACAGCGGTAAAGGTTCTGCTCCTTGAGCTGCTTTAATTCGTCAGCAAAAATCTGCTGTGGGTCAGGATTAGCAGGCTTTTCGACAGGCAGACCGCGCACAAGCACACGCTGTTTTTCCAGGTAATTGATAGCATCTTCAGCCTTAGCCCTGGTGCTGTCAAAAATGAAGACGCGGCCGCCATGCGGATTGCCAATTTCCTTCATTGGCATGAGGCGTACATAACCATGCTTTAAGGATGCAAGGTAGCCGACGAGGTAATCGGGATCATCGGAAAGGCACAGTTCGGCGATGATGCCGGGGGCGTTAACAACCTTAGTGGCCAGTACGATGGCCTCGCGGAAGTGGTTTTTACCGCTGCAGTTGCTCGCCGCGCCTTCAGCGTCCATATAGGTTACGCGGATGCCGCGCTCGTGGTCAGGCTCAAGTCTGGAGTTTGTGGCAACGTCGTAGAGTACGGCGCCGCGCATAGGGTGGTTGTGACGTAAAAGGTCGATTAATACATCTGCCTTGGCTTCCAGTCCCAGCTCGCAGAGCATTTCCTTCATGATTTTATAGGTTTCTTCTACCGTGTCTGCAGGACGTTTGCTGACGGGCAGAGCGTCGAGGTATTCCAGCTTTTCCGGTGCTACCTCTTCCATCTTGACATTGATGAAGTCGGCGCGGCCGAGACCGTGGTGCAGAGCGCGTTCGGTAAGGGCGCTGACAGCGCTGCCGATATCGGCTTGCGGGATAATGCGTTCAGCGCCGCTGACGTGCAAATCGCCTTTGGATGCGCGCATTTTGATGCTGTATAAGGGCATAGGGAAAACTCCTTTGTGTTTTGAATTCAGTGTTAAAATTTGCCCCCTTTCGCCTCACTATGTTCGGCACCTTCCCCAAAGGGGCAGGCAAGAATCTGCAATCGGAATTTCTTGGTTCCCCCTTGGGGGAACTGTCGAGCGTCAGCGAGGCTAAAGGGGGCTTCTCTAAACTTATTTATCAGCCTCTGAGCAAAGCAACCTTGGTAAGCAGCTGTTTTGCGGGCTTATAGAATGCACCGGCAGCAATCGCGGTAAAAATCATACCGGGAGCAGCTGCTGCGGTGAGTGCAACCCAGCTAACACCAGTAACCTGCCACAGCACAAGGCGTGCAGCGAAGGTGCCTATTGGACCGCTGATAGCGACGGTGAGCAGATTAGTGCCCAAAAGCGTCATTGTGCCACCGACAACAAGACGGAATACCATTTGTACAATTACGTTGAAGATGTTGTACGTACCAAGCATCATACCCAGCATGCTGGCTAAAACACCGGCGATAATATAACGCTTAAAGCCGAAGCAGGCGCAGATGAGCACAGCGATGGGCGAGGATAATTGGAACTCGCCGCCAGCAAGCGGGGAGGGAATTCTGAATGTGCCGGAAATGATAATCAGAATGGCCAATAAAGCGGTTGTGGTCAGGTCTCTGGTGTTTAAATCTTTCATTTATTACTCCTTATTTTAAAACCTCATCCATGGATTGTTTAGCCAGTGCTATAGCCTTATCCAAATCTTTATTTTCAATATTCAGCGGCGGGTTGAAATAGATAACGTTGCCCAGAGGACGCAGCAGCAGACCATGAGTCAGTGCTTTTTTATAAATCTCGTAGCCGATACGCAGGTTACCGTCGAAGCCGATTTTCTTATTCTTATCGGTAACAAGCTCCATCGCGTTAATCAGGCCGATATGACGGATTTCACCGATGTTCTTGTGAGATCCGAAGGTATCCATGAGTGCATTATGGAAGTATGCTGCTTTTTCGGCAGCATGCTCAAGAATTTTTTCTTCCTTCATAATCTTGAGTACAGCGAGGGCAGTTGCGCAGCCTATGGGGTTACCGGCATAGGTGTGGCTGTGCATGAACTGCTTGCCTTTGTTGTAGTCATCATAGAAGGCATCGTAAATCTTGTCTGTGGTGCACACAATAGCCATCGGCAGGTAACCGCCGGTGAGAGCCTTACTGATGGTCATGATATCCGGGGTGATACCGGCATGGTTGCAGGCGAACATTTTGCCTGTTCTGCCGAAGCCGGTAGCAATTTCGTCGGCAATTAGCAGTACGCCGTATTCATCACAGAGCTTACGCAGCTTTTGCAGGTAGAGAGGCGGATAGATACGCATGCCTGCGCAGCCTTGAACGATAGGCTCAACGATGATAGCAGCGGTTTCTTTGGCATACTTAGCAAATGCTTCTTCAGCAAATTTGAAGCATTCGCATTGGCAGTGCTCGCGGTCTTTAGCAAACGGGCAACGGTAGCAATCAGGTGCCTTTACATGGATGTTATTCATCATCATGGGTTTATACATTTGTGCGAACAGGTCCATGCTGCCTACGGAAAGAGCGCCGATGGTTTCGCCGTGATAGCCTTCGCTGAGGCACATGAAGCGCTGTTTTTCCGGGTGACCGGTCTGCAGCTGATATTGGAAGGCAATTTTCAGTGCGATTTCTACAGAAGAGGAGCCGTTATCGGCAAAGTTGAATTTGTTCAAGCCTTTTGGGAGAACATCAACCAGCTCTTCGCACAGCTTGATAGCAGGCTCGTGGGTGAAGTTAACGAAGATAACGTGCTCTAATTGTTCAATCTGCTCTTTGATGGCAGCGTTGATTTTGGAATTGCAGTGACCTAAGAGGTTGCACCACCAGCTGCTGATGATGTCGAGATATTCGGTGCCGTCGGCTGCGTAGAGGTAGGGGCCTTTAGCGTGGTCAACGATGATAGGACGTAAGGTTTCGTAGTCCTTCATTTGGGAACAGGGATGCCAGATGTGGGCTAAATCTCTTTTTTGTAAATCTGCTACTCTATCGTTCATGTTTTCTTCCTCCTGAGTTTTGTGTCATTATTGTTTATTCCCCCTTCTGCTTCACGTTGTTCGGCACCTTCCCCGTAGGGGCAGGTAAGAGCGTGTAATTAGGACTTTCTTGGTTCCCCCTTGGGGGAACTGTCGAGCTTTAGCGAGACTAAAGGGGGTTGTTTATTTTTATTTATATAATCCTTTAAGTACTTCTACATCAATATCCAACTCGCTGGCGTTCGGCGGTACGCAGGCAAGTACGGGGACCGCTGTAATTTCTTCCATCATACGCTTGTTGTCGGCCTGCATGAAGTTACTGCCGTCGTAGTTGTTCAAAATGATGCCGCGGACGGGAATGTTTTTCTGCTTGAGGTAGGAGATGGTCAGCACGCAGTTGTTTATGGAACCGAGCGCTGCGTTGGAGATTACCAGTACACCTAAATCAAGCTTTTTGATGATGTCCTCGAGCAGGATGTGCTCTTCATCCCAACGGATAGGGCAGATGATGCCGCCGCTGCCTTCCATGGTAACGTAATCATATTTGGCAAGAGAAGCCTGATAATCAGCTTCAATCTTTTCCATTTCTACGGGATTGCCCTCGCGCAGTGCTGCCAGATGCGGGGAAACTGCTTCCTTATAAATGTAGGAAACAAGATTTTCCGGTTTTTCAGGGATGTGGGCAGTTTTGGCAACAAAGTCTGCGTCACCCGGCAGCCAAGTGCCGTCGGGCTGTTCTTCGGCGCCGCTCAGTGCTGCTTTGTAATAGCCTGCGTTGACACCTGCATCACGCAAGCGTTTAACAAGCAGGCCGGTAACATATGTTTTACCGATATCTGTTCCGATTGCTGTAATGAAAAGACCTTTACTCATAATATTCACCTTCGTAATTTATTTTGGTTAACTTAAGATTCTACAAGGTTAACTTTAGCATAGCTTAAGTATACGCTGTGAAAATTTTAATGTCAACCTAGTAAAATAGTATGGTTAACCATGAGGGCTGGGCATAAAAAAAGACTGACAGCTATATTTTGTGGTTATAGCTGTCAATCTTTGCTTATTTTGTGGTTAACGAAAAATCACCTTAATATAAAGGAAAAAATTATTTTTTTGCTGCCGCGTTTTTACGGATTTCGGTTACAGGGACGCCGCCGATGCCCCAGTTATCTGTATCAACCTCGTCGATGGTGACAACAGTGGTGGATTTGTTTTTGCCTAAAACGTCGTGCAGAAGATTGGTTGCGCCTTCGATGAGAGCGCGCTTCTGCTCCGGGGTAACGTTACCCTCTTTGGTGATTTTGATGTTTACATAGGGCATGCTGATGACCTCCTTGCATTTTTCTTTCATAATAGCATATTTTGCTTGCAAACTGCGCAGTTCTATGCTATTATAAGTGCGGTAAAATTTACTGATGCACAGTAGCATTTAGGATGAGCTGGAGCAGTTAACAGTAAAGCTTACTTCTGAAAAATTTTAAGTCAATACTCGCTTGGATCTATAAGACCGGGACGAAGACGCAAACAGGCTAACTATGCGCATTCCGTACCGGAATGCGCTTTTTTATATGCTTCGGCATTAATCGGCAATTCCGTAGCCTTGAATTTGCACAGCGTCTCCTGTGGTCAGAAGGGAGGGCAATCTTGAAGGTTGGTATTATTGGCGGTGGACGCGTTGGCAGCCGTTTGGCTGCAAGCTTGCGTGAAGCAGGTGTGCTGGCCGGCATTACGGCTGCATCCGAGCAGCACAGCGCACAGCTGGCACAGCAGTTTGGCGTACCGGTGACGGATAACGCGAAGCTGTGGCAGGCAGCGGACGTGCTGTTGCTTACCGTACCGGATCGTTTAATTGGTACGGTAGCAGAGGAGCTGGCGCAAAGCGTGACGCCTGCAGCTAAGGTTGTGCTGCATGTGAGCGGCAGTGTGGGACTGGAGCCGTTGGCTCCGCTTATGCAGTTGGGAGCACACGTAGGCAGCCTGCATCCGCTGCAGAGTTTTGCCGGCGGCAATACACAGCTTGCAGGTGTGTATATGGCGTTGGACGGTGACAGCGAAGCGCAGGACGCAGGCAAAAAGCTCGTAGAGCTTTTTGGCGGTAAAGCGTTCAGCGTACCGGCTGAAGAACGTGCGGCCTACCATGCGGCAGCGTGCATCTGCTCGAACTATGCTGTAGCGGTGGAGGCTATGGCGGCGCAGCTGATGGCGCGCTGGACCGGCAGCAACGAAGCTGCCTGGGAAGCGTTGCTGCCATTATTCAAAGGCACGGCGGCTAATTTGCAGGTTACGCAAAATCCTGCGGCGGTTCTTACAGGACCTATTGCCCGCGGTGATGTCAGCACGGTAGCGAAACATCTTGCTGCCTTACCGGCAGCTGTAATTTCTGCCTATTGCTCTCTGGGCCTGGCGACAACCTCGCTGGCCCTTGCTAATGGCACTATTGACGAAAAAGCAGCTGATGAGCTGAGAAATTTGCTTGGAGGATATTATGGCTAACAAACAAGTAACAGTCGCAACGATTAAAGAAATGAAGCAAAAGGGCGAGCCTATCACGATGATAACCGCTTACGACGTAGCAATGTCCCGCAACGTGAACGAAGCAGGCGTAGACATGATTCTTGTAGGTGATTCCCTGGGTAACGTAATTTTAGGATATAATTCCACAGTCCCTGTAACGATGGATGAAATGATTCATCACACCAAGGCTGTTATGCGTGGCAACAGCACTGCTTTAGTAGTTGGCGATATGCCGTTTATGAGCTATCAGGCAAGCATTGTTGATGCAATGTATAATGCTGCACGCTTCCTGAAGGAAACAGGCTGTACAGCAGTTAAGCTGGAGGGCGGCTCCGAGGTAGTTCCTCTGGTAGAGCGCCTGACACAGGCCGGCATTCCCGTATGCGCTCATATCGGTCTGACTCCGCAATCTGTAAATCAGCTGGGCGGCTTCAAGGTACAGGGCAAGGATATTGCCGCTGCACAAAAAATGATTGATGATGCCAAGGCTTTGGAGGCTGCAGGTGCTTTTGCCTGCGTGCTGGAATGCGTTCCGGCAGCACTGGCTGCGAAGGTAACCGCTGAGCTGAAAACCATGGCTACCATCGGTATCGGTGCCGGCAACGGCTGCGACGGTCAGGTGCTCGTATGCAATGATTTGCTGGGTGTTTCCAACGGTTTCTGTCCGAAATTTGTTAAGAAGTATGCTAATCTGCATGATACTACCGTAGAAGCAGTAAAGGAATATATTGCCGATGTTAAGGCAAGAACCTTCCCTGCTCCGGAGCATACCTTCAAGATTGACGATGCTGTTTTAGAAAAATTATATTAATACTTTCATAAATAAAGACTAACTATAAAAAGTCAAGGAGGCAAAGATAAAAAACTTAAACCAAATAGA
>NZ_CABQHJ010000003.1:0-104522 GCF_902463975.1 uncultured Phascolarctobacterium sp.
ATAAAATTTTACAGGGGAAAATAAAAAAAGACTTGACTTTTGTTAGCAGGTTTTTTTGTACCCAAAACCATCAAACAAACAAAATGGAGGAACGTATATGGAATTTTTCAATCAGGCAATCGACATTCTTAAAATTCTGGTCATGGCTCTTGGCGCTGGTCTAGCGGTATGGGGCGTCATCAACCTTCTGGAAGGTTACGGGTCGGACAACCCTGCGGCAAAAAGCCAGGGTATTAAGCAGCTCATGGCTGGCGGCGGTGTCGTTCTGATCGGCCTTCAGCTTATCCCTCTGCTGTCCGGCCTGTTCAGCTAAATGTCACCCGTTGTCCCTTTTTCCAGAAAAATGGACTTTATCATCGACGCAATCGTTGAATGGCTGAAAGGTCTGCTCGTCGATGGTATCATGGGGAATCTGGACGGCCTTTTCGATAACGTCAATCAAAGCGTTGGCGAGATCGCCACACAGGTAGGCACGACCCCGGCGGACTGGAACGCCGGTGTCTTTTCCATGATACGACAGATCTCCGAAACTGCCATCCTGCCAATCGCCGGGGTCATCCTCACTTTTGTTATGACCTATGAACTGATACAGATGCTCATAGAACGCAACAACCTCCATGAAGTTGACACATGGATGTTTTTTAAGTGGGTGTTCAAAACCTTTGTGGCTGTGATGATCCTGACGAATACCTTCAATATCGTGCTGGCGGTCTTTGATGTGAGCCAGCATGTGATCCAGCAGTCAGCGGGCATTATCCAGAACGGGACAGAAATCACGCCGGATGTGCTGGACAGTCTGCGGACAGAGCTTGAGGCGATGGAGTTAGGCCCTCTGTTCGGACGCTGGCTCCAGTCCTTCCTGATCCAGCTTACCATGATTGCCTTAAACATCGTGATTTTCGTCATCGTATATGGCCGTATGATTGAAATTTATTTACTCACAAGTTTAGCGCCTATCCCGTTTGCCACAGTCCCCAACAGGGAAACCGGACACATGGGGCAGAACTATTTCCGCTCCCTCTTTGCGGTGGGCTTTCAAGGTCTATTGATCTTAGTCTGTGTCGCCATCTATGCGGTGCTGATCCAGAGTATCGCCACCGACGGCGACCCCATCGGGGCGATCTGGGGATGCGTGGGATATACGGTGTTGCTGTGTTTTACCTTATTCAAAACAGGCAGTCTTGCAAAATCCATCTTCGGCTGCCATTAAGAGACTTCGGGCCATGCTGACCCGAAGCGGAAAGGAGAAATCCATGCAGGAAAAAACTGCGGGCGGAACACCAGCCGCCCCTATAAAGCTGGATGTAAGCGTGCGGGTCATCGAACCTGTGAAAAATCTCATGGGCTTTGCCAGCGTGAAATTCAATGACTGTTTTGTGGTGGAAAATCTGAAAATCGTACAGGGCAGCAAGGGCCTCTTTCTTGGGATGCCCAGCCAGCCGGACGGCAAAGGCGGCTATCGGGATATGGCCTACCCTGTCACAAAGGAGTTCCGGGAACAGCTCAATACTGCTGTTCTGCAAGCCTATGAGGCAAAGCTGGAACAGATGGCGGAGCGCGGCTCTGTGGGGCGTGCGTCCATTAGCGACCAACTCAAAGCCGGAAAAGCGGCTGCCGAACAGGCAAAGGCAGAGCGGCCTCCGAAGGAAAAGCCCAGCCGCAGTGCAGAGCGTTGACCTCGGGCCATGCTGGCACGAAGCAGAAAGGATGCGGGAACCATGCCACGCAAACGGACGGGCTATGACGCGGCCTGCTATTACGACGGAAAACTGCTGGGCCGCTGTACCAAAGCGGACAGCGACGCCTATACCCTGTTGATGAACGCCTGCGGCGGGGAGGCCGCCCGTGTTCTTCGGGAATATGCCTATTTTTCCCCAGAACTGAAAGCCATCTTGGAAAAGGCGGCGCTCATGCAGGCGGACCGGAGCCGGACGGGCGGAATGTTCCATGCGCCGAAAAGCTCCCCGTGGGGCGAGGTGCAGAATTGTGAAACCCTCTGTCCGGGGGTGTTTCTGGTATCTACCGCCAGCCACGGCGGAACGATGGGGCAAACGAGGTAGCCGCCGTTCTCTCCCCAGCGGCCAAAAAATGCGGTTTCAAGCACAAGGGCTATATCTGCTATGAGGAGGACGCACAGGAAAGCGTAGTGCTCCGGGAGCTGCTGGACAAAAAGCTGTGGAAAATCCCTGACCGCATTAAGGACAAAGGACAGTTTGAAGAAAAACTCAATCAGTCCATCCGGCAGTATCACCCCGAATACTGGCGGGCAAGGCAGAGCGGACGAGAGGCCGCCGAAGCTGCACGCAGCACAGCCCCGGCCAAAGAGGCCGCAAGATAACCTCGGGCCATGCTGGCCCGAAGCAATAAAGGAGGTGTACCAAAATGGCCTATGTGCCAGTACCAAAAGACCTTTCCAAAATCAAGACAAAGCTGGCCTTCAATCTGACGAAGCGCCAGCTTGTTTGTTTTTCCAGCGCGGCGGCGGTGGGCCTCCCGGCTTACCTGTTTTCCCGTGGCAGTATCGGGAACAGCGCCGCCATGTTCCTGATGATCGGCCTCATGCTCCCGTTCTTCTTTCTGGCTATGTATGAACGGGATGGCCTTCCGCTGGAAAAAGTGCTGAAAAACATCATCCGCACCCGGTTCCTCCATCCCCGGGTGCGGCCTTACAAAACCGAAAACTTCTATGCGCTGCTTAGCGCCAGAAATGAGGCGCAGCCGATTGCGAAACAACAGAAGGACCGGAAAGCGCGCAGGCAGAAAGCCTGAAAAGCAGGGCCTTACCGGCCTGTTCACGAAAGGAAAGAACATTCCCACCACCGCCCAGCAGACCCTCCCTTACCGGGAAATGTACCGGGACGGGGTGTGCCGGGTAGCGGACCGCTATTACACCAAAACCATTGAATACGAGGACATCAACTACCAGCTCGCACAGTCCGAAGATCAGGCGGCCATCTTTGACGGGTGGAGCGCCTGCCTCAACTACTTTGACAGCAGCCTTCCGTTCCAGCTTTCCTTCCTCAACCACCGGAGCCGCCCGGGCAGCCGGTACAGCGTGAACATCCCCATGCAGGACGATGATTACAACAGCGTCCGGTGTGAGTATGTGGAAATGCTGGAAAACCAGATCGCCAAAAGCAACAACGGCATTGTCCGCACAAAGCTCCTGACCTTCGGCGTGAAAGTGGACGACCTGCCCACCGCCAGGGCAAGGCTGGAACGTGTAGAGGCGGACATTTGCGGGAACTTCAAAAAGCTGGGCGTCAAGTGCTGCTCCCTTTCGGGGCTGGAACGGCTGGAACTCCTTCACGGACAGCTCCACCCCGGCAGCGGCTCCCCCTTCCGGTTTTCATGGGATATGATCCCCAAAACCGGGCTTTCCACCAAAGACTTTATCGCCCCGGACAGTTTCGATTTTCGTTTCAGCCGACTGTTCCGGGTGGGGACGACTTGGGGCGCCGCCTCCTACTTGCAGATTTTGGCCTCGGAGCTCTCGGACAAGCTGCTGGCGGAGCTTTTGGAAATGGATGCGGAAATGACCATCACTCTCCATATCCAAACCGTCGATCAGGCCGCCGTAAAATCTATCAAGGCCAAAGTCTCCGACATTGACAAGATGAAGGTGGAGGAACAAAAGAAGGCAGCTCGGTCAGGGTACGACATGGACATACTTCCACCCGACCTTGTAACGTACAGCAACGACGCAAAGACTCTCTTGGAAGATTTACAGAGCAGGAATGAAAGAATGTTCCTGCTGACCTTCCTTGTGGTAAACATGGCCCCGACCCGCCGGGAGCTGGACAATGACCTGTTCACGGTGTCGGGTATCGTCCAGAAATACAACTGCACCTTGAAGCGGCTGGACTTCCAGCAGGAGGACGGTTTTCTTTCCAGCCTTCCACTGGGCCATAACGGCATTGAGATTAAGCGCGGCATGACGACCAGCTCCACGGCCATTTTCGTTCCCTTTATGACGCAGGAGCTCCGCATGGATGGCGAAGCCGTCTATTACGGGCTCAACGCACTTTCCCATAACGTCATCATGGCAAACCGGAAAAAGCTCAAAAACCCCAACGGCCTGTTCCTCGGCGTGCCGGGCTCCGGCAAATCCTTTGCCGCAAAGCGGGAGCTTGTGAACGTGTTCCTTGCCACCCGTGACCGGATCATTGTGGTTGACCCGATGGGCGAATACTCGCCCCTTATCAAGCGGCTGGGGGGACAGGTCATTGAGATCGCCCCGGACAGCCCCCACCACATCCATGAAACCAATGTGGACTTGAACCGCCGTCTGGTATGCCTTGACTTAAAAAAGCTGGGGGCCGGGCTTCGGACGATTGCCATGCTCATTATGCAGGACTTAGTAAACTCGCAGGTGTCCATGAATTTCCTGCGCGGTATCGCTACATGGTGCTACTTCGACGAATTTCATGTGCTGCTCCGTGACCGTCTGACGGCAAGCTATTGTGTGGCAATCTGGAAAATGCTGCGGAAAAAAGGGTGCGTTCCAAGTGCTTTAACGCAGAACGTGAAGGATTTTCTGGCAAGCCCGGAGATCGAGAACATCTTTGAAAACTCGGACTTCCTTGTGCTGCTCTCGCAGGCACAGGGCGACCGGCAGATTTTAGCCAAACAGCTTGGGATCAGCCCCCACCAGCTTTCCTATGTGACCCATACCAATTCCGGCGAGGGGCTGCTGTTCTTCGGGAACACCACCATCCCGTTTGTTGACCGCTTCCCGCAGAACACGGAGCTGTACGCCATTATGACCACCCGCCCGGAGGACAAAAAACAGGAAATGAACCGGGCATAACACACTTCGGGCCATGCTGGCCCGAGGTTTGGAAAGGAGGGATACATCATCGGAAAGAAACCTGACAAACGGAATTTTCAAAGGCCGGGGCCGACGGAGACGGAGGATACCGGGGGCAATCGCCCCGGACCGGCTGAACGGGAAGGGTCTTCCCCCGCACCGTCCCGATGCTTGCGGTTTGAGGACGAGGATACCGGACAGGACAGCCCTTCGGGCCATGATGGCCCGAAGTCCAAAAGCGGCAAGTTTCAAGAGGACAGCCGGAAAAGCCGTCCCTCTGACCGCATGAGGCAGGAGGATGAAGCGGGCGGGCCGCAGGATACCGGCAAGGCACAGGAGCCGGAGGGCTCCGCCGAGAAGGCCGGGAGCAAAAAGGATAAGTACCAGAAAGCACAGGCAAAAGCGGAACACGCCGGGGAAAAGCTGGGAAAGGCTCGGGAGAAACTGGACAAGACCGAGGCAAAACGGGCAGCGAAGAAACCGCCGGGGCTTGCGAAAAAAGCTGTCCGGGGAGCCCGCACCGAAGCATGGTTTTATCTCCACAACAAAATTCACGAAGTTGAGCATGAAAATGTGGGTGTGGAAGGAGCCCATAAGTCGGAACTTGTGGCCGAGGCCGGAGCCCGGAAACTGACCCGGTATGCCAAACGCCGCTGGCGGGAACATCCGGCCCGGAAGGTGGCAAAGTGGGAACGGAAGGACATAAAAGCCCGGGCCAATGTGGATTTTCAAAAGATGGCCTCCGAGCACCCGGAACTTGCCAGCAATCCGCTTTCCCGTGTGCAGCAGAAATGGAAACTGAAACGCCGGTATTCCAAAGAAGCAAAGGCGGCTGCAAAACAGGGCGCAAAGGCCGCAAAGAAAACCGCTGCCGCTTCGGGAACTGCGACCCGTCGGGCGGCGCAGTTTGTGACCCGTCATCCTGTGGCGGTGCTGGTCCTGCTCCTGCTGTTGCTGCTCTGTTTTCTTGTGTCGGCGGTAAGCTCCATCTTCCCCACGCTTGGCAGCGGCCTTGCCAATGCGTTATCCGGCACCTCCTACGCCTCGGAGGATACGGACCTGCTGGGGGTGGACGAGGACTACACGGCGCTGGAAAACGAGCTGGCGCAGACGGTGGCAAACATCGAAAGCACTCATCCCGGCTATGACGAGTACCGCTATTCCGTGGACGAGATCGGCCATAACCCCTATGAGCTGGCGTCCTATTTCTCGGCAAAGTACCATGTATATTTCCGGGAACAGGTGCAGGACGAGCTGCGGGAGATTTTCGAGGCACAGTATGAGCTGACCTTGACGGAGGAAGTCGAAATACGCTACCGCACCGAAACCAGCACCGACCCGGAGACCGGGGAAACCACCACCGAGGAAGTCTCCTATGAGTATTACATCTTAAATGTGACCCTCACAAACAAAACGCTGCCTGCCGTGATCCTGCCGAGGCTTAACGAACAGCAGTGGGAAATCTACACCGTTATGCAGCAGCTCAAGGGCAACAAACCCTATCTGTGGGACGGGATTTACAACGGCGGCGAAGATACCGGCCCCAACTATGAGATACCCGGCGAGGCGCTGGATGACCCGGCTTTTGCGGCGCTCATGGAAGAAGCCACAAAGTACATCGGCTGGCCCTATGTGTGGGGCGGCTCCATCCCGTCCACCTCCTTTGACTGTTCGGGCTTTGTCTGCTGGGTGTACACGGCCAGCGGCGTCCACAACCTGCCCCGTACCACAGCGCAAGGCATTTATAACCAGTGCGCTATCATTTCCCCCTCCGAGGCAAAGCCCGGCGACATTATCTTTTTCACGGGAACCTATGACAGCCCCGGCCCTGTGTCCCATGTGGGGATTTATGTGGGCGACGGGATGATGCTCCATTGTGGTTCGCCCATCCAATACGCAAACATCAATTCAAGCTACTGGCAGACACATTTCTATGCCTTCGGGCGTTTGTGAGCCAGAGGAAAGGAGTTCTTGCATGAACAAGATTGACAAGCTCGATAAGGAACTGGAAAAAGCCCGGGAGAAGGCTGCCGAGTGGCAGGCCAAAATCCGGGAGCTGGAAAAGCAGAAACAGGAGGAAGAAAACAGCCAGATTGTGCAGGCGGTGCGCTCCCTCAAACTGACGCCCGCCCAGCTTATGGCTTTTTTGAATGACCCCAAAAACAGCCTTACCGCTTCGGGTCATACTGACCCGAAGCCGGAGGCACCCGAAAAGGAGGACACAGCCCATGAAGAAAATTAAATACCGCAGGCTGGCGGCGATGGCTGCCAGCCTTTTGTGTTGCCTAATCTTTACAGTCCCGGCTTATGCACAGAGCAGCGAGCCGCAGCCGGAGACAGCCCCCTCCCCGGCAGAAACCGAAGCAGAGCCGGAAACCCAGAACCCCTTTACCCCGGACGGGACGGGAACCGTGGTGGACAACGCCACCGACGAGGATGGAAAGGAGTTCTACACCATCACCACAGCAGAGGAGAGCGTGTTTTATCTGGTGATCGACAAACAGAAAACCAGCGAGAACGTCTATTTCCTCAATACCGTTACCACAGACGACCTTCTGCCTCTTGCTGAACAGGGTAAGGAACCGCCCAAAGAAGTGACCCCTGAGCCAGAGCCAAAGCCCACCGAACCGGTGGAGGAAGTACCGGAACCCGAGCCGGAGAAAAAGGACAGCCCCCTTCTCTCTCTGCTCCTGATCGGTGCGGTGGTGCTGGCCGGCGGTGGGATTGGTTACTATTTCAAGATTTACAAGCCGAAGCATGAGGCCCCGGATTTGGAAGATGATTACTGCGAATATGAGGACGGGGAGCTGGAGGAGATCGCAGAGGAACCCGAGGACGAAGATACCCCGCCGTGGGAGGAAGATACGGAGGAATGAGAATGAATTTTACAAGCAGCCCTTTTGAACGAATGATGAAGGAAGTACCGCACCCCGGCTGGGACAATGACAACCCTTGTAAGGGATGCCGTTACTACAAGGAGTGCAAAGGAAAGAAAAAACAGTGCCGGAAGAAGTTCCGGGCGCTGATTGTGGAGCCCTGCCCTTCGGGCCATCGTGGCCCGAAGTCCTGAATGGACTCCCGGGAGCTGACCCGTGACGAGAAGAAGAAAATCCGTTCCCTTGTCACGGGAATGTGCGCCAACTATGACCGGAAAACGGGCCTGTGCCTGCCGCTGGACTGTGCCTGCTATATGCTGCACAAATGCTGGACAGGGGCGTACTGCCGCTATTTCCGGGAGGCCGTCCTGCCCCTCGCCCCGGAGCTTCTTGCGGCGCTGACCGTGGAAGGCAGTTCCCCGGAGCTTCGGGCCTGTGCAGTCTGCGGAAAGGCATTTTTGCCCGAGGGGCGTCAAGCCTACTGCTCCGACGCCTGCAAGGCCAAAGGGAACCGACGGAAAAGCCGGGAACGCATGAGGAAAATGCGGGAGAAAAGGCCGGGCGGCTGTTACGATTTGCCGCCTCCAAAGGCTTGACATTCCGGGCTTTTTTGAGGGTGTTTCCGGGGTGGGAATATCTTATTACATTCCTCCCCGGTCTGCCCTCTTATTTCGTAACATCCAGCACTTCGGGTCATGTTGGCCCGAGGCACAGAAAGGAGGGATTTCTTGGAGACAGTACAAGGATATGTGATTTTGAAAGCTGCCACCTTTGAAACCGGACACGGCTTTGCGCTGGGGCATAATCCGGGAGCGCCGAGCCCCTTTGTGACCTGGCAGTTTACCGAGGGGGAAAACGGCCATCGGGATTACTACTGGGGCCGCTATGGAACCAGTCAGGCGTGGGCGCAGCGGGACTTTGACCGCCGGGTGGACGACTATCAGCAGTTTTACCATGCGGCGGTCAAGCATACCGAGCTGGGACCGGAGGGCGTTTACCGCTATTATTCCACCCAGCGGCCCGTGGACATAGGAACTTACCCGAAGCCGCCGGATAACCAGCCTCTTTCCATCGTCAACTACGATGACGACAGGCGGCGTCCTGTGGCAGACGGCAGGCTGATGGCATGGAGCGAACTGACCTACGCAAAGCCGCTGACCGAAAAGCAGATGGAGGATTATGAGCTGAAACCAGCACCGGGCAATCCTGACCGGGTGCGCCCATCCATTACTGCCCGGCTCAAAGATGAAACCAGAGGGCAGGAACCCCCGAAGGAACCCGGCCAGAAGCGAAACCATAAAAACCATGAGGAACGATAAAGGAGGATCGCCATGCACGAAAAAGACAACTATCTGAAAACCGCCGAGCTCTCCACAGAGCAGAACTGCAACATGATCGACGGCGTACCCAACAACACGCCCATCCCGCCCACGCCCCCGGAGTTGGACGCAAAACCGCTGGATAAGGTAAAGGAGCCCAAAGAACGCCGGAAAGGCCGGGAGCTGGAACGCTGATGGAGAACCGCAAGCGGAATGTCCATCTGCACGTCATGGTAACACCGGACGAGCTGGCGGCCATCCATGAGCGGATGGCCGAGGCGGGCATTTCCAACGCCGGGGCTTATGTACGGAAAATGGCTCTGAATGGGTATATCCTGCACATCGACCTTGCGCCCGTAAAAGAGCTGATCTCTCTGCAACGGCGCTGTTCTAACAATCTCAATCAGGTTGCCATACACGCACATACCTATGGCGTGTACCCGGAGGAAATCGACGGATTGAAGCGGGACTATGAAAAGCTGTGGGGCGAGGTGTCAAAGGTGCTACGGGAGCTTTCCGAGCTGGTGGCAAAGTAAGACGAGGGCGGCAAACTCCTTAATTGGAGCTTGCCGCCCTTTTTCACTTAGGACCATTATGGCCCCAAGTGACACTAATGAGAAACATCATAATATGATTATATTTCCGCTATTTATGGATGCACAGAGTTTTTCAATGCAGGAAATAATATCTTTGGCTTCTCTTTTTCCTACATTAACATTATTGTGTACGATGTTATTGCGTATTTTTCTATACTTCTTTACTTTGTAAAGAGCTTCTTCATCTTCAGCATTATTCGTGTTTAACAAATTTAGGGATTCCATCAGAGAGATCCTTACAAAGTCGTACTTTCTGGATAAAGTTATTTCTAAAAACCTAAATGCCGCAATAACGGCAGCATTGTATTCACCCTTGTCAAACAGCCTCAAATAATCCTTTTCGGCTTCCGGTTCGTTTTTCTTGCCGTTATTGTGCGCTTGTAAAAAATCATTTAATGTGTCCACAAAATGCTTGTTATCACCATATAAATTATATTTGAAAAGATGTAGACTTTGTAAATCAAATGGCAAACTATCCGATTGATTTTCATCTACAATCAATATAGATAGCTTGTTCTTGCTCATTATGTTTCCTAATTCCCACATAATATTTGCGTTGTTACCAGAGAGATCAACAATGGTCATTGAAGCTTTTGAAATCAGAGCGTCAGTCTTTCGTGTTATAATTTCGCCTGGCATTATAGTTTCGTCTAATGATATGGGAGAAATACCGTTATTGTATAATACAGGATATAGCAAATCTTTAAGAAAGGATAATCTTTGATATGGTGCTGAAATATAACAAAGTCTATTATCCGTCTCTGGCATTTTTAATTCTTCGGAAGCCTTCTCGTTTGTGAACACCATTTGTTCGGGGAGCTTTTCATCAATAACTTGCTTAATCTCAGAAAAAAACTCATCCAAAATATCAGGATAGTCGGCTTTGTCACCCGGAAGATTTATAACTTTAATATTTCTTCTCTCAAAACGTGCTATTTCTATGGGGCTGGCATCTACTAAAACTACATAAGCAGGAGTGCTTAGTTTCCCGAGGCGGGAACCAATAATTTGCCACAGTGTTCTAATATCGCTGTCGTCAAAACTATATCCTATAAGTAATAGCGTTTTAGTAATAAATAGGTTGGATATGTATGTTGATAAAATTTTGTTTTTATCAACATATATATCATAATCGTATTCGGTTATTACCATTCTTTCAGGATGATTAAAATCTCCATGCAGTTTAATAAGTTTAGTTCTTTCATGTGTGCTTATTGGAAGGCGCTCCTCTGAAACTACCATCGAAAAAGGAATGTGTTTCTCATTTAATGTTTGTTCAATGAGGAAATCAAAATTTGTCGTGCAAATAGTATCAAAATAAAGATCGCAAAATGTCCGATGTGTTTTTCCCGGCTTTAGATCATTAACATAGAGTTCTCTTGCCAAAAGTTCAATGAGCTTAGTCCTTGAAAACTCACTTTCAAACAACGATAATGCGTCAATGGCATTCGTATAAGTGTAATTGGGAATGTATGTTGCCACTTTTTTCCCGAGCCCTTCCCAATCTAAAATGCTCGCACCCTCTGGGGCAATAGCATTTTTTGAAAAGCCTGCCCCAACAAACGGAATAACTCTATTATCAATAAAATCTTCTTGTAATGTCTTAGGAATATATTTCAAATATTTTCCGCTCATTGGTATTCCTCCGTTGCCCGCTTTTTAATAATTCTATCTCTTGCGTGCCTGTTCGTCAACTAAAGACTGGGTGTAGTAATACACTGGGGACAGGATTCACTAATCTTTTGCGACATTTATGTCCCCAGGCAGGCATGGTAAAATAGAGATAGAAAGAATAAAGGAGGTTTTGATGATGAAGATACTGCTGAAAATATTGGTTGCGCCCTTCGTTCTGGCGCTGTCCCTTCTGGCGGTTCTGGTGGTGTTTCTGTTTGATATTTGTGCCTTCCTGTTGACGATTGCCTCCGTGATTCTGGCGGTGCTGGGTATCGCCCTCTTTTTCACGCCGACACCCATCGGCGGGATTGTATTTCTGTTCCTCGCCTTCCTCCTTTCGCCGTATGGGCTGCAAACGGCGGCGTGCTCTCTGCTTTGGGCACTGGACGGAGGAAAATTCGCTCTGTATCGGTTTCTGACAAGTTAACTTCGGGTCAGCATGGCCCGAAGCGGGAAAGGGTGGCTTGAGGCCACCCTTTCCTGCTTTATTCTATATCTACATACGAAAAAGATTGCGGGGCAAGTGTGATATTGTAATCTAATAAATCTCGTGGAGGATCAAATATTTCCACTTTTCCTAATTCATAGGCGTATGCTGTTTTGCACCCATGAAAATATTCCCGATATTTTTTTCTGCTAATGCCCGCGTTACTTTTAGTCTGTTCCCATAAGGTGGAGGGAGCTGCACAAATAGTCCCCAGTATTTCAACTTTTGCAACTACTTTCATTACCGGAGATGTGCTATATACAAGTAGAACAGAACTGTTACTGCGTGCTAGCCGTTTACGATATTCATATTTTTTTGTACCAGCCAATATCCTATCAACATATTCTGGTTTTATTGATAATAGAATCGCCTTCAAAATTAAATCCTCATCATTCTACATACTTAATTTCCGTCTCAGAATCGTGCATAATCTGATTATATTGTTCATCACTCAATTTCATAAACGATCTAGGCCCCCTTGGAGCACACACAATGTCATGGTCCCAAAGGTAGCCCAATGTTAATCTTTTGCTCAGGCTTTTGACAAATATAAATTTTAACACTTTTAAATTACGCCTATGATCACGCCAAAAGCCTTTCAATTCTTCGGTAGAAAAGACACTTCGATTCTGACAGATACTAAGCAGTTCCTCCTGAGAATGAATATTGCTAATAATTTCATCCACCATAGCGACTGTTGTAACAACCGAAGTATATTTTTTATTTGAACCTTCGGGGCCTGTTCGATAAAACAGAATTAAATCACCGGGCTTTACACCATTTCCGGGAGCCCACGAGATATAGACCTTTTGTAATGCATACCTATGAGGTTCTCTTCCGAGAAAATCAATTTTATTCTCGTTGTTCAGTTTGGAATCCGGGAGTAGTGTGGTGTGATATTGTGGGAAAATCGGCAAAATATACTTATTGCAATTATACTGAATGTTGGGAAAGTTTTTGCGAAAAGAAATATTATGATCAAAATCTTTCATCCTTTTTACTAAAACTTGTTCTTCTTTCCCGTTTCCAATTTTTACTCCATATTCAGTGAAGCCCCACCTTTTCAGTAATGCAGCCAAAGCGGACAGTTCTTCTCTATCTGTATAGAGTGTTACATAAATTTCGTCAACATTGCGTTGTAAGGCATTGTCAAAAATAATTTTAACAAAACGCTCACCCAACCTAAATCCGGTAGATTCAACTTTAAATGTTCCTACTTTTAATCTGCGCATCGGTTTAAAGGGCGGAACAATATCTGAGTAATTCTCATCGACACCTTCTGTTTTTAAGTAGAGGAATCCCAGTACTTTTCCAGCATCCGTATTACATATGTAAGCTTCTTCATCGCACTTGCGAGCAAACCACTTATCAAATCCTGGATAAGCGATACGGAAACTGTCAAAGAAAGAATCGGTTAAATCAACATTTCCGAAATAGGTTTTTTCAACGGCAAGCATTTTATATTCAATGAGACTTGGGTTTTCAGCCGTCGCTGCACTGATAAATGCATTTATTGAAAAAACTCTGTCACTCAAACCTAGCTTTATAGCTTTATTTCTTAGTCTCCGATCCTCCGTGATTAGTATGTCAACTCTGTTTGAATATACTTCAAACAATAGGCAATCATCAATCATGTCATTTTGCGATTTTTCCGGAATTCCGATCAATTCTAAAAAAGAATCGTCTGGTTCCTTAATGGTTTTGATTACCTCATATGATTCCAGCTTTACCGAAATAGCCTCTTGCGTTTCTGGATCTCGATATTTTTTTATTTCGGATATAGAGTATGGATGGATTACTTTATCATATTTTAACTTATCCAACCATCGAAAAAGGTGGCCAATACTATAATTGGAAACACGCTTGTTTTCTCTATGGATGATTATATTTGTGTCAAGCAAAGCTCTCATAATTTTGGGCCCCTTTCTATATAAGATAAGCAACTCGTAATATCAGTTTCATCAAAAAGCATATGATGAACATAGAGATTACAATTTATGCTTGTAGCAATCTCATGTGCCTTTTCGTGTTCTGCTTTTTGTAAAAGTAAAATTTGACTTTCGGAATACTCTTTTTTATCTCGCATCGACAAATTTTTTATAATTTGTGAGGACGAGGCCTCTAGCAAAAGTATGGTTTCTATTTCCAGATCATAGAACACCCTACTCGGCAAAGTATCAACATTACCATTTATGTCAAATATGCAAAAATGTCCGGCAAGAATAATACTAGGGGTCGATTTCAGAAGTTGCTTGACTTGTGAGGCCAAAATATTCTGATTAGCATCTTTGTCTCTAACCACTTTATTTGCTCCATAAGTTTCACCGTTGACCGCACTAATGAGATCACCGGCAGAAAAATCTGGGATTTTTAATGCAGTTGACAATTTATTACATAATGTGCTTTTCCCTAAACCGTAAGTCCCGGCAACAAATATCGTCCCCATATGTATAACCCCCGTTTAACAATCCTTTATTGTATATATTTTACATCAAAATCAAGTTGGAGTCTATCGTGTTTTTGGCAAATATCTTATGTTCGGGCCATGTTGGCCCGAAGTCGGGGCGGTCTGAATGGGCCGCCCCTTTCTCATAGAAAGGAGGAATGATTTTTGGCTACCACAACTTTGTTACAGCGCCATGCGGGCGAAGGCGAAACGATTGCTGAGGCTATCCGGGATTGTCTGGACTATGGCAAGGACCCGGAGAAAACAGAAAGCGGAAAGTATATCTCCGCTTATGAATGTGATCCGGCCACCGTGGCGGACGAGTTCCTTTTGGCAAAGGCCAGCTATGCCGCTATGACGGGCCGGGAACAGAAGAAAGAAAATAATGTGCTGTGCTATCAGATACGACAATCCTTCTATCCGGGCGAGATCACCCCGAAGGAGGCGAACCGTATCGGCTATGAGCTGGCTATGTGCTGGACAAAGGGGCGGCACGCTTTTATCGTTACCACGCACACCGATAAGCAGCACATCCATTGTCACATTTATTACAACTCCACCACCCTTGACTGCACCCGGAAATTCCGAAATTTTTGGGGCTCCAGCTTCGCCCTTCGGCGGCTCTCTGACAGGCTGTGCCTTGAAAACGGGCTGTCCATCGTGGAGAACCCGAAGCCCCGGAGCAAGAGCAAGTATCGGAACTATGGGGAGTGGCAGAAAGACCGGAAAGGGCCGCTTTCCTATCAGGACCGACTGCGCCTTGCTATTGATACTGCGCTGGCGGAACGCCCCGCTGATCTGGACGAATTTCTCAATTTGATGAAGCGGGCCGGGTATGAGGTCAAGACGGTTCGGGGCGGCGGTATCAGTTTCCGGCTGACCGGGCAAGGGCAGGAACGCTTCACCCGTCTGCGTGCCTCCACGCTGGGGGACAGCTACGACTTGCAAGATGTTCTGGCCGCCATTGAGGGCAAAGAAAAACGCCCCGGGCACTCGGAACGGAAAATCAGTCTGGCGGTGGATATTCAAGCGAAGCTGGCTGCCGGTAAGGGGCCGGGCTATGAGCGGTGGGCGAAGGTGTTCAACATCAAGCAGATGGCCGCCGCCCTCGCCTATATACAGGACAATGGCCTGACCGATTATGAGCAGTTGGCACAGAAAGCCACCGAGGCAGCAGACCGTTTTCATGCCATTTCCGAGCAGATCAAGCAGACGGAACAGGCCATGAAAACCAATGCCGGGCTAAAGGCCGCAACGGTTCAGTATGCCAAAACCCGTCCAGTCTTTGAGCAGTATAAGGCGACGAAGTACAGCCGAAAATTCCTTGCGGAGCATGAGGCCGACCTTGAACTGTACCGGGCTGCACAAGCGGAAATGCGCTCTCTGCTGGGCGGGGCGAAGCTCCCTAAAATGGATGTGCTGAAGGAGGAAGGCCGCAAGCTCACAGCAAAGAAAAAACAGCTCTATGGAGAATACCAGAAGGCACGACGGGATATGCAGGAGATCGTCACGATCAAGGCGAACATTGACACTCTGATGGGCTACACCGGGCCGGGACGAAAGCAGGAAAAGGAGCGTTAAAGTTATGAAAATAAGGAGCAAAGCGACGCTGACACTTCGGGCCATGTTGTCCCGAAGATACGGGTTTGGGGCGATCCCCAACAAGCCGCCTTTGTGCCACTTGTGGCCACAGAGGCATTGCTTGCCACTTAGCGGCAGCCCCAAAAATGGCGCAAAAAAACAGAGGCCCTTATTCTGGAACCTCCGTTTCTCTGGCTTTCTTAATTCCCTCGGCTGTGGCTTCTATCACGACAAGCTCTTTTTCATTCATAGAGTTTAGGAGCACATCAATGTGTTTTCTGCAAGAACTTGTCTGCGCCCCTCCGTCCGCATGAATAAACTGGTCAACTGAAATGTCAAACATAGTAATGAGTTTAACAAAAAGGTCGAAGCTGGGATATTGGCCTTTGTTCTCAATATTCATAATGGTACGGGAGTCACGGTCTACTAATTCCGCAACATAGGCTTGTGTCCAGCCCTTTTCTTCTCTGGCTCTTTTGAGTGCCAGCCCGAGGCCGTGAAAGTCAAACCTTCTTTCATTTTGGTTCATTCTCATATCATCCTATATCATTCTACATTTCGTGTTAGATTATGAGAATGTAATGAAATTTTACATCTAGTAGTATTTAATTTCATCTATTCGTTCAGATTGACTTGCCCGGACCAAATAAGTGAATTATAATTTTCTTATAGCAATTCATCTCTCATTTTTGTGCAAACATTGAGAGGAAAATAGCAATTATATTCGCTATGATAAGGGAGGAAATAAATTTGGATTGGGTAAAACAGCTTAATATTGCGATTAGATATATCGAAGATCATCTGACAGGAACCATAGAGTATGACGAACTGGCAAAAATGCTTTGTTGCTCTACTTATCAATTTCAGAGAATGTTTGCCTTTATGAATAATGTTCCTTTATCCGAATACATACGCAGAAGAAAATTGTCGTTAGCTGTGGCGGATATTCAAAAAGGAGAGCGAGTCATAGATGTTGCTTTGAAATATGGCTATTCTTCCCCAACGGCATTTAGCCGAGCATTTCAATGTCTCCACGGGATTACCCCCTCTGAGGCAAGAAAAAAGGGAACATTATTAAAAACATACCCTCCAATTAGTTTCAAGCTGACTATCACAGGAACAGAAGAACTAACTTATCGGATTGAGGAACGATCTGCTTTTGAAGTAGCAGGTGTCTCTATGTTATTGGATAAATCTCTGGAAAAAAATTTTTGTACTGTTCCACAGTTTTGGGATAACACTGTACAGGATGGTACTCTTGCAAAACTTAATTCCTTAGACAAAGGCGGAGTTTGTGATTTGCTGTGGATAAGTGTTTGCGGGGATTATGAGACATGGAAATACTATATTGCAGTTGCAACATCTGAAACAGCAAAATTTGAATTTGAGAAGTTAATTATTCCTGCGTCAAAATGGGCAATTTTCTCGGGGAAAGGAACAAATGTATCTTTGCAAGACTTAGAACGCCGTGTCATTACTGAGTGGCTCCCATTCTCTGGATTTGAATATGGAAATGCTCCAGATATTGAACGCTATATACAGGCTGATCCGGAAAATGCTGAGTATGAATACTGGTTATCTATCCGAAACGAGAAGAAGTAATTTATGGCAAGATCAAATATTAAAGCTGTTTTTGAAAATGATGTTCAGACAGTTTGGAATGTTATAACTGATGTAAAAAATTATATATGGCGTACTGATTTAAGTAAAACTGAAATTATAAGTGACAAACAGTTTATAGAATATACAAAAAATGGCTACGCCACTACATTTACAATTACCCTTTTTGAACCATACAAGCGATGGGAGTTTGACGTGGAAAATAGCAATATAAAAGGTCATTGAATTGGAATTTTTACTCAAAAGGGCGAAAAAACAGAAATTGATTTTACTGAGGATGTAACTGCAAAAAAAGTTTTAATGAAACCATTTGTTAAGGCCTATTTGAAAAAGCAACAGGCAAGATATGTTAAAGATTTGGCGAGAAAACTGAAAGGTAATTATGAATAGCAAAGAAATTATTGATTATCTAAAATCTGAGGCTTCAGAAAAATATAAAGAAAATGTTATAAAAATGGGGATACCAGAAAAATTTTGCATTGGTGTATCACCATCTACACTGCGGAAATTTGCAAAAAAGCTGGATAAATCTAATGAATTGGCCTTTGAATTATGGAATACCCATTACCACGAGGCTCGTTTGCTTGCAGTGCTAATATTCGATTATAAATGTTTATCTTACGACCAAATTGACACACTTATGTCAGAAGTTTTATCATGGGACTTGTGCGATCATTTATGTAAGAATTTAATTATAAAATTAGATTACTATGAGGACTTTATTTTTAATTGGATAGCTGCTGACCATATCTATAAGAAACGGGCTTCGTTTGTTTTAATTGCTGCGTCTACTATACATGATAAAAGCATGACAAAGGAAACTCTTGACATCTATTTGAAATTGGTATACGAAAATTCTTGTTATGAACATGACCATATAAAGAAAGCTGTTTCATGGGCGCTAAGAGAAATAGGAAAAACAGACTTTGAATATGCCGAAAAAGTTCTTTTGACTGCTTACGATTTATTAGCCAGCGGAAACAAAGTTCAAATTTGGATTGCCAAAGATGTCATAAAGGAATTAGAAACTGTCGTGAAAGTAAAAGAACGGAAACGCTTAATTACTTCTAATTCCAAAATGGGTAGAGAACGATGAAAGAGTAGCCACCGCAACGGAATTAAAAAAACCGTTGTTTCGGCGGCTGGATATTCATGCGCCAAAACAAAATACAGTAGCCTTACGGCGGTTTTGAAATAACATATTTCAAGCCGCCGTTTTCTTTTTGAAAAATGAGAATACGAAGGGTGTGTTAAAGTCGCCCTTTTTTAAGGATACAGCGGTGTCCAGGAGGTATTGCCGTGTCCATTTTTGCTTTTTTTCACAGTACCCATGACCTGCACCAGCTAAAAAAAGCGTAGCTCCCCCTCCGGGACATTCTGGTTATGAATGTGAAATCAGGCGGTACTTAAATGAATATGTAACTTCATGCGTTCGTGTGGCTTCATGCCGCCCGGGCGCTTTTGTGTTCTTATGGGGCTGCTTCGGGTCATGTTGGCCCGAAGTCATTCCCCGGTGCCGCTCCCCGCCGCCTTCGTTTCGGTCACTCGTCAACCAACAATCGAAACGGAGGTCAATATGGCTATTATCAATTTGCGGGACTATTACCCATTCTATACATCGGATTGCTTCATGGAAGTATCGGAAGAAGTTGCAGAAATGTTCAAAGAGTTTGATTGTAAAGAGGCTGCCTACCGGCTGCGTACATACCGCCACAAAGCCTACTATTCCCTTGATCGGGATGACGGGCTGGAGCATGAAGCTGTCTTTGTTGCCTTATCTCCCCATGAACTGTATGAGCGGAAAGTGACCATGCAGGAACTTCACGCAGCGATTGCCAATCTGCCGGACAAACAGGCAAAACGGATTTATGCTCATTTCATTCTCGGCATGACCAAACAGGACATTGCCCGGGCAGAGGGCGTCCATGAAAAAGTGGTTCGTGTTGCAATCGAGCGAGGTCTGCGACGCTTAGAAAAAATTTTGAAAATTTTTTTGTAAGGCGTACCGATTTAGACCGGAAAATGAAATGGCTTATGAGAGGTAAAACACCTCGGGTCACAATGGCCCGAGGTTCAGACAAGCCTCATGCAGATTGAAAATTGAATAAAAAGACACCCGGATACGAAGGGGAACGCGCTGTGTGACAGACCCGCCATGACCTCGGATTTCAGAGAATGCAGTCTTTGTAAAACTGAGCGAGCGAACAGGTTCATGCCATAGGTGGGGCAAGGCTGGCTCCACCGGAACAGGCGCAGAACCCGGATACTTGCGTTTAGTCACAGTCCGAGCGTTGAAGCGGCCTTGCAAGCCGTGAGCCGTCGCAGGCAATGAGAACGCCTTGCCATCAGAATGGGGAGAGTTGAAATACTATGGGGCATGAAGCCTATGTCCGTCCGATGTGTCTGAAATGAAGTGAAAACCTATGGGGAGTCCCCGGCAATGCTGTCTGATGATAGGCCAACCGATCCGGCGTGGCTCCCCATCTTTTCAAAAAAGGAGCACTTTATGGGAAATGCGTTTGGAATGATCCCCGGCTTGGAACCGGACGAATGGAGCAATGACGCCTGCCGTGGTTATGTCATTATGGCAATGGAGGACTGCGGATTTTCAAAGAAAGATATACGGCATGTTTTGGGGCAGCTTTATGAAGTATTTGACCTCAACAGCGTGGAGGACGCCAAAGAAAAGTACCATTCCAGTCCTTACTGACCTCAGGTCACATCGACCCGAAGTGGAGAAAGCTCAAAGGGCGGCACCTGCTGGGTGCCGTCTTTTGACATTTCCCCACGGGACAAGTGGGAAAGGCAGGCATATACACGCACTTTCGCAAAGGAGGTTTTCAATGACGCAAGCTGTCACTTATGAACGAGAAACAAAGTCTGTCGCATTTCAAGGGAAGATCATTGTGCTGGAAAGCCTCACGCCGGTACTTCCCCCGAAGGAGAAAGCACAGCGCAAAAAAGAAATTGAGCGTTGTCTTTATGAGGTGTTCCGCAAATATGGAGACAGATTTCCCTAATCATTCGCAACATTGTTGTCCGGGGCTGCTGATGGTATAATATAGTTGTAAGGTTGGTAGCTCCATTCCAACAAGGAAAGGAGCCCAATATGGAATTTATCAGAGAAGATTGTATTTACGCAAGACAGTCAGTAGACCGCAAGGACAGTATCAGCATTGAAAGTCAGATCGACTTTTGCAAGTATGAATTGAAAGGTGGGAGCTGCCGGGTATTCAAGGACAAAGGCTATTCCGGTAAAAATACGGACAGGCCGGAGTTTCAAAAGCTGCTGGGCGAGATCCGCAAGGGAAATGTCAGGCGGGTCATCGTGTATAAACTGGACCGTATAAGCCGCTCTATTCTGGACTTTGCAACGATGATGGAGCTGTTTCAAGAGTATGATGTGGAGTTTGTATCATCCACAGAAAAGTTTGATACTTCGACCCCGATGGGCCGGGCCATGCTGAATATCTGCATTGTATTCGCCCAGCTTGAACGTGAGACAATTCAGAAGCGTGTCACAGACGCCTACTATTCACGATGCCTGAAAGGCTTTCACATGAGCGGACAGGCACCATACGGTTATCAGTTAGAGCCTACTGTGGTAGAGGGTATCCGCACAAAGAAAATGGTTGCCGACCCCGTAGCCGCCGACCATGTTCGGCTGATGTTTGAAATGTACGCTGAACCGGAAACCTCCTTCGGAGATATTACCCGATACTTCGAGGAACATGACATAAAAATTTATGGCAAATCCATGTTCCGTACATTTCTTTCCCAGCTTTTAAGAAACCCCGTTTACGCACAGGCCGATTTGGAGCTGTACGAATTTTTCAAGAGCCAGGGCGCAGCGATTGTCAATGACGCTTCCGACTTTGCCGAAACAAACGGCTGCTATCTCTATCAGGGGCGGGATGTGAAGGAGGACAAGGACAGGTGCTTAAAAGACCAGATACTTGTTATCGCTCCCCACGAAGCACTCATTTCCTCTGACACATGGCTTAAATGCCGGAAAAAACTTATGGCAAATCCCACCTTCCAGCAGGGACGGAAACCGAAAAATACTTGGCTGGCCGGAAAAATCAAATGCGGGCATTGTGGGTATGCTCTGAAAGCCACCCATGTACCAAACAGCACCGGATATTTCCGCTGTACCAAACGGACGGAAAACAAAGGCTGTCCGGGCTGCGGGAAAATCCGCAAAGAAGAATTTGAGCAATTCATTTTCTCGGCCATGCAGGAAAAGTTCAAAGACTTTCAGATACTCCACGGCAGAGAGGAAAAAGTCAATCCGAAACTGACCGCCTATCAAGTGGAGCTGGCACAGGTGGAGTCAGAAATTGAAAAGCTGCTTGATACGCTGACCGGAGCCAATGCGACCTTGCTTGCCTACGCTAACAAAAAAATTGAAGAACTGGACACCCGACGCCAGACCATTTCAAAGGCAATCGCTGAATTGAGCGTTGAAATCATATCTCCCTAGCAGATAAAGAAGTTATCCTATTATCTCGACAACTGGGACAGCATAGATTTTGACGACAAAAGAAAAGCCGCCGATGGTTTGATCTCTACGATCAAGGCCACCAGCGACCGTGTTCAGATAGAGTGGAAAATCTGAAATTTCTGCTCTATCGCCCCTCATTTCTATTTTATCTTGTTTGTACCCCTTGTACACCGATGTTTAAGAAAATGAAGAATTACTGGTTTTAGCTAATCGCATATATCAAAAACCATCCTAAGCGACAATACATCTTGGCATAACTCTCAGCGTATAACACGCAAAAGTATGGAAATAAAAATAAGATTCCAGCACTGCCCAAACTGGGTAAAATGCTGGAATCTTTTATTTTATCTCGTAAAGTGATGTAGGTTAATTAGTCTTTCCATTAATTTAGTGCTATTTTTAGGGAAAGACACAAGTAACAAGGAAAAAATCACCTCATCCTCAGATAATACGTGCTTTTGCCACAACCCTCACGCTTAAGCTTTCCTAAAGCTACCAGCTTACGCAAGGCTCCTTCTATAAAGTTGCAAAAGATATTGGTGTACGGATGGTGTACGTACACGCATTTTTCGCCCCTCTGAAACCCTTAAAATGCCGTATTCATGCGGTTTAGCAGCACCACAGTTTCAGTGGTTCGCCGTCCCCAATCATACTTCGCTCACGCTCGCATTCCTGGACGGCTAACACATAGTGCGCACCAACTGCTCACCGCGTCGCTCAGCTCCTAGTGAGCAGGGTGACGCACACGCTTGCTGAAGACAAATTCCTTGTTTATGGCAAAGCGTAGCACCTTTTTACTGCGTGGTACAATCACATAGGGCTTAGTACCTTCATGCTGCCATCGCGCTATATTGTTTGTAAGCATAACTGTACCTTGGTTGTCTTTAGCCAGGCTCATGATGCTTTTTTCAGTCATACCGCTTCGGGTAACGAAACGATGATGATCGCGCGCATATTCCCTGACATCTCTGACAGCCATCTTCACCTGTCTGCGTACCATGTCGCGCGTTTGGACCGGTGCGGCCTCGAAAGCACGCACCAGCTTATCAAATTCGCGCGTAATCTCTACGCTTTTCATTATTCTGCAGCAGTCTTATGTACGTAGATAGCACCTTTCTTATTTTCCAGAACGAATGCATCATAGCGCACACGGCCTTCAACCAACCAGCCGTTGATACCGGGCGGGTTGTCATGAATCTTATAATCTGCCAGCTTAACAGGAGCACAGCAGGCGATAGGATTGGTAATGATAAACGCGGTTTTCGCCGGCATATAAGATGCAGGAACAACGATAATAGGAATGCCGTCTACCATGCCAACCTGACCTTTTACCAGCATATCTTGTGCCAGGTCAGAAGCCTTGATGAAGGATTCGTCCTGCTTCAGCAGCTTGCAGTAAGACGCAGCCACATAAGCAATACGATTGCCTAAAGGCGCTTTCTCGTCGGTCAGCTTCTCGGTGCCGTCGAGGAAGGCGCTGTAAGCGTTGGCCTTGGTGACTGCAGCGGTTGCGCTGTTCTTAGCGCCTGCAGCGATTTGTGCAAGACGATAAATATCCAGCTCCGGAATAATTACCTCATCAATCTGACGCTGTAAGGCTGCACCAGCTTCTTTCAGCATGCCGGTATCCTGATAGTTGCTCTTGTCGATGGTGAAGGTGAAGGAACGGTCCTTAGTCAAGGTCAGCTCCTGAACGGAATCCTCCAGCTCTGCCGGGGTACCATAACGGTTTGCGCCGGTAGAAGTGTAGTCATTCATGCCGGCGGTAGGGATAGAGTAAACCTTTACAGTCTGCACACCGGTGAAATCATAATCGTTGTTAATTGCCGGAGCGGTCAGCGCGCCGGTCTTGAAGCGCTCGTCAATTTTTGCGCTGTACTTATCTGCATAGTTAATAGTCATAATAAACAATCCTCTCTTTCGTCATTAAGAATTAAAGCCACTGAGGAACGGATCATCAGAACCGCTGCCACAGCCATTGCTGCCGCCACCGCCTGCACCGTTGGCCTTAACTGCCCAGCTGTTCTCCTTCAGCCAGCCGTTAACACCATCTTCCAGGCTGATTTCTTTACCATCAGTACCGGTATAGGCAAGGCTTTCATCGTCTTTGACAACGATACTGCCTTCCAGCAGCTTAGCCATGTTCTGCGGGCTCGCAGCGTTGCCCTTGGTCAGCAGTTCAACAGCCTTAGCCATCTTCATGCCGTCAAGACGCTTGGTCTTTTCAGCCTTGGCGGTCTCGGTCATCTCAGCCAGCTGCTTAGTGACCTTGCCAACCTGTGCGGTTAAGTCAGTAATCTGCTTTGCGACCTCATCAGGCTTTTTGCCGCCCTGGGCAAATTGGTCTAATGTAGTCTTAAGTCCCTTGGCTTTGTCTACCACATCGTCACCATCGTCCAAACCAACAGCCTCCAAGATGCTTTTCAGCTTTGTCGCGCTCTGCTCTCCTGCCGTGCGGTGCTTCTTAGCTTCGTTGTTGAGGGTGTTAATTTCGCCCTTGATAGCAGCGATGAGGTCAGCACCGTTCTCAACTTTTCCGGTGCTTCGTAAACCTGTTTCATTTCTATTTCTGATACCTACATATCATGTATATTGTACCCTCCCCCAGAAAACAAAATCCGCTGTAACTTTCATCGTACATTAAGATGAAAATTGCAGCGGATTTTTATAGATTATTGAAATTCCCCCAAATTACATTGGCATCATTCACAATCCATTCTTTCTATTTTGAAGATGACCGGCCTTGTGCCATCGTTGCAACAAGCAATCATAACCTTATCATCTTTTGTCCAGCCATGCATAATGCTTCCACCTTGCAGAGCCGTATAAATGTAACGGCTGATAGCATCCCACGCCTCAGAGCAGAACGGAACCCCTTTTGTTCCGCAATGCATCGTTCCCGGTGACTGTAAACAGCCATCATCCGGTTGGCCGGATTTCACAAGCGTTCCCGCACCCATGTGCCAGAAGTCGTCCCTCTCATCGTTGCGGTAAAACAGAAACTCATCACCCACATAGTAACAAGGACATTTCCCGCTGTCCGGGACAGCACAGTATTCCTGCTGTAATTCCGGGTATAATTTTTTGTCCAAAACTGTGACCTTTACTTTATACTGCATTCTCTTTTCCTCATTTCCAAAACGTATTTATTTTAAATAGCAGACGCTGTCTTTTCGCTTTACCGCTTTCGGCTCATTGCCCGCAGCATAACCTAAAGCAGGGATGCACACATTCAAAAACAGCATCGAAACGAAAACCAGTGTGCCCACTTTCCGTTACCCCACGGATAAATTAATCTGCCAGCAATGCAGATATTCCATGCCTATGCGGACTACCTTCATCCTCCTGTTCTTAACAACCTCGCATGGAAATGTTCATCATCTCGTGGTATAATATCTTCAAACTTTTCCGAGTGCGAGGTGATTTCCATGTTGAAACCACGATATTATTTTGCAGATGACTTCCGCATCTTTTATGAATACTTTCTTTCCCAACCTCATACAGAGCGAACATTTCAGAAAGGTGATTACCTCTGGAATCCCGGACAGCCGTATGATCGTGTCCAATACTATGCATCCGGTGCCTCCGTTCATTTTTCTGAACACGAAAGCGGCAGACGGAAAATCATCAGCTTTCATGGACCGGGGACGCTTTTTCCAGGATATCACACAAATGACTTTCGCATTGAGCAGTCTCTGACAACCGTTGCACTCTCTGAAATTAAGGTACTGGAGTTTACTGTGCCGCAGTTCAAAGCGATGTTTGAAGAAAATACATCACTGGCTGAGAGTGTTGTCAACTGGTATTCGATGTATGTCAACCGCTTTCTCTTTGAAACTATCCACCAAGAGTTTAATTCCTCTCAGGTAAAGCTCTGCAATCTCCTGTATTTGCTGACCATGAATCAACCATCCAATTCCGGACCGGTTATTGAGATGACACAGGAATACATTGCAGATATTCTCGGTATGAGCCGTGTGCAGATCACGCGAGAGCTGACCGACTTGAGAAACAGAGGAATTCTATCCACCGCCCGCGGCAAATTGACCGTTACAGACCTTCCGACACTGGCATCCCTGTGTACTGATGAAACCATGTAGTCATTCGAGGTTACGTGTTTATTATACTCAACAGAATCTGTTCCGTCTGCTTCTGGTGAAGCACATAATCAATGCGCACCTGCATAGCGGGTAGTTCTTTGTGAAGCACTATCTCATTTTTTTGAAAAGAACCTCGATAGCTCTTCACTGGCTAAAGCCACATAAAATGAAGCAGCTCTATCACACGATACGCGCGTGGTAGAACTGCTTCCTTTTATTGAATTACAGCATCGGACAGGCTCTGTAAAACCTGTCCAATATCTGCATTGATACAGATTGCCTGCCGATTGAGTCCCTGCGGGCAAACTGCCTGACCTTGGTTGATACAGGCGTAAGTAGCGCCTGTATTCTTCATTGTCATCTGCCAGAAGGGATACTTGATGATGACGGGGGTGTTGTAGCCAACGCCCAACTCCAGAAAGAGGATTTTTCCGCCTTCACGGGTACGGAGAAAATTCTTATACCGCTCCGCTGCTCTGTGCCAGCCTTCATCCTCAATAAACTTATTGTCTGACCGCAGGTTCATGGTCATCGGCTTTCCGCAGTATAGGCAGACTGGCAGTAGCTCTGTCGGGATTTTCATGTCCTCCTGCCGTTTGACCATTTCGAGGATCACGGCTTCGTTCTCAAAGGTTTCCTGACAGCACGGCTTACTGCACTGGAACAGGCCATAATCGCCCTGCGTGTAAAACAGCCGCTTCTTGTCGAATCCAGCCTTCTGAAAGCAGTGGTCAACGTTCGTGGTGATGACAAAATAATCTTTGTCCTGCACCAGCTTCAAAAGGTCATCGTAGACCGGTTTGGGGGCATCCATATAGCGGTTGATGTAGATGTATCGGCTCCAATACGCCCAATGCTCCTCCGGCGTGGCAAACGGATAAAAGCCGCCGGAATACATATCTTGGATACCGTACTTTGCCGCAAAGTCGGAAAAGTATTTTTCCAACCGTTCGCCGGTGTAAACAAATCCGGCAGAGGCAGAAAGACCGGCTCCGGCACCGATAACCACGACGTCACAGTCCTGCAATACAGCTTTCAGCCGCTGAATCTGCTCGGAGCAGCTTTTCGTAGATGGCTTTGTCCAAATCCTTGAAAACATTGAAGATCACCTTCTTGACACTGGTTTGCTTTTTGATAAATTCTTTGACCGTCCGGACTGCAATTTCTGCCGCCAGATCGTTTGGAAAATGAAACTCCCCTGTGGAAATGCAGCAAAACGCTACGCTTTCCAAGCCATTCTCTGCCGCCAGCTCCAGACAGGAGCGATAGCAGGAAGCCAACCGTTCTTTGTCCTCTTTAGTTACTCGACCGCTGATGAGCGGACCGACCGTATGCAGCACATAGCGGCAGGGCAGATTGAACGCAGGCGTGATTTTTGCTTGACCGGTGGGTTCAGGATAGCCCTGCTGTTCCATCAGTTCCGCGCAGGCTAGGCGCAGCTCTACACCCGCATAGGTGTGAATGGCGTTGTCGATGCAGCGGTGGTTCGGAATATAGCAGCCGGTCATGCCGGAGTTTGCCGCATTGACGATGGCATCGCACTTGAGAGTGGTAATATCACCCTGCCAGAGATACAGCTCTGGCTGCACTGGTGTCAAGTCTGCAGCATCGGTGATACCCTTTGCTGCGGTTTCGTCTTGCAGATAGGCGTCCTGCACCTGCAGGAACTCCGCACCAATCGGATAAGCTCTGCGGACATTCATCAGACCGCGCAGTAAAATCTTCTGCCGTTCCGAGTCGGTCGGAATCATCTGCTTCTGGCAGAAGGGGCGTTCGTTCAGCAGAGATTGTATGAGAAACAGCCTTTTTTCGCTCCAGTTCATAGTCAAACCCTCTTTTCGATAACCTGCTTAGGGCAGGTTTCCTCACATCGCCCGCAGTGCAAGCAATGGTGCTGGTCAATAACCACCGGTTTCTTTGTGATGTCGATGCACTTCTGCGGGCAGAGGGCATAGCACAGCTTGCAGCCGATGCAGCCTTCGCCCACATAGTAACCCGGTGCTTCGTGTGCCGCTTTGCCAATGGTGAAGCTGTCCCGAACGATGTGCGCCGGATCGCTAATGTCAAAATACTCGCCGTCCACTTCGTACAGGCAGAACACCTCTAACGCACTGCGGGTATCACCAGGATAGATGGACTGCATATAAGTGTTTTTCTTGAAAATCTCATCCAGCTTCTCGCTGCCGATGTTTTTAATCTTACCCCGCAGGGAAATCGAGGTTTTGTCCTTGGTGGCAGACAGAGCGATGTATCCTTGCTCCATGAGCTGGGCATAGAATGCCTTGCCCCTTGCAGTAAGAAAATACACGCCCTGCTTGTCATACAGCATCATGTCGATTACACGAGTCTGCGGATGCCCGTCTGCTCCGATAGTGGCAATGATAGTGGAATGGATATTTTCCACCAGCAGTTTTAAGTAATCTTGCTTTGTCATAACATCAACATCCTTTCAGAACCGGCGTGAGCTGTTTATAGGTAAGCATGGTGCGGTTCATAATGCTCCTATCTTGAGGATATGCTTGGATTTGAAACAGCCCCACAGGATTTGTCCTATTTCCTTAGAACTCGTAGGGAGGGTTGCCGGAGAAGTCGGCGATCACGCCGTGGGCATCCGCCAGATAGAACACCTCAAAGATAGGATTGTCGGCAGTCTGGTACTGGCCCTTGACAATCGGATTGTTCATGCAGCCTTCCTTAACTTCCATATTGTTCTCAAACACCGCCTTGCCATGCAGCCGAATCCAGGCGTAGCTGGGGCTGGAGACGGACACTTCCACATAGGGGTTGGCCTGCATATCCTGATAGACATCCTTGGTGTTGTTAGTGCAGAACCAGAGCTTGCCATCCTGCTCGAAACAGAACATGAATGGACGGCACTTGGCTTTTCCGTCACGACCGACGGTAGCAAGATACTGCACAGGGTTGGCATTCAGAAATTCAACGACTTTGTTCATAGTAGTTACCTCCTTGGTGATTGGGCTTGCTTTCGTTTGCCTCTGGCGTTATAATAATACCGTAGCCCCAATTTGTAAAGTAAGCACAATATTGTGCCGTAGTTACCAAATAGAAACTAACAGGTAGTTACCAGAAAGAAACGATTGCGCCGTCACTGGGTTTTCCAGCGTTTCGGCGCTTCCAAAAATTTTTTTTGGAGGGATTGAAATGATTGAAGCAAAAGCAAAGCCTTTGCCCGCCTGCCCAGTTGAAACTACATTAACCCTGATCGGGGACAAGTGGAAGGTGCTGATCCTGCGTGACCTGATGCCGGGAACAAAGCGGTTCGGCGAACTGAAAAAGTCCGTAGGCAATGTGTCTCAGAAGGTCTTGACCGCCCAACTCCGGGCAATGGAGGAAAATGGGCTTATTCACCGTGAGGTTTACGCAGAAGTACCGCCGAGAGTGGAGTATTCGCTGACAGAGCTTGGTAAAAGCCTGAAACCCATTCTGGACTCCATGTGGGCATGGGGTGAAGCATATAAGGCCAAACAGTAAAAAAACCCGAAGCAGTATACCGTGCTGCTTCGGGTTTTCCTTATGTTGAAGTCAAATCATTCCAAAATGTTTCAATGCGCATTCTTGGACGGCTATCACATGGTGCGCACCAGCTGCTCACCGCGTCGCTCAGCTCCTAGTGAGCAGGATAACGCACTCCACATGGCTTGAGCGCATACGATAGATTTATTTACTACATTAGTTATTTTCAAGTTCCATCTAACTAAGGCCATTTACTTGAATTGTTGATATTAACTTATATAAAACAACAAGGATCTGCAAACAGAAATATGTTCCTTACAATTTTCCTGCAGGGCATAGCGCTCCATCCATATACCACATAAGCTTTTGCAGCGCAGACATTGATTGGGCGTTTCTCCTGCGAGTGCTTTTCTTGCTCACGCCGGGACTAGCAGAAATCCCCGTCCAACGGCAATCATGTCAACCAAACCCTCTTTCAGAATCGCTTCGCCCTCATCGCCGGCAAAGATATTACCGACGCATATGACCGTCAGCATTGATGTGGGTGCATAACTCTATAGACGCACGAACCCATCCTGACCGTGATGTCCGGGATGGTTATTTGATTTTATTCGTTTAACATATTATCTATATACTGTATAAATTCTGCACTTTTAGCCACACGTCCATTTCCTCCGTGCTGCTTATATATTTCATATACTCTATTTCTAATATTTTCAATTATTGCATCCGTTACAGAGTCCATATCCAAGTCCTTAATATCAGACGGAGTAATATTTTTCTTATTCAATACATCTGCAATAACCGCATATAGCACATAATATAAAATATCGCTTTTTTCTGCCGGGGAATAATCAGAAACGCTTCTTACATTTTTCTGGATTTTTTTGCCGAGCACAGCAACCCTATAAAATACCTCTAAATCATTATTCTTCTTGTATAACTCGTTATATGTTTTTTCATCATTCAGCAATGTTGATGGCCTTGCTCTTGCATAATCTGGCTTTTTCAAGAAAATCGTTATTAGGCACTGTGCAAGAAAAGATACACCAACCATCTCTGCTGGCTTACGTCCTTGATTTTTATAGTAATTTTTTCTTCTATCGTAAAATAATCCTCTACTCTTAAAATACATTTCAATTTGAAGATGTATAGGATCAGTAACCCGTAAGGTTGCTTTTGGAATATTGGTCTGATTATTTGTTGCAAAAATAATTTGATCTCTTGATTCTTCATTATCAGGAACAATTATTCTTAGCAATACGGAACGTTTTTCAGACTCTAATGCTTCTCTATTTTCGGAAAAATAATTATATATCTCCATTGACGTTTGCAATCCATTAACAATTTCAGGATTAACGATTTGTAGCTCTCTGTTATTTACCAATGTAGCTTCTGATGCCAGTACTGTAACTCCATTATTCAACCACCAAAAATCATTATTATCAGTTCTATGCAGGGTTTCAGATATACTACTATTTACATTATTTTTTCCTTGATAATCACGCACATTAGAATCGAAAAAACTCTTTCTCACATTACCTTCATTATCTACTATAAAATTAAAATAACTTTTCAAATCAACCAATGCAACATAATTTTTTTGATTTGGCGAAATTGGGATATCCGCAAACCTAAGATTTACCCTGTTTTCTATCACCGCATTGTACATATCAAACAGAGTATCAGAATCAACAAATGTTACATCTACAACTGCATTCGGGAATAATCCTCTTATATTATCTTTCAATTCTTCTGCCTGCTGAATTACATTAGGATGTAATTCGGAGGCTAATGTTGCGTAATAAAATCTGAATTTCAATTTTACCCTACTAGTTATCAAACGTGTATATGTATTTCTAAACGTAGTAAACGCTTCCAAAACATCAGTGTTATATCTTGTCGTAAAAGCGGTTATAGTTTTGGATAAATCCAGAAGATTGCCGGAGATAGTTTTCCACTTCATCACAGCATCTTCTCCAAACGAAGTAGTTTTTTTTGACTGGATAATTATCATTTCCAGAATAGAATCTTTTGGAGCAGATATATGCTCAACAACATCTGGAGTAATAAGTAAATTATTCAAAAACAAATAAATCGAATCGCATCCTCCATCCAATCCTTTTCCCACGATACCATTATCTACTTCATCGTCACTTAATCCTTGATTTTTCAATATTTGACTAGCTGAAAAGAATTCAAAATAATCTGATATGCTGCTATAGTTATCATTGTTTTGAAATTCCTGTTCAATTAAATTTTCTAACAATATTTGTGCATTCTTACTCATCTTTTATCCTCCACTTATACAGTAATTTTTCTGTCATCTATTCCACTGTCAAGTCTGCTCCTTAGTATCGAGTGGCTTAAACTGCGGTCGGCTCTGACAACAATTCTAGTGCCACAATCTCTGACATCTAATCCACAGCCTAAACCCTACCGCTATTCTCCGGTTACTAATTTTTCTCCAGCCAAACCGAAAAGTAGATATGTTTCCATATAATAAAACCGAGCTTTTCGCAAGGCTTCTTACGATGATACCAACCTTATAAAAAGCCCAGAAATACGCCACTTTTCAGCTTTTATTTATCTTTTCTTGACAATAAACATACAGTTTCCACATGAAACGATACGATAGGCTGAATTTCTTGGCTGTTTTGCCGTTTATGGGAACAATTCCATAGCCTTTTTCGTGTTTGAGCCGTTTGCGGGAATATATATACGTGCTTTCACTTGACTGAACCGTGTCAAAATGAATTACAAACTCATTAGCATTGGTTCTAATTATTTCATTACCGCATCATCTGAAATATGTGAAAGAAAATACTTATCGGCATCTTCACTACATCTTCCTTGCGTCATAAGAATGTGTGGTGTGACAGGCATTAAACCCTCTTTCAATCCGCCTAATATGGGGAGCAAATTTCATCACAAATAACAGAGTATGCTCCCCAAGATAGGATTCTTATTTGATTTACATTGTTTTCCAACAGCGTTCTTTCAAGAAAGTGGCGATAACAGAAATATCTTCACCCTCATAATATTTTACAAGCAACTGCTTGAACTGCGGCACTTCCTTTTCGGGAATTACCAGAAAACCGCCACCGTGTGCAATCAGATAATGATTTGCGAAAATTACAGATGCTCGTTTATTACCATCCAGGAATATTTGTGTTTTCATACAATACAAACACAGTTTGATAGCAACATTGATAGCCTCATTATTTTCTTCGGCAATCTCGCGGATCCTGTCTTTTACTTCCAACTCATTAGGCAACGGCGGAACATAGGATGAACCACCAATCGTGACTGGCACGCCACGAATACGGCCACCCTCGGCAAAGAAACCTTCATTAACAAGCCTTGCAATGTGACTGAGCATATAGTAGTCGGAAAGACTGGCAACCACATCACGGTCGAGGATAAACTCCCATGCGTGTTTTAAGTTCAAAATCTTTTGAACATCAGTAGCTGTCATACCAGATACTTTTCCGTTTTCTATGATTTCTTCTGTCTGTGGGAATGATGTAGCAACACCCTCCAAAACAGCCTGATCATAGATATTCATTTTCATATTTGCTCGTGCAAATGCAATATTGTTTATCACATCAGCAGAAAGTTCATCTTCCGAATATCCGGCGGCAGCAAGTTGCTTTTCTATACCACGAAGTTCTTTTCTGATTTCTCTGGCTTCTCTCGCGTTACGAAGAAGCAGATTATATAATTCTTCTGTATATATGCCTACATAAGTCGATGTCTGTTTACCTGCCACACGCTTTCTGACATAGAGATATTTTCCATCTCCACGCTCTTTGATTTCAGGTGTCCCATCATAAGGCATCAGATTCAGTCTTACATGAAGGTCGGCTCGACTTCTTAGTAATTCCTGTATATCTTGATATTGTACTGCCATAGCATTTCCTCCTTTGGGGAACAAATCGTATAATTATAATAGCATAATGCTCCCTAACATTCAATATGAATTAGGGAACATTTTCTTAACAAATCGCATTGAAATGTTCCCCAATTCAATATGCACAGGAATTTGTACCATCTGCACAGCATTCCAACGGTCATAGGCAATTTCACGGATGTTATATTTCTCACCTAGGGACTCGATGAATTTCTCAATGTATCCGTAATGGACTACATTGCCATCTGTCAACTCAAACCTCTGATTTCTGCACTTGTTATGTTCCTACAAAGTAAAAATCGGGCATCCGTACAACTCGCATGAAGTTATCGAATACCCGAAAATGCTTTATTTTAAGCCTTTTTTATATTTACTTCTGTACCTTAGTCATCAATACTACTGACTCAACATGGCTCGTCATCGGGAACATATCCACCGGCTGTGCCACAATCGCCTTATACCCGTGCTGCTCCATAAACGCCAAATCACGCGCCAAGGATGCCGGATTGCAGGACACATACACAACGCGCTCAGGCTGCACCTCAGCAATCGCCGCCAGCACCTTCTGTTCGCAGCCTGCACGCGGAGGATCTACCACAACCACGTCCGGACGCACACCGCCGGCCAACAGCTTTGGCAGCTCTATCGCCGCATCACCGCAGATAAATTCCGCATTAGCGCATTTATTCTCTTCGGCATTTTTCTTGGCATTTTCAATCGCAGGCGCCACAATCTCGATGCCATAAACCTGCTTGGCATGGCGCGCCAGATACAGGGAAATCGTACCGGTACCACAGTAAACGTCCACCACGGTTTCCTTACCGCTCAGCGCCGCAAACTCCAGCGCCTTATTATACAGCTTTTCGGCCTGCTCGCTGTTCACCTGAAAGAAGGCCTGCGCGGAAATATGAAAGCTCAGACTGCCCAAGCTATCCTTAATCGATTCCGCTCCGTACAGCACGCGTGTTTTGCTGCCCATGACCACGTTCGTCTGTTTTTTGTTGATGTTCTGCACCACGCTCACCAGTCCCGGAACATGACGCTTCAGCCATTCAATCAGCACGCCGCGATGCGGAATGTCATAGCCGGAGGTAATGATAACCGCCATCACCTCGCCGCTGTGCACGCCCACGCGTCCCATAATATGGCGCACGAGTCCCTTGCCTGTCTTTTCGTCATAAGCGCTGATGTTATAATGCTGCATCCAGGTGCGTACCGTTTTCATAATCGCATTGTTCGCTTCCTTGGAAATCATGCAGGCATCCGTATCTACAACGCTGTGTGTTGCCGTCGCATAACAGCCTATCTGCAGCACGCCTTCGGCGTCCGCTGCCGCCGGGAACTGCATCTTGTTGCGGTAGCTCCACGGCTCCGCCGCCCCCAACACCGGCAATGCCTCTAAGTCCAGATGTCCGATGCGGGTGAGTGCATCCTGCACCTGCTGACGCTTGCACGCCAGCTGTCCCTTGTAGCTCAAATGCTGCAGCTGGCAGCCGCCGCATTCCTTATACACCGGGCACGCAGGCTCCACACGCTCGGCAGATGCTTTGACAATCTCCTCCAGCGCACCTACAGCGTAGCTTTTCTTCACCAGCGTAATAGTTACGCGTACCTCTTCCTCCGGCAGCGCGCCCTTAACGAAAACCGTAAAGCCCTCGTACTTGCCTACGCCCTCGCCGCTGCTGCCGAGACCATTAATCGTTAATGTAATATTATCACCCTGTTTTACAGGAATTATCTGCTTCATACAAATCCACCCAACCTTTACCGTTTATTATATATATCTATAATTATATCACAAACATGGCCTGCAAAGGAACAGCAGCGCGGCAAGATAATGCTTTATACAGACGCAACAACCGGCTTACGTCTCCCAACACTGTATTTTTCCTTTTCCTGTAATTGTGATAAGTGTGCAACATTTTTCGCAAAGCTATATACTTTGCATATAACATAAGCTATAATTAAGTTAGGGACATTGAGTTTCCGGGTCTATAAAGGTTTTATTTTGCGAAAGGAGCGATGCACAATGGCAGTAAAATTTTTGAAATGCAGTATTTGCGGTAATATCGTCGGCCTGATTCAGGACGGCGGCGGTGAGCTTGTCTGCTGCGGTAAGCCGATGCAGGAGCTTGTTGCCAACACCGAGGACGCAGCGCAGGAAAAGCATGTGCCGGTTATCACAGTTGACGGCAGCACGGTGCGTGTAACTGTAGGCAGCGTGGAGCATCCCATGATTGAAAAGCACTACATCCAATGGATTTATCTGCAGACAACTCATGGCGGTCAGCGCTATATCTTAAAGCCCGGTGACAAGCCGGAGGCTGTTTTCGCTCTTGCCGGTGATGCAGCTCCGCTCGCCGCTTATGCTTATTGCAACCTGCACGGATTGTGGACGGCAAAGCTGTAACATCTGTCGCCTTACATTCATAAAACACTTCTTTTCTCAGTGTCGGAGTCCCGACCGATAACGGTCAGGGGCTCCGATACTTTTTTATTACTCAAAAAGCTAAAAATAAAACCGGCCTCAGACAGCTATACGTAATAGCATATCCGAGACCGGTTAAATTACAAAAACAATCACGCGAGGCTTATGGTCTTAAGCCCCAAAGGCTGTTAAAAAGCACAGCGGGAGAATTATTTTTCTACCCACAGGCCCTTTTCGTCTTTTTTGTAGCCGGCAAATTCGATTGCCAGCGCAGCCATAACCTTGGTTGCGTCCTTAATCTGTACGTTCAGCTCTTCTGCGCGGATGAAATCATCGTGGCACATTTCGCTGGGGTTTTTGCCGGTGAGCAAAACGTATTCGTTCTGCATTTCTACAAGTGCTTTTGCTTCTGCATTAAATTGTTCCATTAGACTAATCTCCTTAGTTTTTATTATTGTACAATAACGCTCAGGTCACCTACAGCATGGGTAATATCCTTAACTGCTGCCAAGAGTGCCAGACGGTTGTTCTTCACGCGAACGTCCTCGTCCATAACCATAACGTTTTCGAAGAATTTGTTGATCGGGTCAACCAGCTTAACTGCTTCAGCCAGAACTGCAGCATAGTCATACTTGGTTGCTGCAACCAGCACTTCCTTGCTGGCTGCCATAGCAGCATTGTGCAGAGCGCCTTCAGCCTCTACAGCGAAGAGCTGCGGGTTGATAGCGGATTCCTCTTCAATCTTCTTGCACAGGTTAGCAACACGGGTTGCAGCCTGAATCAATGCCGGAGCCTCTGCGGAAGCAACAAAGCTGTTCAGAGCCTTAGCACGGGCAACAAGATCGGTGAAATCGTCGTTCATCTGGTCAGCCAGAACTGCGTCAACTACGTCATAACGGATGCCCTGATCCATCAGCATGTTGCGCAGGCGCTGTTTCATGAACTCAGCAATCTGCGGTACGAGCTTTTTGGTGTCCTCTGCCGGGATATTCAGCAGGTACAGAGCACCGGCGATAACCTTGTACAGAGATACATGGTAGTTTCCGTCCAGCAAAATGTTGATGATGCCCAAAGCCTGACGGCGCAGTGCGTACGGATCCTGAGAGCCGGTCGGAGCCAGACCGCGGCTGAAGGTAGCGCAGATGTTGTCCAGCTTGTCGGCAATACCAGTCAGACGGCCGATATCGGTAGTCGGCAGCTCGTCACCGGCAAAGCGCGGCAGATAATGCTCGTAAATACCCAGTGCAACCTCAGGTGCTTCACCGTCGAGCTTAGCATATTCGCGGCCCATAACGCCCTGCAGCTCAGTGAATTCGATAACCATGCCGGTTACCAGGTCGCATTTGCACAGCAGCGCAGTACGCTCCAGCTTTTCTTTATCAACCTTGGCATTGATAGCCATAGCAAGCATATCAACAGCCTGTACCAGACGTTTGCTCTTATCGTTCATATTGCCCAGGCCTTCCTGGAAGGAAACAGTTTTGAGTTTTTCCAGACGGTCAGCCAAAGTTTGTTTTCTATCTTCATTGAAGAAGAATTCAGCATCGCTCAGACGTGCACGCAGTACGCGCTCGTTACCGTGAGCAACAATTTCCAGATGCTCCTTGCCGCCGTTGCGGACGGTGATGAACTTGTTCAGCAGGGAGCCGTCCTCTGCCAGTACCGGGAAGTAACGCTGATGCTCGCGCATCGGGGTGATGATGCATTCCTTCGGCAGAGCAAGGAATTTTTCTTCGAATTTGCCGCACAGAGCAGTCGGCCATTCTACCAGATAGTTTACTTCCTCCAGCAGGTCCTCGTTGATTTCGGCATGACCGCCTTCGGCAATTGCCAGGTCAGTAACCTGTTGACGAATCAGCTCACGGCGAGCATCCTGATCAACCATTACATAGTTGTCATACATAACCTTTTCATAGGAATCAGCATCGGGGATTTCTACAGCGCCGATGGTGCCGATAGCAGCGGAAGCTACAGCGTTCTTAGCCTTGCTCTTTACGGTGTCGAACAGAGCCTTGGCAGCATCGCCGATGGACTCATGAGCTTTAGCGTTATCCAGAGCGGAAGGACGCAGGAAGCGGTGACCGCGGCTGAATTTGCCGGATTTTACGCCGGTGATTTCAACAGGGATAACTTCATCGCCGAACAGTGCAACCAGCCAACGAATCGGACGGACGAATTTGAATTCATGATCTGCCCAACGCATGTTTTTCGGGAAGTTCAGGCTGGTGAGAATATCACTCAGCAGGCCCGGCAGCAAATCCTTAACCGGTTGGCCTGCCAGATGCTTAACAGCATATACATAATCATCGCGGACAACGAGCTCTTTTACGTCTACGCCCTGACCGCGGGCAAAGCCGATAGCAGCCTTGGAAGGTGCGCCGCTTACGAAAGCGATTTTTGCGGAAGGACCTTTAGCCTCAACAGTGCTGTCCTCCTGAGCCTCGGCAACACCGCTGGCAATGAAGGTCATACGACGGGGAGTGCCATAGGTTTTAACTGCTTCGAAGGGAATGCGCAGCTCAGTCATTTTCTTTTCTGCCAAATCCTTTAATTGTGCCAGAATGGCAGGCATAAATTTCGCAGGAATCTCTTCTGTACCGATTTCAAAAAGTAATTTTTCCATTATTTATTCTCCCCTTTCTTGAGCAGCGGGAAGCCCATTTCTTCACGTTGTGCTACATAAGCCTTTGCACACAGGCGGGCCATCGCACGTACACGGCCGATGTAGGCAGTACGTTCACTTACGCTGATTGCTCCGCGGGAATCCAGCAGGTTGAAGGCATGGGAGCATTTCAGAACGTAATCATAAGCAGGACGGATGTAACCAAGCTCGATAACGCGCTTAGCTTCTGCTTCATATTTGTCGAACAGGTCAAACAGCAGCGCGGTGTCTGCTACCTGGAAGTTGTAGAAGGATTGCTCTACCTCGTTGGTATGGAAAACGTCACCGTAGGTGATGTCGCCAACCCATTGGATATCGAATACGTTTTCTACGCCCTGGATGTACATAGCCAGACGCTCCAGGCCGTACGTGATTTCAACAGTTACAGGCTTAACGTCAATGCTGCCTACCTGTTGGAAGTAGGTGAACTGGGTGATTTCCATACCATCCAGCCAAACCTCCCAGCCAAGGCCCCAAGCGCCCAGAGTCGGGGATTCCCAGTTATCCTCTACAAAGCGGATATCATGCTCCTCCTGATGAATGCCAAGCTCAGCCAAGCTCTGCAGGTACAGCTCCTGAATGTTTTCCGGAGAGGGCTTTACGATAACCTGGAACTGATGATGCTGGAACAGACGGTTCGGGTTATCACCGTAACGGCCGTCTGCCGGACGACGGGAAGGCTCTACGTAAGCCACACGCCAGGGCTCAGGTCCGAGTACGCGTAAAAAGGTAGACGGGTTCATTGTGCCTGCGCCTTTTTCGATGTCATAGGGCTGTGCCATAATGCAGTTTTGGCCTGCCCAGAATTTTTGCAGCTTCAAAATAATTGTCTGAAAATCCATGTTTTACCTCCTATATTTGTTACAAAGACGGCAATGGCAGCAGCTTTGTCCGAAAAAACAAAAAAGCACCCGCGTCCCCGTAACTTAAATGTTACAGGGACGGAGTGCATACAGCTCGGACTCCGCGGTTCCACCCTGCTTGACTGCAATTATCTGCAGCCCGCCTCAATCAATATACTATTACAGCTCCAAAGCGCCTTCATCTGCATTTGCCGCCTTGCACTGTCACGGCTCGCTGAGTTTGCAGATTACTACTCTTCTTCTTAGCTTAACTGTTAGTATATAAAATACAGCGCTGTTTGTCAAGAGTTGGAGATAATTTTGTAAATAATGCGTGCATAGAAAAACCGCCCCCAAAACTTTGCCCAGTAGCGGAGCGGATTTTTCTAAACCAGTTACTTCAGGCAACCCACCTCTGTGGGCGGTTGTCTTTCTATGTTCAATATATCACAAAAGACTAGCTTTTGCAAGCAGCACAGAACGAACTTACTTTTTTTTCACACCTTGACGGCGGTTGCTGCCTGTTTTAGGAGCCTTGCGCTTATCAGCGACAGCATTGCGTCCGCGCTTAGGTCCTGCGGGCTTTTTCTTTTTGGCAGCCACAGCAACGCGGCGTGCCACAACTCCGCCCTCCAGGTTTTGGCGCTCCATCATAATACCCAGTTTATTTTCAATATTGCGCAGCCATTTAACCTCGTCGGCAGTATAAAGCGTAATTGCTTCGCCCTCATTGCCTGCGCGTCCGGTACGGCCGATGCGGTGAACATACCAATCAACATCATGCGGAATATCATAGTTCACAACATGGGTTACGCCTTCAACGTCCAATCCGCGGGCAGCCAGGTCACTGGCAACCAGAATCTGGATTTTGGCATCACGAAAGGCCTTCATAACAGTTTTGCGTTTGGCAGGAGACATTTCGCCATGCAGGACGTCAACATTATAGCCCTGCATGCCTAGCCAGTCGCCCAGCTCCTTGGTGCGCTCCTTGCTCATGCAGAAAACAATCATCAGATACGGGTTCAGGCGGTCAATGAGTGCTGCCACAGCCTTGTTCTTATATTCGTCGGTTGTTTTCAGGCAAATTTGCTTGATTTTTTCAACGGTAGCCTGGTCAGGATTGATATCAATCAGCGCGCAGTTCTTCGTCAGCTTGCGTCCCAGCTTGCGCACCTCTTCCGACAGAGTTGCGGAGCAAAGCATCGTCTGATGCTCCGGCGCTGTCATAGCAATCAGCTCCAGCGCTTCATCCATAAAGCCCTGCTGCAGCATTTCGTCTACCTCATCCAGTACCAGGTAGCGTACACCGCCAAGATCGGTATTACCCTTGCGGATATGGTCCAGCAGGCGTCCGGGAGTACCGATCAGCACATGGCTGCGTCCCTCCAGCTTATATTTTTGCGTTTCGAAATCACGTCCGCCGGTAACAGCCAGCACCTTAATATCGCTCTCGCCAAGAATTTTTTTCATTTCGGTGGCAATCTGCTGTGCCAGCTCGCGTGTCGGCGTAATTACCAGAGCCTGCACATAGCTTTTGGCAGTATCGATTTTTTCTGCCAACGGCACCAGGAAAGCCAGTGTCTTGCCTGTACCCGTCTGCGCACGGGCAATTACGTCACGTCCGGCAAACAGCGCCGGGATAGCCTGCTCCTGTACCGGCATCGGCTTTTTGATGCCCATTTTCTGGAGCTGCTCTACAGTGTGCGCACAAACCTTTAAGGCTGCAAATCCATTTGTCATTTCACATTCCTCTTTTCCTCTAAAATTTATCTTCTGACCTTATGGTCTTTTTTCTCTATAACTTTAGTATTATATCATAAATCAGGCATAAACGAAAAGATGCTGCAAAGTTTTTTCTGGCCAAAATAATTGCACCAGCCTGAAAATTATCCATAGCTCTTATAACGAAGCCTTTGAAAACAACTATATCGCACACATATCACTATTAAAGCTTACAAGCGTCAAAAATCCCCTGTCGACAACTGCCGACAGGGGATTCAGCTTATATTTACTTTTACATTACGCCTCTGAAATAGTGGCCTCTTGTAGTACCCGGCAGATTTTCCGGTGCCTCCACCGCTCCGCCGATAATCTTACGGTACAGCGCCACAAGCTCGCCCAAGCGTGCTGCATCGTAATCACGGCCGTCAATTCTCAGCGCCGCTACGCCTGCTTCCGCCATATGCTGCACATTGGCAGTCATCGAAAGCTCATGTGCATTCAGAATATGCATGCGGCAGAACTGGTCCGTAACAATCGGGAAGCGTGCATCCTTACGGTCGCCCAGGAACAAAGGCTCTGCACAGTTAAACTGGCAGGCACCCTTATCCAACGCACCCAGGAAGCTGCCACCTACGCAGTATTCGGAAACCATCATTTCCAAACGTCCCTGAATCATGCACTCCAACGGCAGCGGGCTGACGCTCACAAGATGCTCAACCTGCGCCATAGTCAGCTCGGGGCTGAGCACTGCACCTGCAGCGCCCTGCTCTTGCCAGAACTGCAGCGTCTGGCTGTTGAAGATGTTCAAAGACATGTCTGCCACCAGGTTGAGTCCGACGTACTTCTTTGCCAAGGGCCACAAACCGTTGTTGTTGATATAAACAAAATCCGGCTGCAGCTCTTCCCACAATTTGAAGAGCTTATCGAAATATGCCAGCTGTGCTTCCTTGATGATACGCGGTGTAGCAAAGGCCAGCTGACGGCCTGCCTTGCGCACCAGCTTGGCAGCCTTGGCATAATCAGCCTCGGACGGCAGCTGATGGTTGAAGCAGTCACCGCCGAAGAGAATACGCTCCGCACCTGCCTGCAGCGCAGCATTGACCTTCTCAACGCTGTCGCAATGCACTACCAGAACGGTTTCATGCTGTTTAGCCTTATGTGCCTGCGGCACTAATTGCTCGCTGAAGCTGTGCACCGCTGTGCGCGCAGGAGCGAAAGCACTCAAACGCGCAGCGTCCAGTGCTTCGCACGCCATACGGCGTGCTTCGTTCATTTCGCTCATCGGCACCATAACATTTTCATCATGCTCAAAGAGCAGGCTGTTCAGAAAATATTCTGTCGTACCCAAGCGGTCCAGCTGCTTGCGCACACCGGCCTCGTCCAGCGCACGCTTGCGTGCTGCCTCGACAATAAAATCGGTTTCACCGTAGCCGACATTGCCTTCATCATCCGTCAGCGTAACGGTCATAGGCTCGCCTAAGCGCGCAGTAACAACAGCATCTACCGGAATACGTTTTTTAGCGTCCGGTCCGAAGAACTGCTGCGCATAGCTCATCAGTCTGCTGTCGAGCGTACGGAAAACGCGGTCATTCAAGCGTACGCCGTTAGGCACATCAATCGTTACCTGCTGGCCGGGAGCAGCGCTCTGCACACTGTTGCCGCCGCACAGCATATCCGTAACAGTGGTACCCACGCGTCCACCCACGCTTACCCAGAACTCCAAGCCATCGCCCAGATGCAGCTCCTTATCCAGCTTGATAACTGCCTTATTACGGTTTTTATCCAGCTTCGCTACACGACCGATAAGCACGCCGCGGTTGTTGGGACGGCGGTCGCTCATCATCGTGCGTCCGGGACGACGCTCCAGATAAGCGGTGGTAAAGTCACGGTTGAAGATTTGCTCTATATTCGCCAAATCCTCCTCCGGCACATTGTAGTCACCGGCAAGATAGCTGTCAATCGCACGGCGGTAAGCATCTACTACTACCGCAACATATTCGGGGCGCTTCATGCGTCCTTCGATTTTATAGGACACAACTCCTGCGTCAATCAGCTGCGGCAAAATGCTCAAGGTATTCATATCCTTGGGGCTCAGCAGATACTGACCTGCATCCTTGCCCTGCAGCATATCCTCATCCTTCGCGTTGAGCAGCTTATACGGCAGACGGCAAGGCTGGGCACAGCGTCCGCGGTTGCCGCTGCGGCCGCCGATAAGGCTGCTCATCAGGCATTGACCGCTGTAGCATACGCACAAAGCACCGTGAATAAAGGTTTCAATCTCACTGCCGCGGCTGCAGGCTGCGCCGATTTCCTTCAGGCTCAGCTCACGCGCCAATACGCTGCGCTCCATGCCTGCGCCCATAGCGAAGTCTACACCGCTGCTGTTGGTAATGCTCATCTGCGTGCTGGCATGCAGCGGCAGCTCCGGTACAATTTTCTGTGCCAGGCGGATGACACCCAAATCCTGCACAATGAGTCCGTCTACGCCTACGTTATTCAAGAACAACAGGTAAGCGGATAAAGCCTCCAGCTCGCTGTCATCAACCAAAGTATTGACGGTAATATACAGGCGTACATGGTGCATGTGAGCAAAGTACACCGCCTTCGCCATTTCCTCTTCATCAAAATTGCTAGCATAGGCACGTGCGCCAAAGGCTTTACCGCCCATATATACAGCATCGGCGCCGGCGTTTACCGCTGCCTCCAAGGCTTCCCAGCTGCCTGCGGGAGCAAGCAGTTCTATTGTTTTCTTCTCCATATGTTATCTACCTTTCACGCACTGCTGCCTGCAGTCTTTCATATCTGGCCTGCAGCTCTTGCAGCTCCTGTACCAGGGCAGCATTTCTTTGCTGCATCTGCTGTTCCATTGCAGTATATTGCTCCTGCAATTGCTGCTCTGCTGCTACGCACTTTTGCTGCAGCTCCTGCTCCATCGCAGTACACTTTTCCTGCATCTCCTGCTTCAAGGCAGCACATTTTTCCTGCAGCTCCAATCTTTCAGCCGCCAGGTCAAGCGCAGTCCAAATAGCCAGCTTATCCGTCTGCAGCAGCTTTTTGCTTTCTGCCAGCTCCTGCATTCTTCTGTCTACCTCTGCTGCTATTTTCAGTACCTGCTCTTCGGAGGCAGAGGTCGTTAATGCATAGGTACTATTATATATTTTTACAGAAACTGATGCTTTTTCCATAAACACATCCTCTAGCTTATTCTGCGATAACGGTAAAGTTAAAGCTTTGCAGGCTCAGCTTTTCCCAAGAGCGCTTGTAATCCATGCGGATATTATAGGTGCCTGGCTTGGTAACCGCCAGCACCAGAATTTCAATGCCGGGTGCGCCAACTCTTTCCTCTTCACTGCGCGGAATAGTAAACGAACTGCCTACCCTGCTTACTGCCGGTGAGCTGCAGGCAAATTGCCAGCCGTAGCCGGTGGAAGGATTGCTGTCCAGCTTCAGCGCCATCAGTCCGCTTGCAGGCAGACGCAGTGTTTTGCCTGCAGCCTTATCGGTAATTTTCGCCAGCTGCAGCAAGCGTCCCGCTTCGCCGATGCGCAGAGAGGTAACTACATCCCTGTAGGGCACAAAGCTGCTGTAGGCTGCGTTCTTCTTGCTGCGCACAAACAAGCCCTCTTCGCCGAAGAGCACATTATCATAATTGCCCAAAGCAGCCTTTACGTTATCATTATCAACAAAGAAATCCGTAACCTCGAACTCCTTGCCGGTGGTCAAATCAAGATTTAAACCGGTGCACGCCTTGCGTCCGCCATTATCTGCTTCCAGCAAAAGGCTCACCAGGCTCGGACGGTTCAGCATCACCTTATAGGTCACGCTTCCCTGACCGCCAACCTCTTTTACCAGCTTAGCTGCAGCGTCACGCACCAAAGCGTTGGCCTGTTTTTCCAGCTCTGCTGAATTACTGCCGTCAATATAGGGCAGCGTTGCCGTAGCCTTGCCGACAGAGGTCTGTTCAGTCAGCACCGTGGTCTGCTGGTCTGCCAATACCGGCAGCGATAAGCACAAGCATAATAATGTTGTCAACAGGATTTTCATAGCCTGCAGCTCCTTTCCAAAAAACATTTCCCGGGACATATTAAGCTGCAATATGCCCTGTAAAAATTAAGCAGGAAGAATGCCCTCCTGCTTAATCAAAGCAATCGCGCTAAAATTAGCCGCTAATCGCTATTTTACAATCATAAACTTTTAATGTATTCAACAGCCTTTTCCAGACGCGCCAGGGTTCTTTCCTTGCCCAGCAGCACCATAACATCAAACATACCGGGGCTTACAGTGCGTCCGGTCAGAGCCAGACGAGTTGGATGGATAACCTTGCCCAGAGCCAGGCCATTATCAGCAGCAATCTTGTTATAAGCTGCTTCGGTAGAAGCCAGGTCATAAACATCATCAGCCTTAATTGCTGCAATACATTGCTCCAGTACAGGAATATTTTCTGCCTTGAAGTGCTTAGCCACACCCTTTTCATCATACTCTTCAACATCCTTGAAGAAGTAGGTGGAGGCATCAGCAACCTCCTGCAGAGTTTTAACACGTACACGTACAACGTCTACGAGCTTTTCAAAGTATGCTTCGTTGGCAGCATCGTTGAACCATTCTTCGGTTACCAGGCCATCTTTCACGAAGAAAGGCTTAGCATCCGGCAGAATTTTTGCCAGCGGCAGCTCGGACAGATATTGGCCGTTCATCCAGGTGAGCTTTTTGGTGTCGTAAATAGCAGCCTTTTTGCTCATCTGCTCCAGCTCAAACAGCTTAACGGTTTCTTCCAGAGTGAAGATTTCGCGCTCATCGCCAGGGCCCCAGCCAAGCAGAGTCAGATAGTTGATGATAGCTTCCGGCAGGTAGCCTTGGCTGCGGAATTCTTCAACGGAGGTTGCACCGTGGCGTTTGCTCAGCTTGGAACGGTCCATAGCCAGAATCATCGGCATATGACCGAACTTAGGCGGCTCCCAGCCCAGTGCTTCGTAAACCAGCAGCTGCTTCGGAGTGTTGGAAAGATGCTCCTCAGCGCGCAGTACGTGAGTCATGCCCATCAGATGGTCATCGACACAAACAGCAAAGTTATAGGTAGGAATACCGTTAGATTTTACAATTACGAAATCGTCGAACTGGTCCATGTTAAAGGTAACTTCGCCATGAATCAGGTCATGCACGGTGATGCTGCCCTCGGCAGGAATCTTGATACGGATAGAATACGGTTCGCCTGCAGCGATACGTGCTTTAGCCTCTTCTGCCGGAATATCGCGGCAGGTACGTGCATAGCGGAACGGTTGCTTAGCAGCGCGTTGTTTTTCACGTTGTGCAGCCAGATCCTCGGTAGTGCAGAAGCAGTAGTATGCTTTGCCTTCGTCCAGCAGCTGCTGAGCATATTTTTTGTAAATATCAAAGCGCTCGGACTGATAGTAAGGACCGTATTCGCCGCCGGCCTCCGGGCCTTCATCCCAGTTGATGCCCAACCATTTCAGGCTGGTAAGGATTTGGCTCACGGAATCCTCTTTCAGACGTTCAATATCGGTATCCTCGATACGCAGAATCAGCTTGCCGCCCATTTTGCGGGCAAACAGCCAGTTAAACAGCGCAGTACGCGCACCACCAATATGTAAATACCCAGTAGGACTGGGAGCAAATCTTACTCTGACTTCAGACATTTCATCGTCTCCTTACATTTTAATTACAAATATAGATTGTCAACCAGATTAATTATACAGCTTTACTGAAAAAAGTGCAAATATTAATCTGTCTTGTCGTCTGCTTTTATTTTTCTTCATGATTCAAAGAAAAAACATTTCTGAACGGCTTCGTTCATAGAAAACGTCTTTTATTGCTATTATTTCGCATTTTTTTCGTTTGTCTAACCGTTAATTTCGTATTATAATATTGTAATAAAGTAAACATAAAGGAGGATGCTTATGTGCCAAGCCCCAGATTGGTCTATTGGTGACCGCTATCTGCGTGAAAACGTTCCAGAGCTCGCCCCATTAGTTACACGTTATTCGCCATGTCCGTTAACCCCAAAATCTAAAGAGGTTTATTTTACTACATTATTAACCGGTATAATTGCCCAACAGCTGCCGCCAAATGTCAGTCAGGAGCTGATGAAAAAGCTGGAAGCCCTCACCGGCAATCCCATTACACCGCAGGCAGTACTGGCAACCCCGATTGATGCTCTGCTCGAAATCGGTCTTGTAAAGCAAAAAATAGATTACGTGCGCAGCTTTGCTGAAGCAGTCATCAATGGCAGCGTAACCATGGATAAGTTCGATGATATGACCGACAGCCAGATTACCAAACAGCTGATGCAAATCCGCGGTCTCGGTCAATGGACCATTGAAATGTTTCTGCTGCTGGCTCTGTGCCGCACGGACGTTGTTCCCAGCGCTGACTTCATCTTCAAAAAGGAGCTGCAAAAAATGCTCAATCTTAGCGAAATTCCTAAACGCGGCAAAATCAATACACTAACAGAAAGCTGGCGTCCCTGGCGCTCGCTCGCAGTGTGGTACATTTGGCAAAAAGCCAACGATTCCGAAAAAAAATAACGCTAAAAACAAAACCGTCCTTCCCTGTCTGCATCCGCAGACAACGGGAAAGGACGGTTTTTCTTATTCTCCGAACACTATTTACTGTTCACTAATCACTGAATACTATTTCAGGCTGGCAATAGCAGCAGCAGTATCCTCAGCGCCATAAACATAGGAGCCTGCTACCAATACGTTGGCACCGGCAGCCTTCACCAGCTTGGAGGTTTCGGCATTAACGCCGCCGTCAACCTGAATATCTACGTTCAGGCCACGCTCGGTAATCATCGCATGCAGGCGCTCAATCTTCGGCACTACGCCTTCAATAAAGCTTTGGCCGCCAAAGCCGGGGTTTACGGTCATCAGCAGTACCATGTCAACGTAAGGCAGAATTTCTTCTACCGTACTCAGGCTGGTAACAGGGTTCAGTGCAACGCCAGCCTTCATGCCCTCAGCCTTGATCTGCTGGATGCAGCGGTGCAGGTGCTTGGTGGTTTCAACGTGTACAACAATCTGGTCTGCACCGGCAGCCTTAAAGTCGGCAATGTATTTTTCCGGATTTTCTACCATCAGATGGCAGTCGAAAAACAGGTCGGTTACCTTACGGATTTTTTTCACTACAGGAGCACCAAAGGTCAGGTTAGGTACAAACTGGCCGTCCATTACATCGATGTGTACCCAGTCGGCACCGGCAGCTTCAATTTTTTTGATTTCGTCCGCCAGATATGCAAAATCGGCAGATAAAATTGATGGAGCAACTTTAATCATCATTTTCTTCCCTCTTTCTCTTGCAGGAGTTTTACCTCTGCTAACATTGTCAAATATGATTCATAACGGCTGGCAGAAATCCTTCCTGCAGCCACAGCATCCTTTACACCGCAGACAGGCTCGTGCGTATGCGTGCAGGGACAGAACCTGCAGCCTGCCTCATAATCGGCAAACTCACGGAAGGAGGCCAGCACCATTTCAGATGTCAGTCCCTCCAGCAGCAGATTGCCGAAGCCCGGAGTGTCCGCAATATAGCCTTCGTCGAATGGCAGCAGCTGTGCATAGCGTGTAGTATGCTTGCCGCGGCCGATTTTTACGCTAACCTCGCCCGTGCGCAGGTCCACGCTGCTGTCGATAGCATTAATTGTAGAAGATTTGCCTACGCCCGAAGGTCCGCCAAAGGCGCAGATTTTACCACGCAGTCGCTCTCGCAAAGCCTCCACGCCGGTGCCGTTCTGCGCCGACAGAGTATAAACCTCGTAGCCGATAGGCTCATAAACTGCCTTCACCTGCTCAATCAGGCCCGCAGGAGCGTTATCCTCTTTATTGAGCACCAAGATTGCAGGAATTTTCGCCAGCTCTGCCAACGCCAGCAGCTTATCTGCCAGCAGGAAGCTGAAGTCCGGCGCAGCACAGGCAAAGGCTGCCACAAACAAATCCAGATTAGCCAGCGTAGGACGCGGCAGAAAATTTCTGCGCGGCAGCACGCCGGTAATCATCCCCTCGCGCTTTTCGCTGCTACTTACCTCAAAGCCGGCAATATCGCCTGTTGCCAGCGAAAAACGGTTTTTCTTCATTTTTCCCTTTACCTTGCAGGTATATGGCTCGCTTTCGCCCTCAACCTTAAGGTAATAATAGCCGTTATAATTTTTTAGGACTCTTCCCTGCAGCTCTGCCATGTTTACAGATTCCTTTCAGATATGAGCTTGCCGTCACAGATGAACTGAACCTTGGCATTGCCAGCATATTCCACCTTCTGACGCAGACGCACGCTGCCGTTTTGTGTACCGCTGTACAGTGTTGCCGTGCCGTTATCATCCGTCAGTACAATACGCACGTTGGCAGGCTTGCCGCTCGGTACGACAAAGTCAACGTAGGCGCTCTTCTTCTCGCCACCGGCAGCCACCGTAATCGCTACGGCCGCGCCATCGTTAAGGTTACTGCCTACACCCGGGTTGCAGGCCAAAACAACATTCTTCTTGGCACTGGCATCCTGAACCTTTTTGATTTCGCCCAGCTTCAGGCCTGCCTGCTCCAGCATGCCCTTAGCTTCATCAATGGATTTGCCGATAATATCCGGTACCGGCTTATCGCCTTCGTTAATTACCAGGTCGATGCCAGTTCCCTTAGGAGCCTTGTCCAAGCCCTTAGGAGACTGGCTGAGAACAGCGCCGATTTTGCCGCCGTCCACATGCTTGCGCGTCACCTTGCCGACCTTAAAGCCTGCATCCGCCAGCTGCTGCTCCGCCTTTGAGAGCGACATGCCTGTAACATCAGGCACAGCCTTCAGCTCCGCACCCTTGCAGATGGTCAGGATAATAAGGCTGCCCTGCTTACGTTTTTCGCCGGCCTTTGGAGACTGCTCCATAACAGTACCGGGCTTAAACTTATCAGGATCGCCGTATTTTTCCTCCAGCTCAACCTTAAACTGTTTTTCCTCCAGCAGCTTCTGTGCTTCAACTACCGTCATATTGGTAACGTTAGGCACCTCGATCTCCGCCAGATTGCGGTTGAAGATAAAGTGCGCTACCAGCGAAATTGCTACTACCGCAGCAGTAATCATTACTATCAGTTTGGTATAATTCAGCTTTTTCTTAACCACCGGTTTTTCATCCCCTGTTTTTTCGGAAGGCATTGCCTCCTGCTTTTCCTGAATTTTTTCCGGCTCTTGTGTTACAGCCGGAGTTACCTGCTTCAGCGGCAGCTCACTGCGCACCGGCTTCATAATCACCGTAGCACCGTCATCAGGGCTATCGACAACATTGCCGTTGGACTTCACCGCGCCCAGCTCCTGATGATAGTCCTCGCTGCTGAACGGAAAGAGCTTCATCTTCAGGTTCAGCAGATCACGTCGCATCTGTCCGGCGTTAGCGTATCTGTCCTCACAGCGCTTCGCCAGCGCCTTGTTCATAATCTCCTGCATGCCCTCGGGAACATTATCCATGTAGTCCTTCAGTTGCGGCACAGGCTTTTCTACATGCATCATAGCAACAGAAACAGCCGTAGTACCAACGTAAGGAACCTCACCCGTAAGCATTTCGAAGAGCACTATGCCCAAGGAATAGACATCGCTGCTGGCAGTAATCTTGCCACCACAAGCCTGCTCCGGCGAAATATAATGCACTGAACCCATCACCGATTTGGAATAAACCATTGTCTGGTTTGTGACCATTTTGGCGATACCGAAATCAGCGATTTTAGGATTCATATTTTTATCAATCAAAATATTCTGCGGCTTGATGTCACAGTGAATAATGTTATGGCTGTGAGCATGCTGCAGTGCATCGGCAAGTCGCACAGCAATTTCCAATACCGTGTTCAGGCTCAGCTTGTGCTCCTGCATGTATTCCTTCAGCGTCACACCGTCAACATATTCCATAACTATATACTGATTGTTGCCTTCCGACACAACATCATAAATATTGATGATATACGGATGCACCAGCCTGGCTGCGGATTTTGCTTCTCTACGGAACTGCTCCAGCAGCTCGTTATCCTCCAAGAACTGGTCGCGCAGCATTTTTACAGCCACATTACGGTCTAAAAGCTGGTCGTGGGCCAAAAAGACTTCGGCCATACCGCCATAGCCAATCGGACGAATAATCTCATAGCGTCCGTTCAAGATGGTCTTGCCATTTTTATCCATTACAGCTTTCCTCCCCCTGCGTAGTTAAATCAATCAGAATCAGGGACACATTATCGCGTCCGCCGTTGTCCAGGCTTTGCTCCAGCAGTTTGTCAGCAGCCTGCTCCAAATCACTGCAGCCTATAAGCTGACTGATTTCAGCTGCACGCAGCATATCCGACAGACCGTCGCTGCAAAGCAGCAGTCTGTCACACTCCTGCAGGCTAAAGCTGAAGAAGTCAGCCTGCACTGTTTCCTCTACCCCCAGGGCTTGCAGCAAAATATGGCGCTGCGGATGTACAAAGGCTTCCTCCTCCGTGATTTTTCCCTGCTCAAGCAAATCTGCTACCAGAGTATGGTCATGTGTCAGCTGCTCCAGCTTGCCGTCGCGGAACAGATACAGTCTGCTGTCGCCTACATGGCAGCAGTAGCCGTGGCCATCGCCCGGCAGATAAAGCGCCGTCATCGTTGTTCCCATACCGGAATAGCTTTCGTTGCTTACTGCCATTTTAAAGACATGTATATTAGCCTTATCAAAGGCCTCCAACATAACCTTACGGATATTCTGTTCCTCCTGCTCATGGCGCAGGCTGTGTGTTGCAGCCTCAAAGGCTTTGATAGTAGACCTGCTGGCGATTTCGCCTGCCGCATAGCCTCCCATGCCGTCGGCAACGGCAAAAAGATACGGCTCGCGCACCAGCAGCGCATCTTCATTATTCTCTCTGACCAGGCCCACATGGGTTCTGCTGATTACCTGCATTATTTTTGCTCCTGTTCCTTGGCAAATTTAGCCCGCAGCTGACCGCAGGCTGCATCAATATCCTTCCCCATCTCCTTACGAACGGTAGCGTTAATCCTGTTTTTCTGCAGGATACGCAAAAAGCGTTCTACTGCCGCCTTGGACGGACGCTCAAAGCCTTGCTCCGGTACCGGGTTAGCCGGTATCAGATTAACGGATGCCTGCTTATAGCGCAGGTAATTGCTCAAAAGCTCCGCGTCCTGCGGACTGTCATTTTTTCCCTTCAAAAGAATATATTCATATGTTATCTGCCTGCCGCTGGCCTTGCTGTAGCTTTCGGCAGCAGTCAGCACATCTACAAAGGGATAGCCCTTGTTGACAGGCATCAGCGCCGTACGCAGCTCGTTTTTTACCGCGTGCAGTGAAATTGCCAGATTTATCGGCTTGCCCTGCTCCTCCAGGCGTTTGATGCCCGGAATAATGCCGCAGGTGGAAAGCGTCATGTTGCGGTAGCTCATGTTGCAGGTGTCCTCGCGGTGCAAAAAGTCCAGCGCCTGCAAAACGCTGTCAAAGTTCAGCATCGGCTCACCGCTGCCCATAACCACCACTCTGCTCACCATCGCGCCCTGCTCACGCAGGCGCTCGTTGAACAGATAAACCTGAGCCACGATTTCTGCTGCCGTCAGGTTGCGTACAGCGCCCTTCAGGCCGCTGGCGCAGAAGGCGCAGTGCATATCGCAGCCGACCTGGCTGGAAACGCACACGCTGTAGCCGTAATCATGGTGCATCAGAACCGTTTCTACCGAATTTCCGTCCGGCAAGCCCAAAAGCAGCTTGCTCGTCATGCCGTCGGAGGAATTCTGCTCACGCAAAATTTTCAGACTGCGCGGCAGCACGGTAAATTTTTCCTGCAGCACGGCAATATCAGCCTTGCTCAGGTTGTGCATAGAGGCAAAATCAAAGACCGACTTTTGGTACAGCCATTGAAACACCTGCTTGGCACGGAACTTTTTCAGACCTGCCGCCACAAATAATTCTTGTAATTCTTCTATTGGTAAAGCAAAAATATCTTGCATTCTCTTACCTCTATATTACTGCTTTTTCATCAGCTTACAGATATAAAAGCCGTCGATGCCGTCATTCTGCGGCAGAAGCTGCAGCTCCTGTACCTGCTCACCCGTCAGCGGATGCGTAAATTCCACACGCTGCCATTCGGGATGCTGCGTTAAAAACTCTTCTACCAGATAATGGTTTTCACTCTGCTCAATCGTGCAGGTGCTGTAAACCATGGTACCGCCATCCTTCACGTACTGTGCGGCATTCTTTAAAATTGCCAGCTGCAGCGGCGGGAACAGCTTCAAATCCTTGCGCTGCTTGCGCCAGCGTGCTTCCGCACGGCGGCGCAGTACACCCAAACCGGAGCAGGGTGCATCAACCAAAACTCTGTCAAACGCGCCCAGCCATTCGCTGCGCAGCTGCAGAGCATCGTTCTGCAGTGCTTTGACGCTCTTCATACCCAGACGGGCAGCGTTTTCGGCAATCAGCTCCAGCTTGTGCTCGTGGATATCGCAGGCGATAACCTCGCCCTTATCCTGCATAAGCTGTGCCACGTGTGTTGCCTTGCCGCCGGGAGCGCTGCACATATCCAGCACGCGCATTCCGGGCTGCGGCGCCAGCACCGGCGCTACCAGCATAGAGCTTTCGTCCTGAATGTAAAAATGCTGCGGCAGTGCCGCCAAAAGTGTATGCAGCGACGGCAGATGCTCTGCCACAATTCCGTAGAGACTCCATTCGGAAGCACGCACCTGCGCACCCATTTCCGTCAAATCCGCCACCAGCTTGTCGCGCGTAGTCACCAGCGTATTGGCACGCAGGCACACCGGCGCAGCCGTGTTATCAAATGCCAGCAGGCGTTCGGTGCCGCCGCGTCCCCACGGTCCCAGCCAGCGTTTCACCAGCCAGCGCGGATGGTAATATTTCAGCGACAGATAATCGGCATCCTGCTTTTCGGCATCGGGCAGGACGAACGCACCTGCCTCCTGCTTGCGCAGCAGACCACGCAGAACGCCGTTGACAAACTTGGCGCTGCCCTCATGGCTCACCGAGCGTGCCAGCTTCACAGCCTCGTTTACTGCCGCCGACGCAGGAATGCGCGTCATATACAGCAGCTGATAGGTGCTGATGCGCAGTATCGCTAAAATATCACCGGCCACCTTATCCAGCGGACGGCTGACGCACTGCGCCAGATACCAGTCCAGCGTACCGCTGGCCTTTACAGTGCCGTAGACCAGCTCCGTTGCCAGCCTTCTGTCAAGGTCGCTAAGTCTGCTGCCACGCAGATACTGGTTCAGCGCGATATTCGTATAAGCGCCGTCCTCCAGCACCATACGCACCAAAAGCGCCGCTGCTCCGCGAGCGCTCTCAGGATAATTTGCTTTTTGTTCCTTCCGCATGCTTTGTTTCTTCCTCATCATCTTCCATAAATGCTAAAATTGCTGCTTCCAGCTTATCAATATCTACCCGCGTATTAAAGCAGGGACCAAAGGGACGCTCGTTTAAAACGCCCAACACCGGCAGCGGGAACACGTCCTGAATGCCGCTGGTCAGATCACGCTCGCAGGCTACGGCCACAATAGCCTTTGGCCTTGCCTGCTTAACCATCTGCCTTGCCAGGGTACCGCCGGTAGCTACGGCAAAATGGCAGCCATATTTGTGCGCCAACCCCAGCATAGCGCCTACACTGCAGCGTCCGCACTGACGGCAGTTTTCTACGTTACGGGTTATCTTATGTACGCAGGTATCCAGCTGGATACAATGCGGTGTTAAAATCATAATTCGATTGGCAGGCACCTTCACCTTATGCTGCAGTACCAGATTATTGCTGACCTCGATAAAGGACTGCTCGATGCGGTCACGGGGAATGTTGAACAAGCGTCCCAGTACTACCGCAAAGGGGAAAAGAATATTAATTGCCTTCCACGCCCAAAAATACAAAATCTTAAGTACCGGTATTCCCAACAGCGCCATAACAATTCCCAGAACGCCGCTGAGCATCGCCAACACTATAAGTACGCCGAAAAAGCCGAAAATTATCGGCAGAAACCGGCTGATTTCATAAAGTCCCGGAAAGGTTACCTTCCAGACAACATAAAACATCAACGCACCTAATACGGCGCTGATGGAGGTCAGAGCCATAAATATACGTTTTTTGGGCTTAAATACACTATCTTCGTTCATTAAAAGATTACTCCTTCAAATCACAGCCTGCTTCAGGCAAGCAGGTCGCCCTCCTGTACGCCGCGGCCGTTCAGGAAAACCTGCGCCGGCATACGTTTTTTGGATTCGGGCTGTACCTCGGTGATTTCCAGTACGCCCTCACCGCAAGCAACAAAGAAGCTGTGCTTGCCAGTTTCGATAACGGTACCGGCAGCAGCAGTGCTGCTTTTGCCGGTCATTTTGCTGCCCCAGATTTTCAGGCTCTTGCCGTTCGGCAGCTTGGTAAAGGTGCTAGGTGCAGGGTTAAAGCCGCGGATAAGGTTGTGTACCTCCTGCGCCGTTTTGCTCCAGTCAATATGCTCCATGCTGCGGTCCAAAAGCGTTGCATAGGTAGCCTGCTCGTTATCCTGCGGTTCCGCAACGGCAGTACCTGCCGCAATCTTGTCGATAACCTGCAGCAGCAGCGCCGCACCTTGCTCACGCAGAGCGTCATGCAGCTCGCCCATCGTGGTATTTTCTGCAATAGGCACTACTACCTTGTCCAGCATAGCGCCGGTATCCATACCGATATCCATCTGCATAATTGTTACGCCCGATTCCTTTTCGCCCTTGATGATGGTATACTGAATCGGCGCCGCACCGCGATACTTCGGCAGCAGCGAAGCGTGTACGTTGATGCAGCCGTATTTCGGCAGCTCCAGAATTTCCTTGCTCAAGAACTGGCCGAAGGCAGCTACGACAATCAGCTCCGGCTGCAGCTCGTGCAGCAGCTCAACAAATTCAGGGGTTTTTACCTTTTGCGGCTGGTAAACAGTCAATCCCTGCTCCAGCGCATATTCCTTAACAGGTGTCTGCAGCAGCTTGTTGCCGCGTCCCTTCGGACGGTCCGGTTGAGTTACTACCGCCAGAATTTCATGCTTACCGCTTTCGCACAGCGCCTGCAGGCTACCGACTGCGAAATCCGGTGTTCCCATAAATACTATACGCATTTGTTTTCCTCCGTATATCTTTTTTCATATCCCACTCAGGATTTATCTTACAGCATCCTCGGGATTTTCCTTCTGCTTAGGCGAAATGGTTTTAGCCTTGTCGATGAACAGAATGCCGTCCAAATGGTCCAGCTCATGCTGAATGCAGATAGCCAAAAGACCACTTGCGGAAAGCAGCATGCGTTGACCGGTTTTGTCGGTGAATTCGCATTCCACATATTCGGAGCGTTCTACCTCGCCTTCGTAATCAGGCACGGATAGACAGCCCTCGCTGCCCAGCACCTTGCCCTCGCGTTTAACAATTTCAGGGTTAATCAGCTCATACAGACCCTCGCCTACGTCGATAACTACAACGCGCTTGCTTACACCCACCTGCGGTGCAGCCAGCCCCACGCCGTCGGCCGCATACATTGTTTCTGCCATATCGCGCAGCAGACGCTGCAATTTTTTATCTATACGCTCTACCGGTTGAGCCACCTCACGCAGCACCGGAGCGCCGGCAATCACTATTTTTAACTTAGCCATTTTTGTTCCTCCTTGTAGCTATTCCAATAGTTCATTATAACACATTACTACAGGAAAAAACAAATTCTCTGCACAGGCTTCCTCATATATTTAAGCAAATACTGCAAAAGCCTTCTGGATCAGGCGGATTTCCCGTCAGAAGCAGAAGGCTCTTAAGCTTTTTTGTTATCTATTTTTTATAATTATTTTTATCTGCCATACGGATACCGGTATTTACCAGCTTCTGTGCAGGCTTGCTGCCATCTTTTGCTGCAGCAGCGGCAGCCATCACAGCCTCGTAGCCCATTTTGTACTGATTCTGTACGGCAACGGCAATACTATAGTTCTTGTCCTCCAGGCCCAGTAAAGTCTTTTTGCCAAGGTCAAAACCGGTAACGGCAATATCCTTACGGCCTGCAGCCATTACAGCCTCCACGGTCGCATTGGTGGAGCCGTTGTTGCAGGCGATAATGCCTTTAACATTATGAGTATTTTTGATTTTTTCGGTAACCAGCTTAACTGCGCCCGCTTCATCACCGTAGTTAATAATATAATCATGTTCGATTTTCCAGCTTGCAGGAGCAAATTTACCCCAGTTTGCCATAATGCTGTTCAGACGGTCGGCAATCGTAGTGCTGGCCAAGGTGCTGACATGTACCAAAACTGTTGCCTCCTCGGATTCCTTAACGCCGTTAGCCTTCATCTGCTCTACCATCTGTTGGCAAACCTCGGCACCTGCCTCCAGGTTGTTGGTAAGGAAAGCTGCATCGTAATCATTGCTGCTCAATGCGGTATCAACCAAAAATACCGGCAGCTTCTGCTCGCGCAGAGTTTTCGCACTTGCCGTCATATTGGAGCTGTCCGCCGGAGCAAGAATTACTGCGTCCGCATTTTTGCCGGGAAGCTCTTTGACCATATCGCGTTGCAGCTCCCAGTCGCCGTCCTTCATAACGCCGCCTACATAAACGTTAACGTCAGCCTTAGCTGCTCCGTCTTTAATGCCGCGGATAACCTCTTCCCAATAGTTGCCCTTCATAACCTTAAGTACGGCATAAACGTTTTTGCGTCCTTCCTTAATTTCTGTTACAGGCTCAAAATCCTGCTTAGTTTTGGCGTTCATAACCTTTTGTGTCACCGCGCCCTGTTGCGCATTGTTGCCGCCGCAGCCGGCAACGCCTACAAGCAGTAAAGCCGAGAATAAAACTGCTAATAATTTCTTCATACCCATACTATCAACCTCCGCCTTCTTGCAAACACTTCGATGTTTGTTCATATATTTTAAGAATTATTATAGCACTTTCATACGAAAAATCAAGTAATTTGAAATCTTTATTCGTTTCAACTAGAAGTCTACTGAAACATTTACGCTAAAGATTAAAATGGTTAGCAAGCATCAGCCTTAACCCAAAAACCTGTTATTTGCTTCTTTCAAAACAAAAACAAATATTATTTTTGTCCTCATTCAATTCACAATAGCATGCGTTACACTAGGATAACTTTACAAAAACATCTTTCTTGTCACCGAAATTTGTGCTATAATCTATTATCAAGCAAACAAAAGCTAACAACTGTACAGTATGCTTTATGATTATGATAATTGAGGGAGGATTTTTACATATGCTGAACCAGGTTTCTTTATTCACCGAAAACAACGAGGGTGGTTTGTTCAAAATCACTACCATTCTCGCTAAAGCCAATATCAATATTTACACCATGCTGGCCAATGACAGCGCGGAATTCGGCATTGTGCGCCTGATTGTGGACAAGGCAGAAACTGCTATCGAGGTGCTGAAGGCAGAAGGCTACCAATGCCGTCAGGACAAGGTTATTGCCGTAGAGATGAACGATACTCCGGGTTATCTGGACGGAATTCTTTCCGCTATCCACGGTGCCAACATCGACATTTCCTATCTGTATATTTCCTTTAACCGTGATAATGTTAAGCCAGTAGTAGTTTTCAAAACCAACGAGCCGGAAACTGCCACCTTCCTCATCGGTCGTGGCTACAAGCTGCTGGAAACATTTTAATAGCTGAGAATGTTTAGAGGCCGCCCGCTGAAGCAGGCGGTCTTTTTGCATGCAAAAAAGCTGCCGCAGTCTTCGCTGCAGCAGCTCATACTTATCAGTTTACAGTTCTTCCGCCAGGTCAAGCAGCAATCTTTCCGTTTTTTCCCAGCCCAGGCAGGGGTCGGTAATAGATTTGCCGTAAACGCCGTCATGCACGCCCTGAGCACCGTCCTCGATATAGCTTTCAATCATCAGGCCCTTGACGATTCTGTTGATGTCCGCGTTCAGCTTACGGGAATGCACGATATCCTTGGCAATGCGGATTTGCTCCAGATATTTTTTGCCGGAGTTAGCGTGGTTGGTATCCACAATAATTGCCGGATTCTGCAGCTGACGTTCTGCGTACATATCAATAACGATTTTCAGCACCTCATAATGGTAGTTGGGGAAGCTGTTGCCAATGGGATCAACATAACCGCGCAGAATAGAATGCGCCAGCGGATTGCCCTTGGTGCGCACCTCCCAGCCACGGAAAAGGAATTCCTGCTCATGCTGCGCTGCCGCCACACTGTTGAGCATAACAGACAAATCGCCGCTGGTAGGATTCTTCATGCCAACGGGAATGCCTACGCCGCTGGCAATCATACGGTGGAGCTGGTCCTCACTGGAGCGTGCGCCGACTGCGGCATAGCTCAGCAAATCCGACAGATAGCGGAAAACCTCGGGATAGAGAATTTCCTCGGCGCCGGTCAGGCCTGTTTCTTCTACCACGCGCACGTTCATTTTACGGATAGCGATAATACCGCCCAGCATATCCTCCTCACCCTCGGGAGAAGGCTGGTGCAGCATCCCCTTGTAGCCTACGCCGATAGTACGCGGCTTGTTGGTGTACAGACGCGGTACGATAAAAATTTTATCCTGTACCTTTTCCTGCAGCCTGGCCAGACGATAAACATAGTCCAACACAGCGTCCTCGTTATCGCTGGAGCAAGGCCCGATAACCAGCAAAAAGCGGTCATCCTTGCCTGTAAAAATATTCTTTATAGCCTCGTCACGCTGCAGTTTCAGCAGCTTAGAAGCCTTACTTACCGGATAATCCTCCATTAAGGCCTGCGGCGACGGCAGCACCTTGATAAATTCCATCTGCATGCTCATAAACAATTACTCCCATTAATCAATTTGCTGACACCGGCAGATTTTCTGCAACATTCTACCGGTATTAGCAGTGTTAAATTTCCTATATTGTAACACAAACTCTGTTTTTATACAATCATTTACAATGTTAAATTACACTTACAGGATCAACATTAAAGTAAAGATTAGGCTTTTCCTTGAATTCACTGTTCAACAATACTTCCTTTGTTTCCCTCAAATCCCGCGCCTTCAACAGCACATTGAAGCGATACAGGTCATAGGCCTTCGCCACCAGTGAGGGAAACGGTCCTGCAATCAGCAAATCCTCCAGTTTGCCTTGCAGCTTCAAGCTCTGCAGATAAAAGACAACCTGCTGCGCCAATGCCAGGCCTGCGCCCTCATCCTTATCCACCACCTGCAGCTTAAGCATCTGGGCGAACGGCGGATAAAAATAATTTTGGCGCTCCTGCAGCTCACGCTTGGCAAAGGTGTCGTAATCCTGCGTCACCGCCAGCTGCAGAATCGGGTTATCCGGATCATAGGTCTGGAAGATTACATGTCCCGGCCTGTCACCGCGTCCCGCACGCCCCGCTGCCTGCGTCAGCAACGAAAAGGCGCGTTCCGACGCTCTGTAATCCGGTAGATGCAGTGTGCTGTCCGCCGCCAGTACTCCCACCAGCGTTACAGTTGGAATATCATGCCCCTTCGCCACCATCTGCGTACCTATCAAAACATTGGCCGCGCCACCTGCAAAACGCCGCAAAATATCGGCATGCGCAAACTTCGCCACAGTCGAATCCTGATCCATGCGCAGCACACGCACCTCCGGCAGCTGCTGCAGCTGTTCTTCCGCCTTCTGCGTACCGCTGCCGAAATATTTGATGCGACGGCTGTGGCAGTTTGGGCATTCCTGCGGCAGCGGCATCGTGTTACCGCAGTAATGGCAGCGCAAATCCTCGTTTTTCTTATGGTAAACCATTGCTACGGCGCAATGCGGACAGGTAATCGTCTGGCCGCAGTCACGGCACATCACAAAGGTAGAATAGCCACGGCGGTTCAAGAGGACAATCGCCTGCTCCCCCGCCGCCGCCGTCATCACCAGCGCCTGCTGCAGCGCGCGCGACAGCACGCTGAAATTTCGTGCCTCCAGCTCCTTACGCATATCCACGATCTCAACCTTTGGCAAAGCAGCACCATTAGGACGTGACGTAAGATGCAAATGTGTACATTCGCCCTGCAGTGCCTTATAATACGTGCATAAATCAGGCGTAGCACTGCCAAGCACCAAAGCTGCGCCGGTCAGGCGGCAGCGGGTGCGGGCAACATCACGCGCATTGTAATGCGGGCGGTGGTCCTCCTCCTTATAGCTGCCCTCGTGCTCCTCGTCGACAATCACCAGGCCCAGCTTTTCAAACGGAGCGAACACGGCACTGCGCACGCCAATCAGCACCCTTGCCTTGCCTGTGCGCATGCGGTACCACACGTCGCCTCTTTCGTTTTGTGAAAGCTTACTGTGCGCTACAGCAATTTCGCTGCCGAACCACGCCTGAAAGCGCTTCACCAGCTGTGCTGTGAGCGCAATTTCCGGCACCAGCATCAGCACCTGCCAGCCTGCATCCACAGCATGAGCCGCCGCGCGCAGATAAACCTCCGTCTTGCCGCTGCCGGTAATTCCCTGCAACAAGAACGACTGCGCACGCTGTGCATCTATCGCCTGATTAATCTTTGCCGCAGCATCCTGCTGCTCCGCCGTCAGCTGCAGGCTTTCACCACGCTCCTGCACCGTATTGTAGCTGTTGCGCAGCACACGCTTCTGCACAGCATCTGCCAAACCGTTCTGCGCTAATGCGCGCGCCACCGCAGCGCTCACTCCCTGCTGCGCCAGCTCGCTTACGCTCAGCGCTCCCGCAGCCTGCGCCAGCACGCCTAGGGCAGCATGCTGGCCTTTGGCACGCCTTGCTAATGTTCCATCAACCAACGCCTGCCTTCCTGCTACATTGATGCGGTAAGCCAACACAGTTTTTTCCTGCAAGCGCTCATTATAAACATAATAAAGCAAACGTCCCTGCGCATCACGCACGGCACGCCGCTTAATGCTCGATTTTCCCGGCACAAAAAGGCGCATCGCCTCTGCCAGCGAGCACATATAATAATCTGCCATCCATTTGGCAGTAGCAAGCATTTCCTTATCAAACCAGGGAGTATCGCCCAAGGCTGCCTCCACAGGCTTCAGCTTACCGCGTAGCTTCAGGTCAGCAGGCAATGGCACACGCTCCACCACAAAGCCCTCCACCTTCTGGCCACTGAAGGGAACAACTACACGCCAGCCGCTGTCTATAAACTGCAGCGCTTCCGGCACACTGTAGGTAAACTGACGAAATAGATTTTTTACCGGTAAATTTATCGCAACATTAACAGCAAACATGGCCAACCTCCTGCAAACATACTTGTAGCTTATTATAACATAAATCAAAGAGAAGATAAAACGTCAAAGCCTCCACAAGCGCAAGCATAAGCAAATTCAAACCATACTCAAAAGCGCAAAACAGCGCCCCGATAGCCATCGGGACGCTGCGAAAAATTCATATTTATTTATCTGGCAACAGAAAGCTGCTGCTGCATCAGCGGAATCATTTCCTCGATAGTTTCATATGCCAGCTCATGATTTACATACTGCGGCTGAACGCACTGCAGAATCTGCTTAGCTGCCGTGGTAGTAAAAGGCTTATGCTGGTCAATCGCCGCAATATGACGCCAAATAACTTCCGCACTTGAATCAGCCGGCACCTTGCGTTCAAAGCTGCGCAAATACTTGCCGGAAAGCGAGCAGGAAAGATGCACGCCCTTAATCAGCTCAGCATACGGACCGAGCTTGTCCACCGTGCGGCAGACAAAATCCGCTGCCTCCGCCTCTGTGCGCAGACGCGGATTCGTATTCATCAGATGACCGGTATCAAGCATAATGCCGACGTTTTTGCGCTCAATGCGCTCAAAGAAAAACTTCACCTTGCGCGCATCCGTCAGGCGCAGACCGGGCCACCACAAATTCTCAAACAGCACCGTTACATTGGCAGGAATCTCATCCGCCACTGCATTGAAAACATCTGCCGAAGCAGCCAATACCTCACGGTCATCATAATGGAAATCAAAGGTAAAGATTGTTTCTGTATCAGCCTCTGCTACATGCCATACCAAATACTCCGGCTTCTGCGAAATAGCAGCGCAGATATTGCGGCGGATAACCGCCAGCCATTCATCACAGCTCATGGCTGTCTTAAAATATGTCTGGCGTTCGTGAATACTGCGGAACTGCTGCTGCAGGCGTTTAGCCTTTCGCAGCCAGAAGTCCATCCAGTACGGCCAATAATTCAAATGTGCGCCAAAGGTTAAATCCTTGTAATCAGGGAAAGCTCCCGGCTCTCTGTAAACAAACTGTTCAATACCGTCGACCCCCAGCTGCTGCACTAAATCAGCCAAGGTCATCCCCTTACGCTTCAGCTCATCTTCATACCAATCAATCGGACAATAGTTAATAAGATGCTTAGTCATTTCTCACCCTTCTTTGCTACATACTGCACGCTCTTAACGTAAACCTTGCTTCACCTGTGCTACCGGCAAATAGCTTGGAATCCTTGGTTCATAAAAAAACTGCGGCGGTAACGCTGCAGTCATAATTTAGCTCACACAAGCAGCACTACTCGAATACTAAAGATGGTTTTACCATCCTTCCTTTCACCTGTACATCGCAAGCTTGCGGAAAAAACTTTTGGGCATAGGCACTCTGACTAAGCTCATCGCCAGGGCAGCATCTTGTGAGGATATGCGCTGCCAAGCTCACATTACAGTTGCGGTACAGTACCAGGTTCACACTGGTTTCCCTTCTGCTCAAAACATATTAAGTTTTTATTGTCTTGCTTTCTTTATCTGACGAAAGCTGTGTAATAGTAATATCTACTATTTATAGTATAATTAGTATATCATCAATCAAAAATTTTGGCAAGAGAGATATGAAAATTTTTCCGTATCCATACTGCAGAATAATAAACTCCCGCAAGCACGATGCTTTCGGGAGTTTGCATTTGAATATGCACCATAACGCAGACAATGGTTTAGCGACAGTTTTAATAAAACAGGACTTTAGCGACAGACTGTAATTGGTACAAGGGCGGGAAGCCCATTACTGCACGCAAACTCATCTGCCTGCACGCGGAACACGTCCGCCAGCAGCTTGGACGTAACAATTTCCTTAGGCTCACCGCTGACTACTAAGCGTCCCGCCTTGATAACGGCAACGTAATCGGCGTACTGAATGGCATGGTTCAAATCATGGATAACCATAACAACAGTAAGTCCCAGCTCCTTGTTGAGCTTATCAAGCAGCTGCATAACCTCCAGCTGGTGACAGATATCAAGATATGTCGTGGGCTCATCGAGCAGCAGCACCTGCGGTCTTTGTGCCAGCGCCATTGCTATCCATGCGCGCTGACGCTCGCCGCCGCTCAACGTGTGCAGAAGGCGGTGGCTCATCGACGTCATATTGGTCTGCTCCAGTGCCCAGGCAACGTGCTGTGCATCATCCTTATCACCGCGCCCTAAGAAGCTACGATGCGGGAAGCGTCCCATTTCAACCAAATCCTGCACCGTCAAATCCGTAGGCGCAACCGGTGACTGCGTCAAAATCGCCAGGCAGCGGGCAAATTCACGGTGCGACAGGCTATGAATATCCTTGCCCAAAAAGCTAATGCTGCCCTTGGCGCACGGCAGAATGCGGGCAATCGCCTTCAGCGTTGTGCTTTTGCCGCAGCCGTTGGGGCCGATAATAGCGGTAATCTTACCCTCAGGAATTGCCAGCGACAAATCATGGATGATTGTTTTTTTGTTAATTGCTATATCAATATGCGTTGCCTCTAAAACAGCTTTAAAGGGCGCTGCATTATTTTGTGTCATCAGATTTCCCTCCTTAACAGGAATAAGAAGAAGGGCGCGCCCAAAAAGGCCATAATAATACCAACAGGCAGTTCAATCGGCGCAAAAATTACACGCGCAAAGGTATCACTGAGCGTAACAATGGCAATGCCCAAAAGTGCGGAGGCAGGCAGCAGAAAGCGGTAGTCGCTGCCTATCAGCAGTCGCGCCGCATGCGGCACCACAAGGCCGACAAAGCCCAGCAGGCCAACAACGCTGACAGCGCTGGCTGCGAGCAAAGCTGCAATAGCCGTAAGGATAATGCGCGTTACCTCAACATTGACACCAAGACCGCGCGCCATCTCATCACCCAGCTGCAGGATATTCAAATAAGCGGCACTGGCAAGCGCCAGAATCAGGCCGATAACAGCATACGGCAAAATAATATTTACATGCGGCCAGCTGCGTGCGGCAAGACCGCCTACCATCCACATTAAAGCGCCATGCACTCTGTCACTGTAAAAAATCATCAGGCCGCTGATGCCTGCACCCAAAAAGGCAGATACCGCAACACCGGCCAAAATAATACGCACCGGCTTGATGCCGTTTTTCCACGCCAGAATATAAATGCAGACAGCAGCCAGCATCGCACCGATGAAGGCAACAGGCGTAATCAGATATTCCATCGCCGGGAACAAAATCATAATCACAACACCTGCCAGTCCTGCGCCGGAGCTGATGCCGATAATATGCGGGTCTGCCAACGGATTACGCATAATCGCCTGCAGAATCGCACCGGAAAGCGACAGGTTGATGCCGACCAAGGCACCGACGATGGTGCGCGGCATACGGATGTTCCAAATAATCTGACTGCGCGGATCATCACCGGGATTAAGCAGAATATCGGTAATCTCCTTAATGCTGATAATGCTGGAGCCTTTTGTTAAGCTCAAAAAGCTGCCCAATAGTGCCAAGAACAAAAATATCACAAGAATAGTAATACGCCATTTAGTACGGCCGATACCAAAATGCTCCGTCTGCTCTGCAGACTGCTTATTTTCCATTAGTAAAGACCTCCGGATAAACCTGCTGTGCCATAAACTTTACAGCCTCAGGATAGCGCAGGCCGGGGTTAATCAAAAACAGCTTTTCCGGCAGCACATATACTCTGCCTGCTTTTACAGCCGGCAGACTGTTCCATGCGGGGTTATTTTTAAAGTCGGTGCGCAGACGGTTTTCAATTTCCTCAGGCTTACCCATAGAGGTAATAAAGATAATTTCCGGGTTCTGCTCAACCAGTGTTTCCATGCTGTAAGGAGTTTTATTGGATTTTCCCTTGAGCGCTGCAGCAGCAACGTTTTCAAAGTCCAGGATATCGCTTACACAGCCGGCAATGCTGTGCGAGCCTTCTACCGTAACGGCGCTGGCTGTTGCATGCATAATAACGATGCGTTTCTTTTCCTTAGGAATCTTACTGGTAACGGCGGCAACCTGTTTATCAAGCAGATCATTTTCCTTTTGGGCCTTATCCTGCGTACCATAAATATCGCCCAAGGTTTTGATTGTACCCTTTACATCCTCAAAGGTTTGGGTATCAAACTCCACTACGTTGATTTTGTTGGATTGCAGCATGGGAATAAATTTATCATGCTGATTTTTGCTGGCCAGAACCAGATCAGGCTTCAGGCCGACAAGCGCTTCCATATTAATATTGTAGACCATGCCCACCTCCGGCACAGACTTCATAGATTCCGGAATTTTGCCTACCTTGGAGCTGGCGCGACCGACTACGGTGCCGCCGACAGCCTCAATCATACTCAAATATGAAGGGCTGAGGCTTACCACTCTTTCAGGCTTTTTGGCAAGCGAAACCTGTCTGCCTGCAGCATCGGTAAGCTGCAGATAAGCCTTGTCACCGCCAGTCTGCGTTCCTACACCGCCGCAACCGGCAGCAAGCAGCATAGCCGCACATAATAGACCACAAGCAATTTTTTTCAAGATCATGTTAATCACCTCATACTCATCTTACATTACCCAAGCCCAAGGCTTTGGCAATATATATAACTCTCTGATAAAAAAAGCTTAATAATATCGCCCTCATAATAGCACAAATCAGAAGTGTAGTCAATGAAAGTTGCTAAGAAGCGCTCATAATAGTATAATAAAATAATAAGCTTGTTATAACAAAGGAGTAGAAATATTATGGAAATCAATGCAATGATTAACCGCATAAATGCATTAGCCAAAAAGAAAAAAACCTCCGGCCTGACCCCGGAGGAACTGGCAGAGCAAAAGGAGCTGTACAAGGAATATCTGTCCAACATCCGCAGCCAGCTGAAGGCACAGCTCGATAACATCGAGGTAGTCGACGAGCTGCCGGATAAAAAACAGCTGCACTGATGGCTGCTATCCTGTCGCCATCCATGCTGGCCTACGAGGACGATTTTCTGCTGATTATCGATAAGCCTGCAGGCATGCTGGTACACCCCACCGTCAGCGAGCGAGGCACAACGCTCTACGATTATGTAAAGGCATATTATGAAGCCAACGGTATTACCGCCGGTATTCATCCAGTATCACGCTTAGACCGCAACACCTCCGGCCTGGTTATTTTCGCCAAGGAGCCTGTTGTACAGCACTGGCTGAGCCAGCAGCAGGTTGAAAAAGAATATCTGGCACTGGCCTGCGGACGCTTTGACTGCAGCGAAGGTATTATCGAAGCACCTATTGCCCGCAAGGACGGCAGTATCATCGAACGCTGCGTTGATTACGAACGCGGCAAATACGCCAAAACAGCCTATGAGGTTTTAGCAGCCTACAGCAGCTGCACGCTGCTCAAGGTTCGTCTTTTTACCGGACGCACGCACCAGATACGTGTTCACCTTGCTTCCATCGGGCATCCGCTCGTAAACGACAATCTTTACGGCACTCCCGGCCCCCAAGCGCGCCATGCGCTGCATGCCTACCGTCTGGCCTTCAAGCATCCGGTAAGCGATGTATTTTTAGAAATTACCCGCGCTTTGCCGGAGGATTTACAGAAACTTCTGTACTAAATAAGCAGACCATGATATAATTAGTGTATACTAATGTAAAGACAGAGTAGCTGTAAGGCTACCCTGAATAAGGAGGAATAGACAAATGCCCTTAGTTACATCTACTGAAATGTTCAAAAAAGCTTACGAAGGTCACTATGCTGTTGGTGCCTTCAACGTCAACAACATGGAAATCATCCAAGGTATCGTTGCTGCAGCACAACAGGAAAAATCCCCGCTGATTCTGCAGGTAAGTGCCGGCGCCCGCAAATACGCTAACCACATCTACCTGATGAAGCTGGTTGAAGCAGCAATCGAAGACACCGGTCTGCCTATCTGCCTGCATCTGGACCACGGCGAAGATTTTGACATCTGCAAAGCCTGCGTCGACGGCGGCTTCACCTCCGTTATGATTGACGGCAGCAAGCATCCTTTTGAAGAAAACATCGAAATGACTCGTCGTGTTGTTGAATATGCACACGAAAGAGGCGTTGTAGTTGAGGCAGAGCTTGGCCGACTGGCAGGCGTTGAAGACGCTGTTAAGGTTAACACCAAGGACGCTACCTACACCGATCCCGATCAGGCTGTAGAATTCGTTGAACGCACCGGCTGCGACAGCTTGGCTATCGCTATCGGCACCAGCCACGGCGCTTACAAATTCAAAGGCAAACCGGAACTGGACTTCGCACGTCTGGAAAAAATCACCAACTTGCTGCCTGGTTATCCGCTGGTTCTGCATGGTGCTTCCACCGTTATCCCGTCCTTTGTTGAAGAATGCAACAAATACGGCGGCAAGTTGGACGGCGCTCAAGGCGTACCTGAAGACATGCTGCTGCAAGCAGGCAAATTCGGCGTTTGCAAAATCAACATCGATACCGACCTGCGCCTGGCAATGACCGCTTCCATCCGTAAGCACCTGGTAGAAAACCCCGGCGACTTCGATCCTCGCCAATACCTGAAACCCGCACGTCAGGCTATCCAGGACATGGTAGCTCACAAAATGCGTGACGTACTCAACAGCAGCAACAGACTGTAAGCTATAACGATTTAAAAACTAAAATGCACCATTCTCTACTGTCAAGGAATGGTGCATTTTTTTATTTATGCAAAGCGTATATCATTTTTTCTTACAAATCCTTCAGGATATCATCCATGTACTTATGCAGCTTTTCCAGCTTCTTGCGTACCATAACCGCCTTGTCCGGGTTACGCGCCACAATCTGCTCAATTTTGCTGCGCTGCAGCAGATAATCGTGTTCCATGCCACGCATGTAAGCACGCAGGTCGATAGCAGCAGGCTCAACCTGAACCATTTCGGATTCATGCATCTGCCACTCGGTACCATGGATTTCGGCGCAGTCACCAAAGTGCGGGATGTAGGTTGCCGTTCCCAGATTGCGTCCCAAAGAATCTGCCAGCTCCATAGCTGCATCAAGCTCGCCATGCGTAACGAAAAAGGCCTTAGGCACCTCCTTCATGCTGCTGTACCAGGCTAAAAGCTGCTGCTTATCCGCATGGGCAGAAAAGCCCTTCATATTGTAAATTTTGGCGTTGACTCTGATGTCCTCGCCCATAATCTTAATGCGTTTAATACCTTCTATCAGCCTGCGTCCGATAGTACCCTCCGCCTGATAGCCGGCAAAAACTACACTGCTGTCCTCACGCCACAGATTATGCTTCAGGTGATGCAGAATACGACCGGCGTCTGCCATGCCACTGGCCGAAATAACAATCTTGCTGCCCGGAATTTCGTTAATCGCCATGGATTCCTGCACCGTGGCAGTAAAGCGCAAATTATGCATAGACACCAGCCTGCGTCCCTGCATTGCGTAAAGCGCCCGCGCTTCCTCATCATATTCCTCGGGATTCGTCATAGTAATCTGCGTAGCTCTGTTGGCCATAGGACTATCTACATAAATCGGAATCTCCGGAATTTTGCCTTCCGCCTGCAGCTTTTGGAAATAGTACAGCAGTACCTGCGTACGCCCTACAGCAAACGCAGGAATAATAACGTTACCGCCACGCTCGACAGTATCGTTGATAATATTCGCCAGCTCGCCCTCCTTATCGTAGGCTTCATGGATGCGGTTGCCATAGGTGGATTCTGTAATAATAAAATCCGCACCGCCTGCTGCCGCCGGGTCTTCAATAATCGGCTGATTTGGCTGACCGATATCGCCGGTAAAAATCAAGCGCGTCTTTTTATCGCCTTCGTTAACAGACATTTCTACGAAAGCAGAACCAAGAATGTGTCCCGCAACGCGGAAGGTTACGGTAACGCCGGGAACAACATTAAACGCTTCGCCAAAGCTGCGCAGCTTGAACAAATGCAAGGCTCTGGCAGCATCATCAACCGTAAACAGCGGCTCAACAATCTTTTTGCCGGCACGCATGCCTTTGCGGTTGGCGTATTCCGCCTCACCCTCCTGAATGTGCGCGCTGTCCGGCAGCAGAATCGAGCACAGCTCCTCTGTCGATTTAGTGCAATAGATGGGGCCGCGGAAGCCTTCCTTGACCAGCTTCGGCAACAGACCGCTGTGGTCAACATGGGCGTGCGTCAATACAACAGCCTCAATCTCTCCCGGATGAAACAAAAATTCCTTTTCATTCAGCGCTTTTATCAGCTTGGAGCCTTGGAACATGCCGCAGTCTACCAAAAACTTGTGTCCGCCTACCTCCAGCAGATAGCAGGAACCGGTAACGGTGCGCGTTGCACCTAAAAAAGTTATTTTCATCGCAAAGCCTCCATTCTGCAAGTAGTATTTTCAGTTATATTTTATAATTCTACAAAACGAAGGGAAAATCCTTTTTATGGCGGAAATTAGTGGGATGAGATATCTGGAACTTGCATATTAAGCGTATCATCTGTGAAGTACGTAGTTCCTAATCTTATATTATTACAAATTTTAAAACTCAAATATATTTTCATGCTAACATTGACACGACGCAATACACAGAGTTATAATGGTACTATAATATATAAACATTTTTTCGCAATTCAAAACATGTAGATTGATATATTTTTTAAAGGAAGTCTGACGATGGGTATGGAATTGCTGAAGAAAAATACCGCCAGCGCAAGGCTGACGGCGGTGAAACCATGATAAATTGTCACAAGTTGAAATTAGGAAAGGAGTTTTACTAATGACTAATATAGTTACTTTTAAAGATGACAAATTAGAACTGGAAGTTAATATTTCACCTGAAGAAGATACCGTATGGTTAACACAAGCGCAGATGGTTGATTTATTTTCTCGTGACCAATCTGTTATCGCAAGACATATTAGAAATATTTTTAAAGAAAGAGAATTAGACGAAAAAAGCAATATGCATTTTTTGCATATTGCAAATTCAGACAAACCTGTAAAAATGTATTCTTTAGATGTCATTATCTCCGTTGGCTACCGTGTAAAATCTCCTCGCGGCGTTCTTTTCCGCAAGTGGGCAACCAATATCCTTAAGCAATATTTAACAGCAGGATTTGCAATTAATGAAAAACGATTAGCTGTGTTGAATAAAACAGTGCAAATACAGTCTAATATTATAGGTGGACTTGTTGGTATTGATGCAGAAGATGTTTTGAAAGTGGTTCAGGAGTATTCACGTTCTTTAGAACTGCTTGATGCCTATGATCATCAATGTGTTGCTATACCGGAAGGTTCTAAATGCTCTTATATGCTTAAGCATGACGAATGCATAAAGCTTATAAAAAATATGGAATTTAGCCAGACATCTGATGTGTTTGGCGTGGAAAAAGAACCTGGCAAATTAGAAGGTATTTTATCCGCTATCTATCAAAGTGCCTTTGGTCAAGATGCATATCCATCACTAGAAGAAAAAGCAGCCAATCTGCTCTACTTCTTAGTTAAGGATCATCCATTTAATGATGGCTGCAAGCGTATCGCAGCAGCTCTGTTCTTATATTTCCTCAACCAAAATAACGCACTATATAACGATGGTAATAAAATTATCAGCGACAGTGCTCTTGTTGCCATCACCCTTATGATTGCAGAATCTCGCCCAGAAGAAAAAGAAATTATGATTCAGGTTATTATAAATTTCCTGCATTGGCAATGAAGCTGACTAAAACACAACGCAAAGCGGAAGAATACACGGAGAGCTAAAGATAATAAAAAAGATACTACCGGAAGGCTGACCGCACAGCCTGAAGTCAACTTAAAATACGATATTCTTCACATCTTCCGTGTATATATTAAAAATATTCTTTTGTAAGCTTATGCGAAAAAAGCAAAGCCTGCAATTTCATCAAACGAAATTGCAGGCTTTTTCTAATTCATTCTAAATAACACTAAATAGGCAGTTTGAGCAAATATTAGACAAAGCAGTATTTCACCCATTTTTCTTTCGCCCATCCCCCCTTTAGCCATTACCAAAAAGCACACCGTTATACGTGCTTGATTAATGATGTTAAAAATTAATGTAATATATGATTTCTAACTTTGCAATCACTAAAAGCCAGACTTTGAGTTAAGAATTCAAAATCTGCTTAATAAATCATGTAATTTTTATAAGGTCACTTTCCTTTTCCCTTTCTTCTTTCAAAGTAAGGTTTGCATGCCTTGGTAAATCGTTTTGCTTCTTCTCGCAACTCCCTATTTTCGTCCGGCGAGCCTCCATCTAAACCCGTAGGAAAAGTGTCTCGGTATGGGTCGTATTTTTCGAAAATCTCCATTCGTCTGCGAAGATGTTCTGCGACTAGCTGTCTAGCTTCCGCATCCGCCAACTTAGCTACATATGCAGCATCCTCAGCCTTTTGCCTTTCCCTATCCTCTTTTGTAATCATTCGATATTCTCCTATAAATTTACTTATATTTTCCGCCCCCAGTATTAGGGAACACATCTATGAATATAATTGATAAAGCAAAATCACAATGCTTTAAATCTAAACGCATTTTGGTGCATTTTCATCTATTTCCCCATGTTCCTTTTCATAATGAGATAAAATATCTACTAATTCACGAATTCTAGGAGTCATTTTTATATGCATTTATTATCCCTCCTGCCAATTTCATCTATTATTATACCTGCTTGTAATCAATTTATCTACACTGGATAATTAAATTCAAACAACCCTATAGTCTTTATAGCCTTGGAGTTATTCTTGCTGTTGGTTTCCGCGTCCGTTCATCTCGCGACACACAGTTCCGTCATGGGGCTAAGAATACCTTTAGTATCACCTACCAACAAACTTCCTAAAAAAATACGCAAAACTGATACCGAGCTTGGGACTTACATAGGGACAAATTGTCCCTATGCAGCAATGCCAACTCAAAACGGTAAAAATCGTCGCACTTTAATCGCAAAAACAAAAAGAACCGCATTCTCATGCGGTTCCTAAGTTTTAAATTTGGTCGGGGCGGCGAGATTCGAACTCACGGCCTCTTGTACCCGAAACAAGCGCGCTACCAAACTGCGCCACGCCCCGACATTTGTTGTTGCTGTTCATCAGCAACGAATGTAATTATAAAGCATCTTTAAGCTTTTGTCAACACTTTTTTTGAAAAATTTTATCCTTGGGTAACAACGCGGATGCTGGTAACCTCAAAAGCCTCAGCAATAGCCGGCAAAATCTCTCTTTCAATGTTGGTACGGTGCAGCTCGTTTTCAGCAACAAGCATGATACGGGTATCAGCATAGTTGATGTTGTGCACCTTGCTTACCAGGCGCTTGAAGGTTTCCTCACCGATAATCTCCTTCAGCTTTTGCAGACGTGCAAAAACCTCCGGTTTTTCCTTCTGCATACGTTCTTCCAAGGGAGAGAACGGTACAGTCACAACTCTGGCATCACGGGCCAGGACATAATTCTCCTCGCCTTCGCCAGGTACTACTAAATCGTCACGCATAATTCTTCCTCCATCTCTATATCTAACTAAATGAACCTGCATAACGCAGAATTTATTCCCTTTTATTATATGTCACAAGCACTTTTTCGTCAAGCAGCAGGAAATTTAGCATTAAACGAGAATACTATAAACAATACATTTGACGAGGGGTGTTCATATATGTCTATGAAAGAAGATTTTAAAAAATTTGCTATGCGCGGTAATGTTATGGATATGGCCGTCGGCGTTATTATCGGCGGTGCTTTCGGCAAAATCGTCAGCTCGCTGGTAAACGATGTCGTTATGCCGCCTTTAGGTATGGCGCTTGGCAAGATGGATTTTTCCAATCTGTTTATCAGCCTCAACGGCAAGGAATATGCTACACTGGAGGCAGCAAAAAAGGCTGGTGCACCGGTGCTCGCTTACGGCAGCTTCATTAATTCCGTACTGGATTTTCTGATTCTCGCTTTTGTCATCTTTATGATGATTCGCCAGATCAACAAGCTCACTCCGGAACCGGAGCCTGCACCAGAACCACGTCTGTGCCCTTACTGCAAATCCGAGATTGCCGACGACGCAACACGTTGCCCGCACTGCACATCTCATTTGGAATAATAGTTTACACTTTCGGCTGACATTCGGGATTTTTTCCTGCATATCAGCCATTTTCACTTTTATAAAGTCTTTTTCATTTGCTAAAAACAAGCTTATATTGTATAATGTAGATTATATATATCGCCTAGGCTGTTTTTCACAGCTTAAATTTTAAGGAGGTTATCTGATGTCTGTTTATGACGTGCTTATGGAACGTGGCTTTATTAAGCAAATGTCCCATGAAGACGAGATTAAAGAATTATTAGAGAAGGAAAAAATCACCTTTTATATCGGTTTTGACCCCACCGCGGACAGCCTGCATGTAGGCCATTTCATCGCCCTGATGATGATGAGCCATATGCAACGCGCAGGCCATCGTCCTATCGTACTTTTGGGCGGCGGCACCGGCATGGTCGGCGACCCGAGCGGCAAGGACGAGATGCGCAAAATGCTCACTCCGGAATTCATTGCCCACAACATCGCCTGCTTCAAAAAGCAGATGAGCCGTTTCATTGATTTCGGTGAAGACAAGGCTATCATTGTAAACAATGCCGATTGGCTGTTAGACCTTAACTATGTTCAGCTGCTGCGCGAGGTTGGCGTACACTTTACCGTTAACCGTATGCTGGCTGCCGAATGCTTCAAAAAACGTTGGGAAAAAGGCCTGACCTTCTTTGAGTTCAACTATATGATTATGCAGGGCTACGACTTCTGGAAGCTGCACCATGACCATAACTGCATTATGGAGCTGGGTGGCGACGACCAATGGTCCAACATGCTTGCCGGCGTAGAATTAATCCGTCGCAAGGATCAAAAGCCTGCATACTGCATGACCTGCAAGCTTTTGACCACCAGCGATGGCCGCAAAATGGGCAAAACCGAAAAGGGTGCTCTGTGGCTTGACCCGGAAAAAACTTCTCCGTATGATTTCTATCAATACTGGCGCAATGTTGCAGACAGCGACGTAGAAAACTGCCTGTGCCTGCTGACATTCCTGCCGATGGATGAGGTTCGCCGTCTGAGCGCACTGAAGGATGCAGCTATCAACGAAGCTAAAAAAGTACTGGCCTATGAGGTTACCAAGCTTGTTCATGGCGAAGAAGCAGCGCGTCAGGCGCAGGAGGCTACCGAAGCACTCTTCGGCGGCAATGCCAAAGACATGAGCAACGTACCTGCAATCGAAATTACCCCGGAGGATATGACTGCCAAGATTATCGATGTACTGACTGCCGCTAAGGTTTTCAGCAGCAAACGCGAAGCTCGTCAGTTAATCGCCCAAGGCGGCCTGACTGTAGCAGACACCGTCCTGCAGGATGCAGAAGCATGCTTGAGCGCAGACATGTTTGATGCAGATAAGAGCCTGTTAATCCGTAAGGGTAAAAAGAAATATTTCCGTCTGCTGGTAAAATAAGCCTTTTAAAGCCATCTATGCTCCTGACGGACTAGGTGGCTTTTTCTATGATTACAAAATACAGACTACTCTTTTAATTAAGGTAGTAAAAAAAAGGAGCACTTAATGCAAAACAATAAAATCAATCTTTCATTAATCATCCCCATCGGCCTGATGCTATTTTCCTTTTTCTTCGGTGCCGGTAACTTAATTTTCCCGCCTGTTCTGGGACAAATGGCAGGCGACACCATTGGCTGGGGCATGCTCGGCTTCTGCCTGAGCGGCGTTGGCTTCCCGCTTTTGGGCGTACTCGCTATGGCTATGAAGCAAAGCGATAACCCGGACTCCATTGCTATGCCTATGCATCCCCTGTATGCCCGCGCTGTTACCATTCTCTGCGCGTTGGCTATCGGCCCGCTGTTCGCTATTCCGCGTACCGCTGCCGTTTCCTTTGACACCGGTATTCACAGCCTGCTGCCTGCTTCCTGCGAAGCTATCGGCCTGCCGGTATACACCGTGTTCTTTTTCGTTCTGACCTATTTCTTTTCTATTAATCCGTCAAAAATTATCGGTCATATCGGTAAATTTTTGTCCCCCATGCTTTTGATTTGTCTGGCAGTTCTCGTGGTCTGCGTTTTCGTAAATCCTACTGGCAGCCTGAAAATGCCTAATCCGGATTTTGCTGCATCTCCGTTCTTCCGCGGCTTCCAGGAAGGCTACAACACCATGGACCTTCTGGCAGCAATCCTGTTCGGCTCCATTACCATCAAGGCTATTGAGGCTCAGGGCATTACCGATAAAAAGGTTCTGACCAAGCTCTGCTCCTACGCCGGCCTGATTGCAGCCTTCTTCCTCGCTATCATCTATGCAGCACTGGCTTACACCGGCGCACTGAGCATCAATGTTTTCGGTGTTATTCCTAACGGCGCTACTCTGCTCAGCAAAATCTGCACCTACTACATGGGCTTCGGCGGTCAGGTTGTATTGGCCTTGATTATCTTCTTCGCCTGCCTCACCACCAGCATCGGTCTGACAACTGCTATCTCCGGTTATTTCTCCGAGCTTAGCAATAATCGTATACAATACGAGCGACTGGTATTCTTCATCTCTGCTTTCAGCCTGGTAGTAGCAAACTTCGGTCTGGAAAACATCATCAAGTTCTCCATTCCTGTTATCTGCATGCTCTATCCGATTATTATCGCTCTGGTAATTCTCAACATCGGTCGTGCAATTATCCATGATGATCAGCTGACCTTCCGCATCTGCCTGATACTGACAACTATTTTCGCTGTTTTCGACGGTCTGCGCGTTGCCAACATCCGCTTCATGGCCTTGGATAACTTCTTGGCGCAGAATCTGCCGCTGTTTTACATCGGCTTCGGCTGGGTTGTTCCCTGCTTCGGCGGTATCGCTGTAGGCCTGCTGCTGAAGGCTGTAAGAAAAGCTAACTAATAATTTTATTCATAATCAATTAGAGAGTAAGGTGTAATTTATGTCTAACGAACAACAATGCAGCAAGGCATCTTCCTGCGGCCGCAGCAGCTGTGAAGGCTGTCCTTCCGCAGCAGCTGCTGAAAAAACACAGGCAACTGATTTCCGTGCGCAGCTCAATCCGATGAGCAGCGTCAAAAAGGTTATCGCCGTAGTCAGCGGCAAGGGCGGTGTAGGCAAGTCCCTCATCACCGGTCTTTTAGCAAGCAGTATGCAGCGCCGCGGTAAGCGCTGTGCTGTTTTGGATGCTGATATCACCGGTCCGTCCATGGGACATAACCTGGGCGTAAACGGCAAGGCCAAAGCCAACGAAATCGGTATTCTGCCTCTGACTGCTCCCTGCGGTCTGGAGGTGCTTTCTGCCAATATGTTTTTAAAGAATGATTCTGACCCTGTTGTTTGGCGCGGGCCTCTGCTCGCCGGTATGGTAAAGCAATTTTGGAGAGATGCCATCTGGACAGATATAGACTTTATGTTTGTTGATATGCCGCCGGGAACCGGTGACGTACCACTGACCGTCTTCCAATCCCTGCCTGTTGACGGCATCATCATCGTAACCTCTCCGCAGGAGCTTGTGTCCATGATTGTTGCCAAGGCAGTAAAAATGGCGCGTATGATGAACATTCCGATTCTCGGTCTAATTGAAAACTACGCTTACTTCCATTGTCCCGATAACGACAAAGATTACGAAATCTTCGGCCCCAGCCATCTGGCAGAAACTGCCGATGCCTACGGCTTGAAGGTACTCGCCCGCCTGCCTATTAACCCGTCCCTGGCAGCAGCCTGCGACGCAGGCAAGCTGGCGGACTGCCATGTAGCAGAGCTGGACGATTGCTGTGATTTTTTAGCTGATAATTTTCAGTAAGCATTTTTAAGGGAGGCTTTTGTCATGTCTATAGAAAAGGTTCGTACATATTTGAAACAATTTAATGCAGATAATCGTATCATAGAGTTTGCAACCTCCAGCGCTACTGTAGAGCTGGCAGCACAGGCAGCAGGCTGTGAGCCTGCGCGCATTGCCAAAACCCTTTCCTTTAAGCTGCATGATGACAGCGTTATCCTCATCGTCACAGCAGGCGATGCCAAGGTAGATAACGCCAAGTACAAGCATTTCTTCGGCTGCAAAGCCAAGATGCTGACTGCTGACGAAGTAGAGCCTGATATCGGCCACGCTATCGGCGGTGTCTGCCCCTTCGGCATCAACGACGGCGTTAAGGTTTATCTTGACGTTTCCCTCAAACGCTTTGTAACCTTCTTCCCTGCCTGCGGCAGCCACAACAGCGCTATTGAGCTTACTCCGAACGAATTGGAGCAGTACAGCGCCAACTGCCAAGGCTGGGTAGATTTGTGCAAGGGCTGGCAGGAATAAGCTTCTGTAACAACATCAAATTCAATCTTTAATACGCAGCAGATTCAGTGTCTGCTGTGTTTTTTTACGCATAAAAAGACCTCCCGTAAGCAGATTTTTTCAACTGATTACAGGAGGTCATTTTTCATATGCTTGTAAATTTTTCACAAGCTATTTTTTCATTTTGCAAAATATAATTATGCTAAAGAAGCTACCTGGCAAAATACCTGTTTTAACTTCCCTTCCGCACGCAATCATTCTATCAACTCCAATTTTTAATCTTCTATACTACTTTCACTAAATACGTTTTTATAAAATAGTTTACTTCTGATAACTTCGAACAATACATCTGTATTATCCTATTTATCTACTCGTTGTGACAAATTTTAGACTTACATATTCTGCCAAGATACTCAGACATTTCTTTCTCTCCCATTTCATGAATTCCATTTTGATTATACAGCTGTAAATTAATGCAATAGATATACATTGTATTGAAATCATAATCTTCATCAATGAACATTTCTAAAATCTCATGTTCCAATTTCCAACCATACAGCATCAAAAAATAAGATATTTTTCTATATGCGTCTATATCTTTAGAGTACTTTTTTATATATAACATATAAATGCTCCAAGCAAATTTTTCATCCTCAAAATTAAGTAGCCAATTTTTTGAGATTAGAATTGCCAAATCGTCAATTGATACTTCTGTAGCAACATTTACTTTCATATGTAATTCATCCTCTAAAGGCGCTAATAATTCATATATCGGATGATCATGCTTATAATCCATAGGTAAGCTAAGCAGATAATCATAAATTGAAACTATTGTCTTTAATTTCACCTCATACATCTCCCATATAGTTTATGTTAATTTAAAATTCAACAAAGTCACGCATAGTTTTATTAGTGGCTTTTCATAGACACATTCTCAGCAGATAGCTTTCTGCTTATTACTGCTACTATTGTATAAAAACCTCATTAAAATTTATCTGTTGAATTTCTTAAGCTCGTTGTTAAGCTTTTGTACTTGCTCACTCAGCCACTCTTCTTTGTTCAAATAGTCCTTCTCTTGATTTACAAGCTGCTGATAACTTCTAACTACTTCGTTATCAACACAGTGCTCCTCTAGTTGCGCTTTCAGCACTCCCATATAAAACTGTAAAGCTGTGTCCGGGAAAAGTAATTCTGATTGATAAACACATTTAACTTTTTTAACAATTTCATCTTTATTCACTTTTATCAAATCTTTTGTGTACGAGTAAACTTCTCCATATAGCCCAGAAAAGCCCATTTCTTTTGCCATTTCTTTTGTTATATCAGAAGCATTCTCATGCATCTTATATAAAGAAGCTTCCCTGAGTTTTTCTCTATAGTATATTAACGCAGCTTCAGGATAAAAAACACTTCCTGGTTGAGCATTGCCTAATTCATCTTTACCTTCAACGATTCTTATTACTTTCTCCTTATTTCCATCGCCCCAATGATATATTCTAAATTTATTTTCAGTATCTATTACGCTCTCATAAAAATCTGGCCACTTAAAATTAGAATCAATCTTAATGTTTCCTATTTTTTTCCATTTGTTATCTTCAAAAATCATGATTGTTGACAACCATATTTTCTTAGCTATTTCTTCTACACCATATCCTGCAACACTCGGAATAACAGCACATAATCCAAATAGTTTATAATTAAAGGGATTCGATTTTGCTAAATATACTATATATCCCTTATTTTGATTATTATCTAACAAAACCTCTAGTACATCCCCTTGTTTCAATCTAGCCATCTTACTTCCTTGTATGATATTCATATAAGCTAAACTCATACTTTCCTTTCTTTTTATGTTGCTATTAAACACATCACGATTTAATCCACCAAGCTCCTGCTTTTCGGTACCGCAAAATCTGCACTTTTACTTTATTAAATTCGCTTCTGCAAACTTTTTTCCTGCTATAATTCCAATTACATTTTAAATCTAAAAAGACCTCCTGCAAGCAGCTTTTCTTCTGCATACAGGAGGTTCATTTATACACACACTATAAAAATTTTTCGTAGGCCTTGTGCCCAACCCTCTACTGCTTCATTTTGCAAATCATCTGCGTCATAGTCCCCATCGGGCAAAAGGTACACCAGGTTCTCGGCTTGAACAGCGCCATTACCACCAAGCCAAGCAGCATAGAGGATTGGCTTTTATTATGTAAAAACTTTTAGCAAACATCCACACTAATCATTTTAATTCACTCCATATATTATTTTGTTTAATAAGCTAGTATCATCATACCCTTTAAGTTTTACACTTATTTTTATCACTCCGTTTCCCTCTTCTTCCAAGTAATATAGTAAGTTATTTTTTGAAAATATTTGTTTACTACTTTCAACCCTCTCCAATTTCCAATCATTATCTTGTAAAAGCTTAATGTATTTCTGTTTTACATCTAAATTATCACTACCATATTTGTAAATCGCCGTAACCGACCAATTAGCTAAACTAGGTTCTGAAAACATCACCAATTCACACGGTTCATTTACATAAATATTATGCCATGTATAATATAAATCTTTAGTATATCTTTTATTATCACCTAAACATCTATAACGAAGCAAAGGTGCAAAAAACATTCCTATAGAAATTATAGTTATCATTATCATTGCTAATGTTATAATTATCGTTTCCTTAGTAAAAAAAGACCTAAACACGCTTTCTCCTATCTTCTGATTACAGATACTTCCAAACTATTATCTTTGTTACTTATTATGCAGTGGTTGCTTCCGTCTTTATAGCTAATAGTATTGCTATTTTGAGTCGACAAGCTCTCAGGAAATTCTTTATGATAATAATCAATTATCTCATCATTATTCATTCCTTCAATCCTTAAATTTTTCTTTAGCACTACAGTACGCTTTCCCAAGACTTCTTTTTTTATGTAAAAATCTATCCATTCACTATTTTCAGGATCCCGTATGCACAAAAATGTCTTATATATACTTAAATCAGCGTTATTTGTAATATTGCATCCGAAAATAATTTTCCAAACTACTATACAAAATATAGTTATGCTAAAAAAGCTACCTACAAAAATACCTGTTCTAACGTTCCTTCCGCAAGCAATCATCCTATCAACTCCAAATTTTAATCTTGTATACTATTTTTACAAAAAAGTCACGCTTTGATCCTTTTCAAGGTTTACTCAAACAAAATATAAGTAATCCAACAGTAAATATGAGCATCCCTTTATACACATCATTTCTTTTTTCCGTACTCTAAAGTTTGAGCTTTTTTTAAACCAATACATACAATACTATGAGTAGTACAACAATATAAGAATGCCATAATTTTATATTGCTTTTCAACAGAACTCTTATATCTTCATTAAAGATACTTGCTGCAACAATCGGCATGATGATAAAAGAATTGAGCAGCTTACTTTTTCTTGTAAAGATAGTTTTCTTGTTCTGTTTACACTTAAAACCGCTTTAAAAAACATACCAATAATTACAAAAGCCAAAATCTTCATTTTATCGCAATCCTTCATTTGATTTTCTTCAGCTCGTTGTTAAGCTTTTGTACTTGCTCACTCAGCCACTCTTCTTTGTTCAAATAGTCCTTCTCTTGATTTACAAGCTGCTGATAACTTCTAACTACTTCGTTATCAACACAGTGCTCCTCTAGTTGCGCTTTCAGTACTCCCATATAAAACTGTAAAGCTGTGTCCGGGAAGAGTAATTCTGATTGATATTCATTCTTCATACTGATTAAAATATTCGTTTTTGTTTTAATTAGCTTATTTTTGGTACTATAATATACATCACCATACAATCCATTAATATCTTCCACTTTATCAATAACTTCCATGCATTCTTCAGGAAGATTATACAATCCTAATTCTCTTAATTTATTTCTATAGAATCTTAATGCTCCAGCGGGGAAAAAAGTAGAACCTTTCTGTGCTAAGCCCAAATCCGACTCTTTTGTTACCACATTAATTACTCTTTTTTCTTCGCCATCCCCCCAATGATAAATAATGTATTTATTATTATCATTTAAATCTCTTTCATATTGATCTGGCCAAATAAAATTCTCCAACTTCAGTTTGCCAATTTTTTGCCAATTTTCATCCTCAAATATCATTATAGTAGATATTATCTTTTTATTCTTTATTTCGTTAATATTACATCCATATATAGTTGGATGTATAGCATAAAGTCCAAACATTTTAAATCCTATGGGTATATGCTTCGCCAAATAAATTAAATACCCCTTATTCTGATACTTGTCTATAACAACTTCTAAAACATCGCCAATATATAATCTGCTCATTTTAAAGTCACCACTCAATTAGCCTTTCTCCAAAACATGGTAAAATTTTAAGCCAAGTTTTTAACATTAACGTATCTTATACCTCCATGCAGACCTTTTCACCACCACCAAAATTTCACCAACCTACGTTATTCATACACTAAGCTCCTGCTTTCCGGTACCGCAAAATCTGCACTTTTACTTTATTAAATTCGCTTCTGCAAACTTTTTTCCTGCTATAATTCCAATTACATTTTAAATCTAAAAAGACCTCCTGCAAGCAGCTTTTCTTCTGCATACAGGAGGTTCATTTATACACACACTATAAAAATTTTTCGTAGGCCTTGTGCCCAACCCTCTACTGCTTCATTTTGCAAATCATCTGCGTCATAGTCCCCATCGGGCAAAAGGTACACCAGGTTCTCGGCTTGAACAGCGCCATTACCACCAAGCCAAGCAGCATAGAGGTGAGCATTACGCTGTAAAAGCCAAAGGCATACTGCGCAACCCACGCCGGAGAGCTGCCTGCGGTATAGGCCCACGCCCAGGGAAGCTTAAACGTCCAAAGCAGCGTCACAACCTCACGCAGGGACTGCGCCTGCGTTGCTACAAGATATGTCTGCCACAGCATGTTACCGAACATCGCCATAAAGAAGGCCAAAAAGCCGAAGCGGAAGTATTTGGCAACTAAAAGCTCCGGAGTAACACGGTTACGCGACCACTTCCACTCGCCGCCCAGCTTTGCCAAAAGCAAACCGCGTCCGCAGTAACGGTTGCAGAACAGCTTGTTGCCGCCAAACAGTGCCAACAAAGCAGGCACCATAAAATCAATCATTCCCAGCCAGGCAAAAAGGATATTGAAAAAGCCCAGGACAAAATAAATTATCGGCCATAGCCAAAGATAATCATACCAATGCTGCACTTTCTTAGCCATCTGTTGCCACCCTGATGCTGCCTGCAGGACAGGTCTTGGCGCAGAGACCGCAGCCGACGCAGCGTTCCCTATCCACTCTTGCAAAGCACCCCTTATATACACTGATTGCCTGACGCGGGCACACATGCGTGCAGGCACCGCAGGAAACGCATCTGTCCTCGTTTACCACCGCAAATCTTTTCATAACGCCACAAGTCCTTTAACGCAAATACGCAAGCGCGCTCTGAGCCGCAATAGCGCCGTCATTAGTAGCCGTCACAACCTGACGCAGCACCTTGTCGCACACGTCACCGGCGCCATACACACCAGCAACCGCAGTCGACATATCACTTTTCACAACAAGATAACCCTTGTCATTGGTAATACCCAAATCACGGCAGAACTCTGTAACAGGGTCCGCACCGATATACGGGAATACGCCTTTTGCGAGCATCATTTCCGTTGCTCCCGTTTGTTTGTTGAGCACCATGAGGCCCGCAACGCGATTATTTTCGATAATAACCTCCTGCGGTACACGCCATGTCAGCACCTCAATCTTCGGATTAGCAGCCACCTTTTCCTGCGTAATCTGCTCAGCGCTGATAACATCACGACGCGCCAGAATCGTAACCTTCGACGCAAATTCCGCAAGATACAGCGATTCCTCAAAGGCAGCATTGCCTGCACCCACAATAATTACCGGCTTATTGCGGTAGAACGCCGCATCGCAGACAGCACAGAAGCTGATGCCGCGGCCGATCATCTCCTGCTCGCCCGGAATATTCAGCAAGCGCTCTACAGTACCGGTGGCGATAATCACAGCAGGCGCCGTAAACTCCGCCCCGCTTTCGCAGCGCACACGTCGCTCCACACCGTCAACCTCCAGCGCTGCAACCTTCTCATAAAGATAGGACGTGCCTAAGGCCATCGCCTGCTCATAAATATCGTAGGCCAGCTGGGAGCCGTTGACGTTCTTGATGCCGGGCCAGTTTTCAATCTCAAAGGTTTTTATCAGCTTACCGCCGGGAGCAAAGGATTCCAGCACCAAAGTCTTCAAGCCAGCACGACGCGCATAAACGGCTGCCGTCAGACCGGCAGCACCGCCGCCGATAATAATCAGGTCATAGCTTTTATCGGGAGCCTGCTCCACCGGCGGCTCGTTGCCCAACAGCTTTTCCAGTCTTGCCTGCAGGCGCTCCTTCGGCAGAAAGCCGGCATAGCGCGAAGCAACCTCGCCGTTTTTGATAAAGAACAGACCGGGAATAATGGTTATATCCATCTCCTCCGTCAGCTCAGGCTCCTTGTCTATATCAATCTTGACGATGTCTATGCGCTCGCCCATCTCCTTGTCAATATCCTCCAGCACATAGCTGAGCATCTTACAAGGACCGCACCAGGTCGCATAAAAATCTGCCAGAAAGGTTTTCTTTTCGGCCAGCATCTGCTTGAACTCTGCAGCCGTCGGGTTTACAATAATCGCCATTTACATCAGGCCTCCTTTGCAATGAAGTATTTGTAGTTAATCTTATATCAGTGATGTCCGCCGCAGCCATGCTCGCCACAGGTGTGACCTTCGCCGTGCTCACCGTGGTGATTGCATTTAACAGCGGGGTTGTAGTCCAAATTGCCTGCCAGCAAAGCCTCTACCGCTGCGTCTGCGCTGCCGCTTACGCCACCATACAGCTTAATGCCTGCAGCAGCCAAAGCCATCTGCGCACCGCCGCCGATACCGCCGCAAATCAGAACGTCTGCATTCAGCGCGGTCAAAACACCTGCCAAAGCACCATGACCTTGGCCGTTGGTATCCACAACCTCGGACGCAACAACTTTGCCGTCCTGCACGTCATAAACCTTAAACTCCTCAGTATGTCCGAAATGTTGAAAAATCTCTCCGTTAGCGTAGGTTACTGCAATTCTCATAATATCTTCTCCCTTTTCCTTGTATTTTTCATATAATTTTTGCTTAAAGCAATCCACGCAGCCACAGCCTGTAGTGCTGCCGTTACAGAGACGGAAATCGCCGCCTTCGATACGCAGCGGCCGTCCTTCCACAACAAAATCTGCCAGCTTCTTGCGCGCTGTTTCGTAAATGCGCTGCACCGTAGTCCGCGCAATCTGCATAAAGGCCGCACACTGCTCCTGACTCATACCGCGCCTGTCAATCAGGCGTATCGCTTCGTATTCGTCAACAGTCAGAACAATCGGTTCCTGCTCTTGCGCATTATTATTTTGCGGCAAAAACTCCAGCATTTGCGGATAATGGCAAACCTTTCTGCATTTCACTTTCCTAGGCATCTGATTTCCCCCTCTCTAAATCCATTATATAAGTGAAACGGGCATATGTCAATTATATATTTTTTTGACATATGCCCATTTAAATTTTACACCAGCAAATATTCTATTTTTCTTCCAGATAAAATTCCCACGCACAGCCGTCAGGACTTTCCGTACAATCAGGGAAGCAGCTCAGGCAACGGCATTTAATGCGCGCGTCAATCGTAGCTGCAAAACCGCTGTACTCATAAATGCCTACCGACTTGCAAGGGTGATACGGCATTCCCTTGCGGATGCGTGCCGTCTGCACACGGCAATCATGATTGCGATAAACGAGCCTGTTGCCGTCGTGAATACATTCATGCTCATTCAGATTACCATAAAAGCGATAATGCAGCGCCTGCTCTAATCCCTCAAGTCCAGGATTTTCCGGCAGCTGCAAAAACTCCTTGATGCGCTTGGCTTCGATAACGGTAAAGCGCTTCCACGCCTCCTCATCATGGTACATGGCCTCCGCCATGCCGAATTTGCCTTCAATCGACTGAAACCAGACGCCGTCATGCGCCAGCCAGTTTTTCGCATAAAGCTCTATCAGCTCCAAAAGCTGTTCTTTGCTCAGCTCCGCAAGATATTTGTTGTACATGATGCATAACCTCCTTTGTGGGGGGGAATTGATGATAAAAGAAATGCACAAAACTTACTGCCATCAACACCAAGCTTCAAAGACAGTAAATTCTTTTGATTATATTCTAATCAATGTTTTTTCTTCTATTCACACTCCATTTTCTTAAAGATTAATTTTCCAATAACCTTTACGATTAGAGCCAATTCTTTCTATAATGCCCTTATCCTTTAGTTTTCGCATTAATCTAGATACAGCAGATCGACTAAAATCAAGTTGCTGTGCTATATCTCTAACAATAATTTGAGGACTGGTTTGCAAAACTTTTAATACAGTTTTTTCATCCAATGACAACTTTAAAAGTTCTTCCTGCATATTTTCTTCAGGAGTTTGTCCCGCACTTTGTCCCGACACTTGCTCTGCTTCAGGAGTTTGTCCCGCGTTTTGTCCCGATATCTGTTCTGTTCCAGGAGTTTGTCCCGCACTTTGTCCCGACACTTGCTCTGCTTTAGTAGTTTGTCCCGCATTATGCTTCCTGTAAATATTAAAGCGCAGCTCTGTTCCGCCATCAATAATTTCCAAGTCACCCAAGCCTGCTTCTCGAATCATCTCTGCAATGCGCAGCATTCCCGTACCCCAACGCTCAATCAAATGCATATAGCTAAACGCCATTGCCAATGCCTCATTACGCACTTTGGAATAACCTTCTCGCATCTTTTCGATGGTCTGACCAACAGGCAGCTTACCCGGTGAAGTAATCTCTAAACGATTATCAAAAATCGCCACCTGAATATTTCCATTATCAAGATAGCTGCGATGCACTGCTGCGTTGATAATAAGCTCTCGTATAGCAGCAGGAGGAATTTCATAAACATCCTGTCTATACAAGCCTTCAATTACAGCGCCAAGATGAATGTTACGCAGTACAAAATGATAAGTATCTTCAATAATATCCTGCACCGGTCCTGTAAATTCACGCCTATCTACAAAAACAATACGCCTATTATCTTTAAACACAGCACATTGGAAAGTACAATGCAAAATATCTGCACCGGTAAGTATAGCGTAAGCATTTGTCGGCACAAGCTTTCCTTCATGCTCAACCAAAATACCCCAAGACACAAGCTGCTTTGCTGTAACGTCCTTCACCAAAGCCTTTTCCTCATCGCTGTGGCAATTGCGCAAAGCTACCTGTTTCATTTGTCGGCAAAGCTTTTCTATATCAGCATCGCTTGTCTGCAAACCAAGACAAACAGTTTTATCAAAAAAGCGATTATTTCCTTCAAACAGCAATTCCTTTACCATTGCTTCATCCGCTAATCTGGTAGTTCCTGCAACACGCACATAAACACCATGCTGTAACCCTTCAGCAGCAATATAATACGGTCTTTGGCGACCAGCTTCAATATCCACAATAATAATAGTTGCGCCATCAATTGTCTGCATATAAATATCAGGAATAATCGCAGGCTTGCAGCTATCCGAAATAGCGTTAGCTACGGCATCCATAATTTGGAACGCCTCGTTCTTGTCAATGCCGACAATTTTTCTCGTATCATCTTCAACACCGATAATAAGCTTGCCACCCTGACCATTCGCAAAAGCAACTATTGTTTTCATGTATTTACTGCTTTTAACCGGCAGACTTTCTTTAAACTCTACGTTTTTAGATTCACCTGCAAGAATTTCATCTATTTTCATTCTCTCACCATCCTAACCCCACTCACTCCAAGCACCTCTCCACCATCTCTTTCAGCGTATACTCATCAAGATGCTCAAAGAAGAATGCCCGCTTAGGATGCAAAGGCAGCGACTGGCTCACCGCCACATTATACTCTGCGCCTTTGGCAAAGTCCGTTGCCAAAAGCTCCGCCTTGTCCTTAACCTGCGCCAGCAATTCCGCTCCGGCTTCACTGTTCACCAGCACCAGCGTAACGCCCTTATCATCATCAAATTCCGGGTACTGCTTATCTATTCCCCAATAATCGGCAATCGTGATATCTGCCAGACTGCGCTTGTTATTAAACGCGCACTCACCGCAGGACGGACGTATGCTGATATTATTCAGGAACAGGCGCATATAAGTTTCCTGCCTCTTGCTCGCCCCGAAGCGCTGATGCTCGGTAAAGAACAAGGTCTCTCCCTGCTTCCATCCCTTCGCCTTATCGCGAAACTTTACCTGCACAACAGGCTCGCCTGCCTCCTGCGCCAGCTCCTGCAAATGCTTTTGGTAAACCTTGGGACTCGGCACACCATGACAGATAACATCAACCGTAAAGAGATTTACAGACGGCTTCACCAGATACCGCTTCAAACCGGCAATCTGGCAAGGCGTACCGCTGAACAGAACTTTTCTGCCTGCACGCAAAATTTGCCGTACCTCGCTGTAAATCCTGCCAATTTTGCTCTGCACATACTTCGAGCCGCGCAGCTTAGGCAACTCGGCAAGGTTATCCACCAGCACATGCTGCACATTCAGCTGCTCATCCAGCGCCGCGCCGACCACAACGCCTCCCTGCTGCAGGATTTCTTCGGCAAAAAGCGTAAACATTCCTCCGCTGGAGCTGGTAAAGCGCACTGCATCATCGTTATTCTTTGCGCCATACACAGCAAGCAGCTCATGCTGCTGAGGTTTGTGCAGCATAGGGCAGACATTTTCACATAAACCGCAATCCATGCACATTTCTTCGTTGATTTTGGGATACAAAAAGCCTTCCTCGTCCGCAGTCATTTTTATACAGCCACGCGGGCAAATATTAGCGCAGGCACTGCAGCCTGTACAGTTTTGTTTACTGCTCAGCTCAATCATGTGTTTAACCTCCCTGTTGCCATAGCCTTGTTGCAGCTTATATTTCAGTATAATACTCTGCTTAAGTGATTTTTCTTTTATTATATCACAAATAGGCTTTCTTGCTTACACTATCTGCGAGTTTATCAGCAGGCGCCGACACTGCTTGACAGCGCAATTTCTAGCGCACAAAAACAGAGCTGACTTTTGCAATTCGCCAAAGTCAGCTCTTATTTTTTACTATTCTCTTGTCACTACAAGCGCAATCACAAAAATCTGCCGGTAATGCTGTTTGCGTTTGCCTTAATCTCCGCCGGCGTTCCGCAGGCCACAATGCGTCCGCCTGCATCACCGCCGCCGGGTCCCATGTCAATAATATAGTCAGCGTTACGGATAACGTCCAGATCATGCTCAATGACGATAACCGTTGCCCCATTATCCAAAAGTGCCTGAAAAACCTCCAGCAGCACCTGCACATCCAGAGGATGCAGACCAATCGAAGGCTCATCAAAGACAAAGACGGAATCATGCTGCGTCCTGCCGATTTCGCTGGCCAGCTTTAAGCGCTGCGCCTCACCGCCCGACAATCCCGGAGTTTCCTCGCCCAGCGTTAAATAACCAAGGCCCAGCTGACGCAGAACGTTCAGCTTTTGACTGATGCCTTTCATGTTTTTGCAAAAACCTATGGCAGTGTTTACGTCCATCGCCATCAGCTCCGGCAGCGAAGCACTCTCCCCCGCCTCGTTCGTCAGCCTGATATCGTAGGCCGCCTTCGCGTACCGCGAACCGCGGCAGTCCGGGCAGGGTATATCCACGTCAGGTAAAAACTGTACGTCTAAACTGACAATGCCTGTTCCATCACAGCCAGGGCAACGAAGCGAGCCTGTATTATACGAAAAAGCACCTGCCTTATATTCATGCGCTTTAGCTTCTGGCAATTTGGCGTAGAGCTTACGCAAATCATCATGAATGCCTGCATAGGTAGCCACAGTAGAACGAACATTAATTCCGATAGGCGTAGCATCAATTAGCTTAACGTGCTCAATCCCCTCAGCGTTAACGGCACGGATATGCTCCGGCAGCGCCTTGCCGTCAATCGCCGCAGCCAGCGCAGGAACAAGGCTTTCCAAAACCATTGTGGTTTTACCGGAACCCGATACACCGGTAACAACCGTCAGCCTGCCCTTCGGAATATCTATCTCCAATGGTTTAACGGTATGAATTTGCGCGGTAGCAAGATGAATGGTGCCGTCAGCAAACAGCTCCTGCTTCTGAGCGCAGCTTTTCCGTTTTGCCGCTGCCTTTCCGGCAAGGAACGGACCGATTTGCGAAGCAGGATTTGCTTCTATCTCCGCTATCGTTCCCTGCGCAATTACATGGCCGCCGCCGGAGCCTGCCTGCGGTCCCATTTCCACGAGCCAGTCTGCCTCCTGCAAAATCTGCGTATCATGGTCCACAAGGATTACAGAGTTGCCGTCTACCACCAGGTCATGCATCACACCGGTAAGGCCCACAATATTTGACGGATGCAGACCGATGGACGGCTCATCCAAAACATAAAGAACTCCGGTAGTACGGTTGCGGACAGCACGCGCCAGCTGCATCCGCTGCCGCTCTCCGGTGGAGAGCGTAGCAGCGGAGCGGTCAAGCGTAAGATAACCGAGTCCCAAGTCCAGCAGACGTTTTGCAGTGCCGGTAAATGCTTCACAGATGCGTTCCGCCATCGGGCGCATTGCCTCCGGCAAGCTTGGCGGAACACGCTGCACCCATGATACCAGCTGCACCAGTGTCATTTGACAGGCCTCAGCCAGCGAAATCCCCAACAGCTTCGGCGCACGCGCAGCTGCGGAAAGACGCGTACCGTGGCAGTCGGGGCAGATATCTTCCTTCAAAAACTTTTCTACGCGCTTCATGCCCTTTTCATCTTTTACCTTAGACAACGCATTTTCGACTGTATAAACAGCGTTGAAGTAGGTAAAATCAAGCTCGGCAAAATCGTTGGAATTGCTTTTCTTGGGATGGTAGAGAATATGCTTCTTTTCCGCAGGACCGTGATAAACGATATCCTTCTCCTGCTCCGTCAGCTCGCAAAACGGTACATCTATGCGCACGCCCATCTCCTTGCAGACATCAGTCATCAGCGACCACATCAGGCTGTTCCACGGCGCAACTGCACCTTGTTCGATTGTAAGCGATTCATCAGGCACCAGCGTGCTTAAATCTACCGTGCGGACGCTGCCGGTACCGCCGCAGGTTTTGCAGGCCCCCTGCGAATTGAAGGCCAGTTCCTCGGCAGACGGCGCATAAAACTGCGCGCCGCACTCCGGGCAGGTCAGCTTCTTGCCTGCAGCAACCAAAAGCGTCGGCTCCAAATAATGTCCGTTGGGACAGCGATGGCTGGCAAGACGCGAATACATAAGACGCAAGCTGCTCAGTAATTCCGTGCCTGTGCCGAAGGTACTGCGAATCCCCGGCACACCGGAGCGCTGGTGCAGCGCCAAGGCCGCAGGAACATACAGCACTTCATCTACGGAAGCCTTGGCAGCCTGCGTCATGCGTCGGCGCGTATATGTCGAAAGCGCCTCCAGATAGCGGCGTGAACCTTCGGCGTACAGCACGCCAAGCGCCAGGGATGATTTGCCGGATCCGGATACACCCGCAATGCCGACGATTTTTCCCAAGGGAATATCTATATCAATATTTTTCAGATTGTGGACCTTAGCGCCACGAATAAGCATTTTATCAATCATTTTTCTGCTCCTGTATGAATTAAATCGCTTTTAAAGAAAAAAGAATTTATTCATTTTGCATACTTAAGCAAGGCACGTAACCTTGTATGCTTCAATGCGGAATTAGTCATAAAAAAGATTCTGCATAACATTAGGACTACATCCGTCATTCCCATCGTCAAATCCTGTAAAAAGTATTCTATCATTCGATATCCTATTATATTCCCAAAATCCTTTAAATATAATTGTTTATCATTTTCCAAAATTCGTCAAGTGCAAAAGCCTAAGTATTTTATAGAACTTATATTTAAATAGCTTTTCGGAACCAAGAAAAAGATTACCAGTATCTAAATACGTAGCTGACTGTATTAACCGCTTACGAAAATTACGAATACAATACCACATAGTTAAAAGCGGCCTCCCTTATGCCCGAGAAACCGCTTATCTCATAGATACCGTAAATAAAACCAACTCATACACTTAGAAATATTTATATATTGTATTATTTTGCTAGTTCACAAATCATTTTACAGGTATTGATAATTTAAAAACATATTCATTCTTGTCATTAGTAATCCAATAGTCCTTTTCAAAAGAAACTATTGTATCACCATTTATCTCAAGTTCATTACGTTCAATAAATTGAAAACACTTTTTTATCCATGCTTCACAACAATGATGATAGTTACCCTTTCCATATATCGAAACATAGCATTGATTTTTTGTCTTATGATTAACCAGTTTTCGAAAATCATCAATACAATTATAATTATCCATAGCAAAGAACCTGCTTACAGGACTACATTGAAACTTTTTGGTGTTATCCTGACTCAAAAACCAACCTGTAGTCAAATCACAGTTATTAAGCCTAAAAAGATTTTTCAGGAAATTTAACCTTATAATAAGGTTATTTTTATCCCCATCCATCGAAGATAGATTTTGAGAAACATACATTTCATATTCAGGCAGTTGTTCCAATAAAACTCTATCCAATATCAGATTTCTTATGTGGTCCGTTTTCCTAAGAATAGTTTGCACACTTAGCATTTTTGCCATAAGTTCTTTCTGTTCAAGGATTAATTCTTCTTCTTTTTTCCTCAAAAGATTACTTACGATGTTTTCATCACGGTAATGCAAAAACTCACGTATATCCTTTATAGAAAAACCTAATCGTCTCATGCAAACAATCATTTCTAACACATGATGTTCCGCTAAAGAATAATACGCATAATTATTATCTTGGTTTCTTTTAGCAGGCTTTAACAGCTTTTCTTTTTCATAGTAACTCAATGTTTGCTTAGAAATATTAGCAAGCTTTGCAATTTCGCCAGATGTAAATGTATTTCTAATTGATTTTACCATGGTACCCCTTCTTAATAACCCTTTAACAATTTTTCTTCCTTCATATCAAAAGTAGGTCCATAAATACTATTATACAATCCCTTGATAGCATAAACACAGTTCTGCGAATTTGAATAAATATACCTATCAGGTATCGCTATTACTCTTTTCATTCCTTTCAGATGTTGAAAAGCAGGATCTTCTAAAAATTCTTTTCTAAACTGAACATCTTTGGGTTCTTCATATTCTCTACCTGCAGAAACAAGAAAAACATCAGGATTTGAGGCTATGATAGATTCTTTGGTTACGGTTTCGCCATAATGTATTCCCTGCATGCTAATTGCATTTCTTATTCCGGCATGCTTACAAATATCATCATAGACACAGCCTATTCCTCCATACTGTCTCATTCTGGATGCTAACATAACAACCGGCTGTTCAGCTTGTTTTAATTGAATTTTATCACGAACTTCTGCTAGCTGTCTATCCATTTCACGTATTAATTTATCACCGTTTTCTTCCTTACCCATAGCCTGAGACATTAGTCTTATGTTATACCTGATATCATCAATGCTATTGGGACCTCTACAGACAACTGTCTTTATACCCATTGCTCTATAAGATTCAATAACATTTTTATCTAAAGTATCAGGTACAAAGATAACCTGAGGATTCATCGCCATAATTGACTCTTCACCGAGTTGCTTAAATAACCTATATTCTGTCTTTATATTCTTTGTTTCCTCAGCAATATACGAAATTGCTGAATCCTTGTCAAGGTAATTTTTAGCTACTAAATAATCGGCAGGCGCAATTCCTAAAAGAATAGTGTCATACGTAAGATTATAACACAAAACTCTCGTAGGCTTAGCATCGAAAATAGTTTTATATCCTAAATTATCAATAACGAAATAACTATCTTGTCTGTTCGTCTGATTAATACCTACGAAACTTACAATGATTAAGCAACTCAAAACTAGTATAACAATGGCGAAAAATATTCTATATATTTTATTATCACTATTCATCGCTCAATTCCTCTAAATCACCCTCAATTTCTAAAAACTCTTGTAGTAGAGCACTCTCAATTTCTTTAGGCGTATTCCATAAACCTCTTTGTTTTGCTTCTAACAAAACAGTACACATTTTTCTTAAAGCCCATGGGTTTACTTTTTTTAACCATGCATTGACATCTTTTGAAAGGACATACATTTTAGTCAAATCATTATACATCCAATCCTCAATAACATTGCTGGTTGCATCCCAAGCAAAGCTATGACTTACAATATTACATAAATCAGCTGCACCCTTATATCCATGTTTCTTCATTCCCTGAATAAATTTAGGATTCAGTACTTGAGATAAGTATAACTGTTTCATTTCCTCTGATAAACTTTGAACACTAACAGCATCCTTTTTAGACAAATTCCCACAAAATGACTTTGGAACTTTTCCTGATAAACTACGTACTGCAGCAATCATGCCACCATGAAACGCATTATAATCATCTGATTCTAACATTGTTGTCTCGTAATGATCTTCATTTTTTAGCGTTAAATCAACTTTGCTGAGCTGTTTAGAGAAAACTTCCGGCAGAAATTGACCTTTAATGTTCTTACCATAAGCATAACTTCCCCAAGATACATATATCTCTCTTAAATCATCAATACTTTGCCAGTTTCTGCTTTCTATTGCCAAATTAACACCAGCACCATAAGTTCCAGGTGCACTACCAAAAATCCTGCATTGCAAATTATCGTAGTTTGTCATTTCTAATTCATTTGAGTCCTCCATTATATGCTTACGCGGGTAATTAACATCACCATCCTCATCTAATTTCATAATACATTTAATACATTCATCCAAGTATTCTACAGTAGGATACAACGAATCTCTATACATACCGCTTATTCGCGCTATAACATCTATACGTGGTCTTTTCAAAACGTCTAACGGGATAACCTTAAAACCACTTATTCTCCCATTAGTATTCCATTCTGGCGAAACACCTAAAAGCGCCATTGCCTGAGCTATATCGCAGCCTTTGGTACGCATATTGGTGCCTGACCAAAATATCATAGCAATACGTTCGGGATATCTTCCTTCTTCCTCAATATACTGTTGTATAACCTGATTTGCTAATTCCTGGCCAATAATCCATGCTGACTTGGAAGGTAGTAACCTTGGATCCACACCATAAAAATTTTTACCACTTGGAAGACAATCCAGCATACCTGTTGAAGGGGCACCGGATAAGCCACTTTCAATATAGCAACCATCTAAACCTTTAAGTATATTTGTTATTTCTTCATCAGTATGGCTCAACTTATCCAGAACAATTTCTTTAAGTTCATTGTTACCCTGAGTAAAACTATTAATCAGATTTCTTAAATCCGCTTCAGAACCTAAATCACCTAATATATGCAAACCTGTTCTACATTGATTTGAAGATATTTTCTCAAGATAAGCATGTAAATTCTCCATCTGCTCACAAAAATCAATTTCATTTTCCTTATTACAAAAACATTTCATATCTTCCTTAAGCAGTAATTCAGATATTACTTGCTCTAATTGCGAAACTGTAGAACTTTGTAATCTATAGGCTTCTAAATACTGCTCTACCAAATCATATAGTTCCCGCATTTCACCATATAATCCGGCTTCTTCACAAGGAGCCGGTAAATGATCAACTAATACTGCAGCGCCACGCCTTTTCGCCTGCAGTCCTTCGCATGTAATAGAAATTAAATACGGATATATATTAGGAAGACTATCTATAGCCAAATAAGGATAACTAGCTCTGCATAAGCCAGTGCTTTTACCAGGTAACCATTCAAGACTACCATGAGTACCAAGATGTATTACTGCATCAGCTTTAAATACTTCCACCAACCATCTATAAAAAGCCAAATAGTAATGTGTAGGCGGTATATCTCCATTGTGAAAACTTTTTTGAATATCACCAAAAGCAATTCTTGGCGGTTGGACTCCTATGAATATATTTCCTTGTTTAAACCCTGCAATTTTAAATTCTTCTTCTGTATCAGTAAGAAACGAATTTCCGGGCATTTCACCCCAATTATTTTTTATATGGTTTCTAGTGTCCACGCCTAAATTTTCATACCATTGTTTATAACTACCAACAGGATATTTACCACATGGCTCAAGATCTGATTTAAAAAATTCAACCTCATTAGTAAAACTAGAAAGCAGTTTTTCGGCAAGCCATCCTGATTCCTTAGGTAATTCATCAGTTTTATAGCCAGCTTTTTGAAGGTTTTCTAAAATCACTTCTCCGCTGCGAAGAGAATCCAAACCCATAGCAGTTCCGATTGTAGCATTTCCTGCAGGATAATTATGAAAAATAAGAGCTATCCTTTTATCTTTATTTTGCTTGAGTTTCAACTGTGCCCAACAATAAGCTCTTTTTGCCATTAGTTTTATATTATCATAAATTGGCACCATAGTTACCAGAGTACCATCTTTTTTTTGTCCAGCTAATGGTACACCATGTACAACTCCATCGAATTCCGGCATAATAATATTTGCTTGAAGCTCGTTTTCATTTAAACCATAACTAGACGCTTCCCAGCTTTCTACATCTTGCAAAAGTATTTCACCTTGAAGTATCGGTATATTTAGTTTCTTCAATAAATCTTTATCTTCAATATCTCTGCCAACTGTCAGAGAAAACCATAAGCAATTTATTAATACTTGTGGTATAAATGCACCTTTTAAACAGGCTAATTCTAAAAAATTATTTTCAAAACCTGGTATATTTCTCTCTCTATCACGATTCCAATGAGAAAAAATAGGCAACACATTACAGTCCAATTGTCGTAATTCATTAATCAAGCTATCTATGTATGAAGTATGTCCCCAAGCCCAATGTTCCCTAGGAAAGTTAATCGCTACAGTGGGCAAAGAAGGATTATAATACTTCTCATAAAAAGCTTCTTTCGTCAAAACATTATCCGCTTCCGGTATGTAAATTCCAGACCAAGCCAATTCTTTAGGATTTTTGTAAATCACATTGATATTTAGAAGATTATTGAGCAAATACAAGTATAAATTTTTTATATTGTACATGCCACCATTATTCATATACGAAGCTACTTGGTTAGCTATCTCATTGTTTAGTAAATTTATTATCTTATTGTTACCATAAGTAAAATTTGCTACTAACGGAATACCTTTCTCTTGAGCAATTCTAAGCATATGGAGGACTCTCTTGTCATCGTTTTGTCCCATCCAATTGATAAGTATACCCTTACAATCTTTGTTTATATCATTGCTATCTATATATGTTTTTTCTGTCCCGCTAAATAACTTAAATTTTATATTACTTTCATTTAGTTCATTGCTTGCAGCAACATTTTTCCAGGCAGCAATATAATACGGATTAACACTTTCTTTATTAGATACGAACAAAATATAATTCATAAGTCCTCCATACGCATAATAATTAAATTAGAACCTGTAATTAAGTTCTACAGAATATGTACGTCCAGGTTGATAATAATAATTAAAGAAATCTCTATCTAAAATATTATTTACCGATGCAGTTAAAGTATAGTTCTTGTTAAATGAATAACTAATATCCATATTCATAATAAAGTATGGATCGTATGAACCATAAACTCCATTAACTGTATCACTGTTATCTGTTTTGCTGAATCGTTTGCTGATGTATTCTCCTGTTAGCATGCCGCTCCATTTATCATCACTATAGGTAACACCTGCACGAAATACTTCTTTAGGAATAGCCGTAACATATTTATCCTTCTCAGTCGCCTTTAAAGCTTTTTTTATTACAGGATTTTGATAGGTATAATTTAAAAAGGCACTCCATTTATCATCAAAATTATGATTTAATTCCAGTTCAAAGCCTTTCGCTTCTGCTTCACCAGCGTTTTGGTAGCATGTAGCATTCATACCATCTACCACGCCTAAAGAGTTTTTATACAGCAAGCCTTTATACTTTGTATCATAAACAGATACACCTATTGCAGACTTATTGTTTAAATCTTTCTTATAGCCCAATTCAAAAGTCTCAGCCTTTTGTGGTTTAAGATTAGGATTTGCAATATTATAGACATTGGAGCTATAACTGGAAGAATACATTCTATATAATGACGGAGCTTCAAAAGCTTTACCCCATGACAAATATACACTGCTGTCAGCTTCCGGTTTATACATAACGCTTAAGCTAGGACTCCAATTATCATAAGTAGACTCGTCATAATTAATGGCTTCAGTTTTATTAGGTAACAGAATTCTTCCGTCTGTAGACCATTTATCATAGCGTAAGCCTGCTGTAGCTGTCCATCTGTCAGAAAATTTATGCTCATCCATAACATAAGCAGAGAAAGATTTATTAGTTCCGCTAGCCATAGAATCCACTGCTATCTTACTGTCACTGTTAAACTTATCTGCCAACTTATAGACAGTAGCATCCATCTTATCTTTTCTGTAGTTTAAGCCAAATACTGCATTGTTATTAGCAGAAATTGTTTGGTTTTTTTGTAAATCAAAAGAAAATCTGGTATTTGGTTTAGATGAATCAGTTGCTTTAGAAATACTTGTATCATGCTGCTTGTATTGATCACTATAACCTACTACAGCTTTCCAGCCATTTTCGCTATCATTATAGGTCATGTTATATTTATTAGACGCTTTTTCACCCGGAGTAGAAAAATATGTTCCTGCCTTCTTTATAATATCATCACCAAAATAACTTGTGGGCGCAGAATAAGAATACTCATATTCATTTTTAGTAAAATCTAAAGCTAAAGATTTAGATTCATCGAAATGGTATTTGAACCCAACTCCAACAGTGTTTTCATCCCATTGTCTTTTACCCTTATTGCCGATTATCCATCTCTTCGCTCCGGTGTTAGTAGTAGTAGTTTCAGCTCCAATAACAGCTTTAGAGCTCAAAACCGGATCGGTAATATAACCGTCTGTTTTTTTCTTTTCGTAATTAACATTAAAATCTAATTTATCACTGGCTTTTCCGGCAACATATAAGCTATGATTTTGAGTATTATTAGATCCATATGACAATTTTAAATTGACGGATGTTTTATCCACATCTTTAGTGATAATATTAATTACACCGGCAAGTGCGTTACCACCATAAAGAACAGATGCAGGTCCACGAAGTACTTCTACCCTTTTTACCATATCTACAGGAATAGCAGACCATGTTACAGAACCATTATAAGAATCATTTACCTGAACACCATCGACCAATACTGCTACAGAATTCGCTGCATTAACACCTCTCATTACTGTCTGAGAAGTAGTTGAACCAATCCCGCTTAAACGACCTACATACACTCCCGGAATCTTGACAAATGCTTCATCCAAATTATTGATATGCATCTTATTTAAATCTTTATCAGTAATAACACTGACACTGGCAGCAGTATCTAATAATTTCTTTTCACTACGTGTAGCCGACACCACCATTTCATCTAAAACAAAATTTTCATCAAGTACATCATTATTCTGTGCAAAAGCATTCATAGAACTGCCTAAAACAACTAACATCATTAATGTACTACTTACTCGCTTAGTACTCATACTACAGCTCCTTTCTGATATCAAATACTACTTTTCTATTCGTAACAATACTAACGATATATTATATCGTTGACAGTATTATAAACCAAATAGCAGCATGGCAGTCAACTGTTTTTTTATCTACTGCAATTACAGTCTTAATAGGCTTTATAATAAATTCAGTTTCAATAACTATTGTTCTTATTAATCAAAATAAATTTTATTTTGATATGTACTATAAAAGGCGCATACTAAAACCAACTACTTACTATGTACTTTGGCGTAATTACTATAAATCAGATACTCATTTACTCTGCTATAGAAATATAAATACGGAAGCGTATAGTATATAAGCCATTGTCTATGTAATGCATTTGCTTAAACGTTACTTTAGAAAATGTGCGCAATCAAAAAGACCTGATAAAATTAGCTATCAACTAATATTATTAGGTCCTTTTTTATATTACTCTATATTAAAGCCAAAAAAATCTGCCACACATTTTTCCGGGTGATACATAGCTTCAATAACACGCATGCCTTCGTGATGCCAAAAATCTGATTTTCCAGGCTCGCTTCAAATTCAGCTTTTGATATTCATAGCAGTTTGCTCGAAGCAATCATCTTCGTCACAAAGCCATCCTCGCTAAGCTCCAGCGCCCGCAGCTGACCGCCCATTTCCACCGCTCCGTCCAGATTAAAGCAATGCTCGTTAACCTCCGCCGGCACGCCCTCATAATTACGGTGTCCGTGAACCTGATACTCATTTGCAGCTGCGTGCTTGGCAAAGGACATATCAACATCCAAAGCATCCTCATACACGCCAGTGCCGTAAATCAGCTCCGCTGTTGCCACCAAGGATAAATTCTCCGGCATCCGCGCCAAGCCGCCATGACTGACCAAAACCTTTTTCCCCTGATATATATAGCAGAAGCACTGCGATAATTTCCTGTAAAAATTATATACAGCCTTCCTGCTCAGGCCTGCTTGCGCCATCTCCGGTGCCGTCTGCATGCGGAACTCCTTCGAAGCAACGCCATCTACCAAGCCGTAATCACGCAAATGAGCTTCATGGTTACCTTCCAGCAACGTAACGTTATCTAATGCGGCAAGCTGCAGCAGTAATTGCAGAACCTCGGCATTCTCGCTGCCTCTGTCGATGTAATCGCCAAGGAAAATATAGTAGTTCTGCGGATTTATTTCCTCAAGATATTCCTTCAGCGGCTTATAACAGCCATGAATATCACCGATATGAATTACCTTTTTATAGGCAGATAAATCGCGTGGCTTGTACCAAATTTGCGAAAGCTCCTCCGGTTTAATTACGGTAATGCCGGACGGAACCTTATTATCCGTCAGCTGAGCATACATTCTTTCAATAACATTTTCCGGAACCTGTTTGTATTCCTCACGCAGCATATTCCTTTTCTTTGCTTCTTCCAATGTAATATCAGTAAAATCAACCACATAAATGCGATATTTATACTCATTGGCGAGCTTTTTATACGCAGTCATATCTCTGCCGCGGATGTTGGTAGCATCCACAACCGTAAAGCAGCCACGCTTCATGCGCTCCTCCAGTGTCTGCAGCAAAAATGGCCACATCTGCTTGTCAAAATGCTGGCTGATGCACCATCTGCCTGCATTATCCAGCATCGGCGAAGCATATAGAAGACGTAACGCATCCGCGCTCAATGTATAAGGCTCCAGCCCCTGCTCCTTTATAAACGTGCTCTTGCCGGAGCCCGGCACACCACGCATCAATAATAAAATTCTCATATCAATCACCTTACTTAACTAATACTTTGCAGCTAAAAAACTGCCTATAAATGCAGAATATTTTTCAGCTATCGGCAATTCATAATCTGCCTCAAAGCTCTTTCTTTTTACGGATACTGCTTTTTTTGAAATTGGATTGTAACCTTGACGAACATACTCCTTGCTGTATATTCCAACGCCTCTTTTCTGCCATTGCGGCACGTCGTTGTAGTTTATATTCCTCGCAAAAAGAAGCTCATTTTTGAAGGCAGTACTTTTAGCCCGCAAATACTGCGTAGCCTCATTTTTCGACAAGCCTTCCTTACGCAACGTCCAATAACACCAGGAGTTCAGCGCATTGCGATTTGCGTCCTCTTGCCGCCACAAAAAATAATCCTTCACGAGTTCAATGTTAGGCAAAGGCACAACCCTGCAATCAAAGCACACTGCCTTACCAAGTGCCAAGGAAAAGTAACCGCTAGCCTCACCTGCTAATATAGTGTTTATTTTGCGTACTTTGTTAGCAAAAGCGCTATTATCGGGACTAAACAGCAAGGATATTTCATCACTTTCTGTATAACCGTACAAAACCTTGAAACCGCAATTCATAATATGCTTAGTTGTATCAACCATCAAATTACGAAAGCGTGAGTCAAAGGGTGCCTCAAATTTGCATATTTCACGCGTTAATTTAGTAAAACTGCGTCCGTCCAGCCTCGCTACTATATACATTCCCGGAACTATATATTGATCAATGCTCTGTTCATACACTCGCATCCGTTTATCAAAATCATCAAATTTCATTATCTAAAGCTCCTTCCATTCGCGTAAAAATTTTCTTGGTACGCATTCTGTTAACCACACACCGTTTATCGAAAGGTAAAACTTATAGCCCGCTCTCGCCATATCGCCTGCAAGGACTTCGTAGATAAACGGCTCTCCATGTCTTTTGCCTACATTATGCGCTGTTTTAACATTTGACGATAAATGCACATACAGTCTTTGCTTGGCAATAAGTCCCTGTCTGTTGATGCTCGCAACATATTTAACGCCAGTCCCGTGATATAAAAGCTCCGGCGGCACAGCCTCCCGAAGCTCCACATCAACCTTCACGGAATGCCCTTGATTTGCTCTGATTCTCTTCTTATCCTCGCTGAATGTGAAACGCTGCTTATCATCTTCAGCAACAATATGCTCCAGCATAAGCATATTAAATGCTTCTATCCGGTTAAAGGCAGCCAGCAGCGCTTCCACCTGCGCCCAACCATGCACATCCAGCTCAATGTCGACTGCTTGCGGTTTATGTCGCAGCACCAGCGCTAAAAATCTTCCCCATTCGTTTAAGCTTTTGCTCATAGCATTTCCCCGCCTTATAAAAAAGCAGAACTCCCGAAACTATAGCCATAGTCCCCGGAGTTCTGCTTCTTCTTACGATCATAAATTTTTGCCGAAGCCTTGACCTTCGTAATCGGCTTCACATTTCCCCAGTTGCCTCGTTTGGAGGCGTTGACTATCTTTTGCTGTTTTTTCGACATTTTCTCATAGCTTACAAATCTTTCCATATGCTTATTCCTCCATTATCTGTTCTGTTTTATAAAAATAGCTTGTTGCTATGTTAATCTTAACACAGCAGCAAGCTATAATCATGGAAAAAAACATGCGCACTTAAAATTCTGCGCTGCATTGCATTTGCTCTCTTAGCTTTTTCCTGATAAGCTCCTTAAAGTTCTCCGGCTCACGCACCTTAACCGTCGGTCCGAAGCTCAGCACACGGAAAAGCATTTCGGTTTCATCGCCCTTATCATATTGCACTGTCAGAGTCATTTTTTCACCAGGCTGCAAAATATCCAGCAGGAAAAAATGCAACATGATATCATTAGCCGTAAAGCTCTTGGCTTTTAATGCTTTATAAAAAGGATTATGCCGGATTTTTCTGATGTCCACGGAAATAAAGCAGTTCTTACCGCCGGCATTATGGTGGAAATACATATACTCCCCCAGCCAGCTTTCAATGCGTCGGCGCTCGTTGTCATAACTGCGAGCGCTTTTATCCGCAAAATCAGCTCTGCTCTTAAAGCCAAAGACATAAAAATCACGCATCAGCTGCCGTATATTATCAAAGCTTTTTATTAACTCAGTGAACCTCTCCCACTTAAAATTACTTTGTAATTTTTGAAGTGGGAGCTTTTTCTTGGGAAGTAGTTGCTTTTATTAGCCAACTATATTTACCAAGCTATCCCCGTAGTTCCTACGGTTCTTTTTATTTTTAGACTGCTTGTCTGATTCTTAGACCTTCAGCCAATATATTTTTACTTGCATTTATATCTCTATCGTGATGAGTATGACAAATTGGACAAGTCCACTCTCTTATATCAAGAGTTTTCTTGCCATCTTTATAGCCACATACAGAGCATATTTGACTTGATGGATATAATCTATCAACTTTTATTATTTCTTTACCATACCATTTCGCTTTATACTCAAGTTTATTTATAAAACTAGCCCAAGATACATCTGCAATAGATTTTGCTAATTTATGATTATGAAGCAATCCTTTTGTATTTAAGTCTTCAATACAGATAATATCGTGGTTTTTGATAATATCCATACTTAACTTATTTAAGAAATCTGTTCTCATATTCATAATTTTTTCATGTATCTTAGCTACTTTAATTCTTTGTTTTTGATAATTTTTAGACTCACTTAAGTTCTTATTTGATTTTTTAGCAACTAAAAATCTTTTAGATAATTTTCTCTGTTCTCTTTTTAGTTTATCTTCTAATTGTTTTCTAAATTTAAGATTTTCAATTTTTTCTCCAGTAGAAAGAATAGCCATATCTTTAATAC
>NZ_CABQHJ010000004.1:0-103141 GCF_902463975.1 uncultured Phascolarctobacterium sp.
AAATCTTTGATAAGACGAAGGTTGAAGAACGTCAAGATCTCGCTGGACTTTTTGGAGAGATTGCATATAAAGTAGTAGGCGATTTGGCTATAAAAAATGACTGGCAAGAAGGCAGTGCTGAAAAGAACGCTCTTCACGCCATTGTAGGTGGTATCATGAGTGAACTTACTGACAGTGGATTCTTGTCAGGTACATCTGGTGCTATGATAAACGAAATGATTCAGGATAAATTGAGCGATATGTTTAAGGATAATCCTGAAATGCATCAATGGGCAAGTGCGATTATTGGTGGAGTAGTATCACAATTGGTTACAGGAAATGCGCAGGCGGGTGCAAGTACTGCTGCGAGTGGGACGAAGAATAATTATTTGACGCATGAACAGCTGGAAAAATACAACTCTGAAATTGAAGCTATAGAAAAAAATGATAGTCTTACTGAGGAAGAAAAGAAAGATGCTAAAAAAATTATAGACTTAAAATATGACTTAATTAGTGCACTTCAAGATAGAGAATGGTTAAGCCGTTTTAATTCAAAAATTAATATGATCCAGCTTAAAAATGGTGAATATGAAATTAAAGGTGAGACGTTTTATGTTGGATACAATAAAGATGGGAGTCCTGCTTTCTTATCTACTGGCACAACATACGGTATAAAAGATGATAATTTAAATGATTTACTTCAAAAAATCATTCCTGGTGATAAAATACAGTTCCCAGATGGAAGTAAATTTTATATTCAACCGAATGGCCAATTGTTTGAAGAGGATAATGTAGGATTTCTGATGCCATTTAAAATGATTTCCTTTGATACTAATGCAGTTGTTGATAAAAGAAATATGTTTGTTTATGATGCAACAATCAGCAGTAATTTAAAGAATGATGCTGGTGAATTAATTACTGGTGTAGCTAGCAGTATAGGTGGGATATTAGCTGGATATGAGTTGGCTAAATTAGCAATAACTTCAGGAAATGATTCAGGCATATTGGCTGGAGCGATAGTTGTAGCTATGAATGCGAATGAATTAGTTATTTCTGGAACCAGTGGATATAAGAATCTATTTAACAATAACATTTCAACTGTTAATTTCATCAAAGATAGCGTTTTGGCTGGCAGGGAGAATGAAAAAATATATAATAGTTTAAATACTGCTACACAAATGATAGGTATAATTGGTGATTGTCAGCAATTTTACAAATTAATAGAGGAAGGAAAATTAAGAAATATTGATTGGGATAAAGTAATATATGATAAAAAAGAAAGAGATGAATTTACTGGCATCTTAAATAGTTATAACTTAGGGTTAGATCTAAAAACAGTAGGAGATATCTTGAACAAATGAAAAGAATAATTATATATTTTTTGCTTGTAATAGTTCTTGGGTTTTATTACAATGATATGATTGATATTCCATTGTGGCAACGATACTTTCCTATAAAAGTTATGGCTTTGGTAATGGAAAACATTTTTAGCTCAATCTATTTAGGATTATGGTCGTTTGGGTTAATTGATAATGTAAAAAAAAATCTAATTAAATCTATGGGGATAATGTTTCTAGGGATGATATTTTTGAAAATCATACAAGTTATGACTGGGGCGAATTTATGGTTTTTGTTCTATTGAAGTAAGTACCTAAATGTGCAACTTGTTCTTGCAATTTACGAAATAATATTATGCTTAAATTTAAGACAGCTTTATTAAGACTCAAAGTCCTACAGGGAAGTAGCCCCTGATGGCTTTAAGCTTGATGAAGCTGTTTTTCTATTATCCTCATGAAATATGCAGTAGTTGCATATTTTATCCTCATGAAATCTGCACTGATTGCATATTTCATGAGGATATGCTAGAATGAGAGTAATTTAGAGAGGGGAGTGAGCAATTAAAATGTTACGTAGAAAAATATATGATAAGCTTTTAGCGTGGAAAAACAGCGCAGGCAAAAAAGACGCTGTGTTATTACGTGGTGTTAGGCAGTGTGGTAAAACATATATTGTCAGAGAGTTTGGTAAGAGGGAATATAAAAATTTTATAGAGATAAATTTTATTGAGCGACCTGATATGCAGGCAGTCTTTTCCGGAAATCTTGATGTTGATAGCATGGTTCAGCAAATAAAACTTAGTATGCCGGGGTGTCAATTTATTCCCGGTGAAACGCTTTTGTTTTTGGATGAAATTCAGGATGCACCTAACGCCAGAACTTCCTTGAAATTTTGGACTCAAGATGGACGTTTTGATTGTATTGCCTCCGGCTCATTGCTGGGTATAGATTACAAAAATGAGGGTTCCATACCTGTAGGATATGAACAGCAGCTAATTATGCGTACTCTTGATTTTGAAGAGTTTCTTTGGGCGCTTGGTTTAGAAGTAAATCTCAAGGAGATGCTGGCACCATACGTAGACGGAACAAAACGAGTTCCGGAAGCTATGCATAATTCCTTAAACAAGTATCTGCAGGAATATATGGTAGTTGGTGGACTGCCTGAGGTAGTTGATACATATATTGCAACGAAGGATTTTTACCAGGTACATCTGTTACAGGAAAAAATTCTGCGTGATTATCAGGATGATATTGCTAAATACGCGCTGAATCAGGATAAAATTAAGGCTAAGCAGTGTTTTCTGTCTATCCCACGTCAGTTAAGCAAAGAAAACCATAAATTTCAGTATTCTGTTGTTGAGAAAAAGGCGACAGCAAGGAAATTTACCAGTAGCTTAGATTGGTTACATAATGCCGGATTAATTGACTTTGCTTATAATGTGAATTCACCTTGGTTTCCATTGAAAGCATATGTCAAAGAAGATCAATTTAGAGTTTATCTTTGCGATATTGGTCTATTAGTTGCTATGTATGGTTATCAGCTGAAGATTGCCTTGTTGTCAGATGCATTGGAAGGACCGGCGAAAGGTGGCATTTATGAAAGTCTTGTTGCTGATATTTTAGCGAAAAGAGGCGAAGAGCTTTATTATTATAAAAAAGAGGATTCAACTTTAGAAATTGAATTTATCTTGGAACGCAATTGTAAGCTTGTACCTGTAGAAGTGAAAGCCAGAAAGGGCTCGACACGTTCATTAAATGAGCTGCTTAAAATGGATAATATCGAAAGAGGTTATAAGCTCACAGCAAAAAATACCGGTGTTGTTGAGAAAAAGATTACTTTACCTTTGTACATGGCTGCAATTATATAAGCTTGATGAAGCTGTTTTTCTATTATCCTCATGAAATATGCAGTAGTTGCATGTTTTATACTCATGGAATCTGCACTGATTGCATATTTCATGAGGATAGCTTAAAATAGAGTTAGAAAGAATGTTTAAGACACTTAAAAACTAATTGTGCAAGTGTTGTAATTCGATTATTGAAGTGGAGAAGCATAAATGTTATCAAATTTTACCCAGCAGGATATTTCCTGCGCATCCCATCTCACCAAGCTGACCTGGGGTGATGAGATGGCGCTGACTAATGATGGCTTGAAGGATGTGCTGTACGAGGCGATGGTGCGCTATTATTATCGCAGTAAGGCCTTTTCTTTAAAAATGACGGATGAAGAAGGTATGCAAGGCTTTTTATTGGCGGCGCCCTTGAGTGAGCGTGATAATTCCCAGTCCTGGTTAAAGCAAAGCCTGCAGCATTTTGAGTGCGAGGAGCAGGATCTTGTTTACGATTATCTGCGCTATTTGTCTTATAACGGACAAAAGGTGAGGGCGTTGGCAAATCCGGAGGATTTGCTGCTGTGCCTGTTTTTGAGCATGAAAAGCGGTGTGGGCAGCAGGCTGCTGCATAACGTGGAAGCGATTGCGCAGAAAAAAGGTGTCAAAAAGCTCTATTTATGGGCGGATGCTACCTGCGATTATGAATATTACCGCAGGCGTGGTTATAGTGAAGCGGCGCATTTTACGAATAATATCCTGCCGCAGCTGGGTGCGCAGGAAACGTGGATATACAGCAAGGAACTGAAGGAGTGACTGTAAATGTTGCCTGAAATGAGTGATGCTTTACCGGCTTGTCCGGTAGAAACTACACTGACCTTAATCAGTGATAAATGGAAGGTGCTGATTTTGCGTGACCTTTTGACGGGAACAAAGCGTTTTGGCGAATTGAAAAAATCTCTGGACGGAGTCAGCCAAAAGGTGTTGACATCACAGCTGCGGCAGATGGAAGCCAGCGGTCTGCTGAAGCGCAAGGTTTATGCTGAGGTGCCGCCGCGCGTTGAATATACGCTTACTGAGCTTGGTTACAGTCTGCGGCCTGTTTTGGAGGCCATGCGTGACTGGGGAGAGGCGTATAAGAAGAAATTTTGAATAAGTAAAAAGGAAAGGACACGCCCTTTATTGGACGCGTCCTTTCCTTTTTTGTATTTAATTAATGGAGAGTGAATAGAGTAACGGAAAAATGTTAGGTATGCTAAATTAATTAGAATTTGTAGGAATAGTATAAAACAAAGTTTCTATTCGGAGTAAAGGAACCGTTGCTGGACAGCCAGTCATCGCGGTCAAGCAGGTTGTTGACAAGCAGCTTAACGTCAGAGTTTTTGTTGATATGATAGTTCATATTGAAGTTCAAATTCCACATTTGAGGCGGAACAGTACCATATTTCGGAGTTCTGTCCCAAATATGCTGTACGCTTAAGTTGGAGGAGAAATCTCTGTTTTTGTAGCCAACTAACGCATTGACATTATTTCTGTAATCAACTCTCTGCATGACATTGGACTTGGTGGTTTGCTTAGGATTGGAGAATGCAAAGCCAAAGTTATAATACCAGTTATCATCAATGCGTTGCTCATACAAGCCTTCAAAACCAATGTTTTCAAATTTATCGGCATTTATAGGGGTGTAGATATCATCACCGTTGTATTTATCACCGGTTTTTGTGGAGTAAATTCTGTCCTCAACACGCAGCTTGTACAGGCCTAATTTCAGAGAGCTGTCATCAAATTGCTTTTTCCAGCCGATTTCATAGGTCCAGGCAGTTTCCGGCTTCAGATCGGGGTTAGGAATAAAGGTGTTGCTGTTAGTGTTATACTGTTCCTTAATGGTGGGAACCCTGAAGGATTTATTGGCATTGACATAAATGCTTTGGGTGTCATCCATTTTATAAAGCAACTGAATTTGCGGGCACAGTTCATTTTTCAGGTCTTCAACCATTTGGTAGCGTGTGCCTAAGAACAGGTCAAGCTTTTCGGAGAGAGGAATTTCGCTCAATGCATAGAGCGCAGTATTGTTTCTGTTTCTCTTAATGGAGGAATAATCAGCTTCTTCGCGGTCAAAAACAATGCCCGCGGTCAGTTTACTGTTACCGATATCCCACTTATTTCTCATTTCAGCGCCAAAGTTTTCTACAACATTTTTGCTGCTGGATTGAAATGCATTAGTTTGTTTTACCCAGGTTTGACCTTTAAAGTCATATCTGCGACCATAAGTGTTGAAGTAAAAATCATTGTTTTGATAGTTTAAGTTCAATACGTGGAAATCATAGGTATTTTTGTTGAAGGTTGTTTTAGCAGGAGTGTATTTGTTGAGCCAATCGTATTCGTCCAATTGGTTAGTGTACAGGTATTGTAGTTTAATGTTATCGTTAACCTTATAGTTGAGGTTCAGGGAATCTTTGGCAAATTTACGGCCTACGGTGCTAAGAGTTCTTGTCAGGAAGCCTCTTTTTTGGATTTGGTCACGGCTATAGTTAACGTCAAGATTGCCTGCTTTAACCTCTAAGCTGCCGTAACGTTTACCATCTTTACCAAAGCCTGCGGTAATTTTATTGCTATTGTTTTCTTTGGTAATAATATTGATAACGCCTGCCATAGCATCGGAGCCATAAAGAACAGCACCGGTACCCTTAATAACCTCGACTCTGCTGATAGTATCTGTATCGAGAGTTTCCAAGTTGGCTGCGCCTTGAGAATTCAGAGGAATACCATCGACAAGAATAGTTGCATTTACAGTATTTTTAGCCAGACCTCTGAAGCCGATGGTGCCGCCCATACCTACAGGGGGCGTAATAACGGCGCCGGGAACATTAGCCAGCAAATCCATTACGTTGGTAGCACCTAAACGTTCAATGTCCTTTTGCGTAAATACGTTAGTCATAGCAGGAATATGAAGATCCTTTTCTTCATACTTGGTAGCGGTAACCAGCAGAGTATCCAGTGTATACTCCACAGGTTCTGCAGCCATGGCACTGGGAACCATGGACATCAGCAAAGCTGTCATTAATAAACTCTTTTTCATCAAAAAACCTCCTAAGATTTTAATATATTTAAAATTTCATAACAAGATGACGTGATGTAGATAGAACCACAGGAAATATATTTAATGGGCAGTAAAATAACCTTTTTGTTTTTAATGGCTTTTAATTCCGCAAAGCTGGGATCACCGTACATTTCCTTTAATTTGACCTCGCCGCTGGGGAAATAGCCGCCATCGGTCCAATCGATAAGAATGAATACATCTGGATTACATGCAACTACCTGCTCTTTATTTAGCACAGTTCCAAGCGGAATATCGTAGCGGTCGGCCATATTTTCAATGCCAAGCTTTTGGAAAACGTTACCTAAAAGACTGCCCTTGGTGCTCATAGCACCGCGACTGTTAAAAATCAAGATTTTAGCGTTAACGTTATGCTTTTCGCTTAGCAGCTTGGCAACATCATCATCAATCTTTTTATTCATGGCTGCAGCCTTGTCTTCTGTTCTCAAAACTCTGCCGAAAATGTTATGAACTTCCTTAACATCATCTAAGGTTTTGGCATTAGGATAAACAAATACCTTAACGCCAACATTTTCCAACTGACTGATAAAATCTGCGCTTGTACCCTGTCTTGTGAATAATACATCAGGCTGTTGCTTCATAATAAATTCGACATTATATTCAGTACGTAGCTTTACCTTGTTTGCCATATGCATAACGTTGGAAATCTGTTCATCCTCTGCCCATTTGCTTAAAGCCAGGATGCGTTTCGGTTCTACCATATTAACCAAGATTTCATCAGAGCCGGGATACATGGACATGATACGTGAAGGCGGTTGGGCAAATTCTATTTTTTTGCCGCGGGCATCTTCTACTACGTAAGATGAATTTTTAGCATTGTTTCCGACGTTGTTATTGTTGCTGCAGCCTACGGAAAACACCAGTAATACAAGCATTAGTATGAGCCAAAGCGTGCGCCGTTTAAGTTTCTCCATTACTTTCAACTCCACTTCCTTAAATTCCAATCAAGTCATATAAACATGATGTTTTATATTGAAGCAATTCTTAATTTCTGATATTATAATAGATACTACACCTTATAGTAACTATAAAGTCAATAGGAGAATCTATCAAAATGAACGAAAAATCACAATATTTGTATGCGCGTGAGCTGGCAGAGCTGTATGGTATTTCGAAGCAGACACTTATTTTTTACGATAAAATTAATCTGCTCAAGCCGGCTTTTGTTGGCAGTAATGGCTATAGGATGTATTCTTTTAAACAGTTTTTTATCCTGGGGATTATTCTTGATTTAAAAAATATTGGCTTACACCTATCAGATATTCAAGACTTTATTAATAACCGCAATGCGGAATCATTGATACCCTTACTTTCGAATCAGATAAAAAATCTGGAAAAGAAGCGTGTTATGATAGATCGTTTATGTGGTCGAATCCAAAATGAAATCAGCAGGCTTAATGGTCATACAGATATAAAGCTTAATGAAATATCATTATCTTACCTGGATGCTGAAGATTTGATTTTAAGTGATGAAATCTGCTTTTGTAAATCATTGAAGGATCGTTTTATTGCAAGTGCGGAGTTGCTTAAGATTGCTTCTGAAGATGATTGCCTGAGAAGCCTTTTAGATGCTGGTTTTCTTTTTGAGCTGGATAATCTTGAAGAAGAACCTAAATACTATAAGGTTTTTTCAAAAGCTGCGGTCGGAAGGACTAATTTTCAACGTCCCAGAAATATATATCTGCAAATGTATGTAAGCTATACCTTTCAGAATGCTTTACAGCTTGCAGCACCGGCTATTAATGAGTTTTGCCAGACACTCAATATAAAATTGGGTAAACAGGTATATATACGCCCGATAAAAAACTATTGGACTTCTGATACTATGGATACTTTTATTTCGAAAATTGAAATTCCAGTTATAATTTGAGGCTTTATGAGTAAGAGTAAAGCCTTTTATAGACAAAGCAAAAACACCACCTGCAAACGCAAGTGGTGTTTTTCAATATATGGGGAATAAGAAGAAAACTTTTTACAGACGGCTTACATGGCCGATGAAATAATGGCCCCAGGAAACACGTGCCAGTGCTTCCATGGTCAGCAGGCTGAGGCTGAGCATAATGATGAAGAGCAGCGGATAAAAGCAGAGCTGCTGCGGTGACATATGCAGCAGTGTAAGCAGCTCGCTGCCGACATACATATAAATGATGTGAATCAAGAATAAACCGAAGGAATAGTTGCCAAGATACATCATAAAGCGCTTGCTGAGGCTGTCCTGCGATTCCAAAGTGCAGGCGTAACGAAAGAGCATAGCGATGATGATGCTGTACAAAAACAGGTTGAGCGGGAAGCAGACAAATTCCAGCAGCGGCAGGATATGCAGGTAATATTTGGCAAACCAGCAGCCGCCAATTAAAATCAGATTCAGGATGAAGCCTGTCATCAAAAGAACGTGGTGCGTATCAATCCAACGCAGCATTTTTTTATGGTAGATATAAGCCAGCATACCGAAGGAGAAGTAGGCGATATAACGCAGAAAAGTGGTAATTTCCAGTGTTAGGATAACTGCCTGATTGCTGCAGCTGATATTGTTGCAGATTTTCCAGAACAGCTGCAGCAGGATTACCTGAATAATAAAGCGGTGCAGCCTGTGATGCAGGCGACAGCGGTTAAAATAACGCAACAGCAGCGGATAGATAGCATAAAAACCAAATAACGCACGGAAAAATGCCATATGTACAGCGCTGCTGCCGGTGATAATAAGATAAGCTGCCTGCTTGAGCGTGAAGCTGGCGTTGCTGAAGAACCAGGCACCGCCAAGGTACAGCAACGAAAACAGCAAATACGGCGAAAGCACCGACAGGAACATTCTGCGGAAGAAGGACCACTTATAATAATCGGCATGGCGATTGTGGCTGATGAACATATATCCAGAAACAAACATTACCAGGGGTACGGCAAAGAGGGAGATAATGTCCAACAGCATTTCGGAAATAGTAACCCACGATTCCGCGTGAGCGTGGCTGAAGTACCAGGTGGTGTGCATCAGCATGACACCCAGCACTACGAAGCCGCGTAACAATAGGGGGAAGCTCATAGTTTTATACATCTTCTTTCTCTCTAGTAGAGTTATTGTACTACTTTAAATTTTATAGTCAAATAGCGATTAAGCATTTACATTATAACCAAATGGAATATAAAAGGTGATAAGCTATGACAGATAACATATAAGCATTAATATTATTACTCCTGTACGGGTTGACGCTTGACAAAGACAGCGGCAGCGCAGATAATTTGAATAGAATATATAACAGATTGAGGAGGATACTGAAATGGAAAAACAGGAATGGCAAGGTTATGTACAGAAGGTAGCAAGCTGTGATTACCCGATACCGTTGAATCTGATAAACGATTATGATGATTGGAAATGCCGCAGCAACGTAGGACGTATGTTGATGATTTTGAAGGATATCGAGGGAGCTATGGCGGTGCTGGCAACCGTGAAGGATGTGCAGCCGGATATGGAGGATGCACCGGAGTTCGGACTCAGTGAGGCGGAGCATAAGGTGCTGTGCCTGCGTGATATTGCGGAAATCGTCTGGCGCTTGACCGGTACCGGTGATGCACCGATTATTTATTTGAATGAAGCCTACAGACTGTGCCGTGAGTATAAGAAGGTTTTCCGCAGTGCAGATCGTGGCGCTATCTGGGCGCGCAGACTGGAGCTGCAGCGTTCCTGCGGCGCCGAGGATGCTGCTTTGGCTGAGGCTAAAGCTATGCTGGAGGACGAAAAGGCTGTGGAAGGCGTTAATCCTTATCGCTTCCACGCATTGAAATTTATTGCAGAAAGCATGGCCGAACAGGGCGATTACGCTAAGGCGGCGCTGCTGTTGGCAGATGCGTACAAATCCTTCCCGATGAACGATGCTGCCAAGAAGGCTCTTGCCGAGGCCGAGGCTGCAGCAGATGCTAAGGAAAGATATGCTATGTATCATCACTGCACTACGATTCAGTACCAGCCGTGGGAGAAGGATAATGTGCCGACGCTGGAGGATGTACGCCGCCTGCAGGAGCGTAACTTTGCACGTCGCGAGGCAGCGAAGGCTGCCGGCGAGGAACCGGATGAAAAGGGTTCTTTTCAAAGTTTAATTAAGTAATTAAAACGAGCGATTAAAAGATTTTGTACGCACTTTTCACGAATCTGTTACAATTAGTAGCAGGTAATAAAAATGTGAGAAGGGATGTACTAATATGAATAAAAACTTTTTAGCTTTAGGCTTAGCTGCAGCACTGCTGGCACCCCAGGTAGCAGGCGCTGAAGGCTTTGCTATTAACGAATGGTCTGCTGAAGGCATTGCTATGGGCGGTGCGCGCATGTTTGCTGAGGACGATGCTGCCAACGTAGCTTATAACCCTGCTTCTATCACCAAAGTACAGGGTGAAGTAATGAAGAGCAGCTCCACCTATCTGAGCCCGCACGGCAGCTATAAGCTGCATGATGGTGACGGCAAGGAAATTGAAGCCGGTAAAAATGTGGTTCATGCCGGTTGGGCTGTTGGCAGCTACTATGTAAGACAGATTAATGATAAAGAATGGTTCGGTATCGGTGCTTTCCCGCGCTTTGCCATGGTATCCGAATTTGAGCGTGGCAGCAAGGCATCTTCTAATGCATTTTTCTCTAAACTGAATGGTGTCAGCGTTACTCCGACCTATGCGCATAAGTTCGACAAAAAATGGAGCGCAGCAGTTGGTGCAGAAATCAACTATGTTGGCTTGGAACTGCAGAAGAATGCATATGCAACTCCTACGATGAATGTAGGTAGTGTACAAATTGAAGGCGAAAGCTATGCTTTGGGCTGGAATGCTGCTGCCAACTATGCTTTTGATGATAAAAACGAAATTGGTGTAGTTTATCGTAGCCGTATTACTCATTCCTTAGAAGCAGATGCTAAAGCATATTCTCCAATGCCGGATTTTAATGTTAAAGCTAATGCTTATGGTGTGGTTACTTTGCCGGACAGCTGGGATATCGGGTATAACCACAAATTTGACAAGAAAACCCGTCTGGAATTGAAAGCTACTCGTACCAACTGGAGTACCTATGATGCATTGAATGTTTATTTTGATAAGCCGGTATTTGGTAAACCGAATGCTCTTTCTGATAAAAATTGGGAGAATGGCTGGCGTTATGCTATAGGCTTAGAGCATAACCTGAGCGATAAGTATACTGTTATGGCAGGCTTTGCTTTTGATGAATCCTCTATTCCTTCCGATGGCGGTGATTTCATTGTACCGACAGGACTGCGTCGCACCTATTCTATCGGTGCCCGTTACAACGATAAGAAGCAGACTGTTGCTGTTGCTTTGGGCTGGATGGATGTCGGCACTCTGGATTTTGCAGGTCATCCTGAGAAGGGCGATGCTTATAAGAGTGCTCATGCTTACGACAGCTTTACCAAGATTGCTTCTATTTCCTACCAACGTAAATTCTAATTTTATATTTTGCTTTTACCGGAGCTGCTGCACGAAAAAGTGCGGCAGCTCTTTTAATATGGCTGCTGTTTGTGCTACAATAGGCTTAACAAGGTTATTGGCGAAAGGAGAAATGTAAAATGAAATGTGATTGCGCGAATTGTCCTACACATGCCTGCTACACCAAGGGTGTTAACTGCACAGGCGTGCCCCTGGAAACTGTCAAGGAAGCTTATACCGAGGAAGAATTGAAGCTCATGCAGGCTGCTGCCTACGTTGAAGGCACGTTCTACAGCAACATCTGCCGTCTGCAGGAAACTGCGGAGTTTGCCAAAGCTATGGGCTATAAAAAGCTGGGCATGTCCTTCTGCATCGGTCTTAATGCGGAAGCACGCTATATTGCCAAATATTTTAAGCAGCAGGGCTTTGAGTTTTACAGCGTTTGCTGCAAAAACTGCAGCTTCCCCAAAAAAGAGCTGGGACTGAAGCAGGTTAAGCCGGAGCTGGAGCATGAGGCAATGTGCAATCCTAAGTTCCAGGCTAAATTTTTGGCAGAAAAGGGCGTTGAGCTGTACATTTCCTGTGGCCTGTGCGTTGGCCACGATGCCATTTTCAACATGAACGCCGAAGGACCGGTAACGAATCTGGTAGTTAAGGACCGCCTGTTGGCCCACAATCCTTTGGGCGCTATTTATTCCCGCTACTGGAAACGTAAGCTGGGAATTATGGACGACGGTGAGGTGTAAAATAGATTGATTTTTACAGGGAGTAATCTCGGAGAATAATTAAAATTTTCTCTTGGATTACTCCCTGCTAACTTCTTTGTAATTTTCTCGTTAATTGGTGAAAAAATACTCCCTTCCCCGTTGCTTTTTTGTTGCAATTTGATACAATATAATTTACGGAAGGAAGGTACACTAAATGATATTTGATACACATATGCACTGTGATTATTCCTGCGACAGCGAAATGAAATTTGCTGATGCCATCGGCGCAGCAGCTGAGCAGGAAATTGGTATAACGGTTACAGAGCATTGGGATTATGATTATCCGACTAATCCGGAAGCATTTATCTTTGATATAGACGAATATTTTGCGCGTCTGCAGCCGCTGAGCAGCTACAAGGTGCTGATAGGCATTGAAATCGGCATGCAGACGCATACTGCGGCTGAGGATAAAAAGGTGGCACAGGCTCATCCGTTTGACTATGTGCTGGCTTCTATCCATTGCATCGGCGGGCGTGATTTATACGAGCAGACCTGCTACAAGGGACGCACGCGCCAGCAGATTGTAGAGGAATTTCTGCATGATGCGATTACCTGCCTGGAGCAGGAGCGCGATTTTGATGCGTTTGCGCATATTGACTATATCTGCCGTTATTGGCCGTATAAGGGAGCGGAGCGTGAGCTGCGCCTGGAGGATGCACCGGAATTATTCGATAAGCTGTTTTTACTTTTGATTGAGCAGAATAAGCCTATTGAAATCAATACACGTCGCCTGGATGCTGCTGCGGTAGCAGGCTTGCTGCCGCTGTACAAGCGTTATCGTGAGCTTGGCGGCAAATACTGCACTCTTGGCAGTGACGCCCATTATAAGGAGCATGTGGGGCGCAGATTGCAGGAGGCGCTGGCGTTGGCGGCGCAGGCAGAACTGACACCTGTTTATTTTAAAGCGAGAAGGATGCAGATTATGGAGGGGTTAAAATGAAATGCGTGCGTTTTGAGGATTTGCGGACAGGAAACAAGCGTATAGGCTTTATTGACGGCGATGTTATCCGTTGCGTATATGGGTCTCTGGAAACATATTGGCAGATAACGGACGAAACCTTTGCTATGCGTGATGTACGCTTGCTGGCACCCTGCGTACCGAAGCAGATTATCTGCGTCAGCTTTAATTACCAGAAGCATGCGGCAGAATTCGGTGTGGAGGTTCCGCGTGAGCCGAGTATTTTTTCCAAGGCTGCGCATACCGTTGTCGGTACAGGTGCGGATATCATCTGGCCGAAGCAGGTGCAGGAGCTGGCCTTTGGCGCGGAACTGGGTATTGTCGTGAAAAAGAGGATGAAGAATGTTAAGGCAGAAGATGTGCCTAAATATATTTTAGGCTATACCTGTGCTAATGATGTTACGGCCCGCGACCTGCAGCGCAAGGAGCGTCAGTGGCTGCGCTGTAAATCCTTTGACACCTTCTGTCCTTTAGGACCGTGGCTGGAAACAGAGCTGGATCCCAGCGATTTATCCATCCGCTCTTATGTCAACGGTGTGCTTAAGCAGGAGGCACGCACTAGTGATATGATTTATAATCCCTACGAAATTTTGAGCTATATTTCCCAAAGCTTTACGTTGGATGCCGGTGATTTGATTTTAACAGGCACGCCGATAGATGCCGGCCTGTTGAATGAGGGTGATGAAATTACTATTGAAATCGAAGGAATCGGCAAGATTACCAACAGAGTTGTTATGGAATAAGATTTTACAAGACGTGTGTTGCTGCACGTCTTGTATTTTTTTCCTGATTGTGCTATATTTTGACTGATAAGTCAGTGATATATATTGTAATACTGGACTGATACTGCTGCTTGAGAGAGAGCAGCTAAAGGAGGTTCTTTTTTTATGCTTCAGAATATGACGGAAGGCGCACCGCTTAAGCTGATTATTCCCTTTATGGTGCCGCTTCTGATAGGCAATGTTTTTCAGCAGCTGTATAATATTGCCGATATTATTATTGTCGGGCGGACGATTGGCGTGAATGCTTTGGCTGCTGTTGGCGCGGTGTCGCCGCTATTTATGCTTACGATGGTGCTGACGATTGGCTTGAGCAACGGCTTTACCGTTGTCACCGGCCAACGCTACGGTGCGCAGGATATGCAGGGTATGCGTCGCAGCATTGCTACCTGCAGTGTATTGAGCTTGTTTTTCGTCGTGCTTATCATGGGAATTATGCATTTGGTGATAGAACCGGTGCTGGTGATGATGAATATTCCGCCGGAGCTGATGGAGGATGCTTATGCCTATGTAATGATTATTGTCGACGGTCTGTTGGCGATGATGGCGTATAATCTTTTATCGGGTATTATGCGTTCCCTGGGGGACAGTAAAACACCGCTATACTTTCTCATTATTTCTTCGATAGTGAATATTATTCTGGCACTTGTTTTCATCATCTGCTTCGGCTGGGGTGTACCGGGAAGCGCCTTTGCTTTGGTTATTGCGCAGGCCTTTTCGGCGGTGCTGTGCGTTATCTATATTTACAAGCGCTTTCCACAGCTGCATATTCATCGCAGCGATTTTCAGCTGGACTGGCCGGAGCTGTGGGCGCATCTGCGTATGGGCTTGCCGATGGCAGTGCAGTTTTCGGTTTTGGGCTTGGGCATTATTATTTTGCAGTCAGTCTGCAATAAATTTGGCAGTGACCAGATTGCCGGCTTTACTACGGCGATGCGCGTAGAGCAGCTGGCGCTGCAGCCGATGATTTCCTTCGGTATTGCTATGGCTGTGTTTACGGCGCAGAATTTCGGTGCTCGCCGCTTTGACCGCATCCGTGATGCGGTTCGCCGCTGCTCGCTGCTGACGCTGGCCTTCAGTTTGGTTGCTGCGGTTGTAGTATTTGCTTTCGGCGAAGAGGTTATCGGTATCTTCCTGGATAATCCGTCACCGACAGTTATGGAGTCCGCACATCTTTATATCTTGTATACTGTGCCTGTTTACTTCTTCCTCAGCCAGATTTTTATTTACCGTAATGCCTGCCAGGGCATGGGCGTCAGCATGATTCCTATGCTTTCTGGCGTTGTGGAGCTTATTATGCGTTCTATCGCGGCGATATATCTCAGTGTGCCCTTTGGCTATGAGGGCATCTGTATGGCCGAGCCGATTTCCTGGATTAGCTGTGCGGTCTTTGTTTTTGCGGCCTACCATTATTTTGTACGTCTGCTGGAAAAGAAATACAAGCCTATTAACTGAATACTGAGCAGAAAGAGTCAATTTTTAGAAAATTAAGCTCGACAAAAAATCTTTGGCAGGTTACAATTAAAGTGCAGAGAATACATTTAAGGATGGTGAATGCTATGAAAAAAATCTTGCTGCTTCTGTCGATGCTGATGTTTGTTTTTACTGCTACCGTATCGGCGGCGAGTGCTGTTTTCTTAAAGAACCAATGGTATGAACCCAGCGAAGGAACAGCAGAGTATGTCAGAGTATTTACAACGGATAATCCAGATTATTATCGCTATATCAATGACAGATTTGCTTTTGCGATTAATCTCCCGGCAAACTTCGATCAGGCCTTCGAGAGCACTAATGGCGATGGCTGTATCTTTAAAGATGAATATGGATCCAGCTTTACTGTCAGCGGTGGACATAATATGGGCATGACGCTTGCCGATGAATATAATATGGATATCCAAAATCATCCATCTGCTGCATATAGGGCCAAAGGTGATGACTGGTATGTTATTTCCTATCTGGAAAATGACAGGATTTACTACAAAAAGTGCTTTATCAACGGGGAATATTGGAATACCTGGTATTTTGATTATCCGTCCTGGCTGGCAGACAGCTATAATAATAAATGCGCTGCTATCGAGTCTACATTTACACCCGGTTGGAAATCTGGCAGAGCTGTTTACTGACAAGCTGAACGCGTAACGAAAGTTACGCGTTTTTTCTTTATTTATCACGCTGTGTGTGATAAAATTAATATATTATGGGTTAGTATGTACTGCACCTGCTGACCACCGTTAAATGATAGGAGGCGGAGCTGTGACAGCAGAGCAAAACAATATATATGGAACACTTTATTTATGCGCTACGCCTATCGGTAATCTTGAGGATATGACACCGCGCGCTTTGCGGATGCTGCAGGAAGCAGATTTGATTGCGGCGGAGGATACACGTCATACGCTGCAGCTTTTAAATCACTTCAACATCAAAGGACGCCTGGTGCGTTATGATGAGCACAGCAAGGATAAGCAGGGCGAATATCTTTTAGGCCAGCTGCTGGAGGGCAAAAATGTTGCTCTTGTAAGCGACGCAGGTTTTCCGGGAATTGCTGATCCCGGTGAAGCTTTGGCGCATGATGCGATTGCCCATGGTATCAGAGTAGTGCCTGTACCCGGTGCCAACGCTGCTTTATGTGCTTTGATTGCCAGCGGTCTGCCGACATATCCGTTTTTCTTCGGCGGTTTTTTACCAAAGAGTAAGCGTAACAGACGCGAGCAGCTGGAGCAATGGCAGCATATTCCTGCGACGATTATTCTTTACGAAGCACCGCACCGGATTGTGGAGGTGCTGAAGGATATCCTGTCTGCGTGGGGCGACCGTCCTTTGGCGGCAGCACGCGAGCTGACGAAGCTGCATGAGGAATTCTACCGTGGCACGGTCAGCGGCTGTCTGGAATGGCTGGAGGCCAATTCGCCGCGTGGTGAGTTCTGCCTGGTGCTCGGTGCCGGCGACGGAGCTTTCGTTGCAGCCGAGGAGGAGCTGGAGCCTCTTGACGAGGTGCGCAAGCTGATGGCTGAAGGCGTAGATAAAAAGACTGCCTTGGCGCAGGTAGCAAAAAAACGTAAAATTCCCAAACGGGAGCTATATAATCAACTAATTTCTGAAGGAGATGGGTCTGACAATGACTAAACCGAGTTATTATATTACAACACCAATTTATTATCCGAGTGACAATCTGCATATAGGCCATGCCTATTGCACAACTATCGCTGACAGCCTGGCACGCTTTCATCGTTTGAAGGGTGAAGATGTATTCTTCCTGACCGGCAGTGATGAGCATGGTCTGAAAATCCAGCGTAAGGCTAAGGAAAAGGGCGTAACCCCGATTCAGTATGTAGATGCAATTATTGCTAACTTCAAGCTGCTGTGGAAAGAGCTGAATATCTCCAACAATGACTTTATCCGCACCAGCCAGGAGCGTCATCACAAGGTTGTTCAGGACGCACTGCAAAAAATTTATGAGCAGGGCGATATCTATAAGAAAAATTACAAGGGCCTGTACTGCGTACCCTGCGAATCCTACTGGCTGGAGCGTCAGCTGGATGAAAACCACTGCTGCCCCGACTGCCATCGTCCGGTAGAGGAGATGGAAGAGGAAAGCTACTTCTTTAAAATGAGCAAATACCAGGATTGGTGGCTGCAATTCATCGAAGAGCATCCGGACTTTATCCAACCGGCAAGCCGCCGCAACGAGATGATTAATTTCGTTAAGCAAGGTCTGGAGGATTTGTGCATTACCCGTACCACCTTTGACTGGGGTATTCCTGTTCCGTTTGACAAAAAACATGTTGTTTATGTATGGTTCGATGCTCTGCTGAACTATCTGACCGGCATTAAATACGGCACCGATGATGCCTTCTTCCACAAATACTGGCCGGCAAGCCTGCATCTGGTAGGCAAGGAAATCGTGCGCTTCCACACCATTATCTGGCCGATTATGCTGCATGCTATGGGTCTGGAAATGCCGCAAGAGGTTTACGGTCATGGCTGGCTCGTAGTTGACGGCGACAAAATGTCCAAATCCAAGGGCAACGTTATCGACCCGCTGGGCCTGATTGATGAGTTCGGCGCTGATGCTATCCGCTACTTCCTGCTGCGCGAAATCAACCTGGGCAGCGACGGCAACTTCTCCCGTGATGCACTGATTACCCGTGTAAATGCAGATTTGGCCAACGACCTGGGCAACCTGCTGCACAGAACCGTCAGCATGATTGAAAAATATCATGGCGGTATTGTTGCCGATACCGGTGCCAACGAGCCGATTGATGATGAGCTGAAGGCTCTCGTTAAAGAAACCGTAGCTAACTATGTTAAGGCTATGGACAACATGGAAATCAACACTGCAATTAAGGGCGTATGGGCTTTAATCAGCCGCGCCAACAAATACATCGACGAAACCGCTCCGTGGATTCTGGCTAAGGACGAGGCTAAGGCTGATCGTCTGAAGACTGTTATGTACAACCTGGCTGAAACTCTGCGTATCGTAGCTATTTTAATCAGCCCGTACATCCCGACCACCAGCCCGAAAATTTACACCCAGCTTGGCCTGACTGTGCCTGAGCAGTTCCTGCTGGCTGACGCTGAATGGGGCGGCTTGGCAAACGGCACTAAGGTTTGCAAGGGCGAGCCTCTGTATCCGCGTATCGAGGTTACCGAAGACGGCGCAACCATCATCGGCGGCAAACGCTATGAGCATAAGGCTGCAGCTCCCGTACCTGCTCCGGCAGAAGAAGCAAAGCCTGCTATGGAGCCGATTAAACCGGAAATAGCTTTCCCTGACTTCGAGAAGATTGACCTGCGCGTAGGCAAGGTTCTGGAAGCAGAAAAGGTTAAGAAATCCAAAAAGCTGCTTAAGCTGCAGGTAGAAATAGGTGATGAGGTACGCACTATTGTCAGCGGTATTTCCCAATACTATGAGCCTGAACAGATGGTAGGCAAAAACGTTGTTGTTGTAGCAAACCTGGCACCGGCTAAGCTGATGGGCATCGAGTCCTTCGGCATGCTGCTGTGTGCTTCCGACGGACAGGGCAATTTGGCTCTTGTTGACCCGCAAAATCTTGCTTCCGGCAGTCGTGTAAAATAAAAAAGTGCTTGATGCACTCTGAGATTTAGAGCAGTCACTCTGATACGTTTTGGCGGATGAGGAGTGCCTGCTCTTCGTCTATTAACATATTGTCTTTTATTTTGGAAGGGGGACTTATCAGTGTCCGAAAAGCTTTTTTCGCGCTTGTTCTGGCGACCGTATATTTTTATAGGCATCAGTATGATTTTAGTGCTGCTGAGCAGCATGGTGCCTTATATCCTGCCGCATGCATGGCTGGGAGAGCATTATCCCGGTTACGATTTTTACATGTTTAAGGGCATGGCCTGGACGCTGAAGCTGGCGCTGCTGATTTATTTATATGGCATTGTCTGCATCTTTACGAAGAACTATTTCCCTAAGCTGAGCAGCCTGTGTACTAAAGAGGTGCGTGCGGTGATTACCGGCTACAAAAGCAGCTGGAGCCGTGGCAAGCAGCTGTGTCCTGTTTTTACCTATAAAGTCGGTGACAAGGAATACAGCGAGGCCTTGAACGAAGCCAAGGGAACCAAGGAAAAGAGTGGCGACGTGCTGGAGCGTGGCTTTACGCTGAAGCTGCCGCGTAAAATTATTTATAATCCGCAAAATCCAAAAGAATTTTACCTGCCGGGCTGCGAATATTATTCGCGTAAGGCGGCGGTTTTCCGTTATATTTTGTTCAGTATGCTGCTTTTTTTGCAGCTGTATCTGAACTTTTTTGTGAATGTGAGGTAAATTATGAGCAGAACTGGTTTGTGGGATTCGCATGCCCATTTAGATGACGAAGCGTTTAACGAAGACAGAGAGCAACTGATTGCGCAGCTGGAGCAGGATATGGACGGTATCGTCAATCCCGGCTGTGATGCTGCCAGCAGTGCTGTTGCGGTGGAGCTGGCGGAAAAATATCCGTTTATATATGCGGCAGTAGGCTGGCATCCGGAAAATTTAAAGGGTATTCCTGCTGATTATCTGCAGCAGCTGGCAGAGTGGGCGCAGCACCCGAAGGTTGTGGCAATCGGTGAAATCGGTCTTGATTATTACTGGAAGGAAAACGAGCCTAAGGAGGTACAGAAGCGTATTTTCTTAGAGCAGATTGACCTGGCTAAGCAGTTTGATTTGCCGGTGATTATTCATGACAGGGATGCGCACGGCGATATGCTGGAAATCTTCCAGAAGGAAGTGCATGGCGTACAGGCAGTGTTCCACTGCTTCAGCGGCTCGCTGGAAATGGCGAAGGAGCTGGCTAAACGCGGCTATTACTTTGGCTTCGGCGGTACGTCTACCTATAAGAATGCGCAGAAGGTGCGTGAGGTTATGCAGTATATTCCTAAGGAGCTGCTGCTGTTTGAAACCGACAGCCCTTATCTTACACCGATACCGTTCCGCGGCAAGCGCAATAATCCCGGCTATACGGAATATACGGCGCGTAATGCGGCGCAGGTGCTGGGAATGGAGTTTGAAGAGCTGGCGGCAATTGCTACGGCAAATACAAAAAGATTATTCTGGAAGATAAAATAAGCATAAGGCTGCTTACGGCAAATAATCAGAGAGGTCCTGTGATGCATGGGCCTCTCTTTTTTGTGCAGACGTGCGGAGCGTAAAGAATAAATTTGTGCGGATGGCTGCTTTAAAGCTATATCTGCAGTGCTAAATATGTTAAAATATAATGATGTACTAAATTAGTTTAGCTTTGCCGGAGGGAGCAAATAATGAAAGATAAAATTAGCATGCCTTTAATAGAGGCGATGCTGCAATATAAAAGTGAGGACGTCTATCCTCTGCATACTCCCGGACATAAGGGAGGACGCGGCATGCAGCGCTTGCTGCGTCAGGAGCTGGGTGGCAGCGTGCAGATGGACGTGTCGCTGATGAGCGAGCTGGACGATATCCACGAGCCGGAAACCTATATTAAAGAAGCGCAAGAGCTGGCAGCGCAAACCTACGGCAGTGATGCCTGCTTTTGGGCAGTCAACGGCACGAGCCAGGCAATTCATGCCATGCTGCTGACGGCGCTGAATCCGGGAGAAAAGCTGCTGTTGCCGCGTAATGCGCACCGCAGTGTTGCCGGCGGACTTGTTTTGGGTGGTATAGAGGCAGTTTATCTACAGCCGGAGTATCAGCCGAAATTCGGTATTCAGATGCAGGTTACTGTGCAGCAGATAGAGGCGGCGCTGGCGCAGGACAGCAAGATTAAAGCGGTGTTGCTGACAAGCCCCAATTATTACGGTGTGGCGGCAGATGTGCGGGCGATTGCCGATTGCTGCCATGCGCATAATGCAGTGCTGCTGGTGGATGAGGCGCATGGACCGCATTTGGGCTTCAGTGAGCTGTTGCCGCCGTCCGCTCTGCAGTGCGGTGCTGATGCCTGTGCTCAGAGTACGCATAAAATTTTGGGCGCGATGACGCAGTGCAGTATGCTGCATGTGCAGGGAGCGTATCTTGATTTGCAGCGTGCGGCGGATGTGATGAGCCTTTTGACGACGACAAGTCCCAACTATCTGCTGATGGCATCACTGGATGCTGCCAGAGCGCAGGTGCAGGTCTACGGCAAGGAGATGGCAGCGGCGGCTGTACAGGCTGCTGCCAAGCTGCGCAGCCTGTGTGCCGCCTATAGCGGATTGCGTGTAATGGAAGCAGCGGATTGCGGCGGACTGCAGCTGGACAGCACCAAGGTGACAGTCAACTTTGCAGCCTGGGGCTATAGCGGCGTAGAGGTAGGGGAACTTTTCCGTGAGGCAAGAATTGCCGTGGAATTAGTAGATGCCTATAATGTACTCTTTTTGGTGACCTATGCCGATGTTACTACGGATTATGATGAGGCGTTGGCAAGGATTGCTGCCGTATTGGATAAAATGCAGGCGCAAAAGCGTGCGCCGCTGCAGCTGGCAGCGGCAGCGAGGGTGCCGCAGACGCAGGCAGTTTTGCCTTTGCGCGACGTGTTCTATCGTGCGAAAAAGGTGGTACCGTTGGCGCAGGCTGCAGGCAAAATCTGCGGCGAGCAGGTGAGCTTTTATCCGCCGGGAATACCGGTACTGCTGCCGGGTGAGCTGGTAACGGAAGAGATTATTGCCTACTGCATAGCGCAGAAGGAGCTGGGTTTACCGGTAAGCGGACCTGCGGACAGCAGCTTACAAACGATACGTATTATTGCGGATTGAGGTAAATAAAATGCGAGGATTTTTCATTACATTTGAAGGAATAGACGGAGCGGGGAAAACTACCCAGCAGCATTTGGCAGCGCAGGCCTTGCGCGAGCAGGGCTATGATGTACTGGAAAGCCGCGAGCCCGGTGGTACTCAGCTGGCTGAAAAGGTGCGCGCTTTGGTGTTGGACCCGGAGCTGCCGCTGACAACAGCAACGCAGACGTTGCTGTATCTGGCAGCACGCAGCGAGCATGTCGACAAGCTGCTGCGTCCGGCTGTGGAAGCAGGCAAGATTATTATCTGTGACCGCTTCAATGATTCAACACTGGTTTATCAGGGACTGGCGCAGGGCAAAACTCCGGAGGAGATTGCGCAGCTGCGCCGGTTGGGCTCTTTTGCTACCGGAGGCTTGGAGCCTGATTTGACGCTTGTTTTTGATGCCGACCCGGCAAAATTGCTGGCGCGTCGCCAGCAGCGTGGTGTGCAGGACCGTTATGAAAAGCAGGGGCTGGAATTTCAGCAGCGACTGCGTGCAGGCTTTCTGCAGCTGGCCGAGGCGGAGCCGCAACGCTTGCAGGTGATTGATGCCTTAGGCACGCAGCAGGAGGTTACTGCGAAGGTGCTGCAGGTCATCAGTAGAGTAATCAGCGGAGAGAAATAAAATGTGGGAGCATATTATCGGCCACAAAGAACAGAAAAATTTTCTGCAGAATTATCTGCAGGCCAAGGAGCGTCCGCATGCATTGCTGTTCAGCGGTGCAGCCGGCTTGGGTAAGCGCACGCTGGCTCTGGAATTTGCCAAGGCACTGCTTTGCTTTCAGCATAGCGGAACAGATGGCTGTGAGGCCTGCAGGCTGATGAACCTGCAGGACGGCAATCTGAGCCATCCTGATTTTGTGCTGGTGCAGCACGAATGGGATGATAAAAAGGACCGTTTAAGAGATACGATTATTATCGACCAGATCAGGGAGCTGACGGCTAAAACGGTGCTGGCACCGGTGATGTCACCGACGCGGGTGTGCATTGTTGAGGATGCAGATACCATGGTGCCTGCGGCCGCCAATGCTTTTTTGAAGCTGCTGGAGGAGCCGCCGGCCGGCTGGGTGATTATTTTGCTGGCAGCCAATGTCAACAGGCTGTTGCCGACTATTATGTCGCGCGTGGTGCAGCTGCGCTTTCAGGCAATCGAGCCGCAGCTGGTGGAGCAGGCGCTGCAGGCAAGGCAGATAGAGCCTGCCAAGGCTGCAGTGTTGGCACGTATCAGTGAAGGCTCAATCGGCTTGGCGCTGAATTTAGCTGCAGCCAAGGGGCAGTTGGATGTATTTGAATGCCGTAAGCAGGCGGCAGCCTTTTTGGAGGCTTTGCCCTTGGCGATGCCGATGAATTATCTGGCCGGCCGCAGCTGGCTGGATAAAAAGCTGCAGCGCGAGCAGGCACTGCTGCTTGTGCAGCTGTGGCAGCTGCTGTTGCGCGATTTAATGATGTGCAAATTGCAGCTTTATGATAGAATATATAATATAGATTTACTGGATGAGCTTAAAAGTCAGAGCAGCGGCTGGCAGCTGTCGGCGCTGAAGCAGGCTTTAGTGATTGTACAGGAAGCATATGACGCATTGGTAAGCAGTGTCGGCATGAAGACGGCATTGGAAACCATGGCGCTTAAAATAGATAAAATTTATAAGGAGTGATAATTTATGCCGACAGTAGTAGGCATTCGCTTTAAAAAAGCGTGCAAGATATATTATTTTGACCCGGCGGAAACAGGTGTAGCAAAGGGTGATTTTGCTATCGTAGAAACAGCGCGTGGTGTGGAATACGGCGAGGTCGTTATCGGACCGCGTGAGGTAGAAGACAAGCAGATTGTTTCCCCGCTCAAGCCGGTTATGCGTAAAGCAACAGCCGATGATGACATGAAGCTGGCAGAAAACAAAATCCGTGAAAAGGAAGCGTTCAATATCTGCTTGCGCAAAATCAAAAATCATGGCCTGCCCATGCGTCTGATTGACGTAGAGTTTACCTTTGATGTGAATAAGATTATTTTCTACTTCACTGCTGACGGACGCATTGACTTCCGTGAGCTGGTTAAGGATTTGGCAGCTGTTTTCCGTACCCGTATCGAGCTGCGCCAGATTGGTGTTCGCGATGAGGCCAAGATGCTGGGTGGTATCGGCAGCTGCGGCCGTCCGCTGTGCTGTGCAACCTTTTTGGGCGACTTTGAGCCTGTTTCTATCCGCATGGCCAAGGACCAGAGCCTGTCTTTGAACCCGACGAAGATTTCCGGCATCTGCGGTCGTCTGATGTGCTGCCTGAAGTATGAAAACCATATGTACTGCAAGCACGGCTGCAACGGCTGCGGTCGTCGCGAGCGTATTGAAATTCCCAAGATGGGCAGCAAGGTAGTGACTACTATGGGCGAAGGCAAGGTAGTAGGCATTAACCGAAAGGAGCGTACCGCTGCTGTACAGCTTTCTCCGGATAATACTATTCAGGTGGAGTGGGAAGAGCTTGTAGATGCTTCCCAGGCTGACAATGTCTGAGCAGGAAAACAGCCTGCGCTGTGATTATGTGCCGGGCTGCGGCTATAAAATCTGGCAGGATGCCAAAGAGTTCTGCTATACTACGGATGCTGTGTTTTTAGGCAACTTTCCGCATGTCGTGCGTAAGGCCAAGGTGTTGGAGCTGGGCTGTGGCACCGGTGCCATCAGCATGCTGCTGGAAAGCAGAGGTGCGGCGGAGGTTACTGCGCTTGACTGCAATCCGCAGGTAACAAAGCTGGTGCGCCAAAGCGTTGCGGATAATTCTCTGCAGGATAAGTTTACTGTTATAGACGGCGATTTGCGCAATTACAAGCAGCTGCTGCAGCCGGAGAGTATGGATTTGGTGGCTGCCAATCCGCCCTACCGCAATAGCGGCAACGTGCGCCAGGTAGGCACTGCTGCCTGCCACGAGGTTACCTCGACGCTGGAGGATTTTTTTCGGGCAGCGGCCTTTGCTGTGCGCTATCGCGGACGCTTTGCTCTGGTGCAGCTGCCGGAGCGCTTTGCCGAAAGCATGCAGCTGGCGCTGAAGTATGGCCTGCAGCCGAAGCGTTTGCAATGGGTGCATTCCAAAATTGATAAGCCTGCCTGGATTTTCCTGATGGAAATGCAGAAGGGTGGCAGCTATGGTCTGGATGTTCTGCCGCCGTTGATAATGTATAATCAGGATGGCAGCTATACAGAGCGGGTAAAAAAATTCTATGAGTCTGCTGTTAAATAATCTCAGTGGACGGGAAAATTTTAGACTATAACTAGTCTATATGCTAACAAATTATATATTTTAGATACGTGAAAATGCCGTAAATGTCACAAATTTGACGCTTCCTGCTGTTTTATGTTAAAATAATTACCGGATTAAGGAGGTTTTTATGATTAAGCATATATGCAGATTACATTTAAATTGTTTATTGTCTGCCGTTATTCTTATGCTGATGGTACCCTTCCTGACGGGTTTTGATATTTCACAGCAGGTGACGATTCTCTGTGACGGCCAGACTAAAGAAGTGCGTACTAATGCAGTAAAGCCGGGTAAGATTTTGCAGGAGGCCGGCGTTGTCCTGGAGAAGGGCGATGGCTGGAAGCTGCAGAATAGCAAAAGGGTACAGAACGGCAGTGTCATTGAGGTACTGCGCGGCAAGCCCTTTACTGTTATCCGTGGCAATGAAACGGTAGAATACAAAAGCTGCAAGCCGACTGTAGGCGAAGCGCTGAAGGATTTGGGCATCTCCTACAAAAAGGAGCGTGTTTATCCGGATGTGCATGAGCCGTTTAAGGAAGGCATGCAGGTTTATATTTTGAATGCCGATGAGGAGCTGCAATTCAGTGAAGCCAGTGTAGATATTCCGGTGAAGTATGAGGACGATTACAGTCTGAACTTCGGTACGGAAAAGATACATGTTGAAGGCAAGGCCGGTACAGCGAAGGTTGTTTCCAAAAAGGTGAAGAACGGTGACGGCAGTCATTCCTTGCAGGAGCTGACGCGTCATGTGCTGATTGAGCCGGAAACAAAGGTTATCCGCAAGGGTATGGCGATGAGCGTCTATACTCCTGAGGGCTATAAGCGCTATACGAAAAAAATCAGCGCGCATGCCTCTGCTTATGTAGCAACAGGCAGCCGTACTTCTATCGGTCTTGTTCCGTATGAAGGCATTGTGGCTGTTGACCCGCGCTTTATTCCGTATTATACAAAAATGTATATCCCCGGTTATGGTATCGCTATGGCCGGTGATACCGGTGGCGATATGGTTCACCACAGAGTAGATTTGTTCTTTAATGATTATCATCGTGCTATCCAGTGGGGCAGACGCGATGTAGATATTTATATTTTAGCTGATTAAGGTGGAATTTATCTGATGCTTAAGGAAGTGCTCGTAGTAGAAGGAAAAATGGATACGGTGGCAATCGGTAAGGCGCTGGAGGCCGATACTATCGAAACCGGCGGCTTTACGCTGGCACCATATACTCTGCGCCAGATAGAGGCGGCGTATAAAAAACGCGGGATAATTATCCTGACTGATCCTGACGGTGCGGGAGAACGCATTCGTCGCTTCCTGACGGAGCGCTTTCCAGAAGCAGGTCAGGCGTTTATTCCTAAGCGTCAGGCGACTGCCAATAATGACGTAGGCGTGGAGCAAGCACAGCCGGAGGCTATTTTGGAAGCTCTGGCTAAGGTGCGTCATCACGAATATCGTCCGCAGCAGGAATTTACCATGCGCGATTTGTTTCAAAATGACCTGAACGGCAGTGAGAGTGCTTCTGCACGCCGTGATGCGCTGGGTGCCGAGCTTGGTATAGGCTATGGCAATGCCAAACGCTTTTTGGAACGCCTGAATCATTATGGCGTGAGCCGTGAAGAATTTACGGCTGCTTTAGAAAAATTGGAGAGTGAAGAGTGAATAAACCCGTTATTGCTTCTCCCCAGGTAACGAATCATATTCTGCACCGCTTTAAGCTGCGTGCCGATAAGAAGCTGGGGCAGAATTTCCTGATTGATGAAAATATTGTGCGCCGTATTGTGGAGGCAGCAGAGCTGTCCCCTGCAGATAAGGTGCTGGAGGTAGGCCCGGGCATCGGTACGCTGACACAGGGACTGGCAGAAAGCGGTGCCGATGTTGTAGCAGTAGAGCTGGATAAACGCCTGCTGCCGGTATTGGATGTTACACTGGAGGGCTATGACAATGTTCGCATTGTCAATGGCGATATCCTGCAGGTAAATATTATGGAAACGGTGGCAGCACCGGAATTTAAGGTGTGCGCTAACCTGCCGTATTATATTACTACGCCGATTATTTTTGCCCTGCTGGAAAAGCGCCTGCCTATGGAACGCTTAGTTGCTATGGTGCAGAAGGAGGTTGCCGAACGCATGGCTGCCAAACCCGGCAGCAGAGATTATGGTGCACTTTCGGTAGCTATCCAGTATTACACTGAGCCGGAAATTGCCTTTATCGTACCGCCGACCTCGTTTATCCCCGCACCGGCTGTTGATTCGGCTGTTATTGTGTGCAAGCGCCGCTCCGAGCCGCCGGTAAAGGTGTGCGACGAAGCGCTGTTCTTCCGCGTGGTTAAGGCAGCATTCTCCCTCAGACGCAAGATGCTCAGCAATTCGCTGAAGAATATGGGCATCAACTCTGAGCAGTGTGCGCAGTGGCTGCAGCGTGCCGGCGTAGACGGCAAGCGCAGAGCGGAAACTCTTAGCCTGGAGGATTTTGCGGCATTAACTAATACCTTTAGTGTTGAAAAGTAAAAAATAAAAAAGAAGCTAGGTTACAAAACAGCAGAGAAAGTGTAATGATGTTTACAGTTTCTCTGCTGTTTTTGGCTGTTTCGGGACATAGTTATTCCTGCAATGCATTATTAATATTCTAATAAAGCATAACTGATATAAAACTAATTGCCTCATGCCCAAACGTTATAACTTGACCTCTTGAAAATTCTGACAGAATAGTTTATATTATAACTACAGGGAATAATAAATATTCCCTAAGGTTTGCGCGGCGCTTCACCTCACACGATGAAAGCGAGGTAAGTATTATGGAAAAGTTATTAGCAAAAATGTATGAGCAGTCAGAAACAAAAACAGCAAAGAAGCAGTATCGTGTGCTGAATGCACTCAAGGCTGCAGCCTTCCTGAATCTGGCAGTTTTCTACTTCCTGTATAATATCAATGTAGCTCAGGGTACTAATCCTGCTTGGGATTATGTATGGTGGCAGCGGCTGACGCTGTGGAGCATTGTGGTTCTGTGCGGTATGACCTTTAGCCAGGGCAGCAATTACCTTAAATGGGGATTGGGCCTTTTGGGTGTAGGCACTGCGATTTCGCTTTGCACCTATATCTTCACACCGCAGCATCCCATTTATTTCGGCATCTTTACCTTCCTTGGTCTGGCATATCTGGTAGTACAGCCCATTCATTGGTGGCTGCAGAAGTCTCCCGGTTCCTGCGGTTGGCTGTTATCTGCAATAGCCTATGATTTGACCAGGCATCTTACAGATGGCGTGATCATCTGGCAAGGTAAGATAATTGGACATCTGCCGTCCTTCCTGTACGGTGACTGGAACGTATGGCTGGGGCTGCCCGGTGCAGATTTTGTCTCGCTGGAGTATGTGCCTTTCCTGCCTAACATCTTCTTATTCTTGTGCGGCCTCTACCTGTTCCAGTTTATGTCCGAGCATGAAAAAGGACAAGCTTATCTGAAAAAGTTGAGCTAACTAAAAAAGCCTTTCTTTAAAAGTCAATCTGCATAGAAATTCTCGTAGTTATCAAGTTTGTCTGCATATGGTGTTATCCCTCTACTTATTTCTTCTTAACCTTTAACACCCCATGCTTTTAGCCAATGTCCCAACAAAGCTAATGTCCCCGGACTCATAATTAACGAGAGAGAAAGAGGAAAATCCTCCGCAGCTGGCGAGCTGTCGGAGGATTTTTCTTTATGGCTGATTTAATTTAAAGCTGTCTAAGGAATAAATTGCCTGCGGCAGATAGTTATCTGCCTGAGCTGCAGGCATTACGTAAAGCAGCTGGTAGGTCTTACCGTTTTGCGTAGCTTCCGCAGTCAAGAGCAGTTTGTTGCCGTGATAGTCGTTGTGGGCACTTAGGCGACAGTTCCAGATGAACGGGCTGCCGTGCTGCCATTGCCAGTATACCTTGGCGTTTTCGTAGACAGGCAATGCTTCTGTTGCTTTGAAGCTTGTGGTATCTGCAGCGTCAAGCACAGTTGCTGCCAGCATCAGAATGTTACTGGCGGTGCGTACTAGCATGGCACCCTCAGTATGTGGCAGGTCTGCTAGCGGATTTTTGCCGAAGACCTTAGGCACAGCAAGGCTATAGCCACCGGCTTCGCTGCTGACAATCGTGAAATCGTTTACTTGTGGTGTACGCATGAACTGCCTGGGCAGCGGCGGCTTGCCTACTAAATTAAGCTTAGGCTTAGGTTTGGGTTTATTAGCGGGCGCTACAGGCTTGTTTCCGACAACAGGTGTCTTAGCAGCATTTGGGGCACTGGCAGCTGTTTCTGCTGCGACAGTTTTTGCGTCTGCTGCTTTTACAGGCGTTTCCGTTACGACTGCTTCCGTAGTTTCGGTTGCGTTTGCTTCTGTCGCTGTTTTAGGCGCTTCAGTTACAACAGCTTGCTCTGCTGTTTTGGCGTCAGCAGTTGCTGCTTTTGTTTCCGTCGTGTTGGGCAGTGCTGCTGTTGGTTCTTTCGCTGCTGACGCAGCTTTAGGAGCAACGCCTGCGGCGCTTTCTGCAGCAGCGTCTTGTGTTGGAACGGCATCAGCCTTGTCTGTCGCTTCCGGTGCTGTTGCCGGTTTAGTTGGCGTGGTGGAAACTACAGGAAGCTTTTGCTGGTAATTTTGCCACAGCTCTTCGGCTGTGGCTGCGAAGCTGCTGCCTGAAAGGCAGAGCAACAGCGAGCAGATTAAGGCTGTGCGCCTCATAATTTGTCGCAGGCTTCGTTGATGGCTGCTTCGTCTACACGCATAGCGGCGATGGTTTTTTCCATCAGCTCGTCTAAAGGCCAGCCTAAAATATCGGCACCTTGCTTGATTACATCGCGGCTGCAGCCGGCAGCAAAGTGTTTATCCTTAAATTTTTTCTTCAGGGATTTCAGCTCCATGTCCTGTACGCTTTTGGAGGGGCGCATCAGGGCAGCGGCACCGATTAAGCCGGAAAGCTCATCGATAGCGAAAAGCACCTTTTCCATCTGATGCTCCGGCTCAATGTTAGCGGCAGTCAGGCCCCAGCCATGGCTGGCAGTGGAGCGGATAATGCTTTCGTCTACACCATGTTCGCGCATCAGCTCCTGGGATTTTACGCAGTGCTCTTCAGGATAGAGCTCAAAATCCAGGTCATGCAGCAGGCCTACAATGCCCCAGTATTCCTCCTGGTCTGCATAGCCAAGCTCCTTGGCAAAGTAACGCATAATACCTTCTACAGTAAGAGCGTGACGCAGGTGAAAGGATTCCTTGTTATATTGACGTAATAAGTTCCAGGCTTCTTCTCTGTTCATATTATCTTCCTCCTAATGCTTTTATAAATAATGCGGGTGCTTAGCTCGCTTTTAAATATTTTCAGCCTGCGGATGCTTGGCACGGTAATCGCTTATCATATCGTGCAGCGTAGTGTGGTCAACTACGCCGTCAATGGCCTGCTGAATTTTTTTATACAGACCAATCGTGATACAGGAATCAATTTGGTCACAGGGCGTTTTGCAGTCCAGGCATGATACAGGTGCCAGACTGCCCTCGACTGTGCGCAGAATTTCACCGACAGTGTATTCGTCAGGCGTGCGCGCCAGACGATAGCCTCCCTGAGCGCCGCGGGCGCTTTGGACAAAGCCTGCCTTACTTAATTGATGGATAATCTGCTCCAAATATTTATCGGAAATTTTTTGCCGATTGGCAACTGTTTTTAAGGGTATATAGCTACCGGTGTTGTTGATGGCTAAATCAAGCATCAAACGCAGGGCGTATCGTCCTTTGGTAGAAATTTTCATCGCGGTCACAACCTTTCTAATGACTATATTTTACTATGAATTTAGTAGGAATTCAATAATGATTATAATATCTGCTGCCTGCAGGCTAAAAGTAACGATTCTGGGCGCTGAATATGAAAATGCTAGTGCCAATTTATGCTTTTTGTGTTAAAATACCCTTATACAATTAATTTCGGAGGCAGGAAGATGGAAAAAAATAAATTAGATAAAAACTTTAAGCATTATCTGGGAATTTTTACTGAGGACAAGGAACTGGGCAAGATTTTGAACAAGGTATCCTTCCAGGAATTATTTAACCCCAAGTTTTTGCAGGAAAACAGCAAATTCACTTCTATGGATGATATGATCTGGCGCAGTGGCTTTGGCATCATGAACCTGATGGAAGTAGAAAATGTTAATCAGGATAAGTGGAATGAATATATTGCTAAAAATACTGAATGCGAAACCTGGCATGATTTTGGTAAGGTAGCAATGATTGACTGGATGAAAAACAAACTGGAAGAAGTAAAAAAATCCAAAAACTAAAATCTTTACTGCCGAAGCACGCAGCTTCGGCAATTTTTGTTTTATGATGGGAAGAGAATGGAAATAGTTTTACATGCACTAAATGGTGTGTTGACCATTATGCTGATGATTGCTGTTGGCTTTTATTTAGAGCGCAGGGGCTGGTTCAGTGAGGAAAGTGTGGCGCTCATTTCGCGGCTCGTAAATTATGTCTGCCTGCCTACATATATGTTGACCAATATTTTAGGACAGTTTAAGCATGACCAGCTTATCACGCTTTCACATGGCCTGATTGTACCGCTGATATCGATGCTGGCAGGCTATTTTATCAGCAGGCTGCTAGGACGATTGATAGGAGTTCCGCAAGAGCACAGAGGGATTTTTTCAATTTGTGTCAGCTTTTCCAACACTATTTTTATTGGACTACCATTAGGCATAGCCTTGTTCGGTGACGCCGGTGCGCCTTATATTATGATTTACTACATGGTGAATACAACGCTTTTCTGGACTATCGGCTTTCATGACCTGGCAAGCAGTAATGGCGTAACAATGCCGCTTTTCAGCCGTAAGACATTGAAAAGCATTATGTCGCCGCCACTGATGGGCTTTATGTTGGGCGTGGTGATGGTACTGCTGGAATGGAATCTGCCTGAGCCGGTATTCAAGTCCTTTCATTATCTGGGAAGCATGACTACGCCGCTGGCGATGCTGTTCATCGGTATTGCCATGAGCAAAACCCGTTGGGAAGAAATTGCCGTAGGCAAGGAGCTGGTAGTTGCTATGCTGGGACGCTATTTAATCTGTCCTTGGATAGTTTTCCTGATTCTGCCGTTTTTCCATCTGGAACCTATGATGGAAAAGGTATTTGTAATTATGGCGGCGATGCCGGCGATGACCAATACGGCGATTGTAGCCAAAGGCTACGGCGGCGATTATAAATATGCCGCTATGCTGACGGCGGTAAGTACTGTGCTGGCAGTGTTGGCAATACCTTTTTATATGTGGCTGGTACACTAAAAAGATTTGCTGTTATAAATATCGTGATTTGTGATAAAATAAGCATAGAGTTATGTAAAATCTTATTGTTACAAATGAGGAGGACTGAATTATGGAATATAACAAGCTGTCTAACGAAATAATTGTCAAGCTGCAGGCTTTGGTTGGCGCACAAAATGTTGTGACGGATGCAGGGCAGATGGAAATATATGCCCATGATGAAGTGACTGACCCGGCATATCATCATATGCCTGAGGCAGTGGTGTTTGCAGAAAATGCGCAGCAGGTAGCAGCTGTTGTAAAGCTGGCGAATGAATATCACTTTCCGGTTGTGCCGCGTGGCGCAGGCACAGGTCTTGCCTGCGGTGCAGTGCCGATTTATGGCGGTGTAGTGCTTTCACTCGAAAAGATGAATAAAATTATCGAGGTTAATGCCGATGCTATGTATGCGGTTGTAGAGCCGGGTGTGCGCACTTCCGATTTGCAGACTGCGGCTGCGGCCAAGGGTGCTTTTTATGCAGGCGACCCCTGCAGCGGTGATTCCTGCTTTATCGGCGGCAACGTGGCAACCAATGCTGGTGGCAACCGTGCGGTTAAATATGGCACTACACGTCATCAGGTATATGCTGTGGAGGTGGTTAATCCAACCGGCAAGATTGTGCAGCTGGGAGCACGCCTGCAAAAGCAGACTACAGGCTACTGCCTGGAGCAGCTGATTATTGGCAGCGAGGGTACCTTGGGTATCATCACGCAGATTACTGTGAAGCTGCTGCCGTTGCCTAAATATAGCATGGATCTGCTGGCAGTTTTTGAAGCACCTGAGGACGCCATTGGCACAGTTAACAAGCTGATTATGGCTGGCATTATGCCTACCTGCGTAGAATATATGGATAATATCACTATCAAATCCGTGGAGCGTTATCTTGGTACAACGCTGCAGGGCAGTGACAAGGGCAATTATCTTATCGTAGAAGTGGAAGGCACCAGCGAGGACGATCTTGATGAAAAGGCCTGCACGATGGATGAAATCTGCTCCGAAAATGGTGCTGGTGATGTGCTGGTAGCCGAACACGATAAAATCTGGCAGGCACGCAAGGCCTTTGCCGAAGCAGTGCGTGCTGAAAGCCTGATTGTCTGCAAGGAGGACGTTGTCTGTCCGGTAGACCACGAGCCTGCGCTGCTTGCAGAAATCCTGCGTCTGGCAGAAAAATATCAGCTGGTAACACGCATTGCCAGTCATGCCGGCGATGGCAACATTCATCTGAATATCCTGAAACAGGAGGCTGAGGATTATGCTGATTGGGATGCCAGAGTAAAGGCCAACCAGCAGGAGTTGTATCGCTTTATTTATGCACACGGCGGTCGCTTGAGCGGTGAGCATGGTATTGGCTATAAACGTAAACAGCTGATGCAGGAATTTACTAATCTCGATGAGCTGGAAATGATGCGTGCGATTAAAAAAGCCCTGGATCCCAATAATATCCTGAATCCGGGTAAAATTTTTGATATAGAGTAGCACAAGCTTAGGTAAAGAGGCATTGCCGAAAGGTAATGCCTTTTTTGCTGCAGTAATTTTTTAGATATAGCGCATAAACGACATTTGATTTAAGTAAAATGTTCGAAAAACATCAGAAAACAGCAAACAAAAATTCACAAAAGTGTTGACAAAGTTCGTACTTGATACTATAATATAAGCAAACAGAGATTTATTAGGTGGTGATAGATATGAAAAGGTTTTTAACTATTATCTGCTGTGCTTGCTTACTTTATGCTGGCTATAGTGCTGTGTTTGCTGACGAACCTGTTTACAAGGAATATACTGTGACTGTTGCTGATGGCGAAACGCTGTGGGATATTGCCGGACGTCATACAGAAGAACGAGAGGACGTGCGAGAGGTTATTTTCCGCATTGCGCAGGCTAATAAGCTAAAATCTAAGACTATTTATCCTGGCCAGGTGTTAAAGGTACCGCTGCGCGTGCATGACAGCGGTCTGATGATAGCAGAAAATAAATGATAGCAAAATAGTATGAGCAAAATATAAAGGCTGTTGTACTTGCAGGGTAGTACAACAGCCTTTGATACTTTATAATCTAGATTGTGAGGCTCTTGATAACCTTTAGGGATGCTCTTCGGTTATAGGGAAATATAAATTCCGGGCAGTAACAATCTCGTTACTTTAATTTCACAGAATACTTGCAAGGCTTTTAACGCCGCTTGTAGAATATAATAAGTATTCGAGGAGGTATGCGTTATGAAAAATAAAAAATGGATTGCAGCAGCACTTGTGTGCGGTTTTGTTTTAGGTAACAGTATGCCTGCAGCGCAGGCCGGTATTTTGGATAAGGTCCTCAAGGGCGGCGCGATTGGTTATGCCGTAGATGCTACCGCTCCGGCGCTGAATAATGCAATTAACTCTGTAACGGCTAAATACGGTGTAAGCTCTACAGATGCGACGAAGGTAGTGCCGATTATTTCTGTTGGTGATGGCAGTCGTGCCGGTGCGGCGCAGGTTTCAGGACCGCAGTCTAAAGTAGACCAGGTAAAGGCGGCGCTGATGATTGAGCAGACGCTTTTGGGCGTGCGTTGTAAGGTGCTGATTCCGGTGGATAATGTGTCTTATCAAAATGTTAACCGCGTGCAGGGCGTTGGCGTGAGCGCTTCGCTGGACGTAAAGCTTTAAAAGAAGGAAAATGACATAAAAAACCAGCATATCATATTTGATATGCTGGTTTTTTTATGGAGAGCTTATTCGTTTACTTTGTACCAGAAGGGACGCAGGAAGTGCAGATAGCATACCTCGTTAACTTCAGGACCGGGCTCACGGCGCCCGATTTGTACGCGGATTTCCTGATCACCGATTTTTACCAGATAGTCGATGATTTCGCCAAGGAAGGCCTTGCGGAGAACTATACCACGCACGCCGTTGGGATCGGTTTCGCTGGTAAAGCAGATCTCGGTCGGACGGCTGGCGAGGTTGAAGACAGTTTCGCCACGCATCCGGTCCGGGATAACAAGTGCGGACGGAAGTGCATGCTGTGAGCCTTTGATGAAGGCCTGGTTTCCTTGCCAGGTAACATCAGTGAAGCTGGATACACCGATGAAGCTGAAAACGAATTTGTTGGATGGGTTGTTGTAAACATTGAGCGGTGTATCAATCTGCTGCATAACACCTAATTTCATAACCAGGATACGATCGGAAAGTGCCATTGCCTCGGATTGGTCATGTGTTACGTAAATAATGGAGAAGCCATATTTGCGCTGCAGGTCTTTGATTTCAAAGCGCATTTCCTCACGCAGATGCGGGTCCAGACTGGAGAGAGGTTCGTCAAGCAGCATTACGTCAGGATTAATAGCCAGCGCACGTGCTAAAGCAACGCGCTGTTTGCCGCCGCCTGACAGGTTGGCCGGGCTGTCTTCTGCTGATTTCAGCAGGTTGGTAGCAATGAGGGCATCACGTGTGCGTTGGTCAATTTCACTCTTGGGCAGTTTGCGCAGACGCAGCGGAAAAGCAACGTTTTCGTAAACACTCATGTGCGGCCATACAGCAAAGGCTTGGAAAACCATGCCGAAATTACGGTTTTCCGGAGGTGTATAGTGATGCTTTTTAGGTGAGGAAAGCAGGCGGTCGCCTACCCATACTTCACCGTCAGACAAATCTTCGAAGCCTGCCACCATGCGCAGGGTGGTAGTTTTGCCGCAACCTGATGGTCCCAGCATGGAGAAGCATTCACCCTTGCCGATTTCCAAATTCAGGTTATTGACAGCGGTTACATCGCCAAATTGTTTGGTTACATTTACTAAACGGATATAGGACATAATTAACCCTCTACTTTCTTGGTAAAACGATTAATCAGCATTTGACCGACTACAATCAGGATCAGGGCGATACCTGCGAGGGCTGTAGACATAACCGTTTCGCCGTCCTCGTTTAAGGTATAGATAGCAACACCGATGGTTCTGGTGGTAGGAGCATACAGCATAATGGATACGGTTAATTCGCGCAGTGCCGGCAGGAAAATCAGGAAGAAAGCACTGATCATACCGGGCTTAACTAAAGGAATAACAATATCCTTTAATGATTGCCACATGGTTGCGCCGCAGGAGCGGGATGCTTCCATCAGGGAATCATGCACCTGTTCCAGGGCTGCAGAGTTAGCCTTCAGAGAGAAGGCCATGTAGCGGGCGATGTAGGCTACAAGAATAATCCATACTGTGTTGTAGAGGTTAACGCCAAATTGGCCGCTCCAGGCAAGGATTACGCCGAGGGCGATAACGGAGCCGGGTACGGAGAAGGGCAGCATGCCCAAGAATTCCAAAATACCTTTGCCGCGAACCTTCATCTTAACAATTACATAGGAAATCATAACACCGGCAAACATAGTGATAATTGCTGCTACCAGGCCTAAGCTGATACTGTTGAAGATAGCGTCTTTGGTAACTTCATATTCAAAGAGAATATATTTGTAGTTGTCCAAAGACAGGTTTTCCATCGTAAATGGCAGGCCGTAGGTCTTAACGCCGCCTACAAGGAAGATAACTGCCGTAGGCAGCAGAATCGTGAAGGCGATGTAAGCCAGACAGAAAAACAGCAGCGGGTAACGCAGGCCACGCAGTTTGAGCTCCATAGGACGGAAGCTTTTGCCTCCGATAATCTGGTAATGGCCGTTGCTGAGAATTTTTTGCTGTGCCCAGATAATGCAGGCTGCGGAAACAACGAGTACGGTTGCTAATACTGTACCGGTACGGATAGATTCAAAGCTGCCGCCGCTCTGGTGAATCTTTTCATAAATAAGTGTCGGAATGTTGTAAATACCCTGTTCAATACCCAAAACAGCTACAGTACCGAAGTGAGCCATGGAGTAAAGCATGATCAGCAGCGCGCCGCTCATGATAGATGGCATAACCAGCGGAATGGTGATTTTGCGGGTAATTGTAAACAGGCCAGCACCGGAAATACGGGCAGATTCTTCCAAGGTCGGGTCCATACGTTCCAGTGCACCGCAAACCTGGATAAATACGAACGGGAAAAGATACATGACCTCTACGGCACTGATGCCATGGTAGGTGTAGATATCGAAAACCGGGCCGGAAAAACCGAAGGTTTCGATACAGAATTTGTTGATATAACCGGAGTTAGGAGATAAAAGCATTTTCCATGCTAATGCACCGATGAATGATGGCAGCATAAAGGGGACGAGGAAAAGGCTTTTCATAAAGTTCTTATAGGGCAGGTCAGTACGTGTTACCAGCCAGGCAAAGAAGGTACCGACAATAGTACTGCCGATAGTGGTCATGCTGGCGATAATCAGTGAATTGATGAGAGCCTGGAAGGTTTCAGGCTCGGTGAGTACCTCATAAAAGTCGTGGCTGTTAAAGGAGCCGTCAACAAAGAATGCGTTAAACAGGATCAGAAGTACCGGCCAGGCAACGAAGATGACCAGTACGGCGATAGAGATAAAAAGAATCAGCTGAGCTACGCCAAAGCCGGAATCTTTTTTGATGGTGCCTGTGCTCATTATTCCTCTACCTCCTTCAATTGCTCTGCATCGAACCAGAGCAGGCTACGGAAGGTGATGTAGCATTCGTCGCCTTCCTTAAACATCAGATTGTTATTGATAGCTTCATGCGTCAAAAGCTCTGTACGCAGGCTTTCGCCGTCAATATCGATGGCATAGTCCATGGTTGCGCCCAGGAAGTTGGCACGATGGATAATGCCTTTCAGTCCGGGGCCTTCACGGTGGATTTCTACATCTGAAGGACGGAAGGCTGCTACCCAGGCAGCTGCGTTGCCCTTAGGTGCTTCCCAGGGAACCTCCTGATTGCCGTTGCCTACGACAAATTTACCGTTAGCTTCCTTGACTGCCAGGAAATTAGCAATGCCCATAAATTTAAAGATGAATAAATCAGCAGGCTTTTCGAAAATTTCGTAGGGAGTACCGATTTGGCGGATATGGCCCTGGGAATCCATAATAGCAATGCGGTCAGAAATAGCCAGTGCTACTTCCTGGTCATGGGTTACATACATAACAGTGATGCCGAATTTGCGCTGCAGTGCTTTGATTTCAAAGCGCATTTCTTCACGCAGGTTAGCATCCAGGTTACTCAGTGGTTCGTCAAGCAGCATTACAGACGGGTCAGATACCAAGGCTCTCGCCAAAGCTACGCGCTGTTGCTGTCCGCCGCTGAGCTCGGAAGGAAGGCGTTTTTCCAAACCCTTCATGCCGACTATTTCAACCATATCCATAACCAGTTTATCGATTTCGTCTTTAGGGCGCTTTTCCATTTTCAGCGGATAAGCAATATTTTCATAAACCGTCATATGCGGCCATACCGCGTAATCCTGGAACACGATACCAAGACCGCGTCTTTCCGGGGGAATATATTCACCACTGCTGCTGTCGGCAACAGTAGTATTATCAATACTGATTTTACCGGCATCCGGAACCTCGTGGCCTGCAATCAGGCGGATAAGGACAGTTTTGCCGCAGCCGGAAGGACCAAGCAGGGTAAAGCATTCACCTTTTTTGATATTCAGGTCCAGGTTTTGCAGTACCTGGTGCTTAGCGTACCCCTTGGCGACATTTTCAACTTTAATAATGTCTTCCATTCTAAATAAAACTCCTTTTTGTTGAAAAAAGGCGGTACAGGTCAAACCTGTGCCGCCATTGCTTTGACTTACTAAATTTGACTGAGCTTGTCTGAAGCTTATTTCTTAACCTGCATAATATCAGAGAACTTCTTAATGGTCTCTTCTTTGGTCTTTACAGCTTCTTTGTAATCAATCTTAATGGATTTTTCCAGAGCAGCCTTCGGAGCCGGCAGATTAAATTTAGCAGGGATTTCTACGTCCTCGCGTACAGGGATGGTGCCTTGCTGTGCAACCAGGGTTTGTGCTTCTTTGCTCAACAGATAATCAACAAACTTTTTAGCAGCATCCAGTTTAGGGGTGCCTTTGAAAATAGCTACCGGGCTGGGAACTACCAGGAGTTCAGGCGGATAGCACATTTGCAGATGAGCACCTTTGGCAATCTTAGCGTTGGTGATATAGTCAACTGCTAAGGAAGAAACAAGCTCGCCAGAAGCGGTATCGTCGATAACTTGACCGGAGCCTTTACCGATGCGGCCGCCGTTAGCTTTGATATCTTCGAAGAATTTCCAACCGAATTGTTTTTCCAGCAGTGCTACGCTCATGTAAGAGGTGCCGGAAAGAGCCGGGTTAGCAATACCGAAGCCGTTTTTGTATTCCGGTTTCAGCAGATCAGACCATTGGGTTGGAGCAGTTTTGATTTTATCGGTGTTGATGATGATGCCCAAAGTACCAAGACGTGCTGCATGGAAGGAGCCATCATAATCGGTGAACGGGTTAACAGTTTCTTTTAATACCGGGCTTTGGTATTTTTCCAAAATGCCCTCATCTTTCATTTTATAGAAATCAGGAACTTCACTGGTCCAGATAACGTCTGCCAAAATTTTGCCGCTTTGACGTTCAGCAGCGATTTTAGCCATCAGCTTGCCTGCGCCGGCAGACTGATAGTCGACATCAATGTCCGGATTTTGTTTTTTGAAGCCCTCAACGATGCCTTTAATCAGAGATTCCTTCATAGAGGTGTAGATGATAAGTTTTTTGTCATTAGCAGGAGCAGCTTTCTTCTCCCCGCCACCGCCGCCGCAACCAGCTGTAAGCATAGTTACGAGCATTACGAGCAACAGTGCCCATAAACTAGTTTTCTTTGCCATTGATAAAACCTCCTTGAATATACCGCAGCAATTGCTGACGGCTGTTATTACTGTCCCGGTTTTGCTTACTCATTGCCTACAAAAACGCGACAATACTTTACTTAAATTTAACATAAATTTTACTAAACTGCAAGATAATTCCCGAAAGTCACACAGTTTTTTTGAGATTAGCAAGCGTTGATGTTGTGTAGTCTGTTCCAGCGAAGTGCATTGTTATCTTAAGAATATCTCTAGGCATTTTTGCAGCAAAAAAAGACCGGCAGTCAAACTGCCGGTGCAGGAGCGTTTTAAACAATCGGAGTAACGTTGAGCGCCATGAGGCCATGCTTGCCGCGCGTCAGATGATAGGAAACACGCTGGCCCTCCTCCAGGCAGCGATAGCCGTTCAGGTGGATGGCAGAAAAATGCACGAAAATCTCCTGGCCATTGCCTGCTGTGATAAAACCATATCCTTTATTGTTATTAAACCATTTTACTGTACCAATACTAAGCATAAGCGAGCACCTTCTTCTATAAATATTATTCTAACAGCTGTTGTAAGAGATTATAGCACATAACATGACAGAATACAAGTAATATTCAGAAAATTAAAAATAAAAAATTAGAGTAAGAAAAATTCTTACTCTAAGATGCTCCATTTGTCAAAGATATGCAGATTATTGCTGTAAAGCTGTATCCAGCGGCCAACGAGAAGAGCAGCGGCAATTGTACCTAAGCCAACGCCACGCATGACCCCGAAGTGCATAAAGGAAATTGCCAGGCTGATAGCGACCAGCGTACAGTCGAAGCAGTTTTTGATGATGCTGAATTTAATCTTACTGATAAAGGAAATAACCAGGACAATGCCTTCACCGGCGGCAACGAAAATTTTGGCACGGATGCAGAGAAAAACACCGAAGGCAAGGATGATGGTACTCAGTATGCAGTCAAACCATTGCCAGAGCAACGTATCAGGTGCTACCCAGTCCAGCAGGCTCATTGAAAAATCTATGCAGTAGCCGAAGGCGAGCAGTGTTATAAGCTGGCCTAACAGCTCACGCCAGTAAATTTGCCGCAGCAGAATGGGCTGGGCGATGATAAAAAGCAAATTCAGGACGATGGTTATTTCACCTATGCTCCAGGGCATGAACATACTCATAACCCAAGGTACGCTGGAAATTGGCGATGTGCCTAAATTAGCCTTGCAGGAAAGTGCGATGCCGATGGTCATGGCAAAGATGCCGACAAGAAACATGCAGCAGCGCTGTGGAAAAAATTGCTTATGCAAGCTAAAACCCCTCTTTGAAAAAATAAAAGACGCTTATGTACAGCAATTAATGCCAGACAATAGCGTTATTAATATTATACCATTTTTATATGAAATGCGCAATGCTGAGCTTTGTAAGGCGTAAAGCCTTTGCTTTTCAGCGGTTGATGTAGTACAATAATATATTGAAGAAATATATCCATAAAGGAGGATACTCTGTGATTCGTAAAACATCTGCCATGGTTGAGGCCGGTATTTTAGCTGCCGTTGCCATCGTTATGGCTTTAATAAGTATGTATGTGCCTGTGCTGGGTGCTTTCGTTAATTTCGTCTGGCCGCTGCCTATAGTTATCTGCGGCTGCCGTCATGGCTTGAAATGGAGCATTATGACGCTGTTGGTTGCTACCGTGATTATCGCGATGATTATCAGTCCGATTAATGCCTTTTTCCTGGCGGCGATTTTCGGCCTTTTGGGCTTGATTTTAGGCGAGTGCATGCGACGTCATCTGCCACCGATGAAAATGATGCTTTATGGCAGTGTTGGCGCAATAATTGCGCTGGTCCTGAACATTGTGCTGAGCTTCTGGGTACTGGGTATTGACCCGATCGAGATGATGTTCACCTCCTTCCATCAAAGCCTGGAGCAGCTGACTGCTTATTACCGTGAGCATGGCATGAGCGAGGCCGATATCAAAAAGACTGTCGACGGTTATGCCGAAATGCTGCGTATGATGCGTATTATCATGCCAGGTGCTTTCTTTATGTGTGCACCTTTGATGGCCTTTGTAAACTACATGGCTGCCAAAAAGATTCTTACGAAGCTGGGTGAAAGCTTTGAAGCCTTTCCGCCGTTTACGATGCTGCAGGTTCCCGGCTGGATTTTGTGGCCCTATGCTGCGTCTTTGTTTGCGGTAACCTATTATTATCAGCATGATCAGGCAAGCTGGATGTATACGGTGTCTGTCAATGTGCAGACGGTCTGCAGCTTTGTGCTGGTTTTGCAGGGCATCGTGCTGCTGTACTGGTTTGTCGAAACTAAGCATAAGCCGCGTTGGTGGGCTAATATCGGTGTAGCGTTGCTCTTTATTGTACCTATCTTTACGCAGATTATGGTCTACGTAGGTGCCTTTGATATTGTTATGGATTTCAGGAAAATCCGTCCTGCAAGCAGATTCAGAAAACAAAATTAAAGTTCGGCCGCCTGTGCCGGATTTGAGGTGAAAATAATGTTCAGTAGGTTTAACCGGAATATGAATTCCAAAGCGGATACTAATATTTATTTGCTGATAATTGTGCTGCTGGCAGTATTGGTCTGCTATTTGCAGCCTAAGCTGATTATTCCGGCGCTGATTATTTTTGGTATTATCTACTATTTCAGTCGCCAAAACCTTATCAATAGGGAAATCTTTTTCAGCAGCTATCTGGATAATATTATCCGCAATATTGAACGTACCAACCATTTTGCGGTGCGCAAGCTTGATGTAGGTATTGCTGTTTTTTCTAAGGATGGCAAGCTACAATGGAAAAATGAATTATTTGCCTCCTGGACCGGAAAAAGCAATCTGGAGGGAAAAAAGCCGGAGGAGATTCTGCCATTGGCGCAGAATGCCTTTGAGCTGATGCGCGTGCGTGACGGTGAGCAGGTTATCCAATTGGAGGAACGCTATTACCGTATGCGCTATTACAGTGTAGAGACGCAGGAGCATCATAACAAAAAGGAAGATACCTCCAGCGGTCTGATGCTGTTTTTAACAGATGTTACAGATTATGAGCTGCTGCGCCAGAAATGCAGCAATGATAAGCTATGCCTGGCCTATGTGCGCTTTGACAACTATGAAGAGGTTATGCGTGGTTTGAGTGAAACCAATATGGCTAACTTAAATGGCGAAATCAATGAGTTGCTGACGAAGTGGGCTGCCTCCAAGCAGGGCTTTATCTGCCGCATGAATAAGGAAAGCAGCTTGATGGGCTTTTACCAATCTGCCGTCATGGATATGATGGAAGATAAGTTCATGATTCTTGATAAGGTGCGCGAAATCCGCAGCGGCAATAAAATACCGCCGACTGTAAGTATAGGCGTAGCCTGCGACGGCGTTACGCTGGAGGAGCTTATTGGCAACGCCAATAAAAGCTTGTATCTGGCATTGGGACGCGGCGGCGACCAGGCTGTTGTTATGAAGGATAAGAATACGCAGTTCTTTGGCGGCACGAGCAGTGTTGGTGCCAAAAGTACGCGTGTGCGTGCCCGTATTGTGGCGCAGACGATTCATGAGCAGATGCTGCAGGCTGACCGTATTTTTGTTATGGGACACGTGAACGAGGATTATGATGCTATCGGTGCTACTATTGGTATGGCCAAGCTGGGCCTGTCGCTGGGCAAGGAAACATTTATTGTCAGCAGCGAGCATAATGCCTATTATAAGCGTATTACCGAAGTGCTGGATAACGAGAACATCATTCTTTCGGCTAACGAGACCAAGTATATAGATATAATGTATAGTGGCGCAGATGCTTTACCGCTGATTACCAATAAGAGCCTTCTGGTTATCGTAGACCATCACCGTGAGGTGCTTTCTGCCAGCAAGGCAGTGCTGCAGGCGGCTAAAAACCGTATTATCATCGACCATCATCGTCGTGCTGAGGATATTATCGGTGATACAACGCTGTTGTATCTGGAGCCCTCCAGCTCGTCTACCAGTGAGCTGGTGACGGAGCTGATTGGTTATTTTGATGACAGACTGGATATTACCCCGGCGGAGGCAACTGCCTTGTATGCAGGCATTGTCCTGGATACGAAAAACTTTAATGTGCAGACAGGCGAGCGAACCTTTGAGGCTGCTGCTCTGCTGCGCCGCTGCGGTGCCAACCCGAATCTGATACGCCAGCTGTTTAAGGATGATCTGAGCTTTGTACAGCAAAAGGCCAAGCTGATAGCCAGTGCTAAAATGCCGATACCTGGCTTATCTATTGCAATTATGCGTAATGCAGATAATGATACTATGTCTTCCGTGCTTGCCGCGCAGACAGCGGATACTCTGATTACTATTGAGAGTGTAGCTGTAGGCATGGCAATTGTTGAATATAAAGATGGTTCCCTGAGCATAAGTGCCCGCAGTGACGGCAGCGTCAATGTGCAGGTAATTATGGAAGAGCTGGGCGGCGGCGGTCATCAGACGGTGGCCGGTGTGCAGCTGGCAAATAAACGTGCCAGGGATGTAGAAGCGCAGATTATTGCGCTGACTAAAAAACAGTTAGAGGAGTGTCGAACAGATGAAAGTAATTCTTTTACAAGATGTTAAAAGCTTAGGCAAAAAAGGTGAAATTGTAGAAACTGCTGAAGGCTATGGCCGTAACTACCTGCTGCCGCGTAAATTGGCTAAGGAAGCTACCGCAGCTAACCTCAACCAGGCTAAACAGGACCAGGCAACCGCTAAGCATCGTGCAGCTCAGGCTAAGGATGAGGCTGTTGTTCTAGGCGCACAGGTAGAAAAGGTTGTAGTAACCATGAAGGTACGCGTGGGTGAAAACGGTAAAATGTTTGGCTCCGTAACCTCCAAGGATGTTGCTGAGGCTTTGATTAAGCAAACCGGTCTGAACATTGACCGTCGTAAAATCGAGCTGAAATCCGCAGTTAAAGGCCTGGGCGAATACACCGCTGTTGCTAAGCTGCATACCGATGTAACTGCTACCTTCAAGGTTATGGTAGTTGCCGAATAATTTCAGAGCTAAGCTGATGCATGTGGCAGTCGCCGGTGGCGGCTGCCGCTTTTACTTTGTTGACAAGGATTTAACTGTTTAGTACAATGAAGTAGTTAGTTTTTTTATTTACAAAATAATTGTGTTTTCCTGGAGGTTATGATGCAGGCTCCTATTGAAGAATTACGTGCCTTTGTGGAAAAGAACAGGCATGAAATGTTGTTGTTTTGGGAAAACCTGGTAAATATGCAGGCAGGCTCCCATGAAATCGAGAAGGTCAACAGAATAATTGACTTTTTGAAGAAGCATTTTGAAGCAGAAGGTATTGACTGCCGCCTTGTAGACAGCAAGGGCAGCGCCAATGTTTTGGTAGCTGAGCTGAACAAGGATGTACCCGGTAAGCCGCTTCTGCTTGCAGGTCATTGCGATACTGTTTTTCCTTCCGGCAGCTATCCGGAAGATCCCTTTCATATTAAGGACGGCTTTGCCTATGGTCCCGGCGTAGTGGATATGAAAAACGGTATTGCTCAGATTTTTTATCTGCTGGTGGCTTTAAAGCATTTCGGCTACAAGGACAGACCGGTAAAGGCTGTAATTGTAGGTGATGAAGAAAGCAGTCATGCAGCAGGTATCGCTGATAAGATTCTGCTGCAGGAGGCTGAAGGCTCCTTGTGCTGCTTTAATATGGAAAGCGGACGCATGGATAACTGCCTTACTGTCGGCCGCAAGGGCGGTATGGATTGCCATATTATGGTACACGGTTTGGCGGCGCACGCCGGCAATGATTATCTCAAGGGGCGCAATGCGATTATTGAGATGTCTTATAAGCTGCCACAGCTGCAGAACCTGACGCTTTATGATGAGGGCCTGACGGTAAGCGTAGGCGTTATCAAGGGCGGCATGGTTTCCAATGCCGTACCGGATATTTGCTATGCCGAGCTGGATGTACGCTACAAAAAGCTGGAGCATATGGAATATATCCAGCAGAAAATCCGTGAGGTCTGCGCTAAAACCTATATCGAAGGTACAACAACCGAAGTAGAGTTTGTAGCACCGATGCCGGCGTTTGAGGAAACTGAGGCTAATCATAAGCTGCTTAACTATATCAACAGTGTAGCAACGAAGTGCGGTTATCCTGCTTCGGAGCCGATTTATGTCGGCGGTATGTCGGATGCGTCGTATTTTGGCAGTCTTGGTATCCCGACGGTCTGCTCGATGGGCGGTCAGGGCTCGGGCGCACACACTAAGCAGGAGTGCGCTTCGGTAGAAAGCTTCTTCCGCCGCTGGATAATTGCGGCAGCCTGCATCATGGAGCTGCAGGATTACACAGAAAAATTTGCATAATAAGCTAGGAGAGATGTATTGATGTCCAAGGAACAGGTAAAAGCCTTTAAGGCACCAAGTCCCATAATTATTCTGGTCTGCGTTATTTTGTTTTGCGCATTGGCCAGCTATGTGATTCCTGCAGGCGTGTATGAGCGCGTAAAGGATGTACACACCGGTAAAATGGTCGTTGACCCTGCTACCTTCCATTATGTGGCACAAAAGCCGACAGGCTTTTTGGATTTCTTTACTTCCATCAACAAGGGCTTTAAGGGTGGCATCACCATTATCGCCTTTCTGTTTATGGTTGGCGGTTCGTTGAACATTCTGGCCAAGACCGGTGCTATTGTTGCCGGCCTCAGCGCTTTAGTTAAAAAAATGCGCAATCACAGCATTCTGCTGATTCCGGTGCTGATGACTACGTTGGCAACCTTTTCTACTTTGGCAGGCTGCAACGAGGAATATCTGGCCTTTACACCGCTGGTAGTAAGCGTGGCGTTGGCTTTGGGCTTTGACTCCCTTACTGCGTTAGGTATGCTGTTCTGCTCCGTTGCTGCGGGCTATGGCGCAGGCTGCACCCAGCCGTTTTCCGTCGGCGTAGCGCAGGGTATTGCCGGTGTGCCGATTTTTTCCGCTCTGCCCTACCGCGTAGGTATTTTCTTCGTCCTGCTGATACTGAATATTTCCTTCGTTATGTATCATGCGCATAAGGTAAAGAAAAATCCACAGAGCAGCCCTGTTTATGAAATTGACCAGGCTAAGACTCATGATATCAATATTGACGAGGCAGAGCCGCTGACTACGCGTCAGGCTATCTGCTTAGCGCTTTTGGGCCTGAACTTTGTGGGTATTATCGTTGGCGTTTTGAAATTTGATTTTTACATGAATGAGATTTCCGCACTGTTCATCATCATGGGTGTTTTGTCTGGTATTATCTGCGGCCTGAAGCCCAATGATATCTGCGACGCCTTTCTTGACGGCTGCAAGGGTATGATGCTGCCATGTCTGGCGGTAGCAATGTGTAAGGCGGCAACTATTCTGCTGGATAACGCCAGAGTTATGGATACCATCATTCATGCTCTCGCCGGGATGCTGGACGTATTCCCGTCCTCCGCGATTGCCTTCGGTATGTTCATTATCCAGGACTGCTTCAACCTGCTGGTGCCCTCCAGCTCCGGTCAGGCAGCAATTTCTATGCCGATTATGGCACCGCTGGCTGATATCGTAGGCCTGACACGTCAGACCGCCGTTTTCGCCTTCACCTTCGGTGATGCGTTTACCAACTGTATTACTCCTGCGTCCGGTGCAACTATGTCCTATCTGGCAATGGCGAACGTGCCTTATAAAAAATGGCTGCGTTTTGTACTGCCGCTGATTGGCGCATGGTGGATAGTTGCATTCTGCTTCCTGACCTATGCGACAGCAATTAACCTCGGTCCGGTTTAATAAGCAGGCACTATAACGAATTTATAAAGGAAGTACGCTGCTGATATAAGCTGCTGGGAAAAATTAACTTTTCCTAAGTAATTTATATCACAGGTACTTCCTTTTTTGATTATTTAGGTGTAAAATATTTGCTGTTACGCAATTGTTTTTGAATACTTGTGGAATATATGAGAATACAGGTCAAAAGATGATTTTGACCGACGAGAGATTAAAAAAACTAAGCTAATCTGCAATGAGAATTATGAGAGAATGAGAGGGATGCAGATGGAAGTAGCAGGCTTTTTGGCCTTAGGTATTTTAGTTGGCTTATTGGGGGCGCTTTTAGGCATTGGCGGCGGTATGGTGATTGTACCGCTGCTGGTGTTTGCTTGGGATTATGAGCCGCAGCTTGCCATCGGCACTTCGGTGCTGGTGGTATTGCTGAATGCTGTTTCGGGGACTTGGGGGTATATTAGGCAGAAGAAGGTTTGCGTAGATGCAGCCTTGAAATTTGCCGTGGCCACCGTTCCCGGTGCATTTTTGGGCAGCTATGCCGCAGAGTATCTGCAGGGCAGGCTTTTTTATCTGGTGTTCGGCGCTTTCTTCGTGCTGGCAGCGATAAAAATGTATCGCAAGGCTAATAAGGAGGCGGCGGGTAAGACGGCCGGCGAGGTGCCGGAAGTCTATAACTGGAAGCTGGGCGTTCTTTGCAGCGTCGGTGTGGGCTTTTTAGCCAGCATTTTGGGCATAGGCGGCGGTATTGTCCACGTTCCCTTTATGGTTTATGTACTGAATTTCCCGGTGCATGTGGCCATTGCTACTTCTACCTGCATTTTGGCAGTTTCCTCGCTTGCAGGCTTAGTGTCGCATGCTATGCTGGGGCATATTGTGTGGAGCAGTGGTCTGGCGATTGGTGCGGGTGCCTTTGTCGGTGCTCAGGGCGGTGTAGCCTTGGCGCAAAGGCTGCAGTCCGGCATTTTGATGAAGCTGGCGAGTGTGCTGGTGCTTGTTACCGGCATTAAATTTTTGATGAATGCTCTATAAAGTGCAGTATGTTTGTAATTAAATATAGTGCAGTAATAAGAGTTCAGTTTTGCATAAAAATGTGAGGCCAGATGCAAAAGTAATGACATCCGGAAGTTGAAAAATGCTAATGCCGTTGTTATGAAGAAGGCAGATATGTAAATGCAGTATTGAGCTTGCTGAAGATACGCAAAAGCAGTCGCAATCATCGTTGATGATAAAGCGACTGCTTTTTTTGCTGTCTGCTGCAACGCTTCAGGCGTTGCTTAGCATGATGTTTGTGTAAGCTGTGAAAATACCGATATTAAAACTGAACATAGTAAATTGACGAGAAATGAATATACTAATAAGCTCAGATGTAGGTATAATACTACACATAACCTATTATTTGCATATATATTGGAGGTATTTACAATGAACGAACGTTATAAATTAAATGCACAGCTGGCACAGATGTTAAAGGGCGGCGTAATTATGGATGTTACGACACCGGAACAGGCGCGTATTGCGGAGGCAGCAGGTGCCTGCGCTGTTATGGCACTGGAGAAGATTCCTGCCGATATCCGTGCAGCAGGCGGCGTAGCACGCATGAGCGACCCGAAGCTGATTAAGGAAATTCAAAACGCGGTTTCTATTCCTGTTATGGCAAAGGTGCGCATCGGTCATTTTGTAGAAGCGCAGATTCTGGAGGCTCTGGATATTGACTATATCGACGAGAGCGAGGTGCTTTCTCCGGCTGATGATATTTACCATATCGATAAAACGAAGTTTAACGTACCGTTTGTCTGCGGTGCCAAGGATTTGGGCGAAGCATTGCGCCGTATTAACGAGGGTGCATCCATGATCCGTACCAAAGGCGAGCCCGGTACCGGTGACGTTGTACAGGCAGTACGCCATATGCGTAAAATGAATCAGCAGATTGCGCAAATTGCCGCTATGGAAGAAAACGAGCTGTTCAACGCTGCCAAGGAGCTGCAGGTACCGTATGATTTGGTAGTTTATGTACATGAGCATAAGCGTTTGCCGGTAGTAAACTTTGCGGCAGGCGGTGTAGCAACTCCGGCTGATGCAGCACTGATGATGCAGCTGGGTGCCGAGGGCGTATTCGTAGGCTCCGGTATTTTCAAATCCGGCGACCCGGCAAAGCGTGCGCAGGCTATTGTTAAAGCAGTAACCAACTTCAACGATGCTAAGATGCTGGCAGAGCTGTCCGAGGATTTGGGCGAAGCTATGGTAGGCATTAACGAGCAGGAAATTCAGCTGCTGATGGCGGAGCGTGGTAAATAATGAGAATCGGCGTTTTAGCACTGCAGGGTGCATTTATTGAGCACGTGCAGGCCTTGTGCCAGCTGGGCGTGGAAGCTGTAGAGCTGCGTCAGCTGCCGTATTTGGAGCAACCCTTGGACGGCATCGTCCTGCCGGGTGGCGAAAGTACGGTGCAGGGAAAGCTGCTGCATGAGCTTGGTATGTTTGCACCGCTGCAGAAAAAAATAGCGCAGGGCTTGCCGGTACTGGCAACCTGCGCAGGTATGATTCTGTTAGCGGAAAAGCTGACGAATGACAGCAAGGTGCACTTGGCAACTATGCCGATTACCGTGAAGCGTAATGCTTACGGCAGACAGCTGGGCAGCTTTTTTACCGAGGCTGAATTCGGCAAGCTGGGCAAGGTGCCGATGACCTTCATCCGTGCGCCTTATATTGACAGCGTGGGTGAAGGCGTAGAGGTGCTTGCTGCCGTAGATGAGCACATTGTGGCAGCACAGTACGGCAAGCAGCTGGCGCTGGCCTTTCACCCTGAGCTAGATACAGCCAAAAGCACGGCTATCCACGAATATTTTATCAGCCTGTGTGCTGAAAAATAATTATAGCTTAAGATAAGGCTTAAGCACGGCAAACAGGGTGTCTAAGGCAGGATACAGCTTATCATCCGCCAGACCGGTATAATTCATCAGCAGGGTATGCGAGCTGTCACCGACCTTTTCATGATAATAGTCCGAAAGAAATTTAATCTGAATGCCCTTGGCAGCAGCAGCCTGCACAAGCTGGGAATCCTTGGCGTCGGTAGCAAGATGCAGCAGAAAATGCAGACCGCTGTCCTCGCCTTCTACCGTAAGTGCGGGAGCAGCGTCGGACTGCGTCAGATACTGCAGCAGACGGTCGCGTTTGCTGCGGTAGTAGGTGCGCATTCTGTTGATGTGGCGTTCAAAATAACCGTCCTCGATAAATTTAGCGAGCGTAAACTGCTCAAAATTAGATACAGTACAGGAATAAAAGCCAAGCTTGTCATAAAACAGCGATGCCAGGTGCGGTGGCAGCAGCATGTAGCTGATACGGAAGGTTGGTGCCAGTGTTTTGGAAAAGGTGTTGATATAGATAACCTTTTCCTCGGTATCAATGCTCTGCAATGGCGGAATAGGCTTGCCGAACAGGCGGAATTCGCAGTCGTAATCATCTTCGATGATATAACGGCTGCTTTTTTTTGCTGCCCAGCGCAGCAATTCGTAGCGACGGCTGACGGGCATGACGATACCTGTCGGGAACTGGTGCGAAGGGCTGATATGCAGAATATCGGCACCGCTGTTTTCCAAAACGTCGGCGCGGATGCCCTGTGCGTCCATGGGCAGATAACGGCAGAAAACATCGTTGGCCTGATAAGCTGCTGCCAGCTGCGGATAGCCGGGGTTTTCCAGTGCGTAGACGTGGCTGCGGCCCAAAAGCTGCACGATGAGGTTGTACAGCGTCTGCGTGCCTGCGCCGATGATAATCTGCTCAGGCGCAACGTTCAGACCGCGGAACTGGTAAAGATGACGGGCGAGCGCCTGACGCAGCGGTAAAACACCGCCGGCACTGGTATCGCTGATGAGGGCGTGCTCGTCCGCTGTAGTGAGCGTGTTGCGCAAAAGGCGCGCCCAGATGTTATAGGGAAAGGTGTCCGGCGGTACGCTGCTTTTGGCGAAGCTGACGCCTGGTGCCTTTGTCTGTGTCTTAAGTGCAGGTGCTGCCTCGCGCTCTGATTTTACTGGCAGAGGCTGCTGCTCAATGCGCGCTACATAGTAACCGCGCTTGGGCTGCGAATAGATGTAGCCTTCGACAACGAGCTGAGCGTAGGCATTTTCCACGGTGATGAGGCTGATGCCTAAATTTTTGGCTAGCATGCGCTTGGAGGGCAGCTTTTCCTCGGCGTGCAGGACACCGTTGGTAATATCATTTTTGATGCATTTGTAAAGGTGGGCGTACATGCTCTCACCCTGTAAATTGGCAAAGCTGTAGGTTAGCATAGCTTGTAATCCTTTCTTAAGCAGCAAGCTCAGGTATAAGTTTTGACTATATCGAAAATCTGCATAATAGACTAATTAATAAGTTCAGATGCAAATATGATACTATGTATTGGCTTAAAAGTAAAGCAGGCAGAAAAATAGTGCCAAATAAGGTAAAAAAACAACCTATCCTACCCGAAAAACGCCTTTGGGGTAGGGGCAAATTACCGGGATTACCTTATAATAGAATTACACAAAATACAATAGCTGCAGGAAGCGAGGTGTAACCATGAAAAATTTAAAAAAACTGACACTCTTACATTCCAATGACCTGCATGGTGATTTCTTAGCTGAGAGAATTGATAATAAGCTTGTTGGTGGTGTATCCATGCTTTCCGGCTATATCAATAAAGTAAGAGCAGAAGAAGAGAATGTTATTTACTGCATTGCCGGAGATATGTTCCGTGGCTCTGTAATTGATGCGGAATATAAGGGTGTGTCGACTATAGAGATTATGAATCTGCTTGGTCCGGACGTTGTGACCATTGGTAATCACGAGGTTGATTACGGGCTGTCGCATCTGCTGTTTATCGAAAAGTGCGCTAACTTCCCGATTATTAATGCGAACTTTCACATCCGCACGAATAACAAGCGTCTTTTCCAGCCATTTTATATCGCTCATATTGACGGCATGAAGATTCTCTTCATCGGCATCATTACCGAGGACGTACTAGCGCAGACGAAGATGGATAAGGTAATCGGTTCCTTTGTAGATATCTGCGAGGCGGCAGAGGAAATCGGCCGTATTTGTAATACCTACAATCCAATCGATATCGATTTTACGATTATTCTTACGCATATCGGCTTCGAAGAGGATAAAAAACTGGCGGCAATGCTTGATCCAGATTGGGGCGTTGATGTTATTATCGGTGGTCATTCGCATACCTTTTTGGAGCATCCTGTAAAGGTTAATGATATTCTTATTGTACAGGCCGGAACAGGCACGGACCAGATCGGTCGTTTTGATATCATGGTAGATACCGACCTGAATGCGGTGGATACCTATACCTGGTCGACTGTGCCTATCGATGAAACCCATTGCCCGCGTGATGAGAGCCTGGAAAACTTCATTATGCACTACAAGAATTTGACAGATAAAAAGTACGGCAGACTGGTTACCCGCTTTGCCCGCAAGCTGGAGCATCCTTCCCGAATTCAGGAAACCCCTCTTGGCAGTTTAGTAGCGGATGCGCTGCAGGAGAGCTTGGGCATAGATGTTATGCTGATGGGCTCCGGTGCAATCCGCAGCTATAATCTGGGACCGGTAGTGCTGTACAGCGACTTCACCGAATGCTTCCCCTATGATGAAGCTGTATATATGCTGCCGGTTACCGGTGAGCAGCTGACGCGCATGATTAAGCGCTTCCTGCGCGAGGAGGCCTTTACTGGCGAGCATACGGAATTTTATCAGCTGTCGCAGGGAATGCACGTAGTATGGAGCCGCAGCAGCCAATGCTTCAAGGAGCTGACATTTGATGGCAAGCCTTTGGGAGCGCAGCAGATTTACAAGATTGGTCTGTGCAAATATCACTACAGCAGCCTGAAGCCGTTTTTGGATATTACGCTGGAGGAGGTTGAAGCCAATGGCAGAGTACGCGTGCTGGCAACCTCGTACCGCGATGTGATTGAGGAATACTTTATGACGCATCAGCACCTCAAACGTGAGCTTGAGGGACGTCTGATTATTGAGGACTAAAGGTAATAAAATAAGCATAAAAAAGTACCGTCCCGACATTTTTGCCGGGACGATACTTTTTTAGGGGTACGTAGGAAGAATATGATATGTAAGATGCAAACAAGGCATCTGTAAGCTGAATCCGTTGCCTCAGATATTAAGCATGATAGTGGCAAACAGTTTGCATCTGCTGAAGAGGGTATCTACAACAGCAAATTCTTCTGCAGTATGGTTGCGTGCGCCTTGTACGCCAATAGCGCAGATTGTAGGAACGCCTGCAGCTGTAGCATAGGCACTGTCGCTGCCGCCGCCGACTGCTTTGGCTGTCGGTTGCGGTAAATTGCATTCTGCTGCTGCTTCCTGTACTAATTTAAGCAAAGCAGCTGTGCCGGGAACCTCATCCATGGATTGGAATTTCGTAACAGTCTTTATAACAGTTTTGGTATCGGGAACGTATTGCTTAGCCGCAATAGCCTGCAATTTTGGCAATACTTCTTCCAGTAAAGCATAGTCGGTATAGCGTGTATCGCAGGTTAATTTTGCGTAGTCCGGTACAGCGTTGCTGACTGTACCGCCTTCGAATAAACCTACGTTAAAGTTAATACCCTTGTCGAAATCGGTTAAGGCTTCGATATCAAGGCCCTTATGCATTAATTCAATGATGGCGCTGCGGCCGTTTTGCGGGTCATTGCCTACGTGCGCACCGCGGCCATAGGCTTCCATGGTAAATTCGTATCTGCCCTTGCGTCTGGTGACAACACCTTGGTCCAAGAAACCGGTTTCAAAGTTAAATGCAGCCAGCGCACCCTTGCTTTCTGCCAAAATTGTTTCGGAAGCATTGCTTAAGTAATGAGCTACTTCTTCGTCGCCTGCGAGGATTACTTTAATACCATGCTTGGTATAATTATTTGCCAAAAGCACTTTTAAAGCAGTCAGCATGATAACAATACCGCCCTTCATATCAAGGCAGCCGGGGCCGTAGGCTTTTCCGTCAACAATTTTAAACGGACGCTCTGCTGCGGTGCCGTCTTTGAATACGGTGTCCATGTGGCCTAATAAAACGATAAAATCTTTACTGGTATCGCCGATTTTACCTACCAGTGTGTTGCCTGCTTTTTCAAATTCTACCTGGGTTGTAGCAAAGCCAAGTGTTTTTAAAATGGCTTCGATTTTTTGTGCGATGAAGTCAACGCCTGCTTTGTTGCCGGAACCACAATTAACGTTAACTAATTCCTGCCAAAGCTGCAGCATGTTTTCCTTTTCATCGTCTATCTGTTGCCAAATTTTGTTTTTGTCTAATAATGTATCTGACATTGTTTTTGCCCCCTCAAAATAATAAAAGACCAATAAAGGCTAAGACCTTTATTAAAGAATACCTCTTTTCTCCTAGTGTGTCAATAGGAGATATATGTGTATATCATTTAAAAATAAAAAGGCTGAGGTTACAGTTTGGTGCTGAACCTCAGCCTTTGGAGGAGTGTTTATAATTTTATTTTATATATTTTGCGTGGGCGTCCTTTTGTTTCAGACATTTCCGAGCGGATTTCTTCGGCATAACCATGCTCCGTAAGGCAGGTGAGAATGCGACGGGCGCTGCGGGGCAGGATTTGCAGTATTGTGGCAAGCTCCTGTGCATTAAGCTCATCGCGTTCGTAAATTTTCAACGCATGGCAAATTTTACTTAAGGTGGCTTGGCTGAGAGATGTCTTTTTGCTTACTTCTTCCAACTGTGCGGAGGCATACTGAAAATCTATCTGCTGTGCGCTTCCTAAAGGACCGCTGATTGTTTTGTCGTCAAGTACGACATACCAGCTGCCTTTTTTATCGGCGCAAGCATGCTTTAAAGCAATAACGGCATTATATTCTGCTTCGCGGGCACTGTTGCCTATGCCGATACCGCAGGCACGCAGGCTTTTGTTTAAATCGCGCAGAATCGGCAGTTCGGGCAGGCTGGTGAAGCTGTTGGTGAGCTGCTCTAAGCTGCCGCGCGTGGTGAAAATATAAAAATTACCTTCGTTGGCGGGCTTCAATGAGCCGCTGATGTTTTTGGTGTAGCTGATGAGCTTTTGCGAGATAGCGATTTCCCGGCTGTATAAGTCATCTACGGAATAAAAATTATCTTTATCTCCCAGCAGATTAAAGCTGAATACCTGCACGGCAATTTGGCCTTCCCGGAGTTTTTTTATACGGAATTGCGTTAAAATTACGTTTAAAATATTGCGTACGGTAACACGCACCGGCATAATACAGAAGGTCGGAATGCCTTCTGACTCCAATAGGCTTTTCACATAGCAGCTTCTGGTGACAGCAGCTTTAGTGATGCCTTTTTTAAAGAGCTCACGATGAAAAGCAGCATATCCGTTGAGCGATAAGGCACCATGCTCATCGGATAAATGATTAATAACGTTATAGTTTATCTGCATATCATCCAGAGCGCGGGTAATGTCATAATAGGGGATTGTATCTATACTTAATTCATCTATTTTAAAGCCTTGGTAAATAGTAGTGCAGAGTGTTTTATAAAAGCTGGCACCGCGGTATGGAATGTAGTAGACGGGCTTTTGTGCTTTGCCCCAGTTTTTTATATGCAGATGATTTATCTGGTCAAAGACGAGCCAGGAGTCAAACTCCTGTTGGTGGTTATCGATAATATTCAGTGTATGTGTTCCGTCAGGATCAATGAATGCAGTAATTTCGTAGTCATTATATTCTTCTATGACTTCCTGCAGGATATTTATGTTATGTTCTTCGCTGATAACGCCTAACCTTATTTTCATGTGAACCTCCAAGGAATAAAGAATGGATTGTTTGTTATTCCTTATTATAGGATATATTATACACTCAATATAGCTTTGGTAAAAGAATTTATTGCGGTTCTAATTCTTTTATTCTGTCGATTGCAGCAAGTCCGCAGCCGATGCCGTGGTCATGCAGTGCCAGCAGCTTGTGCGGCTTGATATCGAATTTATCAATCGTAAGCGGAATCTGCGGGCGGATGATGACAGCCTTGCCCTCACGTTCCATTTTCTCGACAGCTTCCAGCTGCTCGTTGTAGAGCTTAGGACGCTGCTCCATGATATCCCACAGCTTGGGATATTTTTTATAAACGGATTTGAGCAGAAATTTGGGCACGCCTTTTTTCTTGCGGTAGCCTTCGTTGCGTGTGAGCACTACAATCAGCTTTTTGTAGCCTGCGTCGAGTGCTTTTTGGTAGGGAATGGGTGCCAGCAGCGCACCGTCGAGCAGCGCACGTCCTTCATGCTTGACAACAGGTGCGACAAAGGGCATGGAAGAAGAAGCACGCACAGGAATAAAGTCCTGACCCATTGCTTCCTGATCGTACCAGACGCTTTCGCCGTTGACGATATCGGTAGCAGCTACCTGCAGCGTGCCGGGATAGACGCGGTAGGCAGCATAGTCGAAGGGGAGCAGATGCTTGGGCAGCTCATTGAAGATGAAGTCAAAGCCGAAGATGCTGCCGCTTTTAATCCAGTTGCGCACGCTGAAGTAACGCTTATCTGTGACGTAATGCTCGATAATCTGGCGTGTGCGCAGCGGTTGGGCAGACATATATGATAAAATATTGCAGGCTCCGGCCGAGACGGCGGTGATGTAGGGGAAGGTGAGCTGGTGCGCCAAAAAGGCTTCAAATACACCGGCGGAAAACATGCCCCGCATACCGCCGCCCTCCAGAACGAGAGCTGTTTTTTGTAAATGCATAGTAGATTCCTCCTAATTGCTATTATACACTAGCGTTTTAGATATACCAATAGCAGATGGAACTGTAAATGTAAAATATCGGTGAGCAAAGCGTTTAGGCTCCGTCCGTATAATAATGCAGTCACAATGTTGCAAGACGGCAAAACGACCTGTTGAAGTCTATTCCGAGAACTAAACTTCAGCAGGTCGTTTAATATAACGCCTTAGCTTATCTGTACTTATTGGTGTGCTTCTTTTTGGTGTGCTGCTCGCGGTAATCGGCCTGCACCTGATATACCTGATAGATATACAGAGCGCACAGGGGAATAGCTACAATCAGGCCTAACCAGCGGTTGTTGAAGAAGTAGCTGCCGGCCATGCCGCCAAGCAAGCTGATGATAAGTACAATCAGCATATTAACCTTGATTTTCATTAAATATTTTTTCATTATATATTCCTCCCAGGTTTTATAATCAGTGTAATGTGTTATTGCCTGCGCAATCAAAGCAATTGCGGTACAACGATGTTGTCTTGGGGAACTTTTTCCGGATGGAAAAGCGGCAGCAGCTCTGCTGCTGTAAGAGGCTCCGGCTTGGGCAGCTGGCCTGCAAGATAGGCCAGGAGGCCGATAATAGGCTCCGGACTGCCGAAGTGCTGCCTGAGGGCGGCGATTTCCAGATCACCGTCGCGCTTGGAAAGCCTGCGTCCCGCAGCATCTGTCAGCAGCGGAATGTGGCAGAAGGACGGCGGCGTAAGGTTCAGCAGGCGGTAAAGATAAAGCTGTACCGGTGTGGAGCTGAGCAAATCGCAGCCACGCACTACCTGATTTACGCCCATGAGCGCATCGTCGATGACTACAGCTAACTGGTAGGCGTATATTCCGTCGCTGCGGCGCAGGATAAAGTCACCGCATTCGTGCACCAGGTTGGCCTGTTGCCTGCCGTAGTGCATATCCGTAAAGGCGATAAGCTCGTCAGCAACCTTAATGCGCCAGGCGGGATGGCGCTGCTGCATTTTGGCGCTGCGCTGTGCTGCCGTCAGCTCGCGGCAGGTTCCGGCGTAAATAATACGTCCGTCGCTGGCGTGAGGTGCTTCGGCGGCGTGCAGCTCGCTGCGGCTGCAAAAGCAGGGATAGACAAGCTCCTGCTGCTGTAAAAGGTCAAAGTAGTGAGCATAGATATCGCTGCGGCGGCTTTGGAAAAAGCTGTCGCTAGCGGCGCTGCAGTATGCACCCTCGTCCCAGGTGAGGCCCAGCCATTCCAGCTCGCGTGCCAATGCGTCAGCCTTAGCGCGCGAGCAGCGCTGCGGGTCCAGGTCTTCGATGCGCAAAACTATTTTGCCGCCGCTGCTTTTGGCATAGAGCCAGGCCAGCAGACTGCAGAAAACGTTGCCCAAATGCAAAAAGCCGCTGGGCGTAGGCGCAAAGCGTCCTACGACAGGCGCAGTAGCTGCTGCCATTTTATCTCACCACCTCGACGTAATATCAATATATACTATAATATTTTACCATAAACTCTCCTGCTTTGCTAAGGAGATTAGTGCAGCGACGGAAAAAGTTTGCTATAGCCAGTGATTTCACGATAAACTCACTGTTTTGCCTGCCTGCTTTGCTGTATAATGTAATTATAAAAAGTATGCTGTTTATAAGCTTAAGGAATGGGGTGTAAAAATGACAGAATGCTTAGATGAGCATAAAATGAAATATGCTGTTGATACGGATAAGGAGGCAGAGGATATCTGCCGTTGGGCTGCTGCCCGCGCCGGTGTGATTGTAGTTGCTCCGGTAGTAGGTACGATGACACTGATGGCTAACGAGGTTTATATGATTACCCGCCTGGCCAAGCTGCGCGGTGTCAAGCTTTCCGAAAGTGCCGTGCTGGGGCTGTTGGGTTCACTGGGCGGTGCCTTTGTAGGGCAGACGCTGGCGACGCTGATTCCCTTTGCGCCGGTGCAGATTCCTGTAGGTATGTCGGTGACGTATGCTGTGGGCAAGGTGGCGAATGCCTGGCTGGCAGCAGGCTGCCCGGAGGATTTGTCGGCCTTTAAGTCTACTTATGAGGAGGCACGCATTGAAGGCATCAAAATGCTGGGCGAGCTGAAGAACATGGCCTGCAAGGATAAGCCGCTGGGTGATGAAAGCCGCCGCTTTGAGGTGGATGACGATTCGCCGGCAAATAAAAAGGTCGACGATTTGCTGCGTAAGGTAAAGGGCGTGTTGAAGAAGGACTGAGACACCTGCTTATGCCGGTAGTGTAGTTCTTATGCTGCCGGCTTTTTTATAATTCTTTTTTACACCATAAGAAGTTTTGTTGTATAATAGATAATTGAGAAAATATTTTTATGTGAGGTCTGACTATGCGCTTAAGAAAAAAACCATGGATTGAAGAAGCTATGAAGGAAGTGCAGGGAGAATACGTTTTCCTGCATGATATTGATAAGTTCAAGGGACATTGGCAGGAGATGTTTCCGGGCAAACGTCTGTGTCTGGAAATTGGCTGTGGCAAGGGACGCTTTACCATCGGCATGGCAGAGCTGTATCCGGATAAGGCCTTTATCGGCATTGAAACACAGCATGATATTGCCTATTTCCCTGCGAAGGCTGCCAAGGATAAAGAGCTGACGAATGTAAAAATCATTTGCGCTAACGCTGAAAACCTGCTGGACTGGTTCGAGCCGGGCGAAATCAAGGAGCTGTACCTGAACTTCAGTGACCCTTGGCCGAAGGCACGTCATGCCAAACGCCGTCTGACGCACCGCAACTTCCTGGCGCTGTATAAGCAGCTTTTGGGCGAGGGCGGTCACCTGCGCTTTAAAACAGATAACCGCGCTTTGTTTGATTTTTCCGTAGAGGAATTCAAGGAGTTCGGCCTGCAGATTATTGCTTTGAGCTATGACCTGCATCATTCTGAATATGAGAATCCTGTACAGACAGAATATGAGCAGAAATTCAGTGCGCTGGGAACGCCAATCAATTTCTGCGAGGTAGTTTTTTAAGTAAGGCTTTGCCATGAAGAAGAGATTTTTGTTATGGGACAATCCCTGCATTGCTGTTTATGCACTTGTGGGAGTTTTGCTGCTGGTGGGTGGCATAAATGTGTTCAGTGCCAGCTTTGTGAAGGCACAAGGGATGTTTGGTGACGGTCTTTATTTTCTGCTTTTGTATTATGTCTATGCGTTGCTTGGCATAGTAGCAATTGCTATTATCCGCTATTTTGGCTACAAATTTTGGTTGAATAAAAAATTGCTTTACTTGGCTTTGGCTGTTGTATTGGGCATGCTGATAGCAGTTGAGTTTGTGGGAGAGGTCAATAATGGCGCTGCCCGATGGCTCAAAATCGGTCCGCTTAAGCTTCAGCCATCGGAAATAGCCAAGCCTTTGCTGATAATGATAGCTGCGAAGTATCTGGGCAATGTGATGAAGCGGGGTGAAAGATTAAGCCAGCGCCTTGGCGATTGTCTGTGCGTAATAATCCCGACGCTGGTTATTGGTTTTCTTGTTTATAAGCAGCCTGATATGGGAACGGCAGCAATTATCGTGGCTCTGGTCATGGGATTATTTGTTGTTGCCGGTCTGCCTATGCTTTGGGTAACCGGTATGGGTATCTTAGGTGTCGTGGGAGGCGGCATTCTGGCTTTTTCTTCGGAGTATCGTGCGCACCGTTTCATGGTATGGCTTGACCCCTGGCTTGACGCTCAGGGCAGGGGTTATCAGACAATACAGTCACTGAAGGCCATTGGCAGTGGCGGGCTTACAGGTACCGGCTGGGGACATGGTGCAGCTAAGTTTGCTTTCCTGCCGGAGTCACATACGGACTTTGCCTTTGCTATTTTTTGTCAGGAAAATGGTTTAATTGGTGCTTTCCTGTTGCTTCTTGTATTTTGTCTTTTGTGTGCTGCCTTTTGTAAGATTGCCTTCCATACACGTGATAAGGTTGGCTTTTTGCTGGCTGTCGGTGTTACCTTTTTAATTATCGGCCAGGCAGTTTCCAATATGGCCATGGTTTGCGGCTTGCTGCCTGTTATCGGCGTACCGCTTACCTTTATCAGCTATGGTGGTACCTCAATGGTAATTTCGATGGCAGCAATCGGCCTGCTGTTGTCAGTTTATGATGAGGAAGAGCGTCTGCAGAAGCTGGAGGACGAGCCGCCGGAAAAACGCCGCAGTGATTTGCGCGTTGTGCATAGCGGGAGGTGGCAGCGGTGAAGCGTTTTTCTTTATTGGATGCGCAAAAACGTTTTGTTAGCCTGTGTTTATTGATGGGATTGTTAGTGTTCCTTGTATTTTTGCGACTTGTCTGGCTGCAGGTGGTAGATGCCGCAAAGTACAAGGAAATGAGCAAATACCAGATGACATTAGATTATGAGCGCGGCACTCCGCGCGGACGCATTATGGACCGCGATGGAGAGGAGCTGGCCGTGAGCATTATGACGGGCTCGCTTTATGCGGACCCCGAGAAGATGGTTGACAGCGAGAACAGAATAAAAGAGCATGGGCCGCGTGATGCACGTCGCCTGTGTGCTAATCTGCTGGCGCCGGTGCTGAAGCGGGATCCCGAAAAGCTTTATAAGGACTTTTGTGGCGGCGGTAATTACCTTTGGCTGAAGCGTTATATGGATCCCAAGGAAGTGGCGCAAATCCAGAAAATTATTGACGATAATGATTTGCCTGGCCTGCATTTTGAGCAGGAAAGCAAGCGCTACTATACTAAAAAGCGGGCAGCGGCACAGGTTATCGGCTATGTTGGTACGGATGATAAGGGACTGGCCGGTATTGAACACGCATATGATGACCTGCTTAAAGGTAAGAAAACGCTTTATTCATGTCTCATGGATGCTAACGGCAAGCGGCTGGTAGGACTGCTGTTTAATGAGCCTGCGCATGATTTGCAGCGTAAGCAGGAGCAGCTGCCGACAATCTATTTGACCTTGGACAGCAAAATCCAGTATGTGCTGGAGGATGCTATGGATGATGCTATGAAGCGCACCAAGGCTCAGGGAGCAGCGGCAATCATCATGGATCCGTATACCGGCGAAATCCTTGGTATGGTCAGTCGTCCGACTTTTGATCCAAATAATTTTGGCAAATATAGTGCTGATAGCTGGAAGAACCGTGCTGTTTCGCTGGTTTACGAGCCTGGCTCGGTCTTTAAGCCGATTGTAGGCTGCATGGGCCTGACGGAGGGTATTATTACGCCAGATACACTAATTCAGGACAACGGTCATATCAAGATTGCTGACCGCACTATTTATAACTGGGACGGCGAGGGCCTGGGCACGGTGCCCTTTTCCACGGTTATCAAGTTTTCGATTAATACCGGTATGGTACAGCTTGGCATGCAGCTGGGAGCGGAAAAGCTTACGAGCTATGCGAAAAAGTTCGGCTTTGGCTCGCCCACCGGCATCGAGCTTCCCGGTGATGAAAACGGCATCCTGTATAATCCCAAGAATATGTACGAACCTGATATTGCTACCATGGCCATTGGCCAGGGCATTGGTGTGACACCGCTGCAGGAGCTGCGCGCGATTTGCGCTATTGCCAACGGTGGTGAGCTGCTGCAGCCATATATCGTCAAAAAAATAGTGGCTGCTGACGGAACTGTCATCAAGGAGGGCAAGAAGACGGTGGTGCGCAATGTCATTACCGAGCAGGTGGCACGACAGATGCGCGAGATGATGGAAATGGTAGTCAGCGAGGGTGGCGGTAAGACTGCTTCCATTAAGGGCTATCGCATTGCCGGCAAGACCGGTACGGCCGAAAAGCGGGCTGAGAGCGGCATTGGTTACGCTGCCGGTCAGTACATTGCTTCCTTCGTAGGCTTTGTGCCTGCTGATAAACCGCGCTATGCGATGATCGTTATGCTGGATACACCGAAGGGTGCCTTCTACGGCTCGCAGGTCAGCGCGCCTATCTTCCGCGATACGCTGCAGCAGATTCTGGTAGCAAAGGGCATTCAGCCTGTCTACAGTAAGGGCTTACCTTCGTTTGAGGAGTTGAATACTGTCAGCCAGAAGGCTGATAACAAGCCGAAGCAGCTGCCGGTGCTGCAAAGAATGCCAGACGGCAAAATCAAGCTGCCGGATTTCAAAGGCTTGGATATGCGTAATACTGTCGACCTGCTGGAGCCGTATAAGCTGCGGCTGAAGCCTTATGGCAGCGGCCATGCGTGGCAGCAGAAGCCGCCACCTGGTAGCGAGGTGCTTGAAAACACTACGGTAGAAGTGTGGTTTAACTAAAAATTTTTGTATTATTTTACTTCCCCGGGCAGGAAAAAAGCTGCTCGGAGAAGAACTATATATGATACTTTGTTTCCAGTTGTATTTTTACGCAATGAAATAGGAGGAGATAAACATGTTATCCGATATTGAAATTGCCCAACAGGCAAAAATGCAGAAAATTACTGATGTTGCTGCCAAATTAGGCATCAGCGAGGACGATATTGAATTATATGGTAAATATAAAGCAAAGCTGTCCTACGATTTAATCCGTCGTGTGAAAGATAAAAAAGACGGTAAGCTGATTTTGGTTACCGCTATCACTCCGACTCCGGCTGGCGAAGGCAAGTCCACTACTACCGTAGGTCTGGCACAGGGCCTGGCTAAGCTCGGCAAAAAGGTTATCGTAGCTCTGCGCGAGCCTTCCCTCGGCCCATGCATGGGCATTAAGGGCGGCGCTGCAGGCGGCGGCTATTCCCAGGTTGTGCCGATGGAGGATATCAACCTGCACTTTACCGGTGACTTCCATGCTATCACCTCTGCACATATGCTGCTGGCAGCAATGCTCGACAACCATATCCAACAGGGCAACGCTCTGAACATTGATCCGCGCCGTATTGCCTGGAAGCGTGTTGTAGATATGAACGACCGCGAGCTGCGCAACATCGTAGTAGGCCTGGGCGGCAAGGCTCATGGCGTACCGCGTCAGGACGGCTTTGACATCACCGTTGCTTCCGAGGTTATGGCTATTCTGTGCCTGGCAAGCAGCCTGCACGACCTCAAGGAGCGTCTGGCAAAAATTATCGTTGCTTATGATTACAACGGTAAACCTGTTACTGCAGGCCAGATTAAGGCTCAGGGCGCAATGGCAGCTTTGCTGAAGGATGCCGTTAAGCCGAACCTGGTACAGACTCTGGAAAACGTACCGGCAATCATCCACGGCGGTCCGTTTGCTAATATTGCCCATGGCTGCAACAGCGTTATGGCAACTCAGACCGGCATGAAGCTGGCTGATTACACTATCACCGAGGCAGGCTTCGGCGCTGACCTGGGTGCAGAAAAATTCTTCGATATCAAATGCCGTTATGCTGGCCTGAAGCCGGACGCAACTGTTATCGTTGCTACCGTGCGTGCACTGAAGATGCATGGTGGTGTACCGAAGACCGAGCTGAAGACTCCGAACGTAGAGGCTGTTAAAAAAGGTCTGGTAAATCTGGAGAAGCATATCGAAAACGTTAAAAAATTCGGCGTTCCCTGCGTAGTTGCGATCAACATCTTCGCTCAGGATACCGCAGAAGAGCTGGAGGCAGTACGCGAGCACTGTGCTAAGCACGGTGTTAACGTTGCACTGTCCGACGTATTCGCTAAAGGCGGCGAGGGTGGCATCGACCTTGCTAAGGAAGTAATTGCCCTGGCAGACAGCGGCGAGAGCAAATTCGCGCCGATTTATCCGCTGGATATGAGCCTGAAGGGTAAGATTGAAACCATTGCTAAGGAAATTTATGGCGCTGACGGCGTTAACTATACTAAGGAAGCAGATAAGGCTCTTAAGGAATTTGAAGAGCTTGGCTACGGCAACCTGCCTATCTGCATGGCTAAAACCCAATATTCCTTCTCCGATGACCCGGCACTTTTAGGTCGCCCGAGCGGCTTCAAGATTACTATCCGCAATTGCCGCATTGCAGCAGGCGCAGGCTTTATCGTAGTTCTGACCGGTGATGTTATGACTATGCCTGGTCTGCCTAAGGTTCCGGCAGCAGAGAAGATTGACGTTACGGATGATGGTGTTATCAGCGGTCTCTTCTAAAAAAGTCTGACGGATAAAGCGCCATCCTTTAAGGAAATCGGAGGATAAAGCGCCATTTATTAATATATTTTCTATCTATAATAAATCAACTATGTTTTTTTGAGGTGAATTTACTATGGAAACTGTTTTAATGAGGGGTAAGCCTGTTGCTGATGTTTATCGTGAGGCTATTGCCAAAAAGATTGCTGTTGCTAAGCAGCACGACCTGGTAGTAACCCTGGCTATTTTGGTTGTGGGTGATGATCCTGCATCTCACGTATATAAGGACAGGCTGGTCAAATTAATTGAAAGTCTGGGCGGTGCCGCTAAGGTTATCACCTGCCCTGCCGATACTCCGGAGGAAGAGGTTATCAGCATCATCAAAAAGCTGAACCGCAACCGTTACGTTACCGGTATTATGCCGATGATGCCGATGCCGAAGCATATCAACAGCGATAACGTGGGCGCAGCAGTTTCCCCGAACAAGGACGTGGACTGCCTGAATCCGCAGAATATCGGTGATGTGTTCATGGGACGCAGCCGTTTTGCTGCCTGCACGCCGCGTGCCTGCATGGCAACCTTGGCGCACTATGGCATTGAGCTGGAGGGCAAGAACGTTGTTGTTATCGGCCGCAGTAATGTTGTAGGCAAGCCGGTAAGCGTACTGCTGCTGCAGCAAAACGCTACCGTTACCATCTGCCATTCGCGTACACGCAACCTGCCGGAGCTTTTAAAGCAGGCAGATGTTATTGTCGCTGCAGTGGGCAAGGCCTGCTTTGTGAAGCCGGAAATGGTTAAAGAGGGCGTTGTGATTGTGGACGTAGGCATCAACGCTGTTGACGGCAAGCTGGTGGGCGACGTTGACCATGCTGTTGCTGAAAAGGCGAGCGCCTTTACGCCTGTGCCGGGCGGTATCGGTGTTGTCAGCAATATGATGGTAATGGAGTGCCTGACGCGTCATATCTGATTTTGGCTGCAGACACATTAAGTGAGTGATGGAGCTATATGAAGTATTTTTGGTTTTTACTGGCTGCCTGTTTTGTGGGCATAATCTTTTATAATTCGTCGCTACCCCTGCGGCAGTCATCCCAGCTTAGCGGCTGGGTGACTGCGCTGACGCAGCTTTTGGCGCAGCACCTGGATATCCAGCTGACGGGTGATGTGGAGCATCATATCCGCAAGCTGGCGCATTTTTGCGAATTTTCGCTGCTGGGGCTTTTGCTGTGCCACAGCTTCAGTGCTCTGGGCGTGTCGAATCGCACAGCAACCGGCTATATCCTGTTTTTGGCTTTGTTCGCGGCGGTGCTGGACGAATATATCCAAAGCTTTTCGCCGGGACGTGCCTGCAGGGTGACGGATGTGCTGCTGGATTTCAGCGGTGTCTTCTGCGCCTGGCTGGAATACCGCATCTGGCAGTGGTGCCGAAGATAATTAAACATGGAAGGCTGCAGCTTGGCGCCGACAGGCGTTCGGCTGCAGCCTTTTGTTTGTTTCGGAATCTGTATAGGCAAAAAATATTGTTGTAATTATAAATTGCGCGCCAATCTGCTTGCGCTCAAGGTTATCCTGTGCTATAATTTTGGTTAACAGATGGTGAACGTTAAAAACGTCAAGGTTAACGTACCACTTATTTTTTTACAGCATAAGCCTACCAATTAAATAGGTTACAAAAGGAGAAGAGAATATGAACCCGCAAGCATTAGCACAAGAAATTATTGATGGCAGAAGACTGACTCGTCAGGACGATTTAAATGCCTTTCTGACCTGCGATTTGCAGGAATTATGTGAAGGCGCAGATAAAATTCGCAAGCATTTTGTCGGCGAGCGCGTGGATTTGTGCTCCATTATCAACGGGCGCAGCGGCCGCTGTCCGGAAAACTGCAAATTCTGTGCGCAGTCCGCACATAACCATACCGATTGCGAGGTTTACAGCTTCCTGCCGGAGGAGGATATCGTGAAGCTGGCACGTTTGAATCAGGAGGAGGGGGTGCACCGCTTTTCCATTGTAACCGCAGGCAAGGCGCTGACCGGCGAAGAGTTCGATAAGGCTATTCATGCGTATGAAACTATGCACCGTGATTTGAAGATTGATTTGTGCGCTTCCATGGGCTTCCTTTCCCGTGAGCAGCTGCATCGCTTGCATGAGGCAGGTGTCACCAGCTATCATCATAACATTGAAACTTCTAAGCGCAACTTCCCCAATATCTGCACTACGCATACCTACGATATGAAAATCAATACGCTGAAGATGGTCAAGGAGGAGGGCATGTGCGCCTGCTCCGGTGGTATTATCGGCATGGGCGAAACCTGGGAGGACCGTCTGGATATGGCTATCAGCCTTGCTGAGCTGGGCATTGATTCTATTCCTCTGAATGCACTGATGCCGATTCCCGGTACGCCGCTGGAGCATCTGCCGAGTTTGAGCGAGGCTGATATCCTGCGTACTGTGGCCTTCTTCCGTTATATTAATCCGCTGGCCAATGTTCGCCTGGGTGCTGGCCGTGCGTTGCTGACCAATGATGGTGAAACGGCATTTAAGGCAGGTGCATCCGCAACTATTACTGGCAATATGCTGACGACTGTGGCCTGCGCTACGATTCGCAGCGACAGAAAGATGTTGAACCATATGGGACGTGACATTAAGCCGGAATATATGACGGATGCGGAAGCTGCGGCGATTGATGCCAGAGCGGAACAGGCATGATTATAGCTTAAAATGAATTTTGCTGCCTGCGGAGGGACGAGGTCCTTTTGCAGGCAGCTTTTTTGTGCTGCTTTAACGGTGCGTTTTGCACCGGTTGCACCAGTTGAACCACTTTTTTCAGCCTTTTTGCTCAAAAACCGTAGGCTCGAAAACTTTAATATAATATAAATAAAAATAACGTAAATTTGCTCTAAAGCCTATAAAATAAAGGGTTTGAACCCTTACGAAGACTTTACTTACAGGGATATATATTAGGGGTTGTGGAGCAGTTTTTCTTTTTGCACCAAAAGTAGTGGTGCAGAGGGAAGTGAGAAAGGAAAATAATTTATTTAGAGGTAGGAGGAGAGAATATTTAATTGCTTGTAGACGGATTGATGTTGCTGTAGGCAGTTCTTTGGCTAAATGATAAATTTGTCTTCTTGATAATATATAAACTTTTAGTACATTGGTTTAGTAATACAACTCCGAAATATTATAATTATTGAGAAAAAATAGATTAATGAAATAAAACCTAAAATAATATAGAAAAAGGCAAAAAAGTGTAATAAACTTTACAACTTGACTAGAAATGCTGCTAAGGGTATAATGTACACAATAACTAATACTGATAAGAATTTTAGTATAAATTTAGAATAAATTTATATAGAGAGATTTGTTTTAGGTGCAATAATTGCTTAATAGATAAACAGGTGTAATTCCTGTACTGTCCCGCAGCTGTAAGGCGGAGCAGATTTTTTTATGTCACTGGGTAACCGGGAAGGCAAAATCTGCATTGAAGCTAAGCCAGAAGAACTGCCTAAAATAAAAGCCATAGTTTTCTGCGATCGACAGAATAGGCCTGCAGTGGGATAAGTACGCCTTTTTGCTGATTGCAAGAGGGTGTTTTCTTTTATGCTTAAATTTTTTAGTAATGATGGCTTGCCCAATAAACCTTTCGTTTTTTTCGTTAGTGCGTTAGTGGGAGTTGTTATAATAGGAGAAATCGTTTATTGTGGTTTTAAGTTTGATACAGGGGAATTGTTTCATAGAAAACCACAACCAATAGATGTCTCAGTAAAGAATTATAATACTGACAGGCGTGAAGTTATTCTGAACTTTGAACGCACTCCTGAAAGAATTATAGCTTATCATCAAAATAATATTGAGATACTAGATAAATTTGGCGAAAGAGATAGAATTATTGCTTCGGTTGGACGTTTTATTATTCCCCATGATGTTAAGCAGCAAGAAATTGACAGACTTATAAACAAAATACCTTATTATGGTCAAAATGGCATTGATAAAGAAACAGCACGCTACCTGAATCCAGATTTCATTATGGGTTGGCCGTCTTCTTTTGGTAAAAGAGGAGTTTGGTCGCTGGGAGATACTGACTATTGGTTAAAGCGAAATGTTAATTGTTACATGTCCTTGCAGCAGAAAGACGGAAAGCTTTATGAAACGATGGATGGTGAATATCAGTACATATTAGACATAGGAAAAATTTTAAAAAAAGATGCTGAAGCAATGCAAATTGTTTCTGATATCAAAAGCGATGTTAATAAAATTCTTTCTGACAATCAGCATAGAAAACAACAAAAGGTGTTGATTTTAGATTTTTATGGTAATACCATAAGTTCCTATGGAGAAAATCGCTTAGCAGGCAATATTGTGCAGGCTTTAGGCGCTAGTTTGATAAAAACTAATAGTAAAATTGGCAAGGAAGATATTTTGCTTGCTGATCCTGATGTGATTTTCCTTATTTATAAAACAGATGCTGATTTAGCATTTAAAAACAAATTTATGCAAAACGAAGAATTCAGATCATTAAAAGCTATCAGAAAAAGAAGAGTATACATGATTCCTATATCATATATTTATAATAGCGGCTTGCGATTATCTGATACTATTCACCTGATTGCCGCAGGATTGTATAATTAGTTTTCAAATTGAATCGATTTACTATAGTCGGTTTAATTTAAAAAATATTAAAGGAGTTGTATGTTATGAAGAAAAGGATGTTAGCTTTAGCGGTTATGTCAACAGTTTTTAGCGTAGGGTTTGTTATGAGTGCAAATGCTGCTGAAAATGCTGACCAAAAACTGAGTCAATATAGTGTTGACGAAGTTATTGTAGAAGGTAGTAGAGACCTGTTGCCTGGTGGTTTTGTAAAGAGCACTTCCAATGTAGGTATTATGGGCAAAAAATCTATTATGGAGACACCGTTTACGAAAGCAAATCTTTCCGAAAAAGCTATTACTGCTTTTGAAACACCCGGTGAAGGCTTGACTAGTGCTCTGTTGAACGTTCCCTCTGTTCGCTCTGCTTCTTCCCCGATGTATAATGATTTTTGGATTAGAGGTAGCCGTATTACCGGCTACCAAATGTATATTAATGGTGTGCCGGGCTTGCTGACTCAAACTAATATTCCCACTAATTTTGTTGGCAGCATCGAAGTTACTTCCGGTCCTGTAATGGGTGTTACAGGTACTACTGTACAGGAATCTGCTGGTGGTATGGTAAATTTAGTTTCTAAACGTGCAAGCGGAGAAGATATTACCAAGTATAAGCAGACTTTTTCCGGTAAAAGCGTTTTTGGTGAATATATTGATGTTGGCAGACGTTTTGGCGAAAACAAGTCTTGGGGTTTAAGAGTAAATGCTCAAAACTCTTCTGGCGAAACAGCAATACCGGGTGAAAAATTAAATACCAGAGACATCTTTATCAACTTGGATCATGTAGATGCAAAAAGCAATACCAATTTGTTAGCAGGCTACAGATTTGTAAATCATAAAAATGGTGTAAGATGGTTCCAATACGGTGGCGGTGTTACCAAGTTACCTAGTGCTCCGGATTCTAAGAATAACTATAGCTTCAGAGGTCAGGAAATGGAATATGATACTTGGCTTGCAACCTTGAATCATGAACAAAAACTGAATGATTCCTGGACTGCTTTTGCTAATATTGGCTACAGCAAGTATGATCTTTATAAAAACTACAATGCTGACAGCAGTGCTTATTTGGTTAACAATAATAATGGTGATTTTACAGCGAAGAGCTGGAGCAAAACATTCCCTGTAGAAAGCTATTTTGGTCAATTAGGTATTAAGGGCGAGTTTGCTACCGAAGATGTAAAACATAATGTTTCTTTAGCAGTTGATAAAGCATGGTATAACAATGGTAGTGCTGTTCCTGGGGTTCAATTTAATACAACAGAACCAGGTAACCTTTATAATAAAACTCATATTATTGGGGCCGAATTACCTGCGCCGAATCTTGGAGGATATACTGCTAGAAATGAATATTGGGGTATTTCTTTAGCTGATAGCATGAAATACGGGAAAGCCGAATTGTTATTGGGTGTTCACAAACACAATGCTAAGGTTGATTCTTATCAATGGAATACTGGTGCACATACTGGTTCTACTCAGAAGAGTGATTCTACTAGTCCGACCTTTGCTTTAAGCTATAGCCCTGATGACAAGGTAACTGTATATGCAAACCATGCAGAAAGCTTTAATAAGGGTGCTCTTGTACCAGGCAGTGCTAATGGTAATCATTTAGAAAATGGCGGTGAGATGCTTTCTCCGACTAAGACAAAGCAGAATGAAATTGGTGTAAAATACCAAAATAAGGGTATTCTTACTACTTTGAGCCTGTTTGATCTTAAGCAAGCTGCCAATATGGATGTGCAAAAAGATGGCAAATGGTATAGAGTACAAGATGGTGAAAATGAGTTTAAGGGTATTGAATTAACCGTTAATGGTAAATTTGCTGATAAATGGAATGCAATGGGCGGTATTACTTACTTGAATGGTAAAGTAAATCGTTCTGCATCTGTTGCTTCCGGTACTAAAATCAATGGTACACCTAAATGGAATGGTGTAATGTCTTTAGAATACCAGGCAGACGATGATTTCAGCGTATTGGGCAGAGCCTTGTACTTTGGTGATTGCACTATCCAAAATGAAAGATTAGAAGTTCCTTCTTATCTGACTTTTGATTTGGGTGTAAAATACAAAACCAAGGTTTCCCATACTCCTGTAACCCTGTCTGCAATGTGCTATAATCTCACTGGTAAGGATTACTGGATTACTTCTGGTAATACTACTATCTTGTCTAATCCTCGCACCTTTATGTTAAGCGCAGAATTTGATTTATAATTCTTTTTAAATAGAGTTAGCAGTATCTTCGGGTACTGCTAACTCTATATCCATCTTTATTTAATATTTTATTATATTGGAGAATGCTTACAGATGTCAGTGCTTCTATTAATTATATTGTTAATATCAATCATTATATCAGCTATGTTTGGCAGCGCTCCTCTTGCACTTGAAGATGTAATGGAAGTCATAAAAACAGGATTGTTTTATAGAGATTTAGATATAGCTGAAAATATGTTAACTACTTTTGATATAGTGTGGTTATTAAGGTTGCCGAGAATTATTTTAGCTATATGTATAGGAGCAGGCCTGTCTGTTTGTGGTGTAGTTATTCAGGCGATTGTACAAAATCCTTTAGCTGATCCATACATTCTGGGAGTATCGTCTGGTGCGTCTTTAGGAGCAACAACGGCGATAATGCTAGGCTTGGGTGTATTGTTAGGCGAAAATGCTATAGGTACATCTGCTTTTATCGGAGCTTTTATAGCCAGTGTTTTAGTTTTGGTTTTGTCTAATATCGGCGGAAAGGCAAATTCGGTAAAGCTTGTACTGGCAGGTACAGCTTTGAATGCGGTTTTCAGTGCTTTTTCCAGTTTTATTATATTTTTTGCAAACGATGCGGAAGGTATGCAAACCATAGTATATTGGTTGATGGGTAGTATGTCCGGTGCTAAATGGAGTTCTTTAGTAGTGATATTTCCTGTGACAGTATTGTTAATCGGATATTTCTGCAGTCAATCACGTATATTAAACTTGATGTTATTAGGTGATGATGCTGCAATAACATTAGGGCATAAATTAAATGGCGTTAGAATATTGTTCCTGATGCTTATTTCAATTGTTATTGGATTAGATGTATATGCAGCCGGTATAGTTGGCTTTGTAGGATTGATTATTCCTCATATTTCAAGGATACTGGTTGGCGTAGATCATAAAAAATTAATACCCTTTAGTGCATTTTTAGGTGCTATATTTCTGTTATGGGCTGATGTTTTATGTAGAGTTATTATATCCAGAACGGAATTACCCATAGGAATATTAGTTTCATTGGTCGGAGCACCTACTTTTATTTATTTGATGTTGAAAAAATCCTATGGATTTGGGAGTGAGTAATAATGAAAATATTAGCTGAATCCATTAATTTATCCTATAGTAGTAAAAAAATTCTCAAGGATGTCGGGCTTAGGCTTGATAATAAAGAATTTTTGGGGATAATCGGACCGAATGGCAGTGGTAAAAGCTCATTTTTAAAGTGTATATATAGAGTTGTTAATCCCAATTCCGGAATTATATATTTAGATGAAAAACCTTTGGATGAAATCAGTTATCGTGAAACTGCTTTGAAAATGGCAGTAGTCAGTCAGCATAATCCCTGTAGTTTTGATTTTTCCGTATTGGATATGGTACTTTTAGGCAGAACGCCTCATAAAAAGTTTTTAGAAAATAATAATGAAAAAGATATAAATATTGCTAAGAATGCTTTGGAAAATGTTGGCTTACTTAATTTAGCAAACAGAAAATTTTCTACTTTAAGCGGTGGTGAGCAGCAACGTGTGATTCTTGCTAGAGCGCTGACGCAAGATACTGAATGCTTGCTTTTAGATGAGCCGACAAACCATTTAGATATAAAATATCAGCTGCAAATTATGGATATAGTTAAAAAAACGGGAAAAACGGTTGTTGCCGTAGTACATGATTTGAATATTGCAGCTATGTATTGTGATAGAATTATCGCTATGAAGAAAGGAGAAGTAGTTGGTTGTGGTACGCCTAAAGAGTTACTTACTGAAAAATTTATATATGATTTATATGGAGTTAGAGCTGTTGTGAGTAATGACTTAGGGATTCTTAGTATTCGCTATATGCCTAATTACTTAGTAAGATGATAGAAAGAACGGAAGGAGCTTTTAATATGAAAAGAATATTTTATATACTGCTGATGTCAGTAATGACATTGTTCTTGATAGCTGGTTGTGGTAGTGAAAGCAAGGGTGCAAATGTCAAAGTACATACTATATGTGATAGCGTAGGAAGAAATGTTGAGATTCCTTATCCGGTTACTAAAGCTGCTGTTGCGAATGCGTATAATGTTGAGCTTATAAATGCTATTGGTGCACTTGATAATGTTGTTGGTGTTGATTTTAATATTTACAATGATCAGGCAGGTTTTAAAAATAAATTTAAAAAAGAGCAGATAATAGGTAAAAACCAAAGAGAGCTGAATTACGAAAAAATTATTGAGATTAACCCGCAAGTTTTAATATTAACAGGTAATGGTGCTGTTGAAGAAGCCGAGAAAAAGCTAAAGCCTTTTGGTATTAAGGTCATTGTATGTGATTCTTATTATACAGAAGACTTTGAGAAAAATTGTAAGCTTATAGGCTCCATTTTTGGCAAAGAAAAAGCAGCCGATGAATTAACGGCTTATTTTATGGATAAGCTTGCCTATATTAATAAGCAGCTTGCTGGTGTAGAAAAGAAGAAAGTATATTTTGAATATAGAAGGATAGGTAGTACTACAATTCCGGGGAATTATTTTTATAAAATGATTGAATATGCTGGTGGCGCGAATATTTTTAGCGATGCCAAGAATGTTAACGTTGATCCGGAGTCGATAATCGAAAGAAATCCAGAATATATTATCAAGGTATCGAATGTTAATGTTCAATCTACATATGAGCCTCCGACAGCAGATGAACAAAAAGCAATTTTGGCTGAGATTAAAAATCGTCCTGGTTGGGATAGTGTTGATGCTGTAAAAAATAATAAAATTTTGCTTTTATCTCATTATGTTCATGGAGGAGCATCAAAACTGGTTGGTACTATGTATGTTGCTAAGTATTTATATCCTGACAAATTGCCGGATTTGCATCCAGAGCAGGTCTTTAAGGATTGGTTAGAAAAATACCAACACCTATCTTATATTGAGGGGCATACCTACCCCAAATTTAATTTGAACGATTGAGGTGGCTGTTACTATGTTGGAGCAACAATATGAGCGAGAGTGCAGAAGAAAAACAGCTTATATTGCAGTAGGCTTGGTGATGATAGTCTTTTTCGCTTTTGCTTTCTCGGTTATTGGTATGGATGTACCTGTTTTTCAATCAGTAGTTGCTTTAAAGGCACTTTATACTGGGAATATTAATGACGGCACTTATGCTGCTGCAAATAAAATCATCGTTTTATTACGTATGCCTCGAATATTATTGGCTGTCATTGCTGGCGTTGGTTTGTCTGTAGCTGGTTCAATAATGCAGTCTATAACAAGAAATTACCTTGTCAGCCCGTTTACTTTAGGTGTATCTTCAGCTGCTGCTTTTGGCGCATCAATGTGCATAGTTTTCGGAACAAGCTTATTCTTTCAAAGTGAAATAGGAATTATTTCCTGCGCTTTTTTAGCTTCTTGCTGTTGTGGCTGTATTGTTTATGGACTGGCAAATAAAATTGGAGTAAAGCCTAGTACATTAGTTTTGGTTGGTATAGCGTTAAATTATTTGTTTAGTGCTATGACGGCAACAATTGAGTTTTTCGCCAAGGAGCATAAATTGGAGGCTGTGGTACAGTGGACTTTTGGTTCTTTTAATAAAGCAACGTGGGAAAATGTTTTGATATCATTTATTGTTGTTGCGATAGCAAGTTTTGTTATCTGGAAATACTCTTTGATTTTGAATGTTATGGCTAGCAATAATGATGAAATGGCTAGAAGCTTAGGTGTAAATACTGATAGAATTCGTACTTATGGTGGCTTGCTTGCTATACTGATTACATCTACAGTAATAAGCTTTACTGGTGTTATTGGGTTTGTTGGTCTTATTGCTCCACATATGGCACGTTTTATAATTGGAACTGACCACAGATTCTACATTCCTTTTTCTGGAATTTTGGGAGCGATATTATTACTTGTTTCAGATACTTTTGGTAAGCTGATTCTGTATCCGGTTAATATTCCTGTAGGTATAGTTGTATCCTTCTTGGGTGTACCTCTTTTTGTACATTTGGTTTTGCATAAAAGCGGAAATTATTGAGTAGGTGGCAAGTATGGAATTAGTGGTAAAAGATATATCCTTTGGATACAACAAAAATGTCAACGTTTTAGATAAGGTTAGATTTAGTGTAAGAAGCGGAGAAGTATTAGGCATCTTGGGCCCTAATGGTACAGGTAAGACTACTTTGCTGAAATGCATTAATAATATTATTAGGTATAGAAGCGGTGATATATACTTTAATGATCAAAGCTTATCTGGCTTGAATCAATTTGAGATGGCAAAGATTATTGCTTATGTTCCGCAGTATATTAATAATATGTTTCCTGTAAGTGTTATCGATACTGTTTTGATGGGGAGATTACCTTACTCTAGATACGGATATTCTGAAGAGGATAGAAAAATAGCTTTTGATACGATTCGCATTATGAATTTGGAGAAGTTTGCTTTTCGCAATATCATGGAAATGAGTGGCGGCGAGAGACAAAGAGTGTTAATTGCTAGAGCAATGGTACAGCAACCTAAAATAATCACCTTAGATGAACCTACAAGCAGTTTGGATTTACATAATCAATTGTTTATTTTGAAGCTTGTATCTGAAATAGCTAAAACAAATAATATAAGCATAATTATGACAATCCATGATTTGAATTTGGCATCGATGTTTTGTGATAATTTATTGATGCTAAAGGATTCTCACGTTTTTGCTTATGGTAAAAGCCAAGAAGTAATTAATGAGAAAAATATTAGTGAAATGTACAATGTAAATACTAAAGTAAGCTTTGTTGATGGTTTTAAACATGTAAGGCTTTTAAAAGAATAAAGTTTATTTTAGAAGTTGCTTTTTCTAATTTTATCAAACAAGCATATTTATACGTTAATACCTATTCAGCCGCCTGCAGAGGAAACTTCTTCTTCCGCAGGCAGCTTTTTGACGTATGCACTTGTAGAGATGTGCCTGGTGTTATATAATAAAATGTGTATGCATGAAATATGCACATGTTTGTTGACAGTGGCTCAATGGAGGGCTTATGGACTTTAAATTTTTTAGGAACAGAATAAAGGTATCTCTATACAGCATAGGCATCTTCGCCTTCTTCCTGCTTGTTTCCCTGGTAAGCCTGTATATTGTGCGCGAAAAAATATTGGATAATTCGCATATTATGGGACAGCAGCTGGCAGCCCGCTTTGCCACAAGGGAAACAGGACGCATAAAAGCTCAAGAAATTCTGCTGCGCAGTGCCGCGCAGAACCTTGCACATATGCTGGAAATGAAGCCAGATATGACGGATGCAGAGCTGGAGGAGGCGCTGACGCATTTTACCGATTATATGGAAAAAAATGCTGATGTGGGCCGCTTTGATATGTGCGCTGTAGTACACGGGCATCTTATTGGCAAGCGATTGGAGGGACAGCCGACAGATGTTGCTTCGCTGAAATGGTATCAGGCAGCGCTGAGCAATAAAAGCGGCGTAGCCTATACTAATTTATATCAATACGGCAAGAATAATGAGCGCCTGCTGACGATGGCCGTGCGCTTTAGCGATAACAATGTACTGGCGATGAATCTTTATCCGGAGCGTCTGAATGGCCTGCTGAGTGACAATAAGCTGCCGAAGGACAGCTATTACTACCTTTGCGATCCGTCCGGTAATATTATGTTTACCATCAATGACCGCAATCTGTCGATAGAAGAAGAGCAACCTTATGTAGATAAAATCTTTAAGGAAATCCGTGAATCTGACAGTGATGTATCTTATATTACCGACTATGAAGGCAATAAGCGCGGTGTTTACTACACGGTTTCGGAAAAGGGCTGGATATCTATTGTAACGATTCCATATGATTTCCTGATGGGTGATTATAAGGATTTGATGCAGTGGTTCAGCCTGACGCTGGCTATTTTCCTGCTGCTGGCTGCCGGTTTGGCACTGCGCGAGCATTTGCTGAACAGGGAGCTGCAAAGCATCAATGAGGTTATCCGCGTTATGAGCAAATCATTCCTGGCTGTGTTCAGAGTTAATTATATTACAGGACGCTATTATATGCTGAAAAGTACCCCGCCAGGACCTCAGGAGCCTGAGGGCGATTATGATGAGCTGCTGCAGGAGCTGATAAAGAATGTGGAGCCGGAGGCTACCGAAGAATTTGCGACCAGCTTTGCGCGTGAGCATATCAAGGATCTGGTGGAGCGTCATATCAATGACTTCGGCGGTGAGTTCCGCTATCGCTTCGGTAAGGAATACAGATGGCTGAATGTCCGCCTGATGCGCGATGATTTGCTGAATAAGGACGAAGCGGTTTTCTTCTTCCGTGAGGTAGACGCCGAAAAGCAGAAGGAGCTGGAGCATATTCAGGTGACGGAGCAGGCGCTGCAGGTAGCACGCGAAAATGCCAAGTCCAGAAACATGTTCTTCTCTGCACTGTCGCACGATATGCGTGCGCCTCTCAACGGCATTATCGGCATGGCGGAGCTGGCAGAGCTGCACAAGGATGACTGCGTGCAGGTGAAGGAATATATCCGCAAAATAAGCGCCGCAGGGCAGCAGCTGCTGACCTTGATTAACGATATCCTGGAAATGGCGCGTCTGGACAACGGCAAGGTGGAGCATGTGCAGGAAACCTTTATGATTGCCAAGGTAGCGCAGGATACCAGCGATATTTTTGCGGCGCAGGCCGAGCTGGAGCAGAAGTTCTTTGACTCTCAGCTGATGCTGCAAGAAGATGAAATGGTGAGCGGCGATTTGCAGGGCTTGCAGCAGATTTTGAATAATATTTTGTCGAATGCGATTAAATATACCAAGGCGCATGGCAAAATCAGCTTTCTGGCACGTCGCGAGCTGAGCAATGAGCGCAACCGTGTGCATTATACCTTTGTCATTAAAGATACCGGCTGCGGTATGTCGGCTAAATTCCTGGAGAAAATTTACAAACCGTTTGAACGCGACAGCCGTTTCGGTGTGCCGCGCGTTACCGGCACCGGCTTAGGCATGACGATTGTCAAAAGCCTGGTAGAGCGTATGGATGGCAGCATTCATATCAGCAGCCGTGTTGATGAAGGCACCTGCGTAATTATTTCTTTGCCGTTCAATATTGTGAAAAAAGTAGAAAGCAAGCCTCAGGATGCAATGCCGAAGCTGGAGGATTTTGCAGGCTGCAGAATTTTGGTAGCAGAGGATAACAGTATCAACATGGAGATTATCAGCGAGCTGCTGACGATGAATGGTTTAGAGGTATTGCCGGCAAGCAACGGCAAGGAGGCCGTGAAGCTGTTTGAGTCTTCGGAGGAGGGCAGCATCAGCATGGTGCTGATGGACATGCAGATGCCGGAAATGGATGGCTGTGAGGCTGCCGAGGCTATCAGAGTTTTGCCGCGTGAGGATGCGCGTAAGGTGCCGATTCTGGCGCTGACAGGCAACAGCGGCAGTGATGACGTGGAACGCGCGATGGCTGCCGGCATGAATGATTTTATGGTGAAACCGGTACAGATGAAGCTGCTGGCGCAGATGATGAGTGCGTACCTGCAGCATTAAGAGCAGAAAGGGGTGCGAAGACGTGCATTTACAGGAACTGCCGCAGTATGTGGCGATTGATATTCAGGAGGCGCTGGAAGAGCGCTTTATGGAAAGTGAAGCTATGTATGTGCGCTTTTTGCGCAAGCTGCTGACAACCGATGATTACAGACTGATGGAGGAGGCTGCTGCCGCAGAAAATTGGCAGGAGGTGCTGCGCTATGCGCACAATCTGAAGGGCGTGTGTGCAACGCTGGGGCTGACAGGCTTGCAGACGCAGTTTGCCGATATTGTGAGCCTGCTGCGCAGCGAGGACTATACCGTGCCGCAGCTGCAGGCGAAGCTGGCTGCGGTTAAGATTGACTGGCAGCGCACGCTGCAATATATTGAGGAGCTGGAGAGCGCATGATGGAAATAATAAGTGTAGCAGTCGGCGGTGCTTTGGGTGCAGTGTGCCGTTATCTGCTGGGTAATTTTATCAGCAGAGCGAGCGGCAGCGCCCTTCCCTGGGGAACCTTCGCCATAAATATCATAGGCTGCTTTTGCATGGGCCTTTTGATGACGCTGATTGTGGAGCGCGGTCTGCTGCCTGCGGCCTGGCGCCTGTTCTTGTGCGTAGGCTTGTTGGGCGGCTTCACCACCTTTTCCTCGTTTGGCTATGAAAGCCTGATGCTGCTGACGGAGGGTAATATCGCTGCCGCGGCAGCGTACAGCGGCGGCAGCCTGCTTTTGGGACTGCTGGCTGCGGGAGCAGGCGTGCTGGCGGGTAAAGGGGTATGAGCTTGAACGCTTAACGGAATAGACAACGCTTGTAAAATGTATGTTATAATCAGTAATGTAGACTATGCGCAAAAAGCAAGGGGGAGAATCATATGGGCCTGTTGTTAAATACTCTTTCTCCGGCAGTTTTATACGAGGAGATGGCTAAAAGTACATATTTTGTTGATAAAACTGCTTTTATAGGCCAAATGCTGCAGCGTATAGGCACCAATGGCAAGTATGTATGTATTACGCGTCCGCGCCGTTTTGGCAAAACCGTTATGGCCAATATGCTGGGAGCATTTTTGACTAAAAGTGCTGCTACGAAAAAGCTCTTTGCACAGTTAACTATAGGTTGTGATGCTGAGGCTATGCAGCACATCAATCAATACAATGTTATTTATATTGATTTCAGCAGAATCAGCAGCAATGATTACCAAAGCTATATAGATAATATTGCTGATGCCTTGAAGAACGATCTGCATAAGGCCTATCCCGATGTTGATTATCGTGCGGCAGGCGGCGTAGCCGAGGATTTGGAACGAATTACTGCAGCGACGGGCGAAAGATTTATTTTCATTTTTGACGAATGGGATGCTATCTTTCACGCTGCCTTTATTTCTGAAGATGACAGGAAAAAATATCTGCTGTTCTTAAAGGATTTGCTGAAGGACAGAGTTTATGTCCAGCTGGCGTATATGACGGGTGTGCTGCCGATATCAAAATATACCAGCGGCTCGGAATTAAATACCTTTGCTGAATATAATATGGCGACGATGTCGTTATATAGTGATGTTTTCGGGTTTGATGATGCGGAAGTAGATGCGCTGTTTGCCAAGTATCAGGCTTTGACGCCTAAACCACAGGTTACACGTGAAGGCTTGAAAATGTGGTATGACGGTTATCACACTGCTGCCGGTAATTTGCTGTATAATCCGCGTTCAGTGGTTATGGCTTTGCAGAATAACCAGCTTTATAATTATTGGACCAGCTCCGGTCCCTATGACGAATTATTTTATTATATCCGCAACAATGTGACGGCGGTGCGAGATGATTTGGCACTGATGGCTGCAGGCGAACGCATACCCTTGAAAATTCAGGAATATGCGGCTATGCTGCTGGAGCTTAATACTAAGCAGCAGATTTTTTCAGCGATGGTTGTTTATGGCCTGCTGACATATGAAAATGGTAAAGTGTTCATCCCGAATAAGGAATTGATGGATAAATTTAATGAGCTGCTCCTGAACAAGGATTCTTTGGGTTATGTGCATCAGCTGGCGGTAAAATCGGAAGCAATGCTGCAAGCTACGCTGAAAGGTGATACTGTTACGATGAGCAGGATTCTGGAATTTGCGCATAATACGGAAACACCGCTGTTGGCGTATAACAATGAAACCGAGCTGGCTGCTATTGTTAATCTCATATATCTGGCAGCACGTGACAGATATAATGTCCAGAGGGAGGATAAGGCCGGGACAGGCTATGTTGACTTTATCTTCTATCCTTATCAGGAAAACGATGATTGTCTTATATTGGAGCTGAAGGTGGACCATACGTCTGAGGAAGCGATTGAGCAGATTAAACGCAGGCAGTATGCGCTCAAATTTGCCGGAACTCTGGGAGATGGCAGCAAGCGTTATAAAGGACGGATTTTGGCTGTCGGTATAGGCTATTCCAAGAAAACAAAGCAGCACCGCTGTAAGGTAGAGGTGCTGCAGAAATAGTTGGCTGTATTATGATGAAAATAGGGAGTGAATAAGGTGAAAATTGAAAGCGGAAGAATGCTGAATGACTATATTGAACCTAACAAAAAACAGTACTGCATTCCTGTTTTTCAAAGGGATTATGCATGGACTGAAGAGCAGTGTACAAAGCTTTTTGAAGATATAGTGATGGCATATAAAAAAGATAGACCTCATTTTTGTGGTTCTTTCGTGTATGCACCTTTGGGTTCTAAAAAACATATTGATTCATATATAATTATTGATGGCCAGCAACGCTTTACGACGCTTTATATCTTGATAAAAGCACTTGCTGATTCAGCAGATGATGATAGAGATAAGGAGGCTCTGCAAAGATACCTCTACAATGAAGATAAATTTAACAGATATGGCTTAGACGAAAAAAGCAAGCTGAAATTAAAACCGGTAAAAACTGATAATGATCAACTTCTGTTATTAATGTCAGGAAAAATAGAGCAGATGGATAAGAGCAGGCGAGGCATAATTTATCATAACTATATGCTTTTTATGCAATTAATAAAATCATTTCTTGAGGAATCAAGTGCTAATTCTGTACTGATGATTAATGATGGGATAGAAAAGCTGATTTGTGCAGATATTAGATTAGATACAGACGATAATGCTCAAGAAATATTTGAAAGAATTAATTCAACAGGCATTAAGCTAGGATTAGCAGATTTGATTCGTAATTATATATTAATGACTGATACAGATCAAGAACGTTTATATGAAGAGTATTGGCTTACTATGCAGAACTTATTGCCTGATAAATTGCTTGATAACTTTTTTATAGATTATCTGAATATGAAAAGCGATGGCTTTGTAAAAGAAAGTGAAGCCTATAAAAGCTTTAAACAGGTATATGTAGAAGTTAAGTATGACAATGAGAAAATGCTTCAGGAAATTTTGCATTACGCAAAGCAGTATTATGTATTTTGTTATGGAAGCAGTGATTTTGGCGCTGAAGTCAATAAAGCTTTAGCAGGCTTGCGCAAGCTAAAGCAGACTACGGTATACTTATTTTTGTTCAGAGTTTTTGATGATTATGAAAATGGAATTATTAATAAAAATGAACTGGCGAGAGTGCTCAAAATGCTTCTAAGCTACAGTATAAGAAGACTTGTTTGTGAGATTGGTTCTAATACTCTGCGTGGATTATATAAGACTCTTTATGGACGTGTATTCGAACAAAAAGAAAATAAAAATACATACTACGATTCTCTAGTTTCGTTCTTTCTACAACAAACCTCGAAAAATACAATACCATCAGATAATGAGTTTTTGACAGCATTGCAAGAAAAGAATCTCTATAGTAAAAATGCTCTTTGCAAATATTTACTCTGTGAAATCGAAAACCAAGGCAAGGAAACATTAGATACAGAAAATCTAAGCATTGAGCATATAATGCCACAAAATAAAAATTTATCGATGTCGTGGCAAAAAATGTTAGGAGAAAATTGGCAATCTGTGCATGAAAAGTATCTTCATACGCTCGGTAATTTGACATTAACAGGGTATAATAGTGAGCTTGGAGATAAGCCGTTTGAAAAAAAGAAAGAGAAATTGGAAGAAACCATTACACATATAGCTGTTCTCTATAGTGATGTTAAGGATAAGAGTGAATGGAATAGCGTAAATATGGAAAAACGTGCAAAGCGTTTGGCTGAGATTATTTTAAAACTATTTCCTATTGAGCAACCAAAAACAAAAATTGAATTTACTGATCCCCACTATAAGCTTTATACATTAGCGAATCCGGATGATGCTACTTATAAAACAGTAAATTATTTTGAGTTTTTAGGAGAACGTGTGAATGTTAGTAGTTTTGCTGAGATGGTAAGGTCTATTGCTCAAATTTTGTACGATATGGACAATAGCATTATTGATGATATGGCTAAGAAACATGAACCACTGCCGGAATGGACAACACCTGCGTTTTCTTATGAAGAAGACGGTGTACGCAATCCGTTTAAGTTGAGAAACTGTAACATTTATATTTCAACAGGTTATTCTGCATCTGCATGTATATTTTTCATAAGAGGTTTAATGAAAAAGTATGAGTTCGATATTAGTGAGGATTTTGTGTATAGTGCAAAACCTAACAATACATCGATAAATTAGCCTTTCTATACTTTCCTGATATTCAACACGGCAATCGCTGCAAATATCAGTCCCATGCCGATGATTTTCACCATCGTCAGTGCTTCCGCAAAGAAAATAACACCGACAACGGCAGCGACAAAGGGCTCAATCGTCGCCAGGATGGAGGCCTGTCCTGCTTCAATCTGCTCCAGTCCCTTGGTGTAGAGCAGATAAGGAAGCACGGCGCAGAGCAGGCCCAGTCCTAAAACGCTGACGATGGACGGCAGGTCAATGGCTGCAAGACGCTGATAATCAAAATCTGCGAGCGGCCATGAGGCTGCGAGTGCCAGATAAAAGGTGTAGGCGGTTATGGTAAATGACGAATACCTGCGCACGGCGTACTTGCCGAAGATGCTGTACAGTGCGTAGCCGAAGCCGCTGCCCAGACCGTAGAGCAGGCCGCTGAGCGTAAGCGTCACACTGCTGCCGAAGACACCGGTGACACAGGCGCAGCCGCTGAAGGTGAGCAGCAGAGCGAGTGCCTTGGTGCGCGTGAAGGCTTCGCCGAAGCACAGTAGTGACATAAGCATAACAAAGACAGGCGCGGTGTAAAGCAGTAGCGCTGCCACTGCCAAGCTTGTCTGCTGCATGGCGTTGAAGTAGCAGTAGTTGAAGAATACCAGGCTGCAGATGCCGGTGCCTACGAAGAGCCAGATGTCACGCAGTCTGATGCGCAGGGCGGCACCTCCTGAGCGCAGCAGCGGCAGCGTGACGCAGATTGCCGCTGCCAGCGAACGCAGGGCAACCATCTGCATGGAGCTGAAGCCATGAGTTGCCAGCGTTCTGACAAAAAGCCCGATTAAACCCCAGCAGACAGCAGCGGCGATGATATAAAAATAGGCCTTTGTTTTCATTGCTCAGCCTGCTTTTTGCCACGTCCCCAGAAGGTGTGGAATTTTTGCAGCAGCTCCTTACCGGGCTTGGGCGGCCACAGCTCCTGCCTGTCGCTGTTACGCATGGCTGCCGCCAGATGCTCGTAGATTTCCGGATACTGCGCGTTGAGCGCGGCGATATGCTCCTTGATGTCCTGACGCATGGTGTGACCGTCATAAGGACAAGGATTTTTGATAGGCTTCAGGTTCAGCTTGGCCACCAGCTCGCGTATTTCCTGCTCGCGGTAGTAGAGCAGCGGGCGCAGTACCGTGATGCCGGAGCGCGACAGCGGTGTTACGGGCAAGAAGGTGCGCAGCTGGCCGCTGGTCACCAGATTCATGAAGAAGGTTTCTACGGCATCGTCATTGTGGTGCGCTAACGCTACCTTGTTGAAGCCAAGCTCCTGTGCGCGGCGGTTGGTGGCGGCGCGGCGGAAGTAGGCGCAGGTGAAGCAGGGACTGCCGCCCTTTTTTTCATGCGCTGCCATTACGTCAACATCGTCGCTGTAGTGTGTAAGGCCGAACTGCGCGCAAAAGGCCTCCAGCTCTGCCTTGGGGAAGTTAGGCGCAAACATGCCGTTGACAGTGTAGCAGGCAAGGTCGAAGGGAATAGGCGAATATTTTTTGATTTCTGCCAGCATGGCTGTCAGAAGCATGCTGTCCTTGCCGCCGCTGAGGCCGACGAGAATGCGGTCGCCGGGCTGGAGCATGTCGAATTCTATAATAGCCCGCCACAGCTTGCTCAAATCCTTGGCGGGAACGAAGGTGCTTTTCTTAGTCATCTGTATAATCTCCTTTTGCATTACATAGCCTTATTTTAACACAATGCAGCTGCTTTTCCTAGCATCTCTCTAGGCAAAAGCGGCTGCTTTTCTTCTGCTAAGAGTCGCGTTTTGTGATATAATATTTAAGTCAAAAATATTTTTACCCAAGCAGAGGATGCAGGTGCATCCGTGAAATATTATGGAGGCTAACGACTGATGACCGATACAATGCAAGGACTCAATAAACAGCAGCTTGATGCAGTACAGACTATCAACGGACCGATGCTGATTCTGGCAGGCGCAGGCAGCGGTAAGACGAAGGTGCTTACCTGCCGTATTGCGCATCTGCTGCAGCAGGGTGTGCGTCCCTATCGCATTTTGGCGATTACCTTTACTAATAAAGCCGCCGCGGAAATGCGTGAGCGTGTAGACCGTATGGCAGGCGCTGCTGCCAGAGATGTGTGGCTGTTTACCTTCCATGCCTTCTGCGCCCGTCTTTTACGCTATGAGTTGGAAAACCTTAACGGCTATGCCAATAATTTTGCTATTTATGATACGAGCGACAGCAAAAACCTGATTAAGCAGGTGCTGAAGGAAATGAACCTTGATGAAAAGCGTTTCCCGCTGCCGGCGATTATCAGCAATATCAGCAATGCGAAAAATGCTTTGCTGCTGCCTGATGCCTACGCCCGCGAGGCCTCTGGCTATTATGAGCAGCAGGTGGCAAAAATTTATGATGCTTATCAGAAAAAGCTGCAGGCCAACAATGCCGTAGACTTTGATGATTTGCTGCTGCTGGCGCTGCGTCTGCTGCAGGAAAACCCTGCGGTAAGAGAAAAATACCAGCGCAAGTTTGATTATCTGATGGTTGACGAATATCAGGATACCAACCATGCGCAGTATCTGCTGACGAAGCTGTTGGCAGCAGGCCACAGAAACATCTGCGTTGTAGGCGATGCTGACCAGAGCATTTACGGCTGGCGCGGCGCCGACATCCAGAATATCCTTGATTTCGAAAAGGATTACCCCGATGCCAAGCTGGTAAAGCTGGAGCAGAACTACCGCAGTACGCAGGTTATTCTGGATGCCGCCAATGCCGTTATTGATAACAACAGCGGACGCAAGCCGAAAAATTTGTGGACTGCCAACGGCAATGGTTCGGAAATTGTTTACTATCAGGCGAATGATGAAAGAGATGAAGCACGCTATGTGATTGAAAATATGCAGAAGCTACAGCTGAATGAAAGCGCCAAGCTGGGCGATATGGCAGTGCTGTACCGCACTAACGCGCAGTCGCGTGTATTCGAGGAAATGCTGATTAAAAGCGGTATTGCCTATACGATGGTCGGTGGTACGAAGTTCTATGAGCGCAAGGAAATCAAGGATGCGCTGGCTTATCTGCGACTGATTTTCAACCCCAGTGACAGCTTGAGCCTGCTGCGTATTATCAACGTCCCGCGCCGCGGTATCGGTGATGCTACGCTGGCACGTCTGCAGGAGCATGCTAATGCTACTGGCCAGACGCTGTTTGAGGTAGTGACTAATGCAGCGGATGTTCCGGGACTTGCCAACCGTTTTGCCGGTAAGCTGGACGAGCTGAGCGAGCTGCTCTTTGAGCTGATGGGCGAGGCCGCTGATGTGCCGGTAAAACAGCTTCTAGATGATGTGTTGCTGAAAACCGGTTATCTGGAGGAGCTGCAAAGCAGCAAGGACCCGCAGGACGAAAGCCGTGTGGAGAACCTGAAGGAAATGCTGAGCGTAACCGAGGACTTTGCTGTCAAATGCGAGCGCAACGGCGAAGAACCGACGTTGGAAAACTTCCTGGCCGACGTAGCGCTGGTTGCCGATATTGATGATGCTGAGCTGGGTGAGGATGCAGTTACACTGATGACGCTGCATTCTGCCAAGGGCCTGGAATTCCCCAATGTCTTTTTGGTAGGTATGGAGGAGGGTATCTTCCCGCATTCCCGCACATTGATGAACGATGATGAGATTGAAGAGGAACGCCGCCTGTGCTATGTAGGCATTACGCGTGCGGAAAAGCATTTGTTCCTGAGCAACGCCAGAACACGCACTATCTACGGCCGCACGCAGTATTATACACCGTCCCGCTTTCTGCAGGAGGTGCCGCGTAATCTGGTGCATGTGATTAAACGTCAGGCACCGCAGCGTCCGGCGATGACGCAGCAGGTGCATAAGACGAGTGCAAAAGAGGCTGCTAACTGGTTTGAGCAGCACAAGGCCAGCTTCTTCCCGAAGGAAAGCAGTGCGGCGGCCGGTTGCAGCTTCCGTGTCGGTGATAAGGTTATGCATAAAAAGTGGGGCGCAGGCACGATTGTTACTGCCAAGGATGCCGATGATGGACAGGAGGTTACAGTTGCTTTTGCCGGCGGTGGTATCCGCAGCCTGCTGACGAAGTATGCTAAGCTGGAAAAGCTGTAAGCCGTTTTTCAGATAAAAATCTTGGAGGATAAAGCAATGGCAGAAATGGATTTATTTGCTGATGAGCGCGCGGCAGATTTGGCTGAGGCCGAAAAGCTGCGCCGCGAAATCCGTCATAACGAATATTTATATTATGTATTGGATGCGCCGGAGATTACGGACGCCGAATATGACCGCATGATGGTGCGCCTGCGTGAGCTGGAGGCGCGTTATCCCGACAGCATTCCGGCCGATTCGCCTACGCAGCGTGTCGGCGGCCGTGCCTCCTCGCAGTTTACCGAGGTGCGCCATCTGGAGCCGCTGCTGAGCCTGGGCAACGTGTTTTCCGCCGAGGAGCTGCGTGCCTTTGATGAACGTGTTCGCAGCGGTCTGCCTGCAGGCAGCAAGGTGGAATACGTTATGGAGCCGAAGATTGACGGCCTGGCCTGCAGCCTGATTTACGAAAACGGTAAGCTGGTGCGCGCCGCTACCCGCGGTGACGGCGTAGTGGGCGAAAATGTTACGGCCAACGTGCGCACAATCCGCAGCATTCCGCTGACGCTGAAGGTGCCTGAGGGTGAAGCAGTGCCGGAGCTTCTTGACGTGCGCGGTGAGGTCTATATGCCGCGTCAGGCTTTTATGCGTTTAAACGAGCAACGCGCGGAGCGCGGCGAGAGCGAGTTTGCCAATCCGCGTAATGCGGCGGCAGGCAGCCTGCGTCAGCTGGACCCGCAGGTAACGGCAAGCCGTAGCCTGAGCTTTTTTGCCTACTATCTGGTAGGCGAGGGTGCGCAGCCTAAGCACAGCGAATCGCTGGCTTTGCTGGCGCGCTACGGCTTTAAGGTGAGCGAAAATTATAAGGTTGTCGAAAATATCGACGAGGCGATTAAATATATCGGCGATTTCAACGAGCTGCGTCAAGGCCTGTCCTACGATACCGACGGCGCTGTTATCAAGGTCAACGATGTTTACCAGCAGCGTATTCTGGGTGCGACAGGCAAGGATCCGCGCTGGGCCACGGCCTATAAATATCCGCCGGAGCAGGCGGAAACTACGCTGGAGGATATTGACTGGCGTGTGGGACGCACAGGCGTACTGACACCGACGGCAGTGCTGGCACCGGTAAAATTGAGCGGCAGCGTTATCAGCCGTGCAACTCTGCATAACGAGGATTTTATCCGTGCCAAGGATATCCGCATCGGTGACAGGGTTGTCATCAACAAGGCCGGTGAAATTATCCCCGAGGTGCTGCGTGTAGTTGTTGAAAAGCGTACCGGTGACGAAAAAGAGGTGGAAATCCCCAATGTTTGCCCGGAATGCGGCTGGCGCGTAGAGCGTCAGGGCGAGGAGGCTGCTATCCGCTGCACCAATCCGCATTGTCCGGCGCTGGGACGCGAGGGCCTCATTCACTTTGTCAGCCGTGATGCGATGAATATCGACGGCTGCGGTCCTTCTGTTATCAATGCACTGCTTGATGCGGGCTTAGTGCGCGATGCTGCGGATTTGTACAGCCTGCACAAGGAGGACTTGATGAAGCTGGAGCGTATGGGCGAAAAGTCTGCGGATAATCTGCTGACGGCTTTGGCCGAGAGCAAGAAGAACGAGCTGGACAAGCTGCTCTTTGCTTTGGGTATCCGTCATGTGGGTGCTAAGGTAGCGCGTATTTTGGCAACGGAATTCGGTAGCATGGAAAAGCTGCAGCAGGCACAGCCGGAGGAGCTGGCGCAGATTCGTGATATCGGTGATAAAATTGCGGAAAGCGCCGTTACCTGGCTGAACGTGCCGGCGAATATCGACCTGGTGGAGCGCCTGGCGGCAGCAGGACTGACGATGACGTTTACGCCGCCTGCCAGTCAGGAGGATAACCCCTTCTTCGGCAAAACGCTTGTCTTTACGGGCACAATGCCTACGTTAGGACGTGCCGAGGCCAAGACGATGGCGCAGGACGTGGGTGCTAAGGTAAGCGGCAGCGTCAGCAAAAAGACGGATTACGTCATTGCGGGCGCGGAGGCCGGCAGTAAGCTGGAAAAGGCACAGCAATTGGGCGTAACGGTTATTGATGAGGCTGAATTTCTGCGTCTGCTGAAAGGTGAATAGAGTATAAAAATAGCGTGGCTGCGAGTAGCGGCCACGCTTAATTTTTTATTTGTTTTTGTGTTCCTTGGCCAAAGCATCCCAAACAGGCAGCTGCAGGCCGGCGATTTCGGAGGTGAAAGGAGTACCGTCGTTCTTTTCGAAATGCTTCCAGGCACGCAGTACATATTTAAAGCCGATATATTGCAGCGGTAAGTTGCAGTATACCATGAGGATATTGGCGAAGTCGCTCAAATCCCACAGTGCGCCTAAATCCATACCGGCGATGTTGGTGATAACGCCGAAGGAAATAACGATGAGGCACAGCACACGAATGGAATTGATGAAGGACGCCCTACTGGAAATGCGGTTAGCGCACATTTCGGTGAAGGACATGAAGCCCAACAGGCAGGTGAAGGCAAACAGGCCGAAGCAAACGCTTACGAGCAGCGTAACAACGCTGTAAAGCATGTCACTGCCACCGGTCAGAGCACCGCAGGAGGCTAAGAATTTATCCAGCTTGCCCATCTCGAACCAGGCATTGGCATCAGTTGTGAGCCACAGGCTGCCCATGATAACGACAAAGCCTGTCAGGGTGCAGATAACGATGGTATCAAGGAATACGCCTAAAGCCTGCACACAGCCCTGCTCACAGGGATGAGCAACCTCTGCTGCCGCTGCCGGCATGGTGATGGTACCCTGGCCTGCTTCGTTGGACATCAGGCCGCGCTTAATACCTTGGCTGAGCGCCAGACCGAAGGCACCGCCGAAAACAGCATCAGGCGCAAAGGCCTGCGTGAAAACGGAGCTGAAGAACAGCGGAATGCGGTCGATGTTGCCGACGGTCAAAGCAATGACGGTGAGCACATAAATAACTGCCATAACGGGAACGATGCGGTCAGTAACCTTCGTTACCTTTTTAATACCGCCGAAGCTGATAACAGCAGTGATAACAATAAGCACCGCGAAGGAAATCCAGTAGAGCGAAGAATTGGTAGGAATGTTCACACCGGAGATTTTGCTGGCGATGGCACCCACGGCGGAAATAGTGTTGAAGCCCTGCGCGGGGAAGCACAGCAACGCATAAACGATGTACAGCATGCTGAGCGCAACACCGGCAGCGGCGGAATCGTTCAACAATTTGCGTGCGTAAAAGGGCAGGCCGCCAACATATTCGTTATCACGCTTTTCCTTAAAAATCTGCGAAAGCGTAGATTCGGCGAAGGACGTTGCCATGCCGAAGAAGGCAGAAACCCACATCCAGAACAATGCGCCCGGGCCGCCGATGGAAATCGCACCGGTTACACCCAAGATATTGCCGGGGCCGACACGCATAGCGGTGGAAAGCAAAAAGGCTGTGAGTGAGGAAATACCGTTGCGCGTATGGTTGCGCTGCATCAGCACCTTCACAGCGAAGATAAAGTTGTGTACCTGTACAAAGTGCAGACGGAAGGTGAAGTAAATACCTGTGCCGACCAATAAAATAATTGCCAGACTAAAATTTCCCAGAATGGGGATAGAACCGTACCAGTCGAGATTGCAGGGGAAATCCCAGAACCAGTTGGAAACAATCTGGATTTTGGCGCAGATTGCGTTAACTGCATCAAATAAAGCTTGCATAAGACCTCTCTCCTATAGCTGTAATTTTATTTTGCCCTTGCATTAAGGCGCAGCAAAGGCAGCTTCATTATCTATATCTTAACCTTTTTTATATTGCTTGGCAATGGGTGCGGGGAAGTATACAATATATAGCGAAACCTATTTTCTCTGCAAGAAAAACTTTTTGTGTTGATTTCTCATACATAATTTACAGACAAACAGCGCGATTTGTACTATAATATAAAACTAGATAAGTGACATCTGCTGTCTTTCGCACAGATGTCTATATGTAATTTAGAAATGAGGGAATATGATGAAAGAGTATAATTCCGTATCGGAACCGTTTTTAGCGGATGTGCGCGCCGTAGTAGGTGACGCCAATGTTTTTACCGAGCCTGAAAAACTGGAGCAATATAAAACCGACGAGGAATATGATCCGCGCCGTTTCCGTGTGCCTGAGGCTGTTGTGCGTCCTGCCAATGCTGAAGAGATTGCTGCAGTTGTGAAGCTGTGCAACAAGTACAATGTGCCGCTGACTGTCCGCAGCGGCGGTACCAGCCTTGCCGATGGCGCGATTGCTGTCTGCGGCGGTATTGTACTGCTCATGGAGCGCTTAAATAAAATTATCGAGATGAATACCGAAGCGATGTATGTTGTCGCCGAAGCAGGTGTGCGTACCGTTGATATTCAGAAGATGGCCAACGAAGCAGGCTATCTTTACGCAGGTGACCCCTGCAGCGCCGAAAGCTGCCTGATCGGCGGCAATCTGGCAACAAATGCCGGCGGCAGCAAGGCTGTCCGCTATGGCGTTACCCGTAATCAGGTTTACAGCCTGGAGATGGTTACCCCGACCGGCGAAATCGTGGAGGTTGGCAGCCGTCTGAAAAAATGCAGCACAGGCTATTGCATGGAGCAGCTGGTAATGGGCAGTGAAGGTACCTTGGGCATTATCACCAAGGTAACCTTGAAGCTGCAGCCGATGCCTCCGTATCGCTTTGACCTGCTGGCAGTTTTTGATGACCCGTTCAAGGCGCTGGACGTAGTGCCGAAGATTATGCAGGCCGGTCTGAATCCGACAAGCATGGAATATATGGATAATTCCTATGTGCGTGCCTGCGCTGATTATATCGAATTTAAGGGCGCACCGCATTATGAGGATGGTATTTACGTTATCATTACGGTAGAAACGTTCAGCGAGGATGAGCTGGACATGAAGATGGAGCAGCTCGACGAGCTGTGCGAGGCAGCAGGCGCTGTTGAGGTGCTGGAAGCAGATGACCGCATCTGGGCAATGCGCCGCAACTGCCAGGAATCTATCAGCCTTGTCAGCAAGGTTTCTCTGACTGACGATGTTGTTGTACCTGTGGACCGCATTGCGCCGACCATTAAAGAGATTATGCATATCGGCAGCAAGTATCCCTTCCCGATTCCGGTAAAAATCAATGCGCATATCGGTGATGGCAACCTGCATATCGTTCTCTGCAAATGCGATTTGGATGATGCAACCTGGGAAAAGATTGTGCATGACTTCCACGAGGAGGTTTATGCCTATGCTTATGCTCAGGGCGGCCGCTTAGCAGGCGAGCACGGTATCGGTGCCAAAAAGCTGGCTTATATGGAAGAATTTACCCCTGCCGGCGAGCTGGAGCTGATGCGCAGAATTAAGCTGGCTTGGGATCCGAATTTGATTTTGAATCCGGGTAAGGTTTTTAACGCATAAGCAAGAGCGCATCTGATTCTTTCTCTGCACTCTTTATAAAAATTAGAAAAAGAGATATATTATGAGCAATTATAATTCTGTAACTCCTGAATTTATTGATGAATTAAAAACGCTGTTGGGCGAAAAATATGTCAAAACCGATGCTGATACGCTCGACCGCTACAAGACGGACGAGGAGGCAGACGAGCGCTGCTTCCATCTGCCGGATGTAGTGGTAATTCCCGCCGATGCCGAAGAAATTTCCGGCGTAGTGAAGCTGTGCAACAAGTATCTCGTTCCGCTGACCGTGCGCGGCGGCGGCACAGGCATCGTTGACGGCGCTATTGCCGACAAGGGCGGCGTAGTGCTGCTGATGGAACGCCTGAACAAAATTATCGAGCTGAATAAGGAAGGCCTGTACATGGTAGCGCAGGCCGGTGTGCGCACGCTGGATATTCAGGCAGCGGCGAAGGCGGAGAACCTGCTTTATGCAGGTGACCCGTCGAGCAGCGATAGCTGCCAGATTGGTGGTAACCTGGCGACGAATGCCGGCGGCATCAAGGCTGTGCGCTATGGCGTAACGCGCAACCAGATCTATGCTGTGCAGATTGTTACGCCTTACGGCGATATTGTTGACCTGGGCTCGCCGCTGAAAAAGTGCAGCACAGGCTACTGCATGGAGCAGCTTGTTATCGGCAGCGAGGGCACGCTGGGCATTATTACGCAGGTAACACTGAAGCTACAGCCCTTGCCTCCGTATAAAATCGATATGTTGGCAATTTTCCACGACCCGATGGCGGCGATTGGTGTTGTGCCGCAGCTTGTGAAAGCAGGTATCGACCCGACGAGCATCGAATATATGGATAATCCTAATGTGCGGACAACCTCGGAATATCTTGAGTTCCCCGGTGCGCCGCATGTTGAAGACGGTATTTATGTTATTATTACGATAGAAACCTTCAATGAAGATGAGCTGGACATGAAAATGGAACAGGCCAGCGATATCTGCGAGGCAGCAGGCGCTGTGGATGTTCTGGAGGCTGATGAGCGTATCTGGTCGATGCGCCGCAACTGTCTGGAATCTGTAAGCCTTATCAGCAAGGTGTGCACGACGGATGATGTTGTTGTGCCGGTTGATGAAATGAGCGATATGATTCAGTACATCATTAAAACCGTGGCAAAATATCCCTTCCCGCTGCGCATCAACGCACATATCGGTGACGGCAACTTGCATATAGTTTTGTGCAAGCTGGATTTGTCCGATGAGGAGTGGGAGTCTGAATTAAGCCGCTTTACGGAAGAGGTTTATACATATGCTTATGCGCATGGTGGCCGCCTTTCCGGTGAGCATGGCATTGGCAGCAAGAAGGCACACTTCCTGGAGCGGTTTACTCCGAGCGGTGAGCTGGAGCTGATGAGAAAAATTAAAAAAGCCTGGGATCCCAATAATATCTTGAATCCAGGCAAGGTTTTTAATTTATAAGACTATCTCAATGGTCTGCTGTAAAACTAAAATATGTAGCATTGTAGCTAAGTAGCAAAGGAGAGATTTTAGTATGACAAATTACAATCCCGTAACCGAAGAAGTCCTGGAGGAGCTGCGTAAAGCAGTCGGTGCAGAGCATGTAAAAAATGATGCCGAAACTCTGGAGCGTTACAAAACCGACGAAGAGCCGGATGCTCATTACCATCATCTGCCGGAGGTAGTTGTAGCACCGGGCAGCACCGAAGAGGTGGCTGCTATTATGAAAATCGCCAATAAATATCTTGTGCCTGTAACTCCGCGCAGTGCCGGTACCAGTGTATCCTGCGGTGCGATTCCTGTTTTCGGCGGCATTGTGCTGCTGATGGAACGCATGAACAAGATTATTAAGCTTGATGCCGATGCTATGTATATGGAGGTTGAGGCTGGTGCGCTGACCTCCGATATTCAGGCTAAGGCTAACGAAGCAGGCCTGCTGTATGCCGGTGACCCATGCAGCGCAGACAGTTGCATGATCGGCGGCAACATTGCAACCAACGCCGGCGGCAATAAGGCTGTACGCTACGGCACTACCCGTCATCAGGTTTATTCTATCGAGGTTGTTACTCCGACCGGTGAAATCGCTGAGTTGGGCAACCGCCTGAAAAAATGCAGCACCGGCTACTGCCTCGACCAATTGGTAATGGGCAGTGAGGGTACTCTGGGTATCATCACCAAAGCAACTCTGAAGCTGCTGCCGCTTGCTCCGTATCGTCTGGATATCCTTGCAGTTTTCACCGAGGTACAAAAGGCTGTCGACCTGGTGCCTGCGCTGGTTAAGGCCGGCCTGAATCCGACAAGTGTTGAATTTATGGACAACGGCTTTGTACGTGCTGCCAGCGATTATGCAGAACAGCGTCTGCCGCATTACGAGGATGGCAGCTACGTTATCGTTACCGTGGAAACCTTTAACGAGGACGAGCTGGATATGAAGATGGAGCAGCTTGACGAAATCTGTACTGCCTGCGGTGCAACCGACGTTGTTGAAGCAGACGAGCGCGTATGGAAGGTACGCCGCAGCTGTCTGGAAGGCTCCAAGGCTTTGAGCAAGGTATCTACCTCTGATGACCTTGTTGTACCTATCGACAAAATCGCTGTCTGCCTGAACCACCTGATGGAGGTTTCCAAGCAATTTGATTTCGAATGCATGTGCCTGGCTCACGCAGGTGACGGTAACCTGCATTTCAACTGCCTGAAGATGGATATGACCGACGAAGAATGGGAAAAACAGCTCGCAGAGTTCCACAAAATCTGCTACGCATATGTTTACAGCCTGGGCGGCCGTCTTTCCGGCGAGCATGGCATTGGTGCGAAAAAGATTGACGCACTGGCAGCTTATTGCGACCCGGTAGAAATGTCTATCATGAAGACTATTAAACGCGCTATGGACCCGAACAATATCCTGAATCCGGGCAAGCTTATCCGTGCCTGATTCTTTTTGAGCACTGCTGAATAAATTTAATATAGCGTCCGACGTACTCTTATATGCAAGAGTACGTCGCTTTTTTTATTTACAATATTCCTCGCCTACATTATAAATGTTGCCAACTTGATAGAGGCATAGTTAAATAAATTGCGGAAAATTAAAAAACTATTGCTTGTAAAATACGCATATGTTATAATGCTGTCTATATAAATTTAATTAGGAATAATGAATATATATTATGAAAAGGGGAGGATGATGATGAATATGACAGAGGAATACAATCGCCTGATAGGCAAGCGTGTAAAAATGCAGCGCATTTCCGCTAAGGTATCTCAGACAGAATTGGCGAAAGAGTTGGGGGTAACTCAGACGCATTTAAGCAATATCGAAAACGGACGCGCGGGTTTGACAATACCCAATCTGATTAAGCTGCATCAGATTTTGGAATGTCCTATCAGTTCTTTTTTTGTGGATATCGAAGGGGAAAAGGAAGCTGATAACAGCAGCGATATAACTCTGGAAAATGTTATGGAGCTGGCAAGACTCCTGAAAAAGGCACGTGCCTGAAACAAAAAGCAAAGTCATTTTATGGCTTTGCTTTTTGTTTTTGTTGTGGCAGTATTTTTAGGCAAGCTGTTTTTACTCAGGCAGGAATTTCGGGATTCATGGCGAACTATCCATATATTACATATTTTTTAAAGGAGCAATTAGATGAGTACATTCACCAAGGTCCTGTTGGCCACAGATCTGTCCCCGCAGGCTGATAAATTGACCGAGTGTCTGTTTTGCTTATGCCCCGATACGGAAACGGAAGTGGTTTTGGCTCACGTCTTTGATGATGACGATGATGCCGACCCTGACGGTAGCAGCTTTAAAAAAGCGCGCAGCCGATTGGATGGGTATAAAAATGATATAGAGCAGGCAGGCTATGAAGAAATTTCCATTGTAACCCCGGCAGGCGAGCCCTGCGAAACCTTAAGCAGGCTGGCGGAAGAAAACGACGCTGACCTGATGCTGGTAGCATCTCACCGCAAGGGCTTTTTGAAGCGTGCGCTGATGGGCAGCACTACCTATGAGCTGGCACGGGCTACAATGATTCCCCTGCTGATTAATAAGGATGAGGAAGATGAGGTTACAGAAAATCTGCTGGATACTGTGCTGATACCGACCGATTTTTCCCGTAAATCCTTAGAAGCGCTGAACGTTATCCGTAGCCTGCGTGAATATGTAGGCAAGGTGTTGTTTGTGCATGTTGTTGAGCACAGCAGAAACAAACATGATTACAAGGAAAAATACGGCAGTGCCAAAATGTTTTTGCAAGAGCTGGTAGACGAAATGAAAATTTTCGGCATTGAAGCCGATTATCGCATTGCACATGGCGTAGCCTCCAAAAAAATTGCTGCTATCTGCGAGCGTGATAATGTCAGCCTGATTATGATGACTAAAACCGGCGCCGATATGACTAACGGCGATGACTTGGGCAGCACCTCGGAAAACGTGGTTCTGAATTCTGATTGTGCGGTAATGCTGCTGCCGGCTGAAGACAGTGATGAGGAGGATTCCTTCTCCTAAACTGCTGCAGAAGAAAAATTTGATGATTTTATAAAAATTTTTACAAAAAACGCTTGACTTTCATTAAAAATGCCAGTATAATACTACTTGCAGTTATGTTGACTGCGGGTACGTATTGTGCTGGCAAATTGAAAATAGTTTAAAGTTTTCAACCTTGGAGAGATGACCGAGTGGTTGAAGGTGCACGCCTGGAAAGCGTGTGTACGGGAAACCGTACCGAGGGTTCGAATCCCTCTCTCTCCGCCACTTAAAAATCTGCCGCACTGAGCGGCTTTTTTAATAAAATCATATATTTGTTTCTCTGTAGGATCGTAGAGCCGGGTCCTGCGCAATGGGAGCCTGTGAACCAGGTCAGGTCCGGAAGGAAGCAGCCTTAAGCGGATACTTTCATGTGCCGTGGGGAAGCCCGTCTTTGCGGTCCTACAGGGAAATAAACGAAGAAAATCCGTCGCATGTGCGACGGATTTTTTTGTGCTGCGCTTATTTGCTGAGCAGCTCGATTTTTTTCATATAGGGAGCAACGATATTAGCGATGGCCTGAGGATTTGCTGCCTGCCAGGCGGCAAAGTCAAGACCGCTTTGGGCGATATGCTTGCCGATTTCCAAAAGCACGAAGGGGATATCTTCGGCAAGCAGTGTGCCTACTTCTTCTCCTAGGCGTTCGCTGCCCTGCAGTGAGCAGCCGTTGATGTACATAGTGAAGGCTGGGTGTGCTGTACCCTTGATGACCTTAACTGTACCGCGGAAGCCGAGGTCGCCTATTTGGTGGGTGCCGCAGCTGGAAGGACAGCCGGAAATATAAATCTGCGGCAGAGCATCACTGGCGGCGTACTGCGTAGCCATTTCTTCGAAGCAGCTTGTCAGCAGGCTTTGGGAATCTCCCATGCCCATCTGGCAGACGGTAGAGCCGATGCAGGCCACGCTGCTTGTGAAGGCATTATAGGCTGTGTCAGGCGTGAGCGACATTACCTTTGCTGCTTCGGGAGCAGTGAGGTTGATAATATAGACGCTTTGGTCGGGTGCAAGACGCAGCTCGGCGGCTTTAACGTTCTGCAGATAATCCGCCAGAGCGAGGAAGCTTTCAATTTTGGGCAGTCCTGCCTGTGGATGATAATTTACGGCGTAAAGACCGGGCTGCTTCTGGGAGGTAATGCGGAAGCCGGTGATGAGCTTGAAGTCGCGCTTGGTGATTTTTGTTGCCTCAGGCTGCAAATCAAGACCACCCTCCTGCAGTGCCTGCAGAAGGCGTTCGCTGTAGGCAGCCTTATAGGCTGCTTCTCCGCCCAAAAGCTCAGGCAGATAACGGGTGCGTGATTTGGCTCTTTGCGTATAGGTGCCGCATTCGCGGAAGGTGGCGAGCATTGCTTTAATATGATACAAGATTTTTTCGGGAGCAACAGCCTCGGCCATTTTTATACCTGTGCAGGGAGCAGGGCCCAGGCCACCGGCACTGTAGACATCGAAGCGACCGTCGGGACGGGCGGCGAAGCCTAAATCGCGCATGGTGGCGTGCGTAATATTTTGCGGGGAATTGGAAAAGCCGGTCTTTAATTTGCGTGGCAGCTTGCCGTCGGGAATGGCAGCTACAAGATATTGCGCTGCAGCTTCGGCGTAAGGCAGCACGTCAAAATATTCCTCGCGCTCTACACCGCTTAAGGGTGAGCAGAGGACATTACCGGGATAGTCACCGCCGCAGCCGAAGGGGATGATATCCGCGTCCAGGCATTGCTCCAAAATTTCAGCGGCAGCCTCGGCGCTGAGGTCGTGCAGCTGGATAGTCTGGCCGGTGGTGAAGTGAATGCGGCTGATGTTATACTTGCGGATCATCTTGGTGATGAAGGCCAGCTTATCTGCAGTTATGCGACCGGCACTGCAGCGCAGGCGCAGCATATTGCTTTTGCCGTCGCGCTGGGCGAAGCTGCCGAAGTAGCCGGAAAACTCCTTATAGGCAATTTTGCCGATTTTTTCATTATGGTAGTCAGCAGTCTGCCTGGCAAAGTCAGGTAACTGCTTGCGTAAAAAGTCCTTGTCAATTTCGGGTATGGTCATTGCTGTAGCCTCCTTTTGATTAGCTGATGATATTATATAATACTTCAGTGCATTAGTAAAATATTTGTTTTGATGGTAAGCTGGAGCATCTAAACTGTAATTTACTTTTTAGGCTATTTTGAGTATAATAGTTATGTATGTAATAAATTCCGGGGAGGTGGCAGCGATGGCTTATGTAGCTTTATATCGCCAATGGCGACCGCAGGACTTTGACGCTCTTGTGGGACAAAAGGCTGTAAAAACAACCTTAAAAAATGCTTTGGCAAGCGGAAAAATAGCCCACGCTTATTTGTTTTCCGGTCCTCGCGGCACCGGTAAAACCAGTATGGCGCGTATTCTGGCCAAGGCTTTGAACTGCGAGCAGGGGCCTACTGCCGAGCCCTGCGGCCAATGCAGCAATTGTCAGCGTATTGTGCAGGGAACCTCTCTGGATGTAATTGAAATTGACGCTGCATCCAACACCAGTGTAGATAATATCCGTGACCTGCGCGAGCAGGTAGCCTTCACGCCGGCGGAAAGCCGCTACAAGGTTTATATTATCGACGAGGTGCATATGCTGTCTACGGGCGCTTTTAATGCCTTGCTGAAGACATTGGAGGAGCCGCCGGCACACGCTGTATTTATTCTGGCGACGACGGACCCGCAGAAGGTGCCTGCGACAATTCAGTCGCGCTGTCAGCGCTTTGAATTTCGCAGGGTAACGGTAGACGAAATTGCGGAGCATCTGGCCATGGTAGCCGCTGGCAGTGGCATTGAGGCAGATGCGGACGCGCTGCGCTTAATAGCGATTCAGGCTGAGGGCGGTATGCGTGATGCGCTGAGCCTGCTGGACCAGTGCGGTGTCATGGCCAAGCGTGTTACGGTGGCAACCGTGCGCGAGGTACTGGGCATCGTAGGGCGTGAAGCGCTGCACGAGCTGACGGGAGCAATAGGCCGCAGACAGCTGCCGCAGGCGCTGGCTACGCTGAATCTGCTGCTGGAGCAGGGTAAGGATGTAAAGCAGGTGCTTACGGAGCTTATTGAGTATCTGCGGGCGTTGGTGCTTTATCTGGCAGTTCCTGACTATGAAGAAATTTATCTGACGGATACCAAAGAAGCGCTGGCAGAGCTGGCGCCGTTATTTGGGCGTGATCGCTTGCTGGCGGCGGAGGAAAGACTGCATAGTGCTATTCAGGAGCTGCGCGGTTCAATGCGTCCGCGCATCACTGCGGAGCTGTGCTTATTGGATTTGTGCCGCGTAGAGGGCAGCACATTGGCTGCTTTGTCGGCAAGGATAGAACAGCTGGAGCGTCAGCTGGCAGGTGGTGTAATGCCTGTTTATCAGCAGGCTCCGGTTAATGCTCAGCCTGTGCCTGCTGTGGCAGTGCAGCAGCAAGCTGCACTGGAACATGCAGCGCCGGCAGCGCAGCAGCCTACTGCACAGCAAGCTTCGGCGGCAATGCAGATGCAGGCAGCGAAAGCTGCTCCGGTTAAGCAGCCTGCAGCAGCGCAGCAGCTTGCTGCTGATACGCTGGCTGCAGCGGTGAACGCTGCGCCTAAGCCTAAAAGTGCCAGAGTGCAGCAGACAGAGGAATATGCCGGTGATTTTGCCGCCGGTGAGGATTTCTGGAAGCAGGCTCTGGAGATTATGAAGGCTGAAAAGAAGAACTCGATGGTGTCCTGTGCTAAAAACGGCAGAGTCTTCAGCTTTGCCAATAACATTCTGCAGGTGGCCTTTAAGGCGCCCTTCCTTGCGGACAGAATGAACAAGGATGACTATCGCGGTGCCTTTGAAGAGGTTCTGTTGCGTCTGGCAAGGCGCGAAATCAGGCTGGAGGCTGTGATTGAGGGCAAGGCTAAGCTGCCGCAAAAGCCTGTAAAGCAGCAGGAGGTGCAGCAATCGCCCGAAAGCGAAACGCAAAATCTGCAGGCAGCACAGCTGCCGGAAAACCTGCGCAAGGCCTTTAATGCTTTGGGTGGCAGCGTAACAGATATATCTGACCAATGAAACTAAATTGAGACTAGCAGGTCTTGGCTTAAGTTTCTAAGAATATATAATATCAATATATGTAAATATCAAGACTAACTATAAAAAGTCAAGGAGGCAAAGATAAAAAACTTAAACCAAATAGA
>NZ_CABQHJ010000005.1:0-95509 GCF_902463975.1 uncultured Phascolarctobacterium sp.
GTACTGGAACAACTGAAAGCAAAAGGCGAAGCCTTGAAATTAGAAGACATAGTCTTTGAAGGCTTCGGCGGCGTCCTGTGCGTAGAAGCCGGCGGCCCCACCCCCGGCATCGGCTGTGCAGGCCGCGGCATCATCTCCGCCTTTGAAAAGCTGGCAGAGCTGGAAGCCTTTGAAACCTATAAGCCTGACATCGTTATCTACGACGTATTAGGCGACGTAGTCTGCGGCGGCTTCGCCATGCCCATTCGCGGAGGCTACGCACGTGAGGTATTCATCGTATCCTCCGGCGAAATGATGGCCCTCTACGCGGCAAGCAACATCGCCCAGGCCATCAAAAACTTCGGCCGTCGCGGCTACGCACGCTTAAAGGGCATCATCCTCAACGCCAAAAACATTGAGAATGAGCAGGAACTGGTAGCCAAGGCTGCCGCAGAAATCGGCACCGAGGTTGTGCAGTACGTACCGCGCAGCGGCGATATCCAAATCGCCGAAAATCAGGGCGGTACCGTCAGCGAATTTGTCAAGGACTCACCAATGGTACAGGTGTACAACGAATTAGCCGAGCGTGTGCTGGCTATGAGTGAGGACGAAGAAGAATAGGAGGCAGTACATGGGCTTAAAGGAAGATGCAATGTGGAAGATGGCCGAAAAAATGGGCATGCCCAAAAGCGCCATCGAAGCCATCAAGGCTAAGCAGAAAAACGGCGACAAGAGCGCTATGCCCGACATGGGCAAGATGATGAGCATGATGCAGGCCATGAAGGGTGACAAGAAGGACGAAATGCGCAAAATGGCTGAGAAAATGGGGATGCCGCCGCAGGCTGCAGGCATGGACGGCAACGAAATCTTAGGCCGTCTTAACCGCTTAAGCAAGGTGCAGACAATCAAGGACGTGCCCCAGCTCACAACAGCGCTGTTCCCCGGCACCCACTGTCCGCTGATGGGCGCGGCGATGGTGGCAGGCGGTATCGACGATTGCCTGCTGGTAATCGTAGGCACGGACGAATGCAGCTATTACACCAAAAGCCTCACCATCAATGAGCGCTACGGCGGTATTGCGGGACGCTGTGTTTCCGTAGTGCTCGACAGTCATGACGTAACCTTCGGCAGTACCGAAAGCATGCACAAGGCTTTTAAAGAAATAGTGGCGGAATATCAGCCGAAATGCGTGATGCTCGTCACCACCTGCGTAATTGAGGTAATCGGCGATGATTACGACGCCATTGCCGCAGAGCTGACGAAGCAGTACAGCATTCCGGTAATGGCGGTGCACACCGAGCACTTTAAGTGCGAGGACCATTTCCCCGGCTTGGAGCGCGCCATCACTGCCTGCGCCGCCATGATGCAAAAGCAGGAATGTGACGGCAGCGTCAACGTTCTAGGTCAGCGCATGGGCAACTTTGCCGACACGGAGCTGCACGCATTTTTAGCGGCAGCAGGCGTCAAGCTGGGCGTGCAGCTGCCCAGCGGCTGCACTGCCGAGGAAATCCGCCGTGCTCCCGCAGCGAAGGTGAACATCGTCGTGCATGATATCGCGCTTCCGTTGGCGCAGGCTATGCAGGAGCAGTACGGCATTCCTTACGTTTACTTCAACCGCTTCGCCGCGCCGGCAAAAATCCTGCAGACCTATCAGCATCTGTTTGATTATCTGGAGCTGCCGCTGCCTGCGGAGATTGGCGCTAAATTTGAGGAATGTAAGGAGCTGGAGCAGAAGGTGCTGCCTGACGTAAAGGGCGTGCCCTATATCTACGGCAATACGCAGTATGACTGCTTCGAGCTCAACAGCTATCTGTGCAGCCTGGGCCTGGTGCCGCAACTGATTCAGAGCAATAAGCTGAGCGAGGCTAATTTTGCGGATATCGAAAGCATTCTGGCGCAAACCGACCCGTACATCTGCAAGGCGGCAAATATCGCACCGCTGCAATATGTTTACGACGTACTGCATCCGTGGTTCTATATGGGCCATGAGTTCGGCGAGCGCCTGCGCCGTAAGGGCATTGCCTTGCTGCACAGCGACCCGGCAGGCAAAATGCTGGGCTTTGAATGCAGCAGCTTCATGTTGCAGGCAGTGGCGAAGGCTGTAGCCGACGCAAAGAAATTCAGAGAGGAGGCCGGCCTGTGAGCTTAGTAAGATTTTTACCGACACCGTCGGACAGAATGGGAATTATCTGGAGCCTTTTGGCCGTACAGGGCGCCATCGTGCTGGAATACGGCCCAGCCGGCACCACGCACTACAGCATGGGCTTATACGGCGGCTTGGGCCTGCGCTTTCAAAACCGCCTCTTCACCACGCATATGAGCGAGGACGATGTTGTCATGGGCGACGTAACACGTCTGGAGGAAGCAATTATCGAACTGGACAAAAGCTATGCGCCGAAGGTTATCTTCGTTGTTGCCTCCTCCGTAACTGCCGTCATCGGCACCGATATCAAGGGCGTGTGCCGTTATATGCAAAATGAGGTTAAGGCCAAGCTTGTGGCCTTCGAGCAGGGAGGCTTCCGCGGTGATTACAGCGTTGGTTTGGCGGAAACCTACAAGCTGTTGGTGCGCAATCTGCCAAAGAAGAATGCAGAGCAGGAGGCAGGCGTATACAACATCATCGGCGCCTCTGCGTGGCGCTACCGCATGGCAAGTGACATCTGGGAGGTAAAGAGCCTGCTGGGTGAAGCACTGGGCCTGCGCTGTAATGCCTGCCTTTGCTGCGAAACCAGCGTAGACGAGCTGCAGGCCATGGGCAAGGCACAGGTAAATATTGTGCTGGGCAACGAAGGTCTTGCCGCTGCCAAATATCTCGAAGAAAAGTTCGGTACGCCATATGTTTATGCCGTTCCCTACGGCTACAGCGGCACCGTAAGCTTTTTGGAGCAGGTAGGCGCAGCAGTTGGCAAGGCTCCTGAGCCCATGGTGCTGATGCGCATCAAAATGAAGGAAAAGGGCATGTCCATGCTCAGCATGTTTGCCATGATGGGCGGCAGCAAGACCAGGCAGGCCGTAGTTAAGGGTGATTATGACCTAGTGCAGGGCGTGAGCGCCTTTTTAGAGCAGGCAGGCATCACCGTGACACACAAAATGTGCGCGCATAGTTTGAAGGCTATCACCGGGCCGGCGGCGGATGTAGAAGCCTACGCCGAAGAGGGCGAGTGGCTGCAGGAAGTACGCGAGCTGCGCGACACGCTGCTTTTCGCAGATGACGTGGCGCTCACGCAGGCGGATGCAAGCAACATGAAGGTGCTCATCAGCGCGCCGTTTATGAATGGCGTAGTGGCAACACACCTGCCGTTTATGGGCGAAAAGGGTGCTGATTTCCTGCTGGAGCAAATCCAGGGTTATTATCAAAAGTAAAGTTTAAAGCAAAAGGAGGATACTACCATGAAACAAATTCCTGTAATTTTTTGGACCGGTACCGGTAACACACAAATGATGGCTGACGCTGTTGCGGAAGCAATCAACGCTGGCGGTGCGGAGGCTGTTGTAAAAAATGTCAGCGAAATCACTGCTGACGAGGCTGCAAGCTATGACGCTCTGGCACTGGGCTGCCCGGCAATGGGCGCAGAGGTGCTGGAGGAATGCGAATTCGAGCCATTCTTCACCGAGCTTGAAGGCAAGCTGGCAGGCAAAAAGGTAGCGCTCTTCGGCTCCTATGGCTGGGGCGGAACCTATATGCAGGATTGGGAAGCACGCGTTAAGGACGCGGGTGCGACACTTGTGGCTGACGGCGTACTGGCGCTGGGTGCTCCCGATGACGAAGCCGTGGCTAAGCTGGCGGAAGCAGGCAAGCTGCTTGCCGAATAAGGCTTAAGCAACACCAAAAACTGCCTTTCGATTTTAGGAAAGGCAGTTTTTTAGTGAAGCGCTTGTGTTATAGCAATTGGCAAATAGCTCGCTTTATGATATTATTTAAGAACACATCCTATTGACTTTATACCTGCTATATAGTGTAGACTGTATCATCATAAAAGAAAGTATATAACGTCGCGGCAGCGTTTTGGCAAAAGCTGCTGCCCGCGCTTTAGAATATATATATAAATAGAGGATAGGAAAGCTTTATGTTCAAAACATTTCTCAGCTATTATAAACCGTATAAGGGCATTTTGCTCTTTCTCGTGATAGGCTCGCTGCTGCGTGCGCTGCTCGAGCTCTTCTTTCCCTATGTAGTGAAGCTGATGCTGGAACAGCAGCTGCCGCTTAAAAATCTGCCGCTGCTCCTTGAATGGTCGGCAGCACTGCTTGCCATGTATCTGGTAAACTTCGGCATGCATTTCAGCATCATCTACTGGGCGCAGTCCATGAGCTATTCCATGGAACGCGATATGCGCCGCGACTTGTTTCGCCATCTGCAGAAGCTGTCCTTCGGCTTTTACGATAAAAACAAAAGCGGCCAGCTGCTTTCGCGCCTCACAAGCGATTTGAGCGAAATTAACGGCTTTGCAGGCAATGCGCCTATTGATCTTATCGTCTGCGGGCTGACGATGGGCGGCACGATGGTTATTCTGATTTACATGAATCCTATGCTGGGCAGCCTGATCGCCTTCCTGCTTCTGGTGAAGGCAGTGCATACCGTTTTCGTCAACCTGCGCATGAAAAAGGCCTTCTTTGCCAATCGTGTGGCAATGGGCGAGGTAACGGGCAAGGCTGCGGAAAGCATTAACGGCGTGCGTCTGATCAAGGCCTTCGCCGGTGAGCGCAGCGATATGGCGCAGTTTATGGAAAAGGCGGATGCCTATCTGAAAGTATGCAAAAAATCCTTCAAAATAACATCCTATTTCGTCGGCAGTATGATTTTCTTCAGCAACTTTATCAATGTGGCGATATTAGTAGTGGGCGGCTTGCTGATAAATCAGGGGCTGATGAGCTTCGGCGAGCTGGTGGCTTTCTTCCTCTACGTGGGCCTGTTTATGAAACCGCTGATGCAGCTTTTAGGCTTCATTCAGGTATATCAGCGCGGTATGGCAGGCTTCAAGCGTTTTTATGAGCTGCTGCAGGAAAAGCCCGAGATTACCGATGCACCGGATGCTAAAATTTGTCCGCCCTGTAAAGGGAACATCACCTTTGATAACGTCAGCTTTGCCTATGCGGACGGCAGACCTGTTATCCGCAACCTTTCGCTGAGTGTGGCAGCAGGTGAAACCGTGGCCTTTGTGGGCGCTACGGGAGCAGGCAAAACAACCATTGCCAGCCTTTTGCTGCGCTTTTACGAGCCGCAGAGCGGCAGAATTCTGCTGGACGGCTGCGATATCCGTGAATTTACGCAGGAATCACTGCGCAGGCAAATCGGTCTGGTGCAGCAGGATGTCTTTCTCTTCGGCGACAGCGTGCGCTACAACATAGCCTATGCTAAACCGGATGCGACAGCGGACGAGGTGCAGGCGGCAGCGAAGGCTGCGGCGGCCGATGAGTTCATTCAAAAGCTGCCTGCGGGCTACGATACCGAGGTGGGGGAGCGCGGCGTGAAGCTGAGCGGCGGCCAGAAGCAGCGCTTGGCGATTGCGCGTGTCTTCCTCAAAAATCCTCCGGTAGTAGTGTTGGATGAGGCTACAAGTGCGCTCGACAATATTACGGAGCAGCAGATACAAAAGGAGCTCGACGAGCTGGCGGTAGGACGCACCACGCTGATTATTGCGCATCGTCTTTCCACTATCCGTCATGCGGACAAGATTGTGGTGCTTGACGAGGGAGCTGTTGCGGAATGCGGCAGCCATGAGGAGCTGCTGGCGCGCAAAGGGCGTTATTATGATTTGTATCAGAAGGAGTAAGGAAGAAGCTTGCAGCTGCAGGCATCCTGCAGAAGATAATAAAATAAAAATAGCGCACGCTCTTAAAGTGTGCATTGAGAATACAGAAAACCCATGTCTTGCCGATTTCGGCGGGACATGGGTTTTAGTGCTTTGTGTTTAATTTTTCGTATTAGGCTTGCTCAGCTTGCAACGCCTCAACTTGCTCAATCGGGAGAGAAGTAGCCTTGGCGATATCCTTCACAGAAAGGCCCATGCTGAAAAGACGTTTAGCAGTAGCGAGTTTCTCTTTAGCTTCGCCTTCAACAAGGCCTACGTCTTTGCCTTCAGCAATGCCTTCACGCCTCTCATCTAATAAACGTGCTTCCATAAGCATAAATTCCCGCCTCACTTTCGTATCTAATTTGAGATAGCTGATTTCATCGTCAATCTGCTTGGTGAAATCAGTATTAGAGTGGTTAAGCCTCTTTCTTCAGCTTCTCCACATCAGCGAGAGATAAATTTGTAAGCTCAGCGATAACCTCGAGAGAATAGCATCCCTTAGCCAACATGCGCTTAGCAGTAGCGAGTTTTTCCTCAGCAATGCCTATTTCCTTGCCTTTGGCAATACCCACAGCTTCGCCCTCACGTCTTTCATCTAACAAACGTGCTTCCATAAGCATAAATTCCCGCCTCACTTTCGTATCTAATTTAAGATAGCTGATTTCATCGTCAATCTGCTTGGTGAAATCAGTAGTTACAATGTGGTTGTTTACATAATCATAAAAGCTCTTGATGTCCTTGGAGATATCGCCATGCGTACCTTTTGTGTTTAAAATCATGGTTGTCGCTTCATCGGGAAGCTCCAACTCCCGATTTTCCAGACAACATTTTTTAAAGGTATAGACATAATTACCCTGTTCAAAGAAATCAAAAACACAGATAAAAATGATAAATGTCGGTGGCAGCAGGTCATAAGGCTGTCCCTTTTGCAGCAAATCAATATCAAGCAGCGCCTGATAATAGCGTGAGCGCTTGGGCAGGACGTAGGTGTCCGTATCGGGATTTTTATTGTTTTTCACCTGCATCTCCAGATTATAATGCGTGTTTTTGTCGTCCGCTACGATGATATCAAGGCGGATGCCGCGGCTGGTGTACTCAGGCTCAAGCGTCTTTTCTGCCTCCAGGTACTTGATGTCCGCAATCTCAATCTGCAGCAGCTCCTCCAACAGATGCTTGCAGATGCGCTTGCGCGACATAACCTTTTTGAAGATGAAGTCACTTTGAATCGTCAGGTTGGCAAATTTTGTTAGTAGGTCTTGCATGGTTTCTCTCCTTTCATTTTAACACAGATGCAATAAAAAATACATAAGCAGCGCAAAAACAAAAAAGAGCAGTACCCTGGCGATTAAAAAATCGTCAGTTCGTACTACTCTTAGAATGTACCAGATAAATGGCCTTGCTTAAGCTTCTGCAGCTAAAGTGGAGCTGCAGGATATACTGCTTATTTTCTTGTCCGTAGGTAATGTAGCTGGAAGCGTAATGTTACCTGCAGTTTGGGAAGAACATGGTTTAAGTTTACTTGAAATTCAGGAGAATGTCAAGGGAAGAGGGAAGAAGGCTATCTTACAATCTCAGCTCTATTCAGCTTTAACCTTAAACACAATCGCGTATAGCACCGGCAGCACCACCAGCGTCAGCAGCGTTGCACCGGTCAGGCCGCAGGCAATAGCCACAGCCATCGCATTCCAGAACTGGCTGGCGAACATCGGAATCAATCCCAGTACCGTAGTGAAGGCCGCCAGCATAATCGGACGGAAACGCACAATCGCCGATTCCGTAATCGCCTTGGCAGGCTCCATTCCGGCATCAAGATGCTGCTGAATCTGGTCAACCAGCACCATACTGTTACGGATAATCGTACCGGTGAGCGCCAGAATACCCAGCTCTGCCATAAAGCCCAACGCGGAATTGAACAGCAGCAGGCCGAAGATAACGCCGATTATACCCATCGGCGCCGTCAGCATAATAACCAGCAGCTTGCGGATATCCTGCATCTGCAGCATAATCAGAACGACAATCAGCAGCAGCATCAGCGGTATAGGCTTCATCAGATAATTCAATGTATCGTTGCTGTCCTCCAGCGAACCGCCGACTTCGATGCTCATGCCGGCAGGCAGCTCCTTGCGCAACGGCTCCAGCTCCTTATACACCTGCTTGGTAACATCGTTGCCGGTAACGCCGTCAACAATACCGCCGTTGACGGTAATCGTAGGACGCAGATTGCGGCGCCAGATGATATTGTCCTCGCTGGTGTAGTCAAGATGCGCAATTTGTGACAGAGGCACAGCACCCTGGCTCGTAGGAATGGAAATAGTTTCCAACTGTGAAATATCTGCACGCTGGTCAGGCTGCAGGCGGAAAACGATACCAATCTGCTGGTCGCCCTCCAGATAGGTTGCCACGGTATAACCGGATACCTGGGCCTGCAGAGCGTTGGCTACAGTCTGACGTGTGAGCCCCATTTGCAGCAGCTTGTCATTGTCGACCTTCAGCTTAACGGCGTTGGTCTGCTCCAGCCAGTCAAGACGTGTCATGTTGACATAGGGATTAGCGGCCATAACCTTGCGCACCTTCTGCGCATATTCCTTAACCTGCGCGTCGTTGTTGCCGCTGACGCGGATCATAACAGGATAGGGAGCAGGCGGACCGAGCGGAATCGAGCGGGAGTAGACGATAGCCTCCGGCAAATGCTCGGCAGCAAGCTCGCTGATGCGCTTCTCCAGTTTTTTGCGGTCCTCAACGCTCTTGGCTACAACAACGAGCTGTGCGTAGTTATCGCGCGGCTGTACCGGGTCGATTACCAGCACAAAGCGCGGTGCGCTTTCGCCTACGTAGGTGGAAACGTGGTCTAATTCTTTATCATCCTTAATCAGATTCGTCAGCTTGCGCGCTGCGGCATCTGTAGTTTTAATTGAACTGCCCTCAGGCATATTAAGCTCTACCAACAGCTCCGGACGTACGGAGGCAGGGAAAAATTCCTGGCTGACGAAGCGCAGCATGAACATGGAAAGGCCCAGCATCGCCAGAGTAATGCCGATAACCGTGATGCGGTGTCCCAATGCCCAGTGCAGCAGCTTGCGGAAGGCGCGGTAGAAGCTGTTGTCATAAGATTCCTGCTTGATAACGGTAGGACGTATCCATTCATAGCCTAATACCGGTGCCAAGGTTGCGGAAACAAGCCAGGACAGCATCAGTGTAACGGTCATAACCGGGAAGAGGCTGTAGGCAAATTCCGAAGCGCTGGCCTTGGAGAAGGCAATCGGCATGAAGCCGAGGCAGGTGATGGTGGTGCCTGTCAGCAGCGGCCAGGCGCAGGTTTTGAAGGCGTAGGAGGCTGCTTCCTTACGCGGCATGCCTTCGGACATTTTTACCTCCATCAGCTCAACAACGACGATGGCGTCATCGACCAGCATACCCAGGGAAACAACCAGTGCGCCCAGGGATACCTTATGCAAATCAATGCCCAAAGCGAACATGGCGCAGAAGGAGCCTAGCAAAATCAGCGGGATGCAGCAGGAAATTACGTAACCGCTGCGGCGTCCGAGTGTCATCAGGCTGACTACCAGCACGATGATAATTGCCTCGTAAAGGCTTTCGGAGAATTCGCTTATGGATTTCTTTACTACCTCAGGCTGGTTGGCAACCTGATTAAGCTCCAGTCCGAGCGGCAGCTCCTTTTGGATGCGGGCGATTTCCTTGGCCAGATTTTCGCCAAGCTTAATGTTATCGCCGCCGTCCTCCATAGAAAGTGCGATGCCGACAGCGGGCTTGCCGTTATAGTACATCATTGTTTCCGGCGGGTCTGCATAACCGCGGGTGATGGTTGCGATATCACCCAGGCGGAAGATACGTCCGTTGGCATTGATGGGGATGGCAGCAATATTTTCCACGCTGTCAGGGCTGCCGGTAATGCGCAGGTAGGAGTTGGCTGTGTCGGCTTCAATCATACCGCTGGCATTGACCGAGGTCTGTGCTTTGATGGTGTTGGCAATGCTGTTGATATCCAGTCCCAGCTGTGCCAGCTTGGCGGTTTGCATCTGCACGAAGATTTTCTCCGGCTGCACGCCCACCAGCTCAACCTTTTTGACATCAGGCACGCTGAAGAAGTCGAGCTTAATTTTTTCGGCGTATTTACGCATATCCTCATAGGTGAAGCCGTCACCGGTAATTGCGTAGATATTGCCGTAAACGTCATCAAAACGGTCGTTATAAAACGGACCTACGGTACCCGAAGGCAAGTCCTTCTTGCCGTCATTGACGATATTGCGCAGCTCCAGCCAGCGCTGGCGTACCGTGTTGCCGGCAACCTCATCCTTGAGCGCTACCGTAATAACGCAGACGCCGGGGCGCGAATAGCTGGTGATTTTCTTAACCTGCGGCAGACTTTGAATCTGCTTTTCCAACGTATTGGTCAGATGCATCTCGACATCCTTGGCGCTGGCACCGGGCCAGGCTGCGGATACTACCATCTGCTTGACGGCAAAGCTGGGGTCCTCGCTGCGTCCGAGCGATTTAAAGGAAAATATGCCCATAATCAGCACAAGCACAGCGAAGAAGTAAACTAACTGGCGATGGTTAATAGCCCATTCTGCCCAGTTCGCATGATGCTTTTCGTTGTTTGACATCAGATATCACCGCCTTTGGTCAGACGCACCTGTTGGTTATCGACAAGCTTGCTGAGGCCGGCGGTTATCAGAATATCACCCTTGTTTAAGCCGCCTGCCAGACGCACATTGTTGCCTACATAGCCGGCAACCTTAACGTCCTGCAGCACAGCGCGGTTATTGCGCACCAGCCAGACCTGAGTCTTGCCGTTTACCTGATACAGTGCTGTTGCCGGGATAACCAGCTCGTCCTCGGACGCAGCAGCGTCCTTAAAGCTTACCTTGGCAGTCATGCCGAGCTTCGCTTCTGCAGGCAGCTGCGGCACCGCAACGCGCACCTTATAGGTACGGGTGATGCTGTCGGCAATAGGCGAAATTTCGCGGACAGTGCCCTTCGACGTAACATCGGGAAGTGCCCAGAAGCTGATTTCCGCCTGCTGGCCGACACTCAGCTTGACGTTTTCCGGCACGTTAATCTGTATTTCACGCTCACCGCTGCGCACGATGGTGACCATCGGCGTACCGGCTGCCGTTACCTGGCCTGCTTCGCCGGTGATGGCTGCTACAACGCCGTCGGCATCACTCGTCAGCTGCGTGTAGCCAAGCTGGTTGCCGCTGGCGTTGGCGTTGGCCTGTGCCTGGCGCAGCGCAGCATTGGCTGCCTCCAGCTGGGTGTTGTACTGGTCGCGCGTTGCTTCGCTCACAGCACCGCCGGCATACAGCTTGTTAAAGCGCGCTGCATTGTCAGCCGCCAGCTTTTGATTGGCAATGGCAGATGCTAGCTGTGCATTAGCGGCCTCTACGCTTTGGTTTACATCCTTCGGGTCAATGGTCATCAGAATCTGGCCGGCGTGTACCCGGTCGCCTACGTTGACAAGACGGGAAGCGATTCTGCCGGCAGTCTGAAAGGCCAGCTGGCTTTCGTAGCGCCCGCGCACCTCACCGGGATAAACGGCGGAGGAATCGACAATGCTTTCGCCTATCGTCATTGTCCGGACGATGGGGATGTAGTTTGCCTCCTGCGGCTTATGCGTAATACTGCTGTAAAGCTGCCAGCCTGCGGCTGCCAGTATGACAACGGCAGCTCCGGCAACAAGTTTCTTTTTATCAGGAAGTTTGGGAAGTTTTTCCATAATAGACTGCATGATTTAACAGCTCCCTTGCAGAATAGTTTTATCGTTGAAAAATTTTTAATCGTTCAATTAAATTATAGGTTCTAAAGAAGATAGCGTCAAGCAACAAAGTTGTAAACAAAAATAAAGCTGCTTTGAAGCAGCTTTATTTAAGGAATATATTTACTTTTTACTAAGTGACGCAAGGTAGGTGTTGAGCGCCTGCAGCAGGTAGTCAAGCTCAGCGCCGTTTTGAAAATTGCCTAGCTCGCAGATATGGCTATGCATCAAAAAGAAGAACATGATAATACCTTCCAGCGTGAAGGCAACGTGGGTTGCTTTGATATCCGCAACGATTTCGCCGCAGGCAATCGCTTCCTCAACCAGCTCGGTCATGAACTGATGGATGCGGTACAGCTTGCTGCGCACATAATTTTCAAACATGGGCTGCGGAGTCAGCAGCTCGCGGTAAATCAGATGAATGTTGTAAGGGTTCTGCTGCTGCATTTCGGCAATGCCGTCTACATAGGTACGCAGCTTGGTAAGCGGTGAACCGGGCTGCTGACGGATTTTGTCCTGCAGCTTCAGAAATTTTTCTGCCTCGGTATATAAAACCTCCTGATATAAATTCTTTTTGCCGCCGAAATAATAGGAAATCAACGCGCTGTTGACGCCGCTGGCAACAGAAATCTGCTTAATAGATACGGCAGCGAAGCTGTCCATGGCAAACAGCTTGGTTGCGGCTTCAAGAATTTTATCAGCAGAATTGAGATTAGGACTTTCATCTATCATATAACGTAATACCTCGTTGGAATAAATAATGTATGAATATATTATACACGATTTAGGCGCAGATGTAAGCTGATTTTGTTAAAAAAGTGATATTATGAAAATATCTTGTTAAATATGAAAATTCTGTTCGTTAATATATTGGCTGTGTACTGGTTTTCTGCTATAATAAAAAAATAACGGAGGTCAGTATAGAAAAAATGAGTACATTGGCTATAGCTTTGATGATTGTCATAGCCCTGCTGCTGGCAGGTGTGATAATATTATTGATACAGGGACGCCCGAAGGCGGACATGACGGCGCAGCGGCTGGAGCTTTTGGAGCGCAGGCTTGCGGAAAGCATGTACGACCTGCGTGGCGAGCAGAGCACACTGGCGCGGGCGGCACGCTTGGAAAACCAGGCGGCGAGCGACAGGCTGAGCGAGCAGATTGACAAGCGTGTGGCGCGTCTGGCGGATATGACGGACCAGAACCTGGAGCGCATCCGCATGACTGTGGACGAGCGCCTCAATCAATCGCTGGAGCAGAAGTTTGCGCAGGTCAACAAGTGCCTGGGCGAGGTGCACCAGTCATTGGGACAGATGCAAAGCCTTTCCTGTGGTGTGGATGAGCTGCGGCGTGTTCTGTCGAACGTTAAGGTGCGCGGTACCTGGGGCGAAATGCAGCTTGGCAATATTCTCAAGGATATTCTTGACCGTGCAAGATATGTAGAAAATGCTGAGGTGCGTCCGCATAGCGGCCTGCGCGTGGAATATGCCCTGCGTTTGCCGGGGCAGCGGGAGCAGGAGGTGCTGCTGCCGATTGACGCCAAGTTTCCGCTGGAGGATTACCAGCGCCTGCAGCAGGCGCGTGAGGCCGGTGATACGCAGGCGGCGGATGCGGCGGCAAAGCAGCTGGAGCGACGCTTGAAGAGCGAAGCGAAGGATATCTGCGAAAAATATATCTGTCCGCCGTATTCGACAGATTTTGTCGTGATGTATCTGCCGAGTGAGGGCCTGTTTGCGGAGGCTTTGGCCTTGCCGGGACTGGCAGAGGAGCTGCAGCTGAAGTTCAGAGTGTGCGTAGCGGGGCCGACGACGCTGGCAGCGCTGGTGAACAGCCTGCAGCTGGGCTTCCGTACCTTGGCGGTGCAGCAGCGTACTACCGAGGTCTGGCAGCTGCTGAACAAGGTTAAGCAGGAGCTTGCCGGCTTGGAAACAGCTCTTGATAAAACAGCCAAAAAGCTGGAGGAGGGGCAGAACGCCCTGCATACCACCAAGCGCTATACAGCACGCTTGCAGAAGCAGCTGGAGGCTGTACAGATGTTGGATGAGGGAGATAAGCATGACAAAGAATAATGAGCCCCATCCCTATAAAAAGCCGCCGCTGTGGGTACAGATATTATTATGGGCCTACGGCTTTATGTGGCTGAATATGGTTTTTGTTACGGGCTTAAACAGCCTGTATCTAGGTTATATAGATTATGACAGCGGCAGCATTGCCTTCGCCATGACCTGTGGCTTTTGGCTGATTTTCAAATATTTGCCGCGCTTGCTTTAAGAGGGGGAATTTATCATGGAGCAATGGGATATTTATGACAGTGAACGCCGTCTTACCGGACGGACGATGAAGAAAAATGACTGGATACTGCAAGACGGGGAATATCATCTGACGGTGCTTGGCGTTGTGCGCAACACAGACGGACGCTTTCTGATTACCAGACGCGTGCTGACGAAGGCCTGGGCTGCCGGCTGGTGGGAGGTTCCCGGCGGTGCGGTACAGGCTGGCGAAAGCTCACGCGAGGCTGTGAACCGTGAGGTGTGGGAGGAAACCGGCCTGGATGTTTCGGCCTGCACAGGCGGACCGGCGCTGACCTATCACCGTGAGAATCCGGGCGAGGGTGATAATTATTTCGTCGACTGCTATCTTTTTACGCTGCCCTTTGCACCGGAGCAGGTAAAAATCCGCTCTAATGAGGCACTGGAATACAAGCTGGCGACCTTGGAGGAGATTCAGGAGCTGGCGCAACAGGGAATATTTTTGCATTATGACAGTATTAAGGATGTTTTTGCAAAATAAAGCTATCTGTCGGCGTTTGCTGTTGAAAAAACACAGCCGGCGTGGTAAAATATTATGGTAAATGCTTAAATAAATATGGCAAAGAGAAAGTTTGGAGGAATTTACAATGTCAGGACATTCTAAATGGGCGAACATTAAACATAAAAAAGGCAAGGCTGACGCTCTGCGCGGCAAAATCACTACTAAAATCAGCCGTGAAATCACTATTGCCGTTCGTATGGGCGGTGCAGATCCTACCGGTAACATGAAGCTGAAGCTGGCTCTGTCCAAAGCTAAGGCTAACAATATCCCTAAAGACAACATTCAACGTGCAATCCAAAAGGGTGCAGGTGCTCTGGAAGGCCAAAGCTTCGAAGAGATTACCTATGAAGGCTACGGTCCTGCAGGCGTTGCTATGATGGTCAGCTGCCTGACCGATAACCGTAACCGTACCGCTGCCGATGTACGTCACGTATTTTCTAAGCACGGCGGCAACCTGGGTGCCAGCGGCTGCGTAAGCTACATGTTTAAACAAAAAGGTATCTTCGCAGTAAGCGCCGAGACCGGTGTGAGCGAGGACGATCTGATGATGATCGCTCTGGATGCAGGTGCTGAGGATATCAAGAGCAGCGAAGACGGCTTCGAAATTATCACCGATCCGGCTGCTTATGACGATGTAGAAAAAGCTTTGGCTGATAACAATATTGAAGTTGCAATGTCCGAAATCACCATGGTTCCCGATACTATGGCTGAGCTGTCCGGTGAGGACGCTGAAAAGGTTCAGAAGATGCTGGACGCATTGGATGATTGCGATGATGTACAAGACGTTTACACCAACGCTGACTTGCCGGAAGACGACGAGGAATAATATTATTATTACGAAGTAACTGCAATGTGCACGAAGCATAGTTGCAGAAAGGAAAGCAGGCAGTTGATGTCTGCTTTCTGTTTTTTGAGAGGTTTTTTATGCTGGTTTTAGGAATTGACCCCGGTACCGCCATCTGCGGTTATGGCTTGGTAGATATGACAGGCAACCGTCTGCGCCCCGTTTTTTACGGCTCGGTGCTGACGGATAAGGATATGCTGCCGGAGCTGAGGCTGAAGAAGATTTACGATGATATTTCGGATATCATTGACCACTTCAAGCCGGATCTGCTGAGTATCGAAAAGCTGTTTTTCAACCGCAACGTTACTACTGCGATTCCTGTAGGACAGGCGCGCGGCGTTGTGCTTTTGGCTGCGGCCAACAAGGGACTGCCGGTGATGGAATTTACGCCGATGCAGATTAAACTGTCGGTAGTAGGCACAGGCAGTGCAACGAAGGAGCAGGTTATCTATATGGTGATGCATCTGCTCAATATCCGCGAAAAAATTAAACCGGATGATACTGCCGATGCATTGGCAGCGGCAATCTGCGGCATCAATACTGCGTCTACGCGCAGATGGCAGGAGGGCAGATAAATGATAGGTTCATTGAAGGGCACTGTTGATAGCCTTGGCATAGATAACTGCATAATCGAAACTGCAGGCGGTGTAGGCTACCGTGTTTTCATGCCGGCAGCACAGCTGGCGCAGCTGACGCCTGGCGCTGCTGTGCGCCTGCATATTCACACTGCAGTGCGTGAGGACGCCATTGTTCTTTATGGCTTTTTGAGCCAGGAATATTATGATCTGTTTGAGCTGCTGCTGACTATCAGCGGCGTAGGTCCCAAGATGGCCTTGGGTATTTTATCCGCAGTCAAGCCTGATGCTTTTTATCTGGCGGTGCAGAGCCGTGATATCAAGGTGCTCACCAAGCTGCCCGGTATCGGTAAAAAGACGGCGGAGCGTCTGCTGCTGGAATTGAAGGACAAGGTCGGCCCCGTGGCCGCCGAAAGCGGCGACAGCTTCGGCGAAGCAGTAGCTGCCGGAGGCAGCGGCGCTGTAGCGGAGGCAATCGAAGCGCTTGCTTCCTTGGGCTACAGCAACAGCGAGATTATGCCAGTAATCAAGAAAATCGAAGGCGCAGAAACCAAGACGAGCGAGGAAATATTGAAGCAGGCCTTAAGGCTGATGATGAAGTAATTTCCCGCAGATAAATAGTCTGGCGGTATTTGAGCCTGCAGCAGTAGGCTGCACAAGGCTTACTAGGAGGAACTTATGGAATTTGATGATAGAATTATTGCCGGGGCGGAACAGGAAGCAGATGGCTGGCAGTACAGCCTGCGTCCGCGTCTGTTAAATGAATATATAGGTCAGACGCAGGTCAAGGATAATCTGTCTATTTTCATTAAGGCTGCCGCTGCCCGCCACGAAGCGCTTGACCATGTGCTGCTGTTTGGGCCTCCGGGTTTGGGCAAAACTACGCTGGCCAACATTATTGCCAATGAGCTTAATGTCAACATCCGCGTTACCAGCGGACCGGCGATTGAACGTCAGGGAGATTTGGCAGCAATTCTGACTAACCTTGGCGACAATGATGTACTGTTTATTGACGAAATCCACCGCCTGTCCAAGACGGTAGAGGAAATCCTGTATTCCGCTATGGAGGATTTTGCCTTAGATATTATTATCGGCAAGGGTCCTGCGGCGCGCAGCGTGCGTCTGGACCTGCCGCATTTTACGCTTATCGGCGCTACCACGCGCTTGGGTGCGATAGCAGCACCTTTGCGTGACCGCTTCGGCGTGCAGTGCTGCCTGGAGTTTTACAAGCCGGAGGAGCTGCAGTTCATTATTACGCGTGCAGCGGAAATCCTTAATGTAAAAATTGACAAGGAAGGCGCTATGGAAATTGCCCGCCGCAGCAGAGGTACCCCGCGTATTGCGAACCGTCTGCTGAAGCGTGTGCGCGATTTCGCTCAGGTGCTGGGTGTGGAGGTCATCAACAGTCAGCTGGCAGACGAAGCGCTGGCCAAGCTGGAGGTTGACCGCTACGGCTTCGACCGCAACGACCGCAAAATTTTGACGACCATCGTCAAAACCTTCGGCGGCGGCCCTGTTGGCATTGAAACGATTGCCGCAGCCGTGAGCGAGGAGTCCTCAACCATTGAGGATGTAATCGAGCCGTATCTGATGCAGCAGGGAATGCTGAACCGCACCTCGCGCGGACGTATGGCAACACGCGAAACCTATAGATATCTGGGAATGCCGTTTCCCGAAAATCAGTAAAGCAGCCAAGCTGCTCAGGAGGAAAAATGAAATTATTATTACATGCCTGCTGCGGTCCCTGTGCCTGCTACCCTACGGAGCAGCTGACGGCGGCGGGAACGGATTTTGATATTTTGTTTTTTAATCCTAACATTCATCCGTACAGGGAGTTCAAGCACAGGCTGAGCACCCTGCGGGAGTTTTGTGAGAAGAAACGCTACAATCTTATTATCGACAAAAGCTATCCTATCGAGGAATGCATCCGCGGTATGCTGTCAGAGCCTACCGTGCGCTGTGCCTTCTGCTACCGTATGCGTCTGCGCTATGCGGCGCAGTTTGCCAAAGAAAACGGCTATGATGCTTTTTCTACTACGCTGCTTGTCAGTCCGTACCAAAAGCATGAGCTGATTAAAAAAGAGGCAGAGGCAGCAGCGGCGGAGTTCGGTATTCCGTTCTATTATGAGGACTTCCGCGTCGGCTATCAGCGCGGTGTGGATATCAGCCTGGAGCTGGGGCTGTATCGCCAGCAGTACTGCGGCTGTGTCTTCAGCGAGCGTGACCGCTACGAAATCCGCAAAAAGCCTAAGGCGGAAGCAACGAAGGATAAGTTTGTGGTTGTAAGCAAAAATATTAAAATGGTGAACAGATAATTAGGGTAAAATAACCCTCAGTCAAAATCACGTCAGTGATTTTGACAGCTCCCTTGCAGGGAGCATATAGAAGTCCGAAGTAATTGCCAACTGGAATCTTTATGATAGCCCATGATATCTTCCCTGAAAGGGAAGGTGGCTGCGAGCGAAGCGAGCAGACGGAAGGGTTGTGCGAAAATCGAGGAAAAGTATATGCTTAGAAAATTACTGATACTGTCTGTACTGTTATTTACTTTTATATTTGCCTCTGCTGCAGTTGCCGCCGAGCAAATCCGCATAGGAATTGTTGTGGGGCAGGCAACGGCAGAGCTGAGCTGTGAGGATGAATTCACAGTGCGTGATTCATCGGGCAAAACGACAACGATGCCCAAGGGAAAATATTTCATCCATGCGCAGCAGGGAAAGCTTTTCTTTGATGATAACAATGTATTTGGTAATGAAGCTGTTGTTGCTGCGGCGGCAGGCAAAAAGTCACCGCAAATCAATAAACGCAGTTATAAAGGGGATTTTCAACTGCAGGCCGAGCAGGGCGATAAGCTTTTAGTAGTCAACAGACTGCCGCTGGAGGATTATCTGGCGAGCGTGCTGCCGGCCAAAACGATGTCCGTATGGCCTGATGAGGTTATCAAGGCGCAGGCGGTTGCTGCCCGCAGCTACGCTTTATATAAAATGCAGCACAGCGATAAGGCCTATGCTTTACTTGCGACCGACAGGGAGCTGCCTTACGGAGGCACCGGCAAGCGTATTGAAAAGGATGCTGTGACGAAGCTGATTCAGGCGACGAAGGGACAGTATCTTGCTGATGCTTACGGTAATGCGATAGAGGCTGTCACTACTTCAAGCAGCGGCGGCAGAACCGAAAGCGCGCTGAATCTGCGCGGTACTGCCGTAAGCTATCTGCAGTCGGTAGAGGATTACGACAGCGACAGCCCGGAATATACCTGGGAAAGTCGCATTGCTCCGGTGCTTCTGGAAAGCCTGGCAGCGCAGCGCGGTTATACCACCGGCAAGCTGACGAGCATACGTCTGTCACCGCTCGATGATGCAGGTGTTGACAGAACGCCCACGGGACGGGTAAAATATATTATCCTTTCAGGTGAGGCCGGCGCTGTCAAAATCAGCGGCAGCGAGCTGCAGGACCTGTTAGGCCTTAACAGCACCTTATTTGATATCGAAACCGGTACACCGGTACCGGAAACGCTCAAGGTGCCTATCGAAGATCATTACGGTATGGAAATAGGCAGCAAGGATATAGGCATTAAGGTCAATGAGTCGAAAAAGCCCGTCTGGAAAAATTTAGTGCGCAGCTACCATTTATTGAGCGGCGGTAAGGAAGAGAAAATTATTTTCCGCGGCAAGGGCAAAGGCTCCGGCCTCGGTTTGAGTGCCTGGGGTGCGCGCGGTATGGCTAACGCCGATGCCAAGGCTACCTATAAAACGATTCTGGCACACTATTATCCCGGAATTCAGCTTGTTCGTTAGCAGGAAGCTATGTGTCCTGTAATATATAAGAAAAGAGAGAATTTTGCATGTTAGTAACTGATTTTGATTATGAGCTTCCACAGGAGCTTATTGCTCAGCATCCTATGGAGCCGCGCGATCATTCGCGCCTGCTGGTTGTTGACAAAAAGACCGGTGAAATTGAGCATAAGCATTTTTATGATCTGGTAAATTATCTTAAGCCCGGCGATGTGCTGGTGTTTAATGATACCCGTGTTATTCCCGCGCGTCTGCACGGCACGAAGGATACCGGCGCCCATGTCGAGGTATTCCTGCTGACCCGTAGAGATGCAACCGACTGGGAGGTTCTGGTACGCCCCGGCAAAAAGCTGCAGGTTGGTGCCAAGATTAACTTCAGCGATGAATTAAGCTGCGAGGTTATCGAGCACACCGACTTCGGCGGACGCGTAGTACGCTTTAAGTATGACGGTATCTTCGAAGAAATTCTTGACCGTCTGGGTGAAACTCCTCTGCCGCCGTATATCACGGCACCGCTGGAGGATAAGGAGCGCTACCAGACTGTTTATAACCGTGAGCGCGGCAGTGCTGCCGCTCCGACTGCAGGCCTGCACTTTACCAAAGAGCTGCTGCAGAAAATCAAGGAAATCGGCTGCGAAGAGGTTTTTGTAACTCTGCATGTAGGCCTTGGTACCTTCCGTCCCGTAAGCGAGGCGAAGATTGAAGACCACAAGATGCATAAGGAGTTCTACACGGTATCGCAGGAGGCTGCGGATGCTGTTAATAAGGCGAAGGCTGAAGGACGCCGCATCATCGCAGTAGGTACTACGGCAGTACGCACCCTGGAGGCTGCGGGCGCTGACGGTCAGCTGCACGCCGGCAGCAGCTGGACGAATATCTTCATCTACCCCGGTTACAAATTCCGTCTGGTGGATGACCTCGTAACCAACTTCCATCTGCCGCAGAGCACACTGCTGATGCTGGTAAGCACTCTGTCTACCCGTGAGATTATGCTGCAGACCTACAAGAAGGCGGTTGAAGAAAAATATCGCTTCTTCTCCTTTGGCGATGCCATGTTTATTACAGACCTCAATAAATAAGATTTTTTGCCTTCGTCGCAAAGCCGAAGGCGCTGATAAATATTTTTAGGAGATGCATATGACTAAACACGCAGTAACCTACGAACTAATTAAAGAATGTCCGCGCAGCGGTGCGCGTCTTGGCCGCTTGCATACGCCGCATGGTACCTTTGAAACTCCGATGTTTATGCCTGTCGGCACACAGGCAACGGTAAAAACTCTGGCACCGGAAGAGCTGTACGATATGGGCAGCCAGGTTATTTTGTCGAATACCTATCATCTGTTTTTGCGTCCCGGTCACGAACTGGTGCGCAAGGCAGGCGGTCTGCATAAGTTTATGAACTATAAACGCGGTATGCTTACCGACAGCGGCGGCTTCCAGGTATTCAGCCTGGGCGCTATGCGCAAAATCACCGAAGAGGGCGTAATGTTCCGCTCGCATATCGACGGCAGCAAGCAGTTCCTCTCCCCGGAGGTTTCTACTCAGGTGCAGGAGGCACTGGGCGCTGATATCGCGATGGCCTTTGACGAATGCATTCCGTATCCCGCAGATTTTGATTACGCCAAGCGTTCTACCGAGCGTACTACTCGCTGGGCTAAGCGCTGCCTAGAAACGCATATGCGAGAGGACCAGTCCATGTTCGGTATCGTGCAGGGCGGTATGTATCCTGAGCTGCGCCGCATGAGCGTGCAGCAGCTGACGGAGCTTGACTTCGCTGGCTACGGTATTGGCGGTCTGTCCGTAGGCGAGCCTAAGCCGATGATGTACGATATCCTTTCGCAAACCACCGAGCTGATGCCGAAGGATAAGGCACGCTATCTGATGGGCGTAGGCACTGCCGACTGCATTGTAGAGGCAGTAAACCTGGGCGTTGATATGTTTGACTGTGTATTCCCGACACGTGTTGCCAGAAACGGTACCGCTATGACGCATACCGGCCGTCTGGTAGTACGCAACGCAACCTACGCAGAGGATTTCCGTCCGATTGAGGAAGGCTGCGACTGCTATGCCTGCCGCAACTTCAGCCGTGCTTATATCCGTCATCTGTTCAAAGCAGAGGAGATTTTCGGTCTGAGACTCTTGTCTATTCACAATCTGCATTTCCTGCTGCATTTTGCCAAGGAAATCCGTGAGGCAATCGCTAATGACTGCTTCCCTGAATTCCGCGAAAGATTCTTAGAAAATTATCGTTGATAACAAGGATTTTTCCGATTTACAGAGAATATATAGAAGTGGTATAAATAAACCAAACTATTGCATACTAAAAGGTTTGCAAGAGGAACCTGCAAATATGTCCGAATTTGCGGGAAGTGATAAAATGTGGAGGTGTTCAATATGCAAGGTGGAGATACAATGGCTTTGCTCAATTCTCTCTGGCCCTTTGTTTTAATGGGCGGCATATTCTATTTCATGCTGTGGAAACCCCAAAAAAGAGAGCAGCAGAAAAGACAGGATTTGTTAAATAGCCTTAAGGAAGGCGACGAAATCATTACCATAGGCGGTATCTATGGTAAGATTACTGCTATTTCCGAAAAACGCGTTAAGGTAGAGATTGCCGAAGGCGTAGTAATCGAAATGGCACGCAACGCTGTCAGCGGCTTCCAAAACCCCGCTAAAAATGCCTGATGGTGATTGCAGAAGAAAAAGTTGAGCTGCGCAAGTATTTTAAAAGGCTGCGGTCACAATTGACCGCAGAGCAGGCTGCCTCCGGCAGCCTGCTGACTGCCCGTCAGATACTGGCCTGTGATGCATATCGCAAAGCGAACTGCATCATGGGCTATTTGGCTTTTGGCAATGAGCTGTCTGTAGACCTGGTTTTGCAGCAGGCCTTGTGCGACGGCAAGACTGTTGCCGTGCCTCTTGTGCAGTCGGCAACGGAGATGGCTCCTGTTCAGCTGGAAAACATGCTGGACTTTGAGCTTGACCGTTACGGCATCCGCAGCGTCCGCCAACCGGCGAAGCTGCTGCAGCCGCAGCAGCTTGACCTTGTACTGGTGCCAGGAGTGGCCTTCGGCCGCGACGGCAGCAGACTGGGGATGGGCGCGGGCTATTACGACCGTTTTCTGCCGCAGGCGGAAAACGCATTGCTCATGGGCATCGCTTACGATGCTTTTATTCAGCCGAGTCTGCCGCGGGATGAATTTGACGTGCTTGTACAGCTTTTAGCAAGTGAAAGCGGGATTACCACTCTCAGTCCGCTTAGCTTATAAATTAAATCCAGTTAATCCAAAAAAATCTTAAGGAGGAAGTTATTTTGCGTTGGAATGAATTCGGGAAATTTCTGATTGTCGCTTTGGCGATTATCGGCGGTTTCTGCGTATACATCTCGCCTCTGGCTAATTCCATTAAACAGGGCTTGGATCTGCAAGGTGGTACTCATGTAGTTTTACAGGCTGTGGATACGCCGGAACTTAAGGTTGACGATGACGCTGTCAACCGCAGTGTAAAGGTTATTGAGCGTCGTGTAAATGAGTTGGGCCTGACCGAGCCTGTTATTCAGCGTCAGGGCAAGGATCGTATTATTGTTGAGCTGCCGGGCGTAAAGGACCCTGAAAAAGCTATTGCTATGCTGGGCCGTACCGCTATGCTGCAGTTCAAGGATGAAAGCGGCAAGGTTGTTCTCACAGGCAGTGACCTGAAGGACGCTAAGGCACAGGTTTCCCAAGGCAATCAGGCTGTAGTAGGCCTGGAATTTAATGATGAGGGCGGCAAAAAATTTGCTGACCTTACTGCCCGCAATGTAGGCAAAAAAATCGCTATCGAGCTTGACGGCCAGGTACTGACAGCTCCTGTAGTACAGGAAGCTATCACCGGCGGTCATGCACAGATTTCTGGCTCCCGTAACGTTGAGGAAGCCGAGCATCTGGCAATCCTGCTGCGCAGCGGCAGTCTGCCGGTTAAAATCGAAGTTATGGAAAACCGTACCGTTGGTCCTACCCTCGGTCAGGATTCCAAAGACAAGAGTGTTAAGGCCTTCAGCATCGGTATCATCGGCGTATTTGTATTTATGCTTCTGTTCTACCGTCTGGCAGGTGTAGTTGCGGACATTGCTCTGCTGCTGTACGTAATGCTGCTGCTGCTGGTAATGCGTTATCTGGGTGCAACACTGACACTGCCCGGTATCGCAGGTATTATCCTGTCTGTCGGCATGGCGGTTGACGCTAACGTACTGATTTTCGAACGCTTCAAGGAAGAGGTTAAGCGCGGCAAAACTCTGCGCAGTGCGATGGATTCCGGCTTTGGCCGCGCTATCGTAACCATCCTTGACTCCAACCTTACTACTATCATGGCTGCAGCCGTACTGTTCTACCTGGGCACCGGTCCTATCAAGGGCTTTGCTGTTACCCTGGCACTTGGTACCTTGCTGAGTATGTTTACCGCAGTAACCGTTACCAAATTCCTGCTGCGCTTTTTGATTTACAGTAACATCACCAAGAGTCCCTTCCTGTTTGGTGCAAAAGCACCGAAAGCAAAAGAGGAGGTGGCTAAATAATGAAGTTCTCTATCGTTAAGCGTTATAAAATTTTCTTCGCTATTACCATCACCTTCCTGATTATCGGTATCGGCTCCATGCTTTTCAAGGGCTTTAACCTGGGCATTGACTTTACCGGCGGCAGTATCATGGATTTGGAATTCAAAAATCCTGTTACCGTTTCTCAGGTACGTGAGGTGCTTAAAGAAAAGGATCTGGGCAATGCTATTATCCAGCTGGAAAGCAGCGACAGCAATGCCAAGAGCTCTAAGGGCGTGCTGATTCGTACCGGCGTTATCAGCGACGAGCAGCGTCAGCAGGTAATGACCGACCTGAAGAGCAAGGTTGGTGACTTTGCTATCCAGCGTGTTGAAAACGTTGGTGCTACCGTCGGCAGCGAGCTGATTCAACAGGCTGTTATGGCGATTGTGCTTTCCTGGTTCCTGATGATTGCTTATATCACCATCCGCTTTGAATTCCGCTTTGCTCTGGCAGCTATTGTCGCTTTGATTATCGACGTACTGGTAACTCTGAGCTATTTCTCCCTGTTCCATATGGAGCTTGATTCCTCCTTCGTTGCAGCTTTGCTGACGGTTATAGGTTATTCTGTCAACGGTACCATCGTTATCTTCGACCGTATCCGTGAAAACCTGAAAATCCATCGCCGTAGCGAAAGCATGACGGAAATGGTAGACAATAGCATCTGGCAGACCATGGGACGCAGTATCTATACTGTAGGTACCTCTCTGTTTGCTGTTGTAGCTATCTTTATCTGGGGCGGTGAAACTATCCGCAACTTCTCCTTTGCTATGCTGGTAGGCTTCTCCAGTGGTGCTTATACCTCCACCTTCCTCGCAGGTCCGTTATGGATGATGCTGCGTAAGCTGAAACCCGGCAGAGATTAAAATTAAAACTATAGCCTGTGTGCATTCGGAAAAACGAATGCCGCAGGCTATTTTTCTTGTTTTTGGCGGCTGAAAAAGCTACAATAATAGGTGATATCGCAAGAGAAGCTTTTGCTTTTATTGGTGTTGTTAAGGAGAACTGGAATGATTTATATTTTGAAATTTATCGCAGCCTTTTTGCTGCCTCCGGGTTTGTTTGTGCTGCTGGGAATAATCTTGAGTGTTTATTTATGGCGGCAGCGCAAGCGCTTCGGCCGTTTTACGTTCAGCTTAAGCGCTGTTTTGACGCTGCTGTTATATTTCAGCTCTACCTTATTGGGAGCCAAGCTGTTGGGGCAGCCGTTGGAGAACCGTTACAGCCAGCAGCAGCCTGCTTCTGCGCAGGTTATAGTTGTTCTGGGCGGCGGCAGCGTCGGTTCCGCACCGGACGGTACTGAGCGCGGCGGCCTGATGTCGGCCGGAGCGGCGCGCCTGCTGACGGCAGCGCGTCTGGCAAAGCAGCATTCGCTGCCGGTGATCATCAGCGGCGGGCAGGTATTCAGCGACGGCGTGAGCGAGGCGCTTGTCGCCGAGCGTATTCTGCTGCAGCTGGGGCTGCCGCAGGAGCAGATTATCGTCGAAACGCAGGCCAGAACAACGAAGGAAAATGCTGCCTATACTGCTGCGCTCTGCCATGAACGTGGCTATAAAAACGTGCTGCTGCTGACAAGTGCGCTGCATATGCCTCGCAGCATGCAGTTCTTTGAGCGTTATTTAGGTGAGCAGGGCGTTAAGGTTGCCGCCTATCCCTGTGATTATACACTCAACCCGCAGGGTAAGTTTAACCCGCGCTGGCTGGTGCCGCAGCTGCAGGCCTTTGACGTTACCTGTATGGCTTTACACGAATATGCGGGGATGGCAGGTGCTTTTTTACAGCGTTAAAATGCAGTAGTCAGCTGCAAGCAGCCTGTGAATTTGCATATTTTCCACCTTTTTTGTATAATAAGTAACAGATAGAAACAAATATTATTTTTGGGTGAGGTATATTATGAAAAAAATTCTGTTCTTAGTTTGCCTGATGCTGTGTCTGCTGCTTGCCGGCTGCGGACCGCAGGAAAAGAATACCGCCGACAGCGGTAAGATTTTGTACACGGTGACGGATGCAACAGGCACCAAGCTGAGCTTCAGCGAAAAGCCGCAGCGCATTGTGAGCCTGAACGTATCTGCCGATGAAATTTTGCTGGATATGGTTGACAGTAAGCGCTTGGCAGCCTTGTCGCTGCTGGCTGACGATTCCGGTATCTGCAGTGCCGGTGACAAGGTCAAATCCGTCAAGGGCAGAGCGCAAGGAAGCAATCTGGAAAGCGTGCTGGCCATGCAGCCTGATCTTGTTATCATCCCGGATTATACCGTGGAGCCGATTCAGGGACTGCGCAGCGCGGGACTCAAGGTTTATGTGTGCCATACGCCGAACAATGTGCAGGATATCTTCAAGTTTATCAAGGAAATCGGCTCTGCCGTAGGTGAAGAAGCTAAGGGCGAGGAGATGGCAAAAAACATGGAAGCGCAGCTGGAGGCTGTGCGCAAGCAGGCGCTGCAGGCTGCAGGTGATAAGCCGCTTAATGTGCTGGCGCTGTCCTTTACCGGACCGCTGGGCATGAGGGGCACCTTCAGCGGCCTGTGCTATTATGCAGGCGTACATAACGCGCTGGACGGCATGGATATTCCGTATCAGGGGAACCTGTCGGAGGAAAAAATGCTGGAGCTTAATCCGGAGCTGATTATCACTCCGAGCTGGGATTACAGTAAAAAAGGCGACCCGGAGCAATTCCGTCAGCGCATTTTACAAAATCCGGCCTATAAAAGCATTAAGGCTGTAAAAAACGGCCGCGTACAAAGCCTGCATGACAATTATTTATACAGTACTTCGCAATATACTGTCAAGGCTGTGCAGGAGCTGGCACATGCCGCTTACGGAATTTAGTTAGGAGATGCAGTGGCAATGAGATTGCTCAAAACAATTGGTCTGACACTTTTATTGGCAGTGGGAATGCAGCTGTGTGCTGCTGCCGAGAAGCAGGAAGCGTTTTATACGGGTGAAAAAATCAAAGGATATGACAAGGGCAGCTTTGTTGTGCTGGAAGAGGATGATATTAACTTCCGCAGCGCCGCCGAGGACGGCAGTGTTTTGAAGGTGCTGCCGCATCATTCACTGCTGCGTGTTATCCGCCAAAGCGGTGACTGGCTGGAGGCCGAATCGGACGGTGTGGACGGTTTTATCTACGCGCCCTATACCGTTGCCGGAAGCAGGGACGAGCTGACGCAGGAGGATTTTGCTCTTGGCTATGCAGCACTCGGACAGCAGTTTGACGAGCAGGAGGCCGAGAAGCGCTTAGGTGCCGTCAAGCAGGAGAAAGTAGATAAAAAGCGTAAGCAGATAAACTATACATTTGAGGGTGCCGTAATCAGTGTTGCCCGCAAAAAAAAGGCTGTGGAGGCAATCCGCGTAGTCGATCCCAAGTATATTACAATGCGTGGCGTAAGCATCGGTGACAGTGCCGGCCGAGCTGTGGGGCAGTACGGCCTGCCTGATGCGGTTGTTTATGCTGCCGATAATACGACCTACGAATATTTTTGGCAGGATGATAAGGAGCAGCCGCTGCGTTTTGCGCTGGAGGTTGACAAGCAGAGCCGTGTGACAGCCTTTATCCTGGAGAAGCTGAGGGAAAAATAACAGTCTGCGCTCAGTCTTTGCAGACAAGATACAACCAGGCCTTAAATGAGTATGTATACACTAAAAATCCTGCTTCATAAGCAGGATTTTTTTGTGTGCTGGCAGAATTATAACAGTTATAATATATTAAAATTTATACTAAAGGAGTTGAGCTGAATGCCGTTTTTAATCTTAGTTATAATTATTTGTATGATAGTAGCATTGTTTGCCGTGCAGAATGCGGTAGCAGTGTCCTTGAACTTTGTTTTCTGGAGCTTCAGCGCTTCACTGGTGCTGGTAATACTCGGTGCGTTTTTAATGGGCGTGCTGGTTGCCACCTGCTTCTTGCTGACAATGAAGGCCAAGCATTATCTGAAGGATAAAAAAATGCGTGAGGAAATGCAGCAGTTGCAGGCAGAAAACAAACGCCTGCAGGAGCGCGTTGCCATGCTGCAGCACACCCAGCTGTTGCACAACGAGGCGGCACAGGCAGATGCTGCCAAGCAGGCTGAGCCGGCTGCAGAAAAGACTGCTGCCGAGAGCGGTAGCCGCCAATGATGCACAAGGAACGAATTTGGGATATAAAAGAATATAACAGTCAGATGGCTGACTATTTGGCGGAGGAGCTGAATATTTCGCCGATGGTCACCGGTATTTTGCTGGAGCGCGGTCTGCAGGATGCAGCTTCAATGCGTGATTTTCTTTACGGCAGTGCTACACCCTTTCATGATCCGTTTTTGCTGAAGGATATGCAGCACTCGGTTGAGCGTATAGAGCGGGCCTTGGCGGCAGGCGAGCAGATTACGGTTTACGGCGACTATGATGTGGACGGAATCAGTGCCTCCTCCTTGCTGTACCTGTATCTGAAGCAGCGCGGCGGCAGGGTTGCCACCTACATTCCGCAGCGTAAAAGCGAGGGCTACGGCCTTAATGACGAAGCATTGAAAAATATTGCGGAGAAGGGTACGACACTGGTTATTACCGTGGACTGCGGCATTAGCGGTCTGCGCGAGGTAGCCAATGCACCGAAATCTCTGGATATTATTATTACGGACCACCATACGGTGCCGGAGGTTCTGCCTCCTGCCTACGCAATTATCAACGCCAAGCAGCGTGACTGCGGCTATCCGTTTAAGGATTTGAGCGGTGTAGGTATTGCCTTCAAGCTGTGTCAGGCGCTGGAGCAGCGCGAGCCGGGCAGGCTGCCGGAGTGGCAGGAACTTACAGAGCTGGCGGCGCTTGGAACGGTGGCGGATATTGTGCCGCTGGTTGGCGAAAACCGCGAGCTGGTGCGCCGTGGCCTGAAGGCTATGGAAACAACGAAGCTGGTGGGATTGCGTGCTTTGATTAAGGCCAGCGGCTGTCCGGAAACGGGCATTGCTTCCGATAACATCGGCTTTGGTCTGGCACCGCGCCTGAACGCTGTGGGCAGGCTGGAGCATGCGCAGCTGGCGGTGGAGCTTTTGGTAACCGACGACAGCGTAAAGGCGGAGAGAATTGCCGCCGAGCTTAACCGTGAAAACACACTGCGGCAGGAAATCAGCCGTCAGATTATGGAAGAGGCAGAAGCACAGCTGGCGCAGGAAAAGCATATAGATACGGCAATCGTGCTTGCTTCCGAGGGCTGGCATCAGGGCGTTATCGGTATCGTAGCATCGCGCCTGGTAGACAAGTACCACCTGCCGACGATTCTGATAAGCCTGAACAACGGCGTTGCCAAGGGCAGCTGCCGCAGTATTCCGGCGCTCAATCTTTACGAAGCAATAGATGCCGAACGTGATTTGCTGACGCAGTACGGCGGTCACCATCAGGCTGCGGGTCTCACGCTGCCGGCAGATAAGCTGCCGGAATTTACGCGTCGCTTCCGCGAATACGTTGCGCAAAAGCTGCGTCCGGAGGATTATCTGCCGCATCAGGCGATTGACTGTGTTTTGAGCGGCAGCAGTGAAATCAGTATCAGGGATTTGGAGCAGCTGGCACTGCTGGAGCCCTGCGGCTGCGAAAATCAGGCACCTGTATTTGCCTTCCGTCAGGCGCTGCTGCACAATCAGCGCGCTATGGGTAAGGAGCGCAATCATTTGCAGTTTGTGCTGGATAAGGGCTATAATTCCTATCGCGGTCTGATGTGGAACAATGCGGATTTACTGCCGTATATGTTTGAAAATATGGTGGCTGATGTTGCCTTTCAGCCGAAAATAAATGTCTGGAATAACGAAACGAGCGTGCAGCTGCAGGCCGTAAGCATTCATCAGCAGGTGACGCTGGGGGATATGCGTCAGGCTGCCGATGATAAATGGCGTCTGCTGCTGGGCTTGGCCAAGGTGCATAACAAGGTGCTTGCTTATACCGAAGATAAGCAGTCGCTGCCCGCCGAGGTGCTGCAGACTGCGGGGGATTATCTGGAGCTGGCTTCTTATGAGGAGGCTGCCGGGATGAGCAAGGAAAGGCTGCAGCAGGCCGAAGAAATAGTGCTGTTGGATTTGCCTGCTTATCCGCTGGCGGATATTATGCGCAGATTGCGGCAGCAGGGAGCAAAACATGTAACGCTGCTCTTTAATCAGCCGGATTTGCAGGAGCGCTTGCAGCGACTGGCTTTGACGCATCCGGACAGGGATGCGATGATGCAGGCCTATAAGCTGGTGATGAATGCACTTAAAATGCGGACAACTGTGAGCGTCGAAGAGCTTTTGTCTGCTCATGCGGAACAAATAAGTGAACAAGCTGTAAAAATTATGGAAGAGCTTGGCTTTATCCGCTATAATAATGGTATAATAGAAAAAGCTGCTATTAAACGCTGCTCGCTGGAGGATGCACCCCTATATGTAACCCTGCAGCAGGAAAGAGAGCGTTTGGAGCACATTTATAAAGAAAATTACCGCCTGAGTCAGCACGAGCTGTTGCGCTGCTGATGAAGTGCAGATGGGAGTGGGGAGAATGCCCTCAACAAACGCAATAACTAATATTACTGATATAGATGAATTGTTTGCGCGTATAGAAGAATATCTTACGCCGGAGCAGGTAGCTTTTGTCCGTAAGGCCTATGAGCTGGCAGCCAAGGCACACGCTGCGCAGACACGTAAATCCGGTGAACCGTACATCATCCATCCGATTGGCGTTGTCAGCATCCTTGTGGGATTGCAGATGGATGACAAAACATTGGCTGCTGCCTTTCTGCATGATGTAGTAGAGGATACGGATTATAAGCTGGACTATATCAAAGAGCAGTTCGGCACCGTGGTAGCAAACCTGGTAGACGGTGTTACCAAGCTGGGTAAAATCGAATATATTTCCAAGGAAGACCGCCAGATTGAAAACTACCGCAAAATGTTTTTGGCGATGGCACGCGATATCCGCGTTGTACTGATTAAGCTGGCTGACCGTCTGCATAATATGCGCACGATGAAGTATATGCCGGTGCATAAGCAGCAGTCTATTTCCCGGGAAACATTGGAGATTTATGCGCCGTTGGCACATCGTCTTGGTATCTATACCATTAAATGGGAGCTGGAGGATCTGGCCTTCCGTTATATGGAGCCGGATATTTATTACGACCTGGTAGAGCAGGTAAAAATTAAACGCCGTGAGCGCGAGGATATGATTAACGAGGCTATGACAACGTTGAAGGACGCTGTCGAGAAGGCCGGTATCCGCTGCGAAATTCAGGGCAGACCGAAAAACTTTTACAGCATTCATAAGAAAATGCTGCGTGACCATAAGCAGCTGAGCGAAATTTATGATCTGCTGGCTATCCGTGTGCTGGTAGACACCGTGAAGGACTGCTATGGCACGCTGGGTATCGTACACAGCATGTGGCGTCCTATTCCGGGCCGCTTCAAGGACTATGTAGCGGTGCCGAAATCCAATATGTATCAGTCCTTGCATACGACTGTGCTTTCTAATGGCGGTCAGCCGCTGGAAATCCAAATCCGTACCTTTGAGATGCACCGCATCAGCGAATACGGTATCGCTGCGCACTGGCGCTATAAGGAAAGCGGCGGCAGCAAGCCGTCTGCCGGCGGTGACAAGGGCTTTGATGCCAAGCTGAGCTGGCTGCGTCAGCTGCTGGAATGGCACAAGGATATGAATGATTCGCGTGACTTTGTCAACACGGTCAAGATGGATATCTTCGCCGATGAGGTCTTTGTCTTTACGCCGCGAGGTGATGTTATCGACCTACCTGTTGGCAGTGTGCCGATTGACTTCGCTTACCGCATCCATACGGATGTAGGCAACCGCTGCGTAGGTGCCAAGGTCAACGGACGCATCGTACCGCTTGACTACCAGCTGAAGAACGGCGATATCGTAGAGGTTATCACCTCCAAGCAGTCCAACGGCCCGAGCCGTGACTGGATTAATGTCGTAGGCTCTTCCGATACACGCAACAAAATCAAAAGCTGGTTCAAGAAGGAGCGCCGTGAGGAAAATATCGTCAAGGGCCGTGAAATGCTGGAGCGTGAGGTTAAACGCCTCGGATACGAGCCTAAGGTGCTGATGTCTCCAGAAAAACTGAAGGAAGCAGGCAGCAAAATCCGCATCGATACGGATGAAAATCTGCTGGCAACACTGGGCTACGGCGGTGTTACACTGAACACTGTTATGTCCAAGCTGGTGGAAATCTATAAAAAAGAGCAGAAGCTGGAAACGACTAAGGACCTGGCGCAGGTACTGGCAGAGCTGAAGCCGCGTAAATCTAAGGCTAAGGCCAGCCACGGCATCCTCGTTAAGGGCGAGGAAGGCATCATGGTTAAGCTGGCGCGCTGCTGCAACCCGATTCCCGGCGACCCGGTTATCGGCTATATTACGCGTGGCAGCGGCATTTCCGTACACCGTGCGGACTGCCCCAATATTCTGACCAATAATCCCGAGGAGCAGCGTCGCTTAATTGAGGTTGCCTGGGATGTAGGCATTGATGATGTCTATAAGGTTAATATCGTGATTACGTCCATAGACAGAACTGGACTGATGAGCGATATTATGAATGTGACGAGCGAAACGAAGATTAATATTTTCTCGCTTGCATGTCATACAGATAAAAATAAAATTGCTACCATGCACATGGGACTTGATATCATGAGCCTGGAGCAGCTGGAATATTTTATGAACCGTATCCGCCGCATGAAGGGTGTTTATTCTGTTGAACGCCTGATTTCTACGGCGAACGGCAGCGGAGGCAAGAAGAAATGAGAGCAGTTGTGCAGCGTGTAGACCGCGCCAGTGTTACTGTAGATGAAAAGATTACCGGCGAGGTACAGAAGGGCCTTCTGGTGCTTTTGGGTGTGGCCGAGGGCGATACCGATAAGGATCTGGCCTATATTATCGACAAGGTGTGCGGCATGCGCATTTTTGAGGATGAGGCAGGCAAGATGAACCTGTCGGTGAAGGATGTAGGCGGTGCGATTCTGGCGGTTTCTCAGTTTACTCTGTGCGGTGACTGCCGCCACGGCAAGCGTCCGTCCTTTACGGCTGCTGCAGCGTCCGATGTGGCCAACGCTTACTATGAGCGCTTTGTCGACGGCTGCCGCAAGGCAGGATTGCCGGTAGAAACAGGCATCTTTCGTGCGCATATGCTGGTAGAGCTGGTGAACAACGGTCCGGTAACTATTTTGCTGGACAGCACGAAGCTGTTATAATTATATTGTGCATAGATTTATCAACGGAGGTTGAAGAATGAAGATTTATCATGTTGAAGCAGGTATGCTTGCTACCAACTGTTACTTTGCCGTAAACGAAGCTATCGGTGAAGGAGTTATTTTCGATCCGGGCGGAGATTGCCCGACCATTATGCGAATGATTGAGCAGGCCAAAGCCAAGGTTGTCGCTATTGTGCTGACTCACGGCCACAGCGACCACATCGGTGCGTTGGCAGAGCTGCGCAAGGCTACAGGTGCGCCGGTATATATCGGCGAGGATGATGCCGACTGCCTGACACAGCCGAACAGAAACTTGTCCTTCTTTATCGGTGAAGAATTGAAAAATGAGCCTGCGGACCACCTTGTACATGACGGTGATGTGCTGGAGCTGGCAGGCATGAAGTTTGAAGCCTTTGCTACGCCGGGACATACCAAAGGCGGCTTCTGCTATTACTACGCGCCGGGCAAGGTAGTTTTTGCCGGTGATACTATTTTCTGCGAATCTATCGGACGCACCGATTTGCCGGGAGGCAGCTATCGCGCACTCATCCAGTCCATCAAAACAAAGCTGATGGTGCTTGATGATGACGTTAAGCTGCTGCCGGGCCACGGACCTACTACTACCGTGGGCTGGGAGCGTCGCAGGAATCCTTTCCTGCAATAAAACATCATGCTGAAATATTGGCCTCAAATACGTAAAAGCACCTTCTTTAAGCTGGGTGTTGTTACGGCAATCTCTTATGTTTTATATTTAATGGCGGGCTTCCTGCTGCCGTTGCTGCTGGCAGTAGGCCTGGCCTTCGCACTTTATCCGCTGGTTAATGCTATCGCGCAGGTGCGCATGGCGCACGGCATGATTAAGCTGTCGCGCGTAGTGGCGATTATCCTGGCATTGCTGGCCTTTTGTATCTTTATTGTTATGATTATCGGCTTCATCATTCTGCCGCTCTTCGGGCAGATGAACGAGTTCCTGCAAAAGCTGCCGGCATTGGCCGCCAAATCCAATATCCAGGATTTGGACAGCATGCTTAAGGACCCGTCTACCATTCCGCTCTTGCCGTCCGATTTCAATATGCTGGTCAACGGTCTGCTGAACTGGGCGATGGGCTTTGTAGGAACGGTGCTGCGTAATCTTGTGCAGTCCAGTCTGGGGATTGTGCAGAGCTTGATAGGCCTGATTATCGTGCCCTTCCTTGCCTTTTATTTTCTTAAGGACTGGCGTGAGCTGCGCTTGATGGTGATTAATCTGTTCAACTACGACGCGCAGGAGAAGGCGGCGGAGGTTGTGGACGAAATCGGCAGAACCATGAGCGCCTATGTGCGCGGTATGGGCAAGCTGAGCCTGATTTCCGGCTTCGTTATTACCATCGGCACGGCCTTTTTGGGTATAGACTTTCCACTGGTGCTCGGCTTTTGGGCCATCCTTGCCGAAACGGTACCGGTAGTAGGACCACTGATGGGCGCTGTGCCTGCCGTGTTTATCGCATACGGTCAGGCGCCGGAGGCTGCCTTCCATGTAGCGCTTTTTTATCTGGTATATTATCAGCTGGATGCCAATTTTATTATGCCTAAGCTCATGGGTCAAAAGATTGATTTGCATCCTGTAGTTTTGATTATCAGCCTGCTCATCGGTGCTAAGCTGTTCGGTATTCTCGGTATGGTTTTTGCCGTGCCGGTAGCAGCAATCTACAGAGTGCTGTACAAGCAGCTGTGGCATGCCGGTGAAGGACGGGAGAATTAAATGTTTTTTTGCTTACGTAATACATTGGAGCTGGATGTTACGCGGCCTGTGAGCGACATGGCCGCATTTTTTGGCTATCAGCCGGCGCCGTCTGCCGCGCTGACGCTGACGCTTGTGCGCGGGCACGGCTGCGTCAGCGCCTGCCTGCAAGGTGCGGAGCAAAGCTTTACAGCTAGCGAGCCTTGCAGCGAAGCTGCGGCGAGCGGCGAGGTAACGCGTTGCGTGAAGCTTGTCGTGCTGAAGGTTTTTGCCGAGCTTACCGGCCTGCAGCCTAAGCTGCCCTGGGGGATTCTCACAGGCGTGCGCCCGACGAAGCTGGCGCATAAGCTGCTGGACAGCGGTGTGGATGCTGCGGCCTTGCCGGAATATCTGAGCGAAAATTATTTGCTGCCAATGGCGCAGGGAAGGCTGCTTACGGATATTGCTCTGAAGCAGAAGCACATCCTCAGCGACAGTACGCGCCTTACGGATACCGGTATTTATATCGGCGTGCCGTATTGTCCTTCGCGCTGCAGCTATTGCTCGTTCCCGGCGGGAATTGTGCCGCAGGACGAAGAATCTCAGCAAAACTTTGTAAATATGATTGAACAAGACCTGCAAAATGTGGTACAATTAATAGGTATGCATAGCTTGCGTGTAAAATCACTTTATATCGGCGGCGGTACGCCCACGAGCCTGAGTGATAAAGTATTTGCACGTTTGCTGCAGGCAGTGGAACGAAGAATGCTGCAAAGCAACTGCGAAGGCTTGCGGTATCTGCGCGAGTTTACGGTGGAGGCCGGTCGCCCGGACTGCTTCAGTGCGGCTAAATTGGCAGCAATGGAGGCGGCGGGAGTGAACCGCATCAGCGTCAATTCGCAAAGCTTCCATGACAAAACGCTGCAGCTGATAGGCAGGCGCCATAGCGTCAGGGATTTTTACAATGCCTATGAGCTTGTGCGCAAAAGCAGGATTCCTGTTGTGAATGTGGATCTGATTATCGGTCTGCCGCAGGAAACGGAGCAGGAGATTGCATATTCTCTGGAGCAGGCAGTGAAGCTGGCGCCGGAGAATCTTACTGTGCATACGCTTACGCTGAAGCGCAGTGCGCCGCTCTTTCAAAAGCAGGAGCAGGCAGTGCTGACTACGCAGGCAGCGGAAAAAATGGTGCAGCGGGCCGCTGAGATGGCTGCTGCGATAGGGTTAGAGCCTTACTATCTGTACCGCCAGCATTATATGTTGGGGCATCTGGCAAACATCGGTTATGCCAAGCCCGGTACGGAAAGTATCTATAATATCCAGATGATGGAGGAACGTCATCCGGTGATTGGTGTGGGACCTGCATCTGCCAGCAAGGTGCCTTTGCCTGACGGACACCATCTGCATAAACTGAATATGCCGAAAAATGTGGCAGTGTATGGGGCGCGCCTGCAGGAGCTGGCAGAGCGTCGCCGTGATTTGTTTAATATAGAAGGCACAGACCTGTAAATGGGTATGAGTGCCGTTAGGAGAGGATAGAATATGCTGACAACAGCACCCAGAGGTACGAAGGATATTATGCCTTCCGACGTTAACGCATGGCGTTATCTGGAAGAAACCATGCGCAAGATTTGCGCGCAATATGGCTACAAAGAAATCAGAACTCCTGTGTTTGAGCATACAGAGCTGTTCCAACGCGGTATCGGTGATACCACCGACGTAGTTGAAAAGGAAATGTATACCTTTACCGACCGCGGTAACCGCAGTATTACCCTGCGTCCGGAAAACACCGCCAGTGCTGTCCGCGCTTACGTTGAGCATAAGCTGAGCAAGGATGACGCTGCCACGAAGTTCTATTACATCGGACCTATGTTCCGTTATGACCGTCCGCAGGCAGGCCGTCTGCGTGAGTTCCACCAGTTCGGTGTGGAAGCTCTGGGCGTAACCGGTCCGAATGTCGATGCGGAAATCATTCTGCTGGCTGTGCAGGTACTGCAAAGCCTGGGCCTGAAGGATTTAAAGCTGAAAATCAATTCCGTAGGCTGCCCCAAATGCCGTCCGCAGCACAGAGAAAAGCTGCAGGCTTTCTTCAAGCCTAATTTTGACGAGCTGTGCAAGGATTGCCAGGGCCGTTTCGACCGTAATCCGCTGCGTCTTTTGGACTGCAAAAATCCGCACTGCCATGAGCTGGGCGAGGGCGCACCGAGCCTGGAAGAATGCCTGTGCGATGAATGCAAGGAACACTTTGAGGGCCTGAAGCAGCTGCTGACCGCTGCAGGTGTTGAATATGAGGTTGACCACAATCTTGTGCGCGGCCTTGATTATTATACAAAAACTGCTTTTGAAATCCAGTACGCTCCGCTGGGCGCACAGAGCGCTGTTTGCGGCGGCGGCCGTTACGACGGACTGGTACAGGAAATCAGCGGTGACGAAGCCCGCCCCGGCATCGGTTTTGCTATGGGTATGGAGCGCGTGCTGCTGGCTCTGGAGAAGCAGAATCTGCTGCCGGAATTTGATGAAAGCATTGACGCTTATGTTGTCTGCCCCAAGCAGGAAAACTTTGCGCTGGCCTTCAAAACTGCCATCGAGCTGCGTCGCGCAGGCTTTAAAGTTGAATACGACTTTAACGGCCGCAGCATGAAGTCTCAGATGAAGCAGGCCAACAAATTCCAAGCTAAGCAAGTGTTAATATTTGGCGAGGATGAGCTCAGCCGTAATGCCGTTACTGTGCGTAACATGGCAACAAGCGAGCAACATGAAATCGCTGTTAATGATATTATTAGTTATTTCAATACTTTATAAGTAGAGGTGCTAAAGATGATTAATGAAAAACGCAGCCATCATTGTGGTGTGCTGACCAAGGAGCAAGCCGGCGAACAGGTTGTACTGTGCGGCTGGGTTGCTAAACGACGTGACCACGGCGGATTGATTTTTATCGATTTGCGTGACCGCAGCGGTATCGTGCAGGTTGTTGCCGATCCCGAAAGCGCAGGCAGCAGCTTCAAAACTGCCGAAGACATCCGTAACGAATATGTTATCAAAGTAATTGGTAATGTACGTCTGCGTGATGAGGACACCATCAACGAAAACATTCCTACCGGTACTATCGAAGTACTGGCACATGATATCGAAGTGCTGAACGGTGCTAAAACTCCTCCGTTCTACATCAAAGACGGCATTGATACTGATGAAAACCTGCGTCTGAAATACCGTTATCTGGACCTGCGCCGTCCGGAAATGCAACGCAATCTGATTCTGCGTCACAAAGTTGCTAAGCTGATGCGCGACTATCTTGATGATAATCATTTTCTCGAGATTGAAACTCCGATGCTGTGCAAATCCACTCCGGAGGGTGCTCGTGACTACCTCGTTCCGAGCCGTGTAAACCCCGGCAAGTTCTATGCACTGCCGCAATCTCCGCAAATCTTCAAACAGCTGCTGATGGTAGCTGGTATGGAGCGTTATTTCCAAATCGCACGTTGCTTCCGTGATGAGGATCTGCGTGCCGATCGTCAGCCGGAATTCACCCAACTGGATATGGAAATGTCCTTCATGGAAGTTGACGAAATCCTGGAGCTGATGGAAGGCTTAATCCACCACATCTTCAAGGGTGCTCTGGGCAAGGATATCCAGATTCCTTTCCAACGTCTGACCTGGGACGATGCTATGGATCGTTTCGGCAGCGATAAACCGGACCTGCGCTTCGGCATGGAGCTGAAAAATGTCAGCGAAGCTGTTCAAGGCTGCACCTTCCAGGTATTCAACAATGTTATCGCTAACGGCGGTCAGGTAAAATGCATTAACGTTAAGGGTTATGCAGATATTCCGCGTCGTCAGCTGGATGAGCTCGTTAAATTCTGCGGCATCTACGGTGCTAAGGGTATGGCTTGGCTGCAATTCCCGGCAGAAGGCGGCGTAAAATCCTCCATCGCTAAATTCTTCAGCGATGAAAACATCGAAGCAATCAAAAAAGCTGCTGAAGTTGAAGCAGGTGACCTGCTGCTCTTCGTTGCCGATAAACCGTCTGTAGTTGCTGCTTCTCTGGGCGCACTGCGTATCGAAATGGCTAAACGCCGTGGTCTGATTGATCCGGATAAGCTGGCCTTCACCTGGGTTGTTGACTTCCCGATGTTCGAGTACAACGAGGAAGAAAAACGTTATGTTGCAATGCACCATCCGTTCACCGCTCCGCGTGACGAGGACCTGCCGCTGCTGCTGACCAACCCCGGCAAGGTTTATGCTAAAGCTTATGATATGGTTCTGAACGGCACTGAAATCGGCGGCGGTTCCATCCGTATCCATCGCCGCGACGTACAGAAGAAGGTATTCGAAGCTATCGGCCTGTCCGATGAGGAAGCACAAGAGAAGTTTGGCTTCATGATGAACGCATTCGAATACGGTGCTCCGCCACACGGTGGTCTGGCATTCGGTCTTGACCGTCTGATCATGATTATGGCTCAGCGCGATTCTATCCGCGACGTAATTGCTTTCCCGAAAACTCAGAGCGCATCTGACCTGATGACTCAGGCTCCTAACGATGTTGATGAAAAACAGCTGCGTGAGCTGCACATCAAAACCAGCCTGCTGATGAAGAAGGACAAAGAAGACAAATAAGCACTTTAGCCTGCTTCTGTCAAGAGGATAAAGCAAAATAAATATTCAAAAATTTTTAATGGAAGCGTTGAAAAACGCTTCCATTTTTGGTATTATATGTATGTCGATAGAAGTTAAAGACAATTGAAGAATAGTTGTTAATTATACCCCTGCGATGTTCGTTACATTGCTCCAAAGGTTTTGAGCCAACACTCTAACCTAGGGAGCCTGATACTCCTTCTTTCAAAAACATGCCTCCTTTGAGTGGACGTTTGCGATTGGTAGGGAAGGCACCCACCTGCACATGCAGGTTCAAAACACGGAGCTGGACGGCATTGTGGGGATTAATTTTTGCCAAAAATCAATGTATTGCGTTTTGCAATACATTGATGCTATAATGAGTGTGAAAGGTGGGATTTCTATGGTAGCCAAAAGTGCAAATGTAAGTGTAAGAGTTGAGCCTGATATTAAAGCTCAGGCAGAGGCAATCTTAGAACAATTAGGTATTTCTGCATCATCGTTTATTAACATGACTTATAGGCAGGTTATCCTGAAACGTGGTATACCTTTTGCTGTTACCATACCGCATAGCTTGCCGACACGCGATTCTATGAGTGATGAAGAATTTGAGCAAATGATTAGTGCCAGCTTGGAGCAGGCTAAAAGAGGAGAGAGTATTCCTTTTGGAGAAGCAATGGATAAGCTTATGCGAGGTCTGTAGCTAATGGAAAAACAGTACAGAGTTAATATTACGCATGATGCTTATAGGCAGATGGAAACAATCAGAGATTATATAGCTTATGAGCTGATGTCACCGAAAGCTGCCAAAAATCTTTTGGCGACTTTTAGAAAAGAAATTTTGCTTTTACAGTGGACTCCTGGTATGTATGCTTTAGTTGAGGAAGCAAATTGCAGAAAAAAAGGTGTGCGTAGATTTCCTGTGAAGAATTTCCTGGTTTATTATTGGATTGATGAATATAATAAATTAGTGAATGTAATCGCAGTTATTTATGCCAGAAGAGATCAGCTCAAGCAATTAGAGAATCTGGATTTGGAATAAAATAGAGAGTGACGATCATGGAAAATCTATTCGGTAATTTATTTGAAACTGAAAAGCGACAGACAAAGCCTTTGGCTGACCGCATGCGTCCCGAACGCCTCAGCGACTTTGTAGGGCAGGAGAACGCCGTGGGCGCAGGCAGTCCGTTGCGCCGTATGATTGAGCGTGATGTGCTGCAGTCCGTACTCTTTTACGGACCTCCGGGAACAGGCAAAACAACGCTGGCGAAGGTCATCGCGCATGTTACCGGCGAAAAGTTTGAAGCCATCAATGCCGTTTCCAGCGGTGTGCCCGAGCTGCGCAAGCTCATCGCCAAGGCGCAGGAGGACAGACGCAACGGACGCGGCCGTACTATCGTGTTTATCGACGAGATTCATCGCTTCAACAAGGCGCAGCAGGATGTTCTGCTTCCCTATGTGGAAAACGGAACGATAGTGCTCATCGGTGCTACTACCGAAAACCCTTTTTTCGAAATAAATTCGCCGCTGCTTTCGCGTATGAAGGTGGTGCGTTTGGAAAAGCTGCAGGCACCGCAGATTCAGCAGATTTTGGAACGTGCAATTGCCGACTCGGAGCGTGGTTTTGGCAACAGCTTTAAGGCAGAGCCTGAGGCGCTGAGGATTATTGCCGATTTTGCAGCAGGTGATGCCCGCAGTGCGCTGAATATTCTGGAACAGGCAGAGTTCATGCTGCCGGAGGAGGGCGAGCGTGTGCTGACGGTGGCAACGCTGCGCAGCGTTATCGGTACGGCGCTGCAGCGTTACGATAAAAAGGGCGACCAGCATTATGATATCATCAGCGCTTTTATAAAAAGCATGCGCGGCGGCGATGCGGATGCAGCGCTGCATTATCTGGCGCGCATGATTGAGGGCGGTGAGGACGTGCGCTTTGTGGCGCGTCGCGTTGTTATCTGCGCGGCGGAGGATGTAGGCCTGGCGGACCCGCAGGCGTTGGTGGTAGCCAATGCTGCGGCGCAGGCTGCCGATTTTGTAGGCTGGCCTGAGGCGCAGATACCGTTGGCGGAGGCGGTGTGTTATATTGCCAACGCACCCAAGAGCAACACGGCCTATATGGGCATTGCCAAGGCGCGTGCTGATGTGCGCAGCCGTAACTGCGGCAGTGTGCCTAAGCATCTGCGTGATGCGCATTATCCCGGTGCCGCCAAGCTGGGGCATGGCGTAGATTATAAATATCCGCATAACTTCCCCGGGGGCTGGGTGGAGCAGCAGTACCTGCCGGATGAGCTGGTGGGAACGCGCTATTACATTCCCAGCGGTCACGGTCAGGATAAGGGGCGCAGATAAAAATAACACAATTAGAAATTTAAGCTATACAGCTAAATTTTGCAGAAATTATTTGTGACGTAATCTAGCATTTTTTCTGTTAATAGTGTATACTATACCTATATTATAGACTATTGTATTAGACAGAAAGGGTGTGAAGATCATAGCTTTAAGCAACAGGCAGAAGCAAATTGCTGAAATTGTACGTCTGGACGGACCTATTACCGGCGAGCATATAGCCGAAAGGCTGAATGTAACCCGCGCTGCCTTACGCAGTGATCTGGCAATCCTTGTTATGGGCGGTATTCTTGATGCGAGACCGAAGGTTGGTTATTTTTATACCGGTAAAAATACTTTGGGTATGCTGATGGAAGAAATTTCTGCTATTACTGTGCAGGATCTGCAGTCGGTACCGGTAGCGATTAAACATGACAAGAGCGCCTACGAAGCAGTTGTTACCATGTTTCTTGAGGATGTCGGAACGGTGTTCGTGCTGGATGAGGAAGGCATGCTGAACGGCATTTTGTCGCGAAAGGATTTACTGAAGGCTGCTATCAATAATAATGATTTGCGTGATATTCCCGTGGTCATGGTGATGACGCCGATTTCCAAAATCATTGTAGCTACTCCGGATGAGCCTGCCGCTTCGGCAGCTCGCAGACTGATTGACAATGAAATCGACTGTCTGCCGGTAGTAAAAATCATTGATGAAAAGAAGCGCATGTATCAGGTGCTGGGACGTATCACAAAAACTAATTTTACTCGTCTGCTGGTAGATCTGGCTGAGGGTAAGGGGGGTAATTATCATAATAACGAAGCTTAATCCGGTTATTTATGCTGTATCTGACTCTATTGGTGAAACTGCGGAGTCCGTAGTTAAGGCAACTACCAGTCAGTTCGTAGAAGAAAAATTTGATGTTATCCGTGTTCCTTACGTTAAAGACAAGGAACAGATTGATAAAATTGTAGAAGAGGCTGCAGCTAATCATGCGGTTATCTGCTACACAATCGTATCGCCGGAGCTGCGCGAGCATATGGCGGACAAGGCTATGAGCAGTGATGTTGAGGTAGTCGATGTTTTGGGACCAATGCTGAAATCCATTGAAAAGTCTACCGGTCTGCTGCCGAAAAATCAGGCTGGCCTGATTCACTCTCTGGACCACGAATACTTCAAGCGTGTTGAGGCTGTGGAATTTGCTGTTAAATACGATGATGGCAAAAATCCTTTGGGCCTGCTGAAGGCGGACGTTGTTATTATCGGCGTTTCCCGTACCTCCAAAACACCGCTGAGCATGTATCTGGCACACAAGCAGATTAAGGTTGCCAACGTGCCGCTGGTACCGGAGCTGGCTCCGCCTGAAGAGCTCTTCAAGGTGCCTCCGTATAAGATTATCGGCCTGTTGATTGACCCGTTCAAGCTGAACGAAATCCGCAGCGAGCGCCTGAAAACCATGGGCCTGTCCGATACTGCAACCTATGCCGATATGAAGCGTATTGATGATGAGCTGGCTTACGCTAAGGGCATTATGCGCCGTCTGCACTGCCAGATTATCAACGTTTCCAACCGTGCGATTGAAGAAACCGCCGGCATTATCATGGAGTATGTGCGCAAGAACAAGGAACGCCATCACGAAAACTAAATCAGTGTAGCTCTGAGCTGCTGTTGCAGTGAGTCAGAAAGTAAACGGCCATTGGCAGCAAAGCGTCTGCCGGTGGCCGTTTTTGGATAAAGAGGGTTGAAGGAGGTTGCCTTAGTGCACAGATACGTTTTTCATATTCCCTGCGCTGTTTATGAGAACGGTGCTTTGAAGTCTGCTCCGTGGCAGCAGGTGATAGATGAGTTTGCTGAGGTGCTGTATAAGCATACGGACGGCTTTTTCGTGCAAGATGCCGTGGGCTATTATAAGGGACGCTGCTATGCGGAAAAGCTGCTGGTGGCCTATACCGCTGCCGATATAACAGATGATTTTGTGCGTATTGCCCGCATTTTAGAGCAGGAATGCTATGCCTACGAGCGTGACGGTGAGCTTTTTATCGCTAAGTGATGCCTGCACTTTTAACGGATTGCGTTTTTATGCAGCCTCGGTAAGAGGGAATAGCTGTTGCAGGCAGTAGCACAAAGCTTTGCAAATATGCTATAATAATATATTATGATTTAGATTTAGAGGTGCAAAAAACTATGGCACGCTTTGCTGTAAAGACATTAGAATTTGATAAAGTAAAAAATATGCTGGCCTCCAAGGCCGCAACCTTTTTAGGCAAGCAGGCAATAATTTCCCTGCAGATTGAAAGTGAATTCAGTAAGGTTAAGCGCCTGCAGGAGGAAACTGCGGAAGCACTGCGCATTTTGGATGAAGGCAGACGTTTCCCTTTCGGCGGTGCGTTTAATATTACGGCAGACGTGAAGCGTGCGGAGCTTGGCAGTGTGCTGGAGCCGGAGGAGCTGCAGCATATCCAGACAACGGTGCAGGCCTTTGCTTCGATGAAGGATTTCACTGCAGAAAATGCGGAAACAGCGCCTAATTTGGCTGAATATGGTGCGGAGCTGACGCAGTTCAGCCGTTTGGAAAAGCAGATTGGCAGTGCGATTGACGAGCATGGCGAAATTAAGGACAACGCTTCACCGAAGCTTGGCGGTCTGCGTACTGCGATTCAGATTGCAAAAAACCGCGTGAAGGAAAAGCTCGACAGCATTCTGCATGACCCCAATAACCAGAAGTATTTCATGGATAATATCGTGACGATGCGCGGTGACCGCTATGTTATCCCTGTAAAGCAGGAATATAAGATGAACTTCCCCGGCATTGTGCATGACCAGAGCGGTACTGGTGCAACGCTGTTTATCGAGCCGCTGGCTGTTGTCAACCTGAACAATGATATCAAGCGTTATGTTGCGGAGGAGCACGAGGAAATCGAGCGTATTCTGCGTCAGCTTACGCAGAACGTGGGCGCGGAGGCGAAGGCGTTGCTGGCTTCGCTGGAAATCTTTACTACGCTGGACGTTATCTGTGCCAGAGCTTTACTGGCGCAGGAGCAGCATGCGGTACGCCCGATGCTGGTGCTGAGCGGAGGTGTGGAAATTGCGCAGGGACGTCACCCGCTGCTGCCGAAGGATACGGTGGTGCCTTTGGACGTACAGCTGGGCGATAAATTCACCATGCTGCTGATTACCGGCCCCAACACCGGCGGTAAAACGGTAGCACTAAAGGCTGTAGGCCTCTTTGCGCTGATGGCGCAAATCGGTCTGTTTATCCCTGCAAGCAGTGCCAAGCTGCCGGTGTTCCGCGCAGTTTATGCGGATATCGGCGATGAGCAGAGCATTGAGCAGAGCCTGTCAACCTTCTCTGCCCATATGACGAATTTAATCAGCATTTTAAACGAGGTTAAAGCAGGAGATTTGGTGCTGATTGACGAAATCTGTGCCGGTACGGACCCGAACGAGGGCGCTGCGCTGGCTATGGCGATGCTGGAGCACCTGCATGAGCAGGGCGTGCTGACGATGGTAACAACCCACTACAGTGAGCTGAAAACCTTTGCCTATGGTCACGAGGGCATGGAAAATGCCAGCGTGGAGTTTGACCCTGTATCACTGCGTCCTACCTATCGCTTGCTGATGGGCGTGCCGGGAAGCAGTAATGCCTTCAACATCAGCCGCCGTCTGGGCCTGGCTGAGGATATTATCCAAAATGCCGGCGAGCTGCTGAACCAGGAGCATGTGCATATGGAAAATGTACTGCAGGAGCTGGACAGCGAACGTCGCCGTTATGAAAGCGGCAGCAAGGAGATTGAGGACCTGCGCCGTGAAAGCGAGCAGCTGCGTAACGCGCTGGCGTACTCCAAGAGCGAGTTTGAGCGCCGTAAGAATGAAATGCTGCGCAAGGCGCGTGAGCAGGCGGACGAAATCTACCGCCGCAGCCGCCGTGAATCCGAAGCAGTGCTGAAGGAGCTGCGCTCCATGAAGGCTGACTTCGATACGAAGCGCCTGGAGCAGGCGGCCGAAGAGGCGCGCAAGAAGCTCAACAAGACATTGAGCGAGGACGCACCGTTGCCGGAGGGCGCACCGTTATCTGCCAAGACGGCCAAGAAGGGCCTGAATGTCTTTGTTGTTTCCTTAGGAAAGAATGGTGTTATTACCGATGTCAACGGCAACGATGTAACAGTGCAGGTTGGTATCCTGAAAATGACTGTGCCGGCAAAAAAATGCCTGCTGACCAAGGCACAGCCTGCGCATACCGATGCTGCGCCTAAAAAGCGCAAGGGCTTCAGCAAGAATGCTGCTGCCAATTACGCACACCAGATGTTCATTGCCAAATCAGGCAGTGCCAAACAGGAAATTGATTTGCGCGGGATGACGCTGGATGAAGCAATTCCCGTTGTAGATAAAGCTATTGATGATGCACTGATTGCCGGTATCGGCCAGCTGCGACTCATCCATGGCAAGGGAACCGGTGCCTTGCGCGCCGGACTGACAGCGTATCTGTCGACCAACCGCTTTGTCAAGAAGCTGGAAACGGCAGCGCTGGAGGCCGGTGGCAGTGGCGCTACGGTAATTGATTTGTAATTTTGAAAGGAGTAGTTAACTATGACTATGAGTATTGCTGCAAAACACGCTAAGGGTAAATCTGCCCAAGATAAAATTTTCGGTGCTAACGCTGCTGCTGTGGCAGCAGCTGCCAAATACGGCAAGGATGCCGTTACCAACGCTACCATCGGCGCTATTTTAGACGAGGATGAAAAGCTCGTCTGCCTGCCGACTGTAGAGGAGGTTTTCCGCGGTCTTTCCACCAACGAAATGATTGCTTACGCACCTATCAGCGGTCTGCCTGAATATCTGGACTGTGTTCTGACTGCTGCCTTCGGCAACTCCCGTCCGGAAGGCTACATTTCTGCAGTTGCAACCGCAGGCGGCACCGGTGCTATCCACCATGCTATCTGGAACTACACCGATAACGGTGACACCGTGCTCTGCTCCGACTGGTATTGGGGCGCTTACAAAGTACTGTGCCAGGATATGGGCCGTAATTTTACCACCTATAAAATGCTGGATGAAAACAATAAGTTCAACCTGCCTGCTTTGAAGGAAAAGGTTGACGAGCTGCTTGCTAAGCAGGATAACCTGCTGTATCTGCTGAATACTCCTGCACACAATCCTACCGGCTACAGCCTGAGCAGTGAGGATATGGACGGCGTGCTGGCAATTCTGAAGGAAGCTGCCGTACCGGGCAAAAATATCGTTTTCTTCCTGGACGTTGCTTACATTGATTATGCAGGCGAAAAAGAAGAAGTACGCAAAATCTTTAAAAAGCTTTCCGGTCTGCCTGCCAACATTCTTTGCATTGTCGGCTACAGCATGTCCAAAGGCTTCACCATGTACGGTCAGCGTACCGGCGCTATGATCGGCGTTTCCTCCGACAAGAGCGTTATCGACGAGTTTGCTGCTATTAACCAATACACCAGCCGCGCAACCTGGTCCAACATCAACCGTCCGGCAATGCGCACTCTGGCAACCATCTACAGCGATCCCGAGCTGCTGGCAAAGGTTTGCGCTGAACGTGATTACTATTATCAGATGATTAAAGCCCGTGCCGACTTGTTCACTAAGGAAGCGGAAGAATGCGGTCTGCCGATGCTGCCGTACGTAGCAGGCTTTTTCCTGTCTATTCCTGCTAAAAACCCGGACGCAATCTGCGACAAGCTGCATGAGGACAACATTTTTGCAGTTCCTCTGGCTGCAGGCGTACGCATCGCTGTCTGCGCCGTACCTCTGAAGAAAATCAAGGGTATGGCTGCTAAGGTCAACGCTGCAATGCAAGCCGTTGGCGAATAAAATGCTTAAGCTGCAGTTGTCCAATGGACAAATTATCGAAGTAGAGGAGGGCAGCACACTGCTGCCTTTAGCTCAAAAATTGAGCGATAAATATGCTTCTCCCATCGTTATGGGACTCTATAACGGTGAGGAATGTGACCTGCAGCGTCCGCTTACTGCCGACGGCACTGTTGATTTCGTGGAAGTCAACAATTCCGTAGGCATGCGTGTTTATGTGCGCACGCTGCTGTTTATGCTGATTGCGGCAACCAAAAAGCTTTATCCCGATGTACATCTGGAGGTGCGCAACTCCCTGGGAAGCGCGCTCTACTGCAAGGATAACAGCGAGCGTAAGCTCACCGCAGAGGATATCCGCAGCATTGAAGAATATATGCACCGGATGGTGCAGCGCAAAGAGCCTGTCAAGCTGTTGCGCCTGCCTAAATCCGAGGCTATTGATATGGCCTGCGCTAACTGCAGCGATGATAACCTGGCGCTGTTGGCTCAGGTGCCCGATGACACCGTGCTGACGATTAACCTTCTGGAGGGCGTCCCCGGTTATCTCTTCGGCCCCATGTGCCCGGATGCCGGCTATGTGCCGCATTTTGAGCTGCTGCCGTATGCTGATGGTGTGATTATCAATTACCCTGATGACGGCAACTGGCAGGTGCTGCCGCCCTTTGTAGACCAGCCGCGCCTTAACGATGCCTATCAGGAGGCAGAAGAATGGTCTGCCATGATTCATTGCAATACTGTTGGCAAGCTCAATAAAATTATTGATTTAGGCTATGCAGAAAAGATTATTCAGGTAGCGGAAGCGCTGCATGAAAAGAAGCTGGCTAATATTGCCGATATTCTGGCAAGTCACCATGAGCTGAAGCTGGTGCTGATTGCAGGTCCGTCCTCTTCCGGCAAGACCTCTACGGCACAGCGTCTGAGCATTCAGATGGCTGTAAACGGCCTGCGTCCGATTGCCATTTCCATGGACGATTATTATAAAAACCGTGTAGATTCACCGCGTAAGGCTGACGGCAGCTATGATTTTGAATGCCTGGAGGCTATCGACCTGGAGCTGTTCAACGATCATTTGCAGCGTCTGCTGGCAGGTGAAAAGGTCAAAATGCCCAAGTACAATTTCCGTACCGGCTGCCGTGAATATCGTGGTAATGAGCTGCAGCTACAGGAAAATTCCGTGCTGGTTATCGAAGGCATCCACGGCCTGAACGAAAAGCTGACACCGTCCGTACCGGTGGAACATAAAATTAAAATTTACGTCAGTGCGCTGACGCCCATGTCCTTTGACGAGTACAACCGCATCCGTACTACCGATATGCGTCTGCTGCGCCGCATGGTGCGCGACAGTCAGTTCCGTTCGCATGATGCGGAAACTACGCTGAAAACCTGGTCCGACGTGCGTGAGGGTGAAGAAAAATATATCTTCCCGTATCAGAGCAGTGCCGATATTATTTTCAATACTACGCTGATTTACGAATTTGCTGTACTGAAAAAATATGCGGAGCCGCTGCTGCGTGCTGTACCGCAGTCCGCAGGCATGGCCTATACTACTGCGCGCCGTCTGCTGAACATTTTAAGCTACGTTAAGCCGTTGGAGGATGAGGTTATTCCCAATAACTCTATCCTGCGCGAATTTATCGGCGGCAGCGTGTTTAAGGATGCACTGTGATTGCAAAAACAAAATATTGCGATTGGTCTGCTGCCAAGGTTGTTTGACGGGGCAGCAGGCAGACACAAATAAAAAAGCTGTTGTACGTTTGCTTGCGTACAACAGCTTTTGTGTTAGCGGTAAAAAATTATTTGCGGAATATTTTGTCGAAGCGCTCCAGCAGACCGGCCTTGAAGCAAAGCACCAGGCCGCCGACAGCGCCGACTGCTGCCTGCAGAATCTGGTAGGGCAGCTTGATATAAGCGTAGTGCGGTGTGCTGTAAATAAAGGCACGTCCCAGAGAATAACCTACAACCATGATGACAGCGCCCAAAATTACGCCGAGAGCAGCGCCCTTGAAGCTTACCTTGCCACCGCGGTGTGCCAAGAGGCAGATGACAACAGCCTGAATGCCGTGAGTAACCAGAGAAACGAACATCGGTGTCGGGTAGAAGAATAAATCGCCCAAGAAGGCACCAACGCCGCCGACGATGAAGGCAGCCTTGGGGTTGTCCAGCAGAATTGCTGCCGTGCAGATGATAACATCATTGAGATATAAATGGCCGCCCGGTACCGGAAGACCGAAGGAGCTCATCATAATATTGAGCGCCATAAACAGTGCGGTGATGCAGATTGCCAGGGTGGCGTTACTTTTTTGTGCGTTACGTTCTATATGTTCCATATAAACATTCCCCTCTTTATAAGATGATAAAAACTATTATATCTCTGTTTGGTTATAATAATATTGCCAGAACAGAAAAATTATCTATGGTCAGATTAGCCGGGGAATTTCTTTCGCTAATTCTTCATAAAATTTTTGGTAGAATAAAGCAGGTATTTTTGGTATAATTATTGAATAGAGTATAGGAATAAGTAAAAAAATGGGAGGTCGCTATCGTGACAGAACTTAAGAAATTCAAACGTGTAGTTTTAAAGCTTAGTGGTGAAGCCCTGGCCGGTGAAAAAGGCTTTGGCATTGATCCGACAGTAGTATATGCCTTGGCCAAGCAAATCAAGGCTGTAGTTGAGACAGGGGTAGAGGTTGCTATCGTTAACGGCGGCGGTAACTTCTGGCGCGGACTCAGCGGCAGCAACAAAGGCATGGACCGTGCTACTGCTGACTACATGGGAATGCTGGCAACCGTTATCAACTCTTTGGCGTTGCAGGATGCTTTGGAAAACTTAGAGGTTCCGACCCGTGTGCAGACCGCTATTGAAATGCGTCAGATTGCAGAACCCTACATTCGTCGCCGTGCTATCCGCCATATGGAAAAAGCAAGAGTCGTTATTTTTGCCGCAGGTACCGGTAACCCCTATTTCTCCACCGATACCACCGCTGCTCTGCGTGCTGCGGAAATCGAAGCAGATGCTATCCTGATGGCTAAAAAAGGCGTAGATGGTGTTTATGACAGCGATCCGGCAGTTAATCCGGATGCGAAGAAATTTGATGAGCTGCCTTACATCGAGGTTATCAAACGTCATCTCAGCGTAATGGATTCCACTGCAATCAGCCTGTGCATGGATAACAACATTCCTATTGTAGTATTTAATATTGATGAACCGGGTAACATTCTGCGTGCTGCTGCAGGCGAAAAAATTGGTACCCTGGTGGGAGGTAAGGAATAATGGCAACAGTTAATGAAATTATCAGCGGTATCGAGAGCAAGATGGAAAAATCCGTTGCTGCTCTGCGTGTGGATCTGGCAAGCCTGCGTGCTGGTCGTGCAACTCCCTCTCTGCTGGAGAAGGTTATGGTTGATTACTACGGTTCCCCGACACCTGTGACTCAGGTGGCAAGCGTAACCGTACCGGAACCGCGTATGATTGTTATTCAACCGTGGGAGAAAAACATTCTGAAGGATATCGAAAAAGCAATTATGAAATCTGATCTCGGTCTGAACCCGAACAGCGATGGTATCTGCATTCGTCTGAACCTGCCACAGCTGACAGAAGAACGCCGTAAGGATCTGGTTAAGGTTGTACATAAAAAAGCCGAGGAATACCGTGTTGTAGTCCGCAACTTGCGCCGTGATGCCAACGATGCTATCAAAAAGACCGAAAAGGCTAAGGAAATCACCGAGGACGAGGCTAAGAAGGGTACTGAAAAGGTACAGAAGCTGACAGATAAGGTTATGAAAGAAATCGATGCTGCAGCTGCTAACAAAGAAAAAGAAGTAATGGAAGTATAATGGAAATTCCACAGGTTTTGGCACTGCCTCTCCAGGAGGCTGTCCGTCGCCTGGAGGCCGCAGGCTGCACCTATGAGGTGCAGCCTCTGCTGCCGCCACGTGCAAGCGAGGCAGACTTTGAAGGGCGCGAGGTGCGCAGATATGTAGTAAGACAACAGCAGTTGTCTGCTAATAGATTAGCTCTTACCATTGTGTATAGATAAGGAAGGAGGTGCGACGAATGGCTCTGAAAATTGATAAGGATTCTTGCGTAGGCTGCGGTACTTGTGCTGCTACCTGCCCCGTTGGCGCTATTACTGAAGTTGACGGCAAATATGAAATCGGTGAAGACTGCGTAGAATGCGGCGCTTGCGCTGCTAGCTGCCCGGTTGGCGCTATCGAGTAATTCAAGACTGCAATGCAAAATCAGGAAGGCGGCCTCCCGCAAGGGGGAGGCTCGCCTCTTCTTTAATCATGGAAAAAAGTAAAGAAAACTAAAAGCAAGTTACAAATTTTAGCGAAAGGCTTGATGCTTGTGTTTAGAGGCTTGTTTCAAACAAAAAATAAGACTAAGAATAATATCGTAATGCATACTGAGGATCTGGATATGCAGAATATTCCTCAGCATATTGCTATTATTATGGATGGTAACGGTCGCTGGGCTAAGGCTCAGGGCAAGGTGCGTACCTTTGGCCATCAGGCCGGAGCAGAAACACTGAAAACTATTGTCAGAGCAGCTGATAAGCTGGGAGTTAAGGTTATCAGTGCTTATGCATTTTCAACCGAAAACTGGAAGCGTCCGGTGACGGAAGTAAACTTCATCATGGAGCTTTTGAGCCGTTACCTGACCAATGAGATTGACGAATTTAACGAAAATAACGTACAGGTGCGTTTTATCGGCTCGCGTAAAGGTCTGCCTGAGATTGTGCAGCAGAAGATGGAGCACGCAATAGAGGCAACGAAAAACAACACCGGTATTATTTTGAATTTGGCTATAAACTACGGCGGACAGGCAGAAATCCTGCATGCTGTGCGTACCATTGCGGCAGAAGCTGCCAACGGTACTCTTGCCGTAGACGATATAGATAATAATGTGATTGAAAACCATTTGTATACCAAGGGCCTGCCTGCGCCGGATCTGCTTATCCGTCCGGGCGGTGATTTACGTATCAGCAACTTTTTACTCTGGCAGATTGCTTATGCGGAAATCTGGACGACCAAGGTGTACTGGCCGGAGTTTACGCCGGATCATCTGGTGGAGGCAATTTTGGCTTATCAAGGGCGCGAGCGCCGTTTCGGCGGTTTAGTCAGCCGGTAAGACGCCATATACTTTGTCAGGGCTCCAATCAATTTTATAATTCAAAGAAGGATGTATTTTAACTATGTTAACACGTATTATTACCGGTGTAATCGGTATTATTGCGGCAGTCGGCATTATCACTAAGGGTGGCATGTTTTTTAATGCTGCTGTTGCTGTTTTGGCTGCTGTTGCCTGGTACGAATACCACAAGATGGTGGAGAACAAGGGCTATCATGCCTACACGCTGACCGGTGGCGTTGGCGCACTGCTGATGGTGCTGGTTGCCGGTGCAGGCTATTATTTTGAGCTGGAGGGCGTTTATACGCTGGCATTTATTGTGATGCTCACAGCGCTGTTCTTCATTTTCAGTACAATTGAGGGCCTGTGGCTGCATTGCAACCGAGGTGAGCAGCATTGGGCAGAAAACAGTGCGCTTACTGCCTGGGGTATGCTGTACTGCGGTCTTTTGTTTGCGCACATTATTCTGCTGCGCACCTTTGACGGCGGTCCGCATATCGATTTGGGCTTCCGTGTATTTGAGTACGGCGAAATCTGCCTGTGGATTGTGCTTTTGGGCACTTGGGCCAGCGATACCTTTGCATATTTCTTCGGCCGTGCCTTCGGCAAGACTCCATTCTGCAGCGTCAGCCCGAAGAAATCCTTTGAGGGCGCTGTCTGCGGCTTTGTCGGCTGCTTTGTGACTGTACTGTTTCTGTGCATTATCTGCTTGGGCATTGCCCTGTGGCATGCTGTGGCAGTGGCGCTGGCGGTGGCAATTTTTGCTCCGGTCGGCGATTTGATCGAATCCATTGTCAAACGCAGCTTTGATATCAAGGATTCCGGTAAAATTTTCCCCGGTCACGGCGGTGTGCTGGACCGTTTCGACAGTCTGCTGTTTACGGCACCGGTTGTGTATTATCTGCTGATGATTATCAGCGCTTTATCTATGTTTCAAGAATAGAGGATAGCAAATGAAGAATATTTCTATTTTGGGCAGTACAGGCTCTATCGGCCGTCAGACCCTGGAGGTTGCTGCTGCCAATCCTGAAAAGCTGAAGGTACGCGCGTTGGCTGCGCATAAAAGCGATGAGCTTTTGGAGCAGCAGATTAAGCAGTTTGAGCCTGATATTGCCGTTTTGACGGATAAGGACGCTGCTAAACGTTTGGCTGACCGCTATCACGGCAAGACGGAAATCTTAGCCGGGGAGGAAGGTCTTCTGGCTGCTGCTACCTACGAGGGAGCGGATACCGTTCTCGGTTCTATGGTAGGCTATGCCGGCCTGCGCCCGACGTTGGCTGCTATTGCCTGCGGCAAGAACATTGCGCTGGCTAATAAGGAAACGCTTGTTGCTGCCGGCAGCATTGTTATGGAGGCTGTGCGTAAGCATGGTGTAAGCCTGACTCCTGTGGACAGTGAGCACAGCGCTATTTTCCAATCTCTGCGCGGCAGTACGGAAAAGGAAGTCAAGCGCCTGATTATTACGGCGAGCGGCGGCCCGTTCCGCAGCAAAAAACGCAGTGAGCTGGAAAATGTTACCCTCGAGCAATGCCTCAATCACCCAAATTGGAGCATGGGACAGAAGGTAACGCTTGATTCCTCTACATTGGCCAATAAGGGCCTGGAGGTTATGGAGGCACATTGGCTGTTTGATATGCCTTATGATAAAATTGCGGTCGTTGTGCATCCGCAGAGCATCGTACACAGTCTGGTAGAATTTTGCGACGGCAGTGTGATTGCCCAACTGGGTGTGCCTGATATGCGTCTGCCGATTCAGTTCGCTTTGAGCTGGCCGGAGCGCTATGATTACAGCTTTGAACAGCTTGATCTTGTTGCTGCGGGTAACCTTACCTTTGAAGCACCTGATTTAGAAGCATTTCCTTCCTTGAAGATTGCTATTGACTGCGGTAAGGCCGGCGGCACTCTGCCCTGTGCCTTTAATGCTGCCAACGAGGAGGCTGTATATGCCTTTTTGGCAGGCAAAATTAAATATTTGGATATCCCTTATATCACTGCTACGGTTACAGCGCAGCATAACAATGTTCTGCGTCCGCAGCTGGAGGATATTGAAGCAACGGATGCCTGGGCGCGTGCTGCTGCCCAAGTGGTTATTGCTAAATTATAGACTGAAGGCCGGCAAAGCTTGCCGACTATCGTAAGGAGGTAAAATGCTAACAATATTAGCCGCTGTTTTTGTTTTTGGTGTGCTGGTTACGGTACATGAATTCGGTCATTTTATTACGGCGAAGCTCACAGGTATGCGTGTTGATGAATTTGCCATCGGCTTTGGTCCTAAGTTGTATCAGCAAAAGGACGGCGATACTCTGTACAGCCTGCGGGCTATTCCTCTGGGTGGCTATAATAAAATCGCAGGTATGGATCCTGACGATCCGCCTGAACCGGGAACCTTTAAATCTAAGCCGATTCCCTCCAGAATGCTGGTTATTCTGGCAGGTGCGCTGATGAATTTCCTGTTGCCTATTATTCTTTTTAGCGGCATTTTTATGCTGGAGGGCAGACAGGAGCTGGTGAACGAACCAATCCTGGGCTCTGTTGTAGACGGCATGGCTGCGGAAAGAGCGGGACTGCGTAACGGCGACCGCATTCTGACGATTAACAATAAGCCTGTTGCTACCTGGACTGAGGTTGTTACCAATTTGCGTGCCAGCGGTACTAATCCGGTAACGCTGACAGCAGAAAGCCAGGGCGCTGTAAAAAGCTACACCATGACTCCCGTGTATGACAGAGAGGCAGGCCGTCCCTTAATCGGCATCAGCCCCAAGTTTAACAAGGTCAGCCTGGGCTTTTTCGGCTCAATAAAAGAAGGCTGCGTATATACCAAAAATATTATCGTTTCTATGCTGAACGGCCTGTACAAGATTGTTTCCGGTAAGGCTCCGGCTGAGGTGGCCGGTCCTATCGGTGTGGCGCAGATGGCCGGTCAGGTGGCGGAAAAGGGCATGCTGCCGTTGATTACCTTTGTTGCCTTTTTGAGCATCAACCTGGGCGTTATCAACCTGCTGCCGCTGCCGGCACTGGACGGCGGACACTTTGTACTGCTGCTTTTGGAAGGCCTGCGCGGTAAACCGCTCGGCAGCAGGGCTATGACAAACATCCAGATGGTTGGTATTGCGCTGATTTTAGCGCTGACAGTATTTTCCACCTTTAAGGATATAACACGTTAAGAGGTGAACGAAAGTGATAGAACGTAGAAAAACCCGTCAGCTGCATGTAGGCAGCGTGGCTGTGGGCGGCGATGCTCCGATTGCCGTTCAGTCTATGACTAACACACATACAGACGATGCTGCTGCAACCTTGGAGCAGATTCAGCGTCTGGCAGATGCAGGCTGTGATATTATCCGCTGTGCCGTGCCTGATATGGCAGCGGCGGAGGGCCTGAAAACAATTTGTAAGGAAAGTCCGATTCCTGTCATTGCCGATATTCATTTTGATTATAAGCTGGCTTTGGCAGCGATTGAAGCAGGCGTTGACGGCCTGCGCTTAAACCCCGGCAATATCGGCGGCGAGGAGAAGGTGCGCGCTGTGGTGGAAGCAGCGAAGGAACGCAATATTCCTATCCGCATCGGTGTTAACGCCGGCTCCCTGCCGAAGAATTTGCTGGAAAAATACGGCCATCCAACCGCGAAGGCTCTTGTGGAGGCGGCTTGGCGCCACGTCCGCATTCTCGAAGCGATGGATTACCGTAACATTAAGATTTCGCTCAAGGCACACGATGTGCCGCTGACACTGGAGGCTTATCGTCTGATGGCAGCGCAGTGTGATTATCCGTTGCATGTCGGCATTACGGAGGCAGGCACCGTCAACAGCGGTATTATCAAATCCGCAGTAGGCATCGGTACGCTGCTTGCCGAAGGCATCGGCGATACTATTCGCGTTTCGCTGACCGGTGACCCGGTAAACGAGGTGCGTGTGGCTTATGATATTCTGAAGTCCTTGGGACTGCGTGAGCACGGACCTACTTTAATCAGCTGCCCGACCTGCGGACGCACCCGCATCAGTCTGGAAAAGCTGGCGCTGGAGGTTGAACGCCGTCTGGCGGATGTTGAAGAACCCATTACGGTTGCCGTTATGGGATGTGTGGTCAACGGACCCGGTGAAGCGCGTGAGGCTGACGTCGGCATTGCCGGCGGCATCGGCGAGGGACTTGTTTTCCGCAAGGGCGAAATCCTGCGCAAGGTTCCCGAAGAGCAGCTTGTAAGCGAGCTTTTTGCTGAAATAGATAAAATTTTACTTGAGAGGAAGGTATCCCGTTAATGAAAGTTTCTAAAATGTATGCACCCACTCTGCGTGAGGTTCCGTCCGAGGCTGAAATCCCGAGCCATCAGCTGTTGCTGCGTGCCGGTTTTATGCGTAAATCCACCAATGGCATGTACACCTATCTGCCGCTGGCTTGGCGTGTTATTAAAAAAATCGAAAATATTATCCGCGAAGAGATGGACCATGCAGGCTGCCAGGAAATCATGATGCCGATTATGCAGCCGGCAGAAATCTGGAAGGAAAGCGGCCGTTGGGACGCTTACGGCGCAGAAATGGTACGCTTGAAGGACCGTCACGGTCATGAATACTGCCTTGGTCCTACCCATGAGGAAATGGTTACTACCCTGGTTAAGAACGATGTGCGTTCCTATCGTCAGCTGCCGCTGAACCTGTACCAGATTCAGGACAAATTCCGTGACGAACGTCGTCCGCGCTTCGGCCTGATGCGCAGCCGTGACTTCATCATGAAGGATGGCTATTCCTTCGACCGTGATGAAGCAGGTCTGGACGTTTCCTATAAGGCTATGTATGATGCTTATGACAAAATCTTTACCCGCTGCGGTCTGAACTTCCGTCCGGTAGAAGCAGACAGCGGTGCTATCGGCGGTACCGGCAGCCATGAGTTCATGGTGCTGGCAGACAGCGGTGAAGCAGAAATTACCTACTGCACCAAATGTGATTACGCTGCCGATATCGAAAAGGCAGAGCTGTATCCGATAGAGGCTCCGGCAGAAGAAATGCAGGAGCTGAGCGAGGTTGAAACTCCGAACTGCAAGACTATTGCCGACGTTTGCGCTTTCCTCAACGCTCCGATTGAAAAATCCGTAAAGGCTGTTGCTTACCAATGCGAAAAAGGCCTGGTACTGTGCTTTGTTCGCGGTGACCACGAGGTTAACGAAACCAAAGTACAAAACACCGTAGGCGCAGTTGAGCTGGAAATGGCTGAGGCAGAGCTGTTGGCTAAGGCAGGCACTGTCGGCGGTTACATGGGCCCTGTAGGCCTTGACCCTGAAAAGGTTATTATCGTTTGCGATGCAACCGTTATGAATATGCACAATGTTTGCTGTGGTGCTAACCATGAAGGCTTCCACTACATCAACGCTAACCCGGGACGTGACTTCACTCCGACCTACGTTGCCGATATCCGTCTGATGGCTGAAGGCGATCCCTGCCCGCACTGCGGCGCTCCGATTGCTAAGGCTCGCGGCATTGAAGCAGGTCAGGTATTCAAGTTGCACACCAAATACAGCGCAGCTATGAAATGCACCTATCTGGATGAAAACGGCAAAGAGCAGCCGATGGTAATGGGCTGCTACGGTATCGGCGTAGGCCGTACTATGGCTGCCTGCGTTGAACAGAGCCATGATGCCGACGGTATGATCTGGCCTGTTGCTATCGCTCCGTATGAAGTGCTTGTTGTACCTGTAAACGTAAAGGATGAAGCATCCTTTGCTAAGGCTGAGGAAATCTATAACGAGCTGCACAAAGCAGGCGTTGAGGTTGTTATCGACGACCGCAAGGAGCGTCCGGGCGTAAAATTCAAGGACGCAGATTTAATCGGCTATCCGCTGCGCGTAGTTGTAGGTCCTAAGACTCTGCAGACCGGCGAGCTGGAAGTAAAAGTTCGTAAGACCGGTGAAGTAAGCATGCTGCCGCTGGACGGTGATTATATCACTGCTATCAGGGAGATGCTGCAAAAGCTGTAAAAATAACTCAGTTCCCGTGTCTGCGCCCGGCGCAGGCAGAGGGAACGGAAGCTGTGAGGTGATACTGGCATGGATTTGATTAATACTTCTTTTTTGCATAACAAAGAGGTTGTTATGGTTATCAGGCTGGTTGTTGCTGCAATTCTCGGCGGTATTGTCGGTATAGAAAGAGGCAGTGGTGACCGTCCTGCCGGTTTCCGTACGCATATTCTTGTGTGCGTGGGCTCGGCGCTGTTTATGCTTGTTTCGCTTTACGGCTTTGATGATGTCTATCCTCAGACTGCCAAGCTGGAGGAGGATATCGGCCAACGCCGTGACTCAGCTCGTATTGCTGCTCAGGTTGTCAGCGGCATCGGCTTTCTCGGCGCAGGCACTATTCTGCATGAGGGTTTAACTATTCGCGGCCTGACAACTGCTGCCAGCCTGTGGATGGTTTCTGCAATCGGCCTTGCTGCCGGCAGCGGTATGTACTTCCTCAGCAGTGTGGCAACCATTATCACCATGATAACTCTTGTTACCTTTCATACCTGGGAAAAGCGCTTTGCTGCCAACAACCGCAGCGACCGCCAGTTTGTCCGCATCATTACTACCAATCGCTCTGGTGCCATAACCGATGTTACCGGTTATCTGTCCCTTAACGGCGTACAGGTAAAATCGCTGAACGTAAAGCGCGATAAGGAAAAGAATCGTCTGGTGCTGGAGGTCTTTCTGAAGCTTGGCAAAACTGCGCCCGATGGTGGAGATTTGGTAAGAGGGTTGCAGGGGATTGAGGGTGTGGTTGGTGTCGAAAACATGCGATAAGGGAGATAAGCAATAGCACGCCATCTGCGTTGTTGCGTCGCCTCGACGTACTAAAAGTACGCCGTCGGCATCCGCGCCTAGCATCTGACGCACTCTAGCTTATCTCAGAAAAACAGAGGAAGATAGCACGCCATCTGCGTTACTATATAATCCCTACCAACAATTTCTTCCGTCATTATTAGGAAAGGATTTAATGTGAATAAAAAATATTGCCTGATTCCTGATGAAGAAAAATTTTATAGTTTTTTGGCTTCGCTGACCTTTTCCCCGGTGGAACTGATGCAGCTGAAGCTGATGCATATTAATCAGATTTGTGTAGACGAGTCTGCCTGTCAGTGGGAGGTGCACTTTAGCTGCGCCGCCCATCTTACCGGCGGTTTGATTCAGAAGGCGGCGCAGCAGCTTGCAGCCGCTTTTTCTTTGCAAAGCGTAGATATGATTTGCGACGGCGATGGCTCCAAATGCCAGATGATGCAGCGTGAGCCGCAGCTAGAGGTAGAAATTACCGATTGCACTGGAGAACCGTTGCCGGAGGAAATTCCTCTGCCGCCTGAGCCTCCCAATATTGATATTGGCGAAACGATGCCACCGGAGCCTCCTTGTGAAGCATCCTACAATAATCCTGAGGCTGATCCTGATTACCTGCAGGCGATGGCTGCCTTATACGGTGAAAAGAAGGCAGACGGACAGCTGTGGGGCAAAAAAATCAAGGGCACACCGCGTAAGCTGGATACCGTGACTGAGGAAGAGCGCAACGTTGTTATTGAAGGTACCTTTGTCAAAAGCCTGGATAAGGATGGCGCGCTGCAGACCTTTATTGATAAGGAAACGCGCGTCGGCTCCATTGTCCTGACCTTTAACGTGAGTGATGATACCGGCGGTATTTTCGTTAAGCTACGCTTTGACAAGCGCGACGGCGGCGACCCGCGTAAGGAATGCAATGAGTTTAAAAATCTGCTGAAGCCCGGTATGCGCCTGCGTCTGCAGGGTGATGTTGCCCCCGACCGCTTTGCCTTTGACGAGATGTGCATGGTGCCTCGCGGCATTATGAAGCTCGATGCCAAGGAGGAGCGCATGGATAATGCTGAGGTCAAGAGGGTTGAGCTGCATTGCCATACGAAGATGAGTAAGCTTGATGGCCTGACGCCGATGGAGGGACTTGTAAAGCAGGCTATCCGTTGGGGCCACAAGGCTTTGGCGATTACCGATCATGGCGTAGTGCAGGCCTTTCCGTTCTGCTTTGATGCGGCGGAGGGCAGTGACCTGAAGCTGATTTTCGGCATGGAGGGCTATCTTATCAGCGACCGCAAGACGAAGGACGATGCTGTTGATACGGAAAATCCTGATGCTGCGACTAAGGGCAAAAGCAAAATCAGCAGCCATCATATTATTATTCTGGCGAAGAATGAGGTTGGTCTGCGTAACCTGTACCAGCTCGTTACTATCAGCCACTTGCGTTATCTGAATAAACGTCCGTTGCTGCCACGCGCCGTTATCGAGGAGCATCGTGAAGGTCTGATTCTCGGCTCGGCCTGCGAGGCAGGCGAGCTTTATCGTGCTGTGCGCTTAGGTGCGAGTGATGAGGAGCTGGAGGAAATCGCCGGTTTCTATGATTATCTGGAAATCCAGCCTACGGGCAATAACCAGTTTTTAGTACGTGAAAATTACTGCACGGAGGAAGATTTGCGGGAGCATAACCGCAAAATCTATGAGCTTGGCAAGCGCTTGGGCAAGCTTACTGTAGCAACCTGCGACGTGCATTTCCTCAATCCTGAGGATGCACAGCTGCGTGCGATTCTGCAGGCCGGTCAGGGCTACAAGGATGCGGATTTGCAGCCGCCGCTGTACTTGCACACTACGGAGGAGATGCTCGAGGAGTTCTCTTATTTGGGCGAGGAGGCAGCCTACGAGGTTGTTGTTACCAATACCAATAAGATTGCGGATATGATTGAACGTATTAAGCCTGTTCCCGACCGCGACCAGCTGTATTCACCTTCTATTCCCGGTGCGGAGGATGCCGTGCGTGATTTGTCCTATGCCAAGGCGCATGAATGGTACGGAGAAACGCTGCCGCAGATTGTTGAGGACCGCTTAAAGATGGAGTTGGATGCTATTATCGGCCACGGCTTCTCCGTATTGTATTACATTGCGCATAAGCTGGTTAAGCATTCTATCGACCGCGGTTACTTGGTAGGCTCGCGTGGCAGTGTAGGCTCGTCTTTTGTTGCTACGATGCTGGATATTACCGAGGTTAATGCGCTGAAGCCGCATTACCGCTGTCCGCATTGCCGTCACAGCGAATTCTTTATGAACAATGAGGTCGACAGCGGCTTTGACCTGCCGCCGAAGGATTGCCCCGAATGCGGCACCAGAATGCTGCGCGACGGTCACGATATCCCGTTTGCGGTTTTCCTGGGCTTCCATGGTGATAAGGTTCCTGATATCGATTTGAACTTCTCCGGCGGTATTGATCCCGATGATCCGTCCGCTATGTCCGACCAGAGTGTGGCGCACAAGTACACCGAGGAGCTTTTCGGCCGCGACAATGTTTGCCGCGCCGGTACTATTGCTACCATCGCCAACAAAACGGCGATAGGCTTTATCAGAAAATATTACGAGGCCAAGAATCTGCATGTGCATCCTGCGCATGTGGCAGCGCTGGTTGAAGGCTTTGCCGGCATCAAGCGCACTACGGGCCAGCATCCCGGCGGCATCATGGTTGTGCCGCGTAATATGGATATCCATTATATTACGCCGATGAACCGTCCTGCCGATGATAAGGATGGCACTACGATTACTACTCACTACGATTATCACAGCATCAATGACCGTCTGGTTAAGCTGGATATTCTGGGCCACGATGATCCGATGGTTCTGAAGATGTTGGAAAAATATCTGCAGGAGGATGTAGATCCCAACTTTGATCCCAAGAAGATTCCTGTGGGCGATGAGGCAACAATGCGTATCTTCCAGGATACAACATCGCTCGGCGTTACGCCGGAGCAGATTGACAGTGCCGTCGGCACTTTCGGTATCCCGGAATGCGGTACCAAGTTTGTACGTCAGATGATTAGCGACGTACAGCCGAAGAAATTCAGTGAGGTTGTGCGTGTATCCGGTTATTCGCACGGTACTGACGTATGGCTGAACAATGCGCAGGATTTGATTAAGGAAGGCAAGCCTGTTGCCGAAACTATCTCTACGCGTGACGACGTTATGACGCACCTTATTTCCAAGGGCGTAGAGCCCAGTCTGGCGTTTAAGACGATGGAGCACGTGCGTAAGGGCAAGGCGGCGAAAAAAGGTCTGGAGCCGAAAATGCTCGAGGCTATGCGTGCGGTAAATATTCCAGAATGGTATATCAAGTCCTGCGAAAAGGTACAGTATCTGTTCCCGAAGGCGCACGCCGTTGCGTACGTTTTGATGGCGTACCGCATTGCCTATTGCAAGGTGCATTACCCTAAGGAGTTTTATGCAGCGTACTTTACGGTACGTGCCAAGGATTTTGATTATACCCATGTTTCCAAGGGTAAGGCTTATGTGAAGAATTTTATCAAGAATGTTTACCAGCAGGGCTTTAAGGCTTCGCCGCTGGATAAAACAACGGTTACTTATCTGGAGCTGGTTAATGAGATGCTGGAGCGCGGTCTGAGCTTTGATAAGATGGATTTGTATAAGTCGGACCCGATTAAATTCCTGGTTACGGAAAACGGCCTGCGTCCGCCCTTGGCTGCTTTGGGCGGTGTAGGTGAAAACGCTGCCAAAAGCATTGCTGCGGCGAGGGACATCAACCGGCCGTTTATCTCTCAGGAGGATTTGCGCCAGCGCTCCGGTGTCAACAAGAGTGTTATCGAAAAGCTGGCAGACATGGGCGTTTTGGGCGATTTGCCGGAAAATAACCAGATTGATTTGTTTGCTTGAGATAGGAGAATCATATGCAAAAAATAATTTTAGCCTATAATTTTACGCCGGAGCGCTTGCAGGCGCTGAAGCTGATTTGCATGATGTTGCGGGCGCAGCTGCGCGCCGTGGCGCGCAAAGAGCTGCTGCAGCCTGTCGGCTATCTGGCAGGCTTGCCCGAGGTGGCGTCTGTAGAAGAGCTTTACAGCGGTGACGAGGGGCAGGAGGAAATGCTGCTCATGTGCGGCTTCAGCCGTCAGGACTTGGACAGACTGTTGGCTGCCGTTAAAAAGGGCAAGCTGCGTCAGGTGGCGCTGAAGGCGATGCTGACCCCCACCAACTGTACCTGGAGCGGCCTGCAGCTTTTGCAGGAGCTGAGCCAGGAGCATGCTTATATGCACGGTAAGAATGCCGGCAAATAAGCAAAATTGCCGGTTAATGTACTTTTACTGGCATTAAAGCGTTTTCTTTGATATAATTAGGCATGATAAACTTTAGCTACATTTTAGGAGGATAATAATAATGGCAAAAGATAGTTCCTTTGACGTTGTTTCCCAAGTTGATATGCAGGAGATGGATAACGCTGTTAATCAGGTTAAAAAAGAGATTGACCAGCGTTATGATTTCCGCGGCAGCAATGCTTCCATCGAGCTCGGTGAGAAGGAAGTAAAAATTGCAGCTGAGGACGAATACAAGCTGGGCGCAATTTTAGATATGCTGCGTCAAAAGATGGCAAAACGCGGTATTCCTCTGCGTTGCCTGGTTCCGGGAAAGATTGAGCCGGCTGCAAAGGGTACTGTACGTCAATCTCTGGAAATCCAACAGGGTATTTCCAAAGAGAACGGCAAAAAAATCGTGGCAGCTATCAAGGCTTCCAAGCTGAAGGTAACTGCTCAGATTCAGGATGACCAGGTACGTGTTGCGGGTGCGAAGAAGGATGACCTGCAGGCTGTTATCCAACTGCTGAAGGCTGGCGATTTTGGCGTAGACCTGCAATTCATCAACATGCGCTAAGCATTCGTCCACGGTCAGGAAAGAGTGGAGCAAATGACAGAAGACAAAGACTTTGACAAAAAGAAAATCAATGAGAACGAGCTGCGTAAGTATGCTGACAACTACAGCGAGGAGGATTTACTGCACAAGATCAGTAAGTTTGGTGCTCATATAGGCCTGGAGCTGCTGTATAAGGTTGCTCAGCTGTGGTGCGTACTGCAAAAGCCGGAGGTTCCTGCGAAGGATAAGGCGTTGATTATGGGCGCCTTAGGGTATTTGATTTCTCCGTTGGATTTTATTCCGGATTTGACGCCGGTGCTGGGCTATAGCGATGATCTTGTGGCAATCAGCTTTGCAATGCTGAAGGTACAGGGTTATATTGATGATGAGGTCAAGGCTGAGGCGAAGGCGCTGTTGGCGAAGGTTTTTGATGGGAATGCTGTTGCGAAGCTTTGAGTGCTTTGGACTAAGGGGCGCTGCCGGAAGGCAGCGCTTTTTTTTTGCGCCAGCTTCCGGTAATGCAATGATTAATGCAACAGTTTGGTTGGCGTGCCCATATTATGCTGCTGTAAAAAAATACATAGAGCAATGGTAAAGCTTTGGCTGCGGCTAAGGCTTTTTTTGTTGCGCAAATTTACGCGCTGTTTCTTCAGTTGCTAAAAATTAGCTATTAGCTTCTTAAGCACAAAAAAATAAAAAATATTTCCTGTTCCGTGCCGCTTTGGCAAAAATACTGCAGATATAAATAGTGAAGGAAGAAAAAATATGGCCTTAGCACATCAGAGGTTCAGCAATGCACGCACCTTTTTTTCCATGATATTTTAAATCCTTCAAAGTATAATCATGTTGAAATAAAAAATATCACAAAAGCAATGATAGACAGAAACTGTCACTGTCACTTGCTATACTGATATCAGCAAACAGAAAGGAGGAAGACATGCGACAAAAAGATATCTATTTTATGCCCTTGGGAGGCGCTCAAAGCGTAGGCCGTAGCTGCTACTACCTGCGTCTGGGACAGAGTAACATCCTGCTCGATTGTGGCCTTCAGCGCATCAACGGAGCAACTTGTTCCCCGGATTTTCGCAGCCTGCTTACCTCGCAATTCATGGAAAGCATGCAGCAGCTTGACCACGTTTACATCTCTCATGCGCACACCGACCATGTCGGCTACCTGCCGCAGCTCATGCAGATGGCACCTCAGGCTTCCGTTTACATGACACTGCAGACAAAGCAGCTTGCCGAATACCGTCTGATTGCCAATAGCAGTCAGACGGGAGCAGTCGAAGCTTCGCGTTTGTTAAGCAACGTTGCGCCTGTCAATTACCTGCAAAAAATCAAGCAGCGTGATTACACAGTCACCTTTTTTCCGGCGGGGCATATCCCCGGCGCTATGATGACACTGTTTGAATATGCAGGCCGCAAAATTCTCTACACTGGTGACTACTCATTGCAATCAGCTTTCGGCCTTGATGGCTGCTGGCTGCCAGATGACCTGGAGGTAGACGTACTGCTGATGTGCGCACTGCATGCCAAGCAGCCCTACAGTGTTCGTGAAAAGAACACACTTCCACAGCGCATCAGTGAAGTTATGAGCAACCTGCGCTATGGGCAATCTGTTTATCTGCAGGCCTTTGACCCCGGCAGAGTGCTGGAGCTCTTAATGGCGCTCAACCGCGAGATGGAGCAGAGCGGGCAGGTTTATCCAATCTATCTTGAGCCGGAGGTCATGGCCGCCGTGCATGTGATGGAAAGCCTGCAGCTGCCGGTACTGCAGCAAAACAACTACAGCAGCTTTTATGCCGGTGCAGCACATCCCCACGTTGTTATCGGTACCAAGCGCAAGGAGCAGGTAAGCTGGCGTTATCGTATTTTTGGCAATGCCTATACGCTGCATGAGGACTACGGGGAAATGCTTAGCTTCATTCGCAGGCTGAATCCACGTCAGGCCTATCTGGTGCATTGTGCCGATGGCTATTATGGTCACACCGTGGAGCAGGAGCTCATGCGTGATGCCCAATGCCGTACTCAGGTAGTGTTTCCTGAGGAAGGCGATATTTATACAATCTAAGAATTAGGAGGAAGCATAATGCTGGAAACAAAAAGTATTAAGGTACAGGGAATTTTAAAGGAGATTCATGAGAAGGTGCAGCAAAAGGCCGGGCGCTTCGAAAAAATTTCGGAGGATATTGTTTTGGAGAATCTGACCTTGCAGGCTCTGTGCGCCAATCTTCATATGTCGCCTGCTGCCTGTGCAGATTTCGTACAAAATAATTATGACTGTAGCTGCAGTGTTGACGATATGATCAGAATCTATCGCGACTTCAAGATTAACACCGAAGAAAAACGCCTGGAGGTTTTTGAAAATGCTACCGGCGTTGCCATCATGTTGGAAAAAAGCATGAACGGTGACCAGCAGGCTTATGAGCTGTATCGCAGCACTCGGGAAAAATTCATGGAAAAAAAGCCTAAGCATTACTATAAAATTCTTTTGGCTGTGATTTTTCACAATATTAAGCAACTGCAGCAGGAAAATGATCAGCAGCTGATTACCAGCTTTGGTAATACACTGTGCAAATATCTGCTTTTTGATATAGAAAACGCTATTACTTATGCCTATGGCTTCAATAAGCACCGCAGCAGTGCACCAGCCACCAATAATAATGTGAAAAAAGTTCATAGCCCTGAGCAGGAGCGTTTGCTGCAAAAGCTGGCAAGTCTTGAAAGCGCGCTGGAGCAATCCGATATGCTGCTCAGAGATCTGCAAAGTGAATTTGACGAGCGCCTGGAGGCAGTTAAGCTGCAGGAAATGACAGAGTTTTTCGGTAAGCTCAATTCTGATAAATACGGCTGCATTCTGGACGAGCTGCTGATGCTGCGTAAGGGCATTGACGCTGTGAAAAAGAGTGGCTATGTGCTGCCGCTGGAAATCAATGGTCTGCTGATTATGGTGCGCAAACTGGTACAATTTTTGCGTGACAGCCACATTGATCCCATGCTGAAGCCTGAATCGCTGCGCATTGTAAAGGCTGGCGATGTTGAATTCTGGAACTACGAGGGAACGCCTTTTACTAGTGCTGAGGAAGAAAAACAGGTTAAGGTAATTTCCCCTGGTTGGATTTATAGTGAAAAACAGGTACAAATTTCTCGTCCGAAGGTTAAGGAGGTTGTAGATAATGTTGATTAATAATGAAGAACACAATGATTTATGCGTAGGCATTGACCTGGGAACAACCAACTCTGTTTTGGCTACGGTTAATCTCAAGGCTAATGGGGATATCGTCAGCAAGGTAGTAGACCTGCCACGTGCTATTGATGTTTATAACAGCGCAGCAGGCAAGGCGCGCCTGAACACGCAGAAGCAGCCACTGCTGCCTTCTTGCGTGTATTACCGTGAGGAACATGGCTATGAGCCGCTGGTAGGCGATTTTGCCAAAAACCAGTATGCGCTGCGCCCGCATCTGGTAGCAAAATCTATTAAAAGCCAGATGGGAAGTGCGCATGCCGAAGGCTTGGCTGATGAGATTATGGACAAAACTCCGGCGCAGGTTTCGGCACGTATCCTGCAGCACATGCTGCGGGAGGCCAGCAAAATTTATCGCACGGAGATTAAGGATGCAGTAATCACCGTACCTGCTAACTTTGACTCCGTAATGTGCCAGGCAACACGTGATGCTGCCGCGTTGGCCGGTATTCAGGTTACCAATAAGGATGGCAGCGAAAGACCAGTGCTGCTTTCTGAGCCGAATGCCGTTATCTATGATTTGATTAACCAGGTACAAAACGGTGAGATTTCCAATCATATTATTGACCTCAACAGCGAGAAGAACGTGCTGGTGTTTGACCTGGGTGGCGGCACCCTGGATATTACGATGCATAAGATTAAACGTCGTGAGGACTGTCCCGACGTTTTAAAGGTAGATGAAATTGCTACCAACAGATACACTCTTTTAGGCGGCGATGATTTTGATCGCGCCATTGCTGATGTAATGTTTGAGCATTACCAAAAACAGTATTCTACTAGTCCTATGGTTGTGCGCAAGCTGCAGCAGGAAAAAAAGGCGATTATGCCTCAGCTGCTGAACTATGCGGAGGAGCTGAAGCTGGAGCTGAGCGAACGCCAGCGTGCAGACAGCGACTATGCAGCTGATGATGGCTTTAGCTGGTATGATGGGGAGGAGTCTGAGGAATTCGCTGTAGGCGGTAATATGGGCGGCATTGGCTTTGCCTATGATGACAGCTTTACTCAGGAAGACGTAGAAAAAATCCTGCAGCCTTTTATGGGCCAAAGCCTGCAATTTGCTGATTATAAAAAAATCGACAGCCTGCAGGATACCAAGAATATTATCTATCCTATTCTTGACGTTTTGCAAAAAAGTGCTGCCAAGCTGGCCGGTGAAGTGAAGGTAGATGCAGTCATCGTCAATGGCGGCATGAGCAAATTCTACATGGTTATCAACCGCCTGCGCGAATTCTTCGGCCTGGAGCCGATTGTGGCGCTGGACCCGGACCAGGCTGTAGCAAGAGGTGCAGCGGTATATCATTACTACCTGCACAAATATGCTGCTAAAATGCAGGAGGACATGCGCATGGTTGGCGCAGACGCGCCTGCGCTGCAGCCCTTGCCCGGCAAGGCTGCAGCTCCGAAGGCTGCTGCCGCAGCTTTACAGCAGCGTGCTGCAATTGAATGGGGCAAAAATATTCTCAATGACAGCCTGTATCTTGGTATGCGTGATGGTGCTGTACAGGAGCTTGTTGCCGGCGGCACGGAGCTGCCGTACCAGTCCGACTATATCAAGGGCTTCCAGCTGCTGCCGGACAAGGCAGAGATTGCCATCCCCATTAAAAGACGTACCTTCGGCGATACTTACCAGACCATCGGCAATGGTCATCTGAAGCTGGAGCATGGTTATAAGGATGGTGCTTACGTTGCGATTCGCGTGCTCATGGGCAGCAACAAGGTGCTGAGCATGGAGATGCTGTTGAGCAGTGATGTGGATATGCAGCAGATTCTGGAGGAGAAAACTGCTGAAATCGTCATTGGCGGCGACAATCCCAGTGTGCCTGCCACGAAGCTGAAGTTCAATCCTCCCGCCGGCACGAAGCTGAATGTGCATAATGAGCTGCATGGTCTGCAGACCTTGTGTGAACGCAAGTATACTGCTAAGGGCAATGCTCAAAAGGATGTTATCAACAAGCTTAGCCAGCGTACCAGCAGTATTGCTGCTGCCGGTAATAAGGCAGAATTTGCCAGACCGCTGCTGGAGATGCTGTGCTATACCAATAATGATGAGCTGCGCCTGCGTCTTTTCACCATTGCCCGCAAGCATGTTGCTTATTGGACTGAGCAGCAGCGCCAAAGCCTGGCAAGGGAGTGTTTGAACCAGCTGCAGGGCGTGCTGCAGGGCTTCCCGTGCTATGGTCTCAAAATCAATGTCAACATTCAGGCTATCTATACCCTTGGCTGCTGCGGCAGCAAGGAGCAGGTTGCCATGGTGCAGCCGCTGGCAGCTGAAAACCGTTATTATGCAGCAAGCCTGTACGCGTTGGGTAAGAGCCGCGTTGCTGGCAGCTTTGTGCAAGATGTATTCCAGCGTGATGCCTACTGCGAAAGCAACAAGTGTAACCTGCAGGTTACAGCACATGCCCTGGGCATGGCGCTGCGCCTGGAGGATGGCGGCAGAGCAGCAGGCCTTGATGTGGACCAGGCAGTGAAGGACCTGTGCTTCATTATCAATAACCGCACTGTTCTTGATGTAAACTACAGCAGCGAGATTGTCTGCTGCCTGATTGCCCTGGCCTATGCCTGCGACCAGCGTTTTGGTGGCAATACTGTGTCTGCTGCTTCTATGGAGCTGGCAAGACAGACTTTGGCAAATCTCAACCGCAACTACAGCGCAGAGGTTATGATGCGTCTGGCCAAGGCTGCTGGCGTTGCCTACAAAATGCTTGATGGTGAAAGCCTGTCTGAGGATGAGGAGGAGTTCCTGCTGAAGAAGCTGGAAATTTAAAACGGAAATAATAATTAAGTGAAGTTCAAAAGGACTGTCCCTGGCGATGATGTATCGCCTGTGGGGGCGGTCCTTTTTGATTTTATGTGGATGATGGAGATATCATATCTGTTGCGTATTTTTTTACTCAAAAAATACTAAAGATATAATTTTTTAAAGTTTACTTATACCCATCTGAACCTTAACCACTAAAAGGTTTTCAACCAAGTGTAATAAATGTAAAGCGTTCAAGATTCTGTAAAATTTTTACACCGATTGTAGCGCGTTTCTGGATAAGAGTTTGACTGGGGGGGACATGGTGCTATAATTATAAATTATCATAGCATGTATAAAATTTGGTTTATATAATTTAAGGAGGATTATAATGAAAGTAAAGGATAATCACTTTTTAGCTAAAGCAATAGCTTTGAGCATTTTGTGCATGGTGCCGGTAAGCACTAATGCGGCTGGCTTCAGTGCAATTACAAGCGGAGGAGTTATTGATGAACCGCTTGACGTTAATGTAACAGGGCATGATAGTGATGATAACGGCATACTGTTATCTGGTGGTAATAACCTGACGATAAACAACGGCGGCACTATTCGCGTTAACACTGTTGCCAATGCCAGTGGTATCACAGCAGCTGACAGTTTTTCAGGTGCTACGAATGTAACTGTTAATGGCGCAAAGTTTACTATTGATGTGGGCTATGCCAAACAGGGAGCCAGTGCAGTTGGTGTCTGGAGCCAAACTATGAGAAATCAGGTTGGTACCGGCGACCAGCCACAGCCGGAATATCAAGGAGGTAAGGTAACTCTTAATGCTTCAGAAAATAAAATTAATGTTACCAGTAATCGTGTAGGCTATGGCTTATTATCCGGTAGCGATTTCGATGGCAACAGCAATCAAGGCGGCAATATTATCTGCAATGGTAAGCTGGATATAGATGTTAACGTCCTGACTCCTGACGGAAAGAATTCTGATAGCTATTATTTTAACAGAGCCATGGGTGTTTTAGCTTATGGCGGTAATGTCTATATCAATAATGACGCCGATATTCATATCAAATCTCAAGCAAATGGTGGCAACAGCAAAGAGGTTGCCGGTTTATATACCAGCTATGATGGCCACATTAATGGCAGCGCTGACAGTACTATTAATATACATGCAGAGGGTATTAGTAAGGTTACCGGTATCACCAACGGTACTTATGATGTTTTTGCTCAAATGAATAATGTAAGTTACACTCCGTCTTCTATTAATTTGCGCGGAACAACTAACATTTTTCTGGATGGAAAACGTAATTATGGTATCTGCTCTGATATCAAATCAACTTTTGAAGCCAATACCGTAACTATCAACTTCACCAATGACAGCAAAAATCTTACATCCGTCGGAATACAAGCAACTGACGAAGGTAAAATTAAAATTGATAACCTTTTTATTGGAACAGACGCAACAGCGTTGAATCAGGCGGATAAAATAACTGCGTTACAGACAGACAAGATGTATGCCGGAAGGTTTAATATAACGAAAAATGCGCAAATCAATGTCAATACCAACGAGCAGGGTACAGTACAAATCAACGGTTCTATTAGTAATCAGGAAAAAGGAACTATCAACTTACATCTGACAAATGCTGATTCTTATTTTTATGGTAATGTTGACACGTCTCAAGAGGATAGTTGGGGCGGTAGGGAAACTAATATTGTTCTCAAAAATGGAGCAGTTTGGAAAAATTTCAGTGCTAATGGTTGGATGGACAGCAATCTTACTAACTTCACATTAGATAACCATGCTCGTTTGGACATGACGTATAACGAATACAGTAGTAACAAGTTTTTCCAAAATATCTATATCACCAATAACATGTCCGGTACAAACGCTACCATTAACATGGACATCGATGCAGGCACTAATACCGACAACAGTGACCGCCTGTACATCGCAGGCACTCACACCGGCAACCATTACATTACGCTCAACAATGTTAATGCAGATGGCAATACTGATGGCGCTGCCGGTACGGTTCTCGTAAGCGTAAAGGACGAGCAGGGCAACTTCTTTGCCAACGATAAGGAAGGCTCCTTGTATTGGAATAAATACACTTTAGATAAACAAGATAGCACTACTGACGGCTATAACACCGATTGGTACCTGAAAAAAGTAGAATTCATCCCCGACAAACCTACCACCAGCGTAGATGCAGTAGATGCAACCCAAAGACTGGCCTTTGCCAACTGGGTGGAGGATGACAAGCTTATGCAGCGCATGGGCGACCTGCGCCACGAAACCAATAATGAAGAAGGCGTTTGGGTGCGTGTCAAAGGTGGCAAATACAGCGGCGATGGCTTCAGCAACCGCCACACCATGTACCAGCTTGGCTATGACGATGTTGTAAAAAATACCGATAAGCTGAAACGTTATCAGGGCGTAGCTTTCTCCTACGATGACGGCAAGAACAACTTCAACCGCGGCAGTGGCAAGCTCAAAGCCAAATCTATCGGTTTTTACAACACTGACCTGCGCAATAAAGGCCATTATCTGGACGTAGTGTTCAAGATTTATGATGCAGACAGCGACTTCACTGTGTTTGATTCCGAAGGCAAGAAGATTACCGGTGCGTTTGACAACACTGGCATCAGCCTTAGTGCGGAATATGGTCGCAAGAAGTATCTTGACGAGCATTGGTCTGTTGAGCCGCAGGCACAGCTTACTTTGGGTTATTTGGGCGGTGCAAGATATACCACCAGCAATGGCATCTACGTAAGCCAAAGCGATCCCAACAGCGTTTTGGGACGTATCGGCTGCAACTTTATGTATGACATGGACGAAAAGAACACTGTTTACCTGAAGGCCAACTGGCTGCATCAATTTGCCGGTAATTACGGCGTAACCTTGACTAACGGCAATGACAGCCTGCGTATTGATAACCATGACCATGACACCTGGTTTGAATACGGCTTGGGCTTTGCCTGCATGACTGGCAAGAACAACCATCTTTATGCAGACGTAGAGCGTTCTACCGGAGGCAGCCTGCGTAAGAACTGGCAGTGGAATGCCGGTATGTTCTGGACGTTTTAAGTGATACTTTAAGACAATTTTATTTGAATTATAATCTCCCTTTATCTACATTAATTGTAGATGAAGGGAGATTTTTTGTTGCGCTTAGATTTGCAGACTAAGAAAAATTTTATATCCTTCGTGTCTTGCGGGGGGGGGACGGACGTGCTATAATTTTTAATAGTTATAACGTATAAAAAGTTTATTTTTATATTATTTAGGGAGGAACTTGATATGAACCCATTTAAAAGCCATAAGAGAAAACTTATTGCTATGATAGCGATGAGTATTACTTGTGCTTGCGCAAATACTGCTTATGCAGAAATTAACGAAAGACCTAAGTTTGACGCAACCTACGATGATAAAGTGGTTCTTGATTATGAATGGCAAATATCACCAGATGAATATACTGGTGCAGAAAAAAGAAAATATACCTTCAATAAAGGATTAACTGTTTCTCCTAATGTCAGCTATACTGGTAATGCGATTTATCTTTATAGAAATATAGATGTCGATTTTGAATTAGGCAATGGGAGTGAAATGAATTTAGAGTCTTCTGGTGGAGCTTTAGAAGTTAACACTAATTCAAAATTAACTATTAACGGTGTTAACAGTAATCTTTATTTCGGTAATAAGAAATGGAATGAATATAATGAAGCAGCAACCATTTATATGGACGAGGGTTCAAAATTAGAGATTAATGCTGGCAACCTTACTACTTCTGGTGGTGCAGAAACCAACCTTAAATTATTTGATAATGCTCAGGCAACTATTAACTTAACAGGTAATTTTACCTCTGATGCTGGCGGCACTGCAATTGCAATGGAAAATGATTACCGCAATTCTGATACCAGTCTCAGCATTCAGGCTGCTAATATCACTTTGGGAACAACTGATCTGGAAACGGCCCACAGAAAGGCTGGTTTATATCTTTTAGCGTATAAAGAGAATGGTGATAATAAATTATCCGTTGACCTCCATGCTAAAGATACCTTGAAGATCAGTGGTTTTGCTAAAGGCATTCAAACCTTCGGTAATGCTTTAATTAATTTGCAGGGAAAAACTATCATCATTTCTGCTGAAAGTGATAGCCAAGGCAAAGGTTTAAGCTTAAATAGTTACGATGCCGCCAAACCTTCAATTTTGAAAGCTGAGGCAGAGAATCTTAGTATTAAAGGCTCCGATTACGCTATTTATGCTAATGATAGGGTAGATGCACAACTGAACGCAACAGGTGACATTAATATCTCCAGCTCCAATTACGCTATTTCTGCTAATAAAAATACTGACATTCAATTAAAGAGTGGTCAAAATTTAAATATTCTTTCTGATACATGGGGTATTGTATCGTTTGACAGTACCGTAAATGCCCAAGCTGAAAAAGCTATTAATATCAGAGGAAAAGTCTGGACAAGTGGCGGCCATATTACTGTCGGCAAGGATTCAAGCACTTTGCAAACTGTAATTAATGGCGATTTGACCGCTAAAAACAATGGTTACATCAGTGCCTTTGTCAGCAATGCAGGCTCCGGCCTTATTGGCAATACTAATGACAGCCATTGGAAAGATATAGTAACAAGAGATGCTGCTGGTACTGGCATCCACATGGTACTTAATAATGGAAGCGTCTGGAATAATTTTGATTATGATTCTACTATTCAATCTCTCGATACAAGCAATGCTAAGGTTGATATGCAGGATGGTAAATTCAAAGGTTTGTTCATTGGCACGATAAAAGGTGATAAAAGCACAATTAACATGGATATTGATGCAGGTACTAATGTCAATAACAGCGACCGCCTATTTATCGCAGGCACTCACACCGGTAATCACTACATTACGCTCAACAATGTTAATGCAGATGGTAATACTGACGGCGCTGCCGGTACGGTTCTTGTAAGCGTAAAGGACGAGCAGGGCAACTTCTTTGCCAACGATAAGGAAGGCTCCTTGTATTGGAACAAATACACTTTAGATAAACAAGACAGCACTACTGATGGCTATAACACCGATTGGTACCTGAAAAAAGTAGAATTTATACCCTCTAAACCGACTACCAGCGTAGATGCTGTTGATGCAACTCAAAGACTGGCTTTCGCCAACTGGGTGGAGGATGACAAGCTCATGCAGCGCATGGGCGACCTGCGCCACGAAACCAATAATGAGGAAGGTGTTTGGGTGCGTGTCAAAGGTGGCAAATACAGCGGTGATGGCTTCAGCAATCACCACACCATGTACCAGCTTGGCTATGACGATGTTGTTAAGGAAAACGAAAAGCTGAAGCGTTATCAGGGCGTAGCCTTCTCCTACGATGACGGTAAGAACAGCTTCAACCGCGGCAGTGGCAAGCTCAAAGCCAAATCTATCGGTTTTTACAACACTGACCTGCGCAATAAAGGCCATTATCTGGACGTAGTGTTCAAGATTTATGATGCAGACAGCGACTTCACTGTGTTTGATTCCGAAGGCAAGAAGATTACCGGTGCGTTTGACAACACTGGCATCAGCCTTAGTGCGGAATATGGTCGCAAGAAGTATCTTGACGAGCATTGGTCTGTTGAGCCGCAGGCACAGCTTACTTTGGGTTATTTGGGCGGTGCAAGATATACCACCAGCAATGGCATCTACGTAAGCCAAAGCGATCCCAACAGCGTTTTGGGACGTATCGGCTGCAACTTTATGTATGACATGGACGAAAAGAACACTGTTTACCTGAAGGCCAACTGGCTGCATCAATTTGCCGGTAATTACGGCGTAACCTTGACTAACGGCAATGACAGCCTGCGTATTGATAACCATGACCATGACACCTGGTTTGAATACGGCTTGGGCTTTGCCTGCATGACTGGCAAGAACAACCATCTTTATGCAGACGTAGAGCGTTCTACCGGAGGCAGCCTGCGTAAGAACTGGCAGTGGAATGCCGGTATGTTCTGGACGTTTTAAGCTTGTATAAGTAGCCTTTATATCTACTATTTCACTTAATTTATAGTGAAGAAAAATACGCAACGGATTTCATGTCTGTTGCGTATTTTTTACGCAAAATTCGCCAAAGATACAAATTTTTAAAGTTTACTTATACCAATCTAAACCTGAACAGTTAAAAATCTTTTAACTAATTGTAATAAATGCAACGTATTTAAGACTCTGTAAAAATTTTTACGCCGAATGTAGCGTGTTCCTGGATAAGAGTTTGACTGGGGGGGGACATAGTGCTATAATTGCTATTAAGAAGATAGGTAATTTATAATAGTAAGTTTATTACTACTGGAACTTGTTTTAAACCATCAGGACAAATATTTTGAAAGTTTTTGCTGATTGTGGCATTGGTCGTAATATATAAATCTTCACAGCGGAGGCTGTGGACCTTACGTAGAATTTTTAGTGTAAAAGTTTTTGATGAAAGGTTGGGTTAATGATGAAGAGTAATAAGGCTTTGGCGAGAAAAATTTTGTGCGGCCTTTTGGCGGCAGGTGTTGTTGGCGTAAGTGGTAGCGCGATGGCATGGTCAGGTTTTTTTATTAATAATAGCAGTAATGATAATATTGACAAAAGTGGTGCGTGCGATGTAGGAATTTATGCTGGTGGTGGTAATGTTATTGATTTTAGTGGCGAAAGCATTAAAATTGATACTACTCCAGATAAATGGGGGAGCGGTAATGTAGGTGTTTGGGCTGTAAAGAATCCAAATAGCCAGTCTACAATTAATTTGGGTAATGCACAATTAACTAAAAATATAGACATTCATGTACTAGATAATTCTGGTAAAAGTGATATAGCAGTAGGTTTGTGGGCATATGGTTCTGATAACACTATATCAACTGACAATGGTGGTTTGATTAATGTTAATGGTGAAAATCTTAATGTTAAAGTAGAGTCTACCGGTGGTTGGGCTTATGGTATTTATGCTCAAAATAGAACTACTGATACAAATGGCTTTAAACAATCTGAGATTAATATCAATACAGATAACACTTATGTTAATGTTAGTTCAAGTGAAAAGGGTAATGCCGATGGTATTGTGGCAATGTCTCAAGGAATCATGAATATTAATAGTAACCTTGAAGTTCATGCAGATAATGCGATTGTTGCTCGCGGTGGTGCTATTGTAAAAATAAACAAAGACGGCAAACATACCACTAAACTTGATGGAGATATGAGCTTCAATTATGATAAAGCAACATCTGGCACTAAAGTCGACGCTGATGTCCTTGTTAATCTGACCGGTTCTGAATCTTATTGGAACGGCAACTCCAAAGTAACTTGGGGAACAGGTGCTATTCCTGAAGGTTTAGAAAAAGTAACTGGCATTGATCTCAGAATAAATGATGGTGCAACATGGAATCCTACTTACGTGGAAGAAGCAGATAAAGGAGACTCTGGTACAGCCGTATTGGCTCAAAACAGAGTTACTTTGGATGGAGGCAATATTGACCTTACAAATGCTAAGAATCAGCAAGTAAAAATTGAAACTTTAGCTGGTGATAACGGTACTATCAAAATAGGCTCCGCAGATAACAGTTTAGCTGTTACAAAAGGTAATACTGCTACTAACCTCACCGTTGCTGCTACCCAGAAATATGCTGAAAAAATTGCCAGCAACGATATGAGTGGTGCTGTTAACGATTTGGCTGCCAAAGTAAAGGATGCAACTAATGCGGATGGCGATAGTAAAACTGCTGCTTCCAGAGTGTATATTCCGGAAACAACTGTTACCGGTGCGGTAACTGCTGATATTGACAAGAATGGCAATGCTGCCAATGTCAAAGAGGCTGTTAATACAACAAACGCAGCGGTTAGTGATTTGGCTTCTATCTCTCTTATGACCTGGCGTCAGGAAAATAACGACATGAACAAGCGCCTGGGCGAGCTGCGCGACAGCAAGGGCGAGCATGGCGCATGGGCAAGAATGGCTCGTGGCGAAAGCAAATACGGTGCGCAAAATGTTAAGAATCAGTACAACTACTATCAGGTTGGTTACGATGAAAAGCTCAGCGTAAATCCGAACTGGACTGTTGGTGTTGCGCTGACACGTACTGAAGGCAACAGTACTTTTGCAACCGGTACCGGCGAAAATAAACATACTGGCTTTGCTTTGTATGGTAGCTATTTAGGCGATAATGGCAGCTTTGTTGATTTGATTGCTAAATACGCTCGTCTGGACAATGAATTTAACGCTACTGCCGGCATTGGTAATGGAGATTATAAAACCAATGGCTACAGCCTGAGTGCAGAATATGGCAAGCGTTTCACGGAAGACAATGGCTTCTGGATTGAGCCGCAGGTAGAGCTGACTTATGGCACTGTAGGCAGTGTAGATTATTTGACCAATAAGGGTGCTAATGTACATCAAGACGGTATGGACAGTTTAGTTGGTCGCCTTGGCTTCTCTTTAGGCAAAAATATTAAGCAAGGTAACGTTTATGTACGTGCTTCTTATCTGTATGACTTTGACGGAGATACTAAGGTAACTTACACTAAAGATGATGTACCTAGAAGCTTTGAGCAGGATCTTGGCGGCGGCTGGTGGGAAGTTGGCGTAGGCACCAACATCAACCTGAGCGATGCAACACACCTGTACTTTGACGTAGAAAAGACCTATGGCGGCAACGTTGCAACTCCGTGGCAGTGGAACGCAGGTGTTCGCTGGAGCTTCTGATGAGGCTGTGAATTTATAATTTCATAGTGTGTGTTTGAAAAAATAAAAAGTCGTGAGCTTTGAGTTTATCATTGCTCACGACTTTTTTACGCGCCTAGCATGGGCACATCTCTGAACAAGCGAACCGCAGCTTGCGGAATCGCATAAGCGGTGGTGTGAGAGTAGGGGGGAGGCACCCCCTACTACTAGATTACTTAATTTGTTATGATTTCTACTTTCTTGCCGCTGAAGGCAATACCGTATTTGTAAATAGTTTTTATGTTTTGCTTGCGCAGCTCGGTATCATATTTTTTATCTTCAATTTGTGTTAAGGCTTCTGCTGCTAATTTTTTTAAACCTGCATCCGAAGAGTCAGCTGTTGCTTTTATTTCAATGATTATACCTGGCATATCTATATTTTTAGGTAGGAGCTGAATATCATATCTGCCCTCACCACTTTCACGGTTAGAGCTTATGTAATAGGTGTTAGTGAATAATCCTGTCATACCTAAAAGCAGGCCCTGGTAATAGTTTTCTTTAAGCGTGTCATAGTAGCTGACAGTTTCTAAAAGAAATTTTTTCAGCACGTGTTGCAATGCTGGCCCATTTTTAGTTATGAGATATTGCTGGAGTAAATTAATCGCTGTACTGTCAATCTTGTCTGCTAACAGAGCGACAATCTCCTGACTGTAAACGCTTTTAATTTCTTTATTGGGAATACTGAGTTCACATAGACAGATGCCGTTGGCTCTTGTGGTTTTTATAGATTTCAAATAGCCTGTCATTAACAGAAAGCCAAAAATATTAGTTTGTTGCTCTTTTAGCTTTGGATAGATGATGTTAGTATCAACTATAGATTCTACGGCAGAGCCATTTAACAAAGCCCGAAGATTTTCGCAGGTGCTGTTATCAAGACCGCTGATAATCTCACGGATAGTAGAGTTTTCAGATGTTTGTACCCGATATGGTTCTGCTTCACAATAATTGTTGAAATATTTAAGAACAGACCAGGGATTGTAAATCTCCGTATTACCGAACCTGTAACCATCATACCATTCTTTGATTTCTGGTATTTTATCAGTTGCTTGATAGTATGCAGCCATAGTATTTACTTCAGTATCGGTGAAGCCAAAAAAATCACTATAGCGCTTATCTAAGAGCGAGTTAACGTTTACATTGTTAAGACCGCTAAAAATACTTTCCTTAGCAACGCGTAGAATACCTGTCAAGAAGCCGAAGGAAATGTGCTGATTGTCTTTCAGAACAGAGGAGAGCAGGTCGCGTGTGAATTGGATTGTTGCATCATAAAAACCGTGAATATAACCTGCCTGGATAGGCGTGTCATACTCGTCAATAATGATTATAGGTGCTTTGCCATAATGCTCATGCAGCATTTGCGAAAGGCGGAGCAGACTGGTGGCATAATCAGTTTCCGTACCCAGACCGCTGGTAATTTTTTCGTAGAAATCAGGGTTAGATAAATTTTTGCTGTTTTTTAGTTCCGAATGACGCATAAATTCATCTCTTATCGTTTCTTTCAGCCGCGCATACAAGTCTGGCCATTTATTTTTATTGGCATCCTTAAAGCTTAAGAAGATAACAGGATACTGTCCTTGGTGCTGGGTATATTTTTCGCCTGTCTGCCAAATGTTTTTGTTAATAAAATACTTGCTTGTATCGTCCTTGGCTTTTTCAAAAAAGGTACGCAGCATATCCATGTTCAGAGTTTTACCGAAGCGGCGCGGACGGGTGAAAAGTGTAACTTTCGCTTGCTCGTCAAGAATATCCTTTATAAGCAGGGTTTTGTCAACATAATAGTAATCCTGGCTGACTTTTTTATAATCTGATGCGCCGATAGGCAAAGGTAATTTATTTTGCATGGAGTACAACCTCCTCTCATTGTCATTTTCCTTTATTATAACATTTTTAGATATAATGGTATAGAGAATCTGTTTTAGAAACGCTGCTCGCCAAACGGATTATTTTTTTGTTGCGGTGCTTATTGCCTGCTGCTATTGTGCGTTGTTTGCTATGAAGCGAAGCGTTCTCTGCGGATGGGGAGGGTGCTATGTATTTTTTGCCAAAGAGCTATTCTTTTACTTATACCCATCTTAACCTTAACTGTTAAAATCTCTTCAACTAAATGTAACGTATTTAAGAGTTAATGAAAATTTTTGCGCCGAATGTAGCGTGTTCATGGATAAGAGTTTGACTGGGGGGGGCAAAGTGCTATAATTGCTCTTAATAAGATAGGTAATTTATAAAAGTAAGTGTATTCCTAATCGCATATATTTTAGAAAAAAATATTTATGGATAAAACTTATCTGGAAATAATGAGTCTTATAAAGTGAGTATTTATGAATTGCAATATAAATTGATGCAGATTTTGGCTAAAGTTAAAATATTTGCAAAAACATAAAGAAAAATGTTTTCTGAAGCTTAAAAAAGGGCAGTTGACGATAATATTAATAAAGAGTAAAATAATCGAGTGAGAAAAAGATACTCGTTGTTCACACTTTCTGTGATGTAAGTGTATAGCAGTTGCGATAATATTATATATTTCAGTCGATAGTGTTTACGTTGACTGATTTCAATCGGGAGTTTTGTGCGAAAAATTACCTGCTGTTTCAGCTTACTGTCTTCAGGTACTGCTGCTTCCTTTATTAAGAATATTTCATACTATAAATAAATACTGTGCGTGAACAATTGAGGATCTATATATTATTAATTCAAGTGGTGTGCTTTTTGGAGAAAATTAAGAGAATGGAGCTGAATATAATGAACAAAAAGCTGATGGCAGCAGCTGTCATGTGCTCACTGATGAGTGCAACAGCATTCGCTGCAAACCCCATACCTACCTTTGATAAGGAGGCCGTAACGACACATCCTTACAACAGAACAGGTCAACAGGAGCAACAGGTAACAGGCATGCAGGGAGCCGGAGAGCTTTATAAGCCCGGCAATACAGGCACGGAGGCTAATCCGGCGTTTTTTGTTGCCAAGGTTAAACTGACAGGCTTCACGCTGCCCGATAAGAACGGCAAGCTGGCAGCTATCTGCAAAGAGTATGAAGGACGTAGCCTGCAGATGGCAGAGCTGCAGCAGCTCATCAGCAGAATTAATGAATATGCGCGCACCTGCGGCTATACTGTAGCGCAGGCTATTGTGCCGCCGCAGGAGGTAAAGCAGGGCGAGCTGGAAATTGCAGTTTACGTTGCCAAGTACGATGATATTGAGATTATCAGCAATGAATCGGACGTAGCTGACAGAGTACTGGCCGGTTATATTCATAAGAATCTGCAAAGCGGTGCTTATATTATGGATAAGCCGCTGGAAATGACAATGAACAACATCAACGATTTGCCGGGTGTTGTTGCCAGAGCGATTTTAGCACCGGGCAGCAAGCCTGGCAACACGAAGGTAAAGGTGCAGGTGCTGCGTCGTCCCGTCTGGAACAACTACGTATTTACTGACAACGCCGGTGGCTACTACAGCGGCCGTTATCGCTACGGCTTTAATACCGAAATCAATAACCCCGGTCATCAGGGTGACAAAATCATTTTGAACGGCATGCTCACCAACCATGATACTAAAAACTATGGTGCGCGTTATGAGGCGCCTGTCGGACGCGACGGCACCCGTTGGGGTATCGGTTGGAGCCAGAGCAGCTACGACATCAATACCAATAGCTTCTACGATTCTCTTGGTCAGTCGCGTGGCTTCAGCTTCTATGGTCTGACGCCTGTATACCGCGACCGCATGAACCGCGTGACGGCGATTTATGGCTATGACCATCGTAAAATTAAGGACAGACTTCATTTGAAGGCTGCAGGGTTGGCCGGGGAGCTGAGCTGGGAGAAAATGGCCAATGTTTACCATGCAGGCATCAGCGGCAGCCAGTATCTGCCGAACCGCTTCAGCCAGTACAGCCTGATTTACTGGTATGGTAATTTGAGCAGTGGCAGTAAATCATTGGATGGCGACTACCATAAGCTGACAAGTGACCTGTTGCACGTTATTTATGACGGTAAAACTAACTACCGCGTACAGCTCAGCGGCCAAATCGCCAACCGCAATCTGGACGGCAGCGAAATGTTCTACCTGGGCGGTATGAACGGCGTGCGTGCCTACGGTTCCAGTGAGGGCAGCGGCGATATTGGCTTTACTGCTACTGCCGAGGTGCGCCGTCAGACGGGCATCAAGGGCCTGGAGGCTGCTGCCTTTATCGACACAGGCGCAGTAAAATCGCATAATCCTGCTCCTATCGAGCATCTTTCCGGTTGGGGTGTGGGCCTGCGCTATAATTTGGATAATTCCTGGCATGCCCAATTGGATTATGCACGCAAAATCAATGCGCAAAGGGACAGGGTTGAGCCGCGTGACCATAGCGGCCATATGTGGTTCCAGCTTTATAAAATGTTTTAAGTAATTTTGCCTGGTGCTTTTCTGCGTCTTAAAGTAGAAGGCACAGAAAAGCAGGCTTATAAAATAAATTGATAATTGAATATGCAGCTTAAATGAAGGGAGAAAAAAATGAAACAAAAGGATAGTTTAAATAAACGTTTAAATACGCGTCTGGCCAGCCTTGTAATGCTTTCTGTGCTTTCAGTGCCATGGGTTGCCAGTGCCGCAGGCAACAGCGTTGTTGCCAACAACATGCTTCCCGGTAATGGGCAACAAGGTAACGTAATTGCCGGTAAGATTGAAGGTGGTTTTAACGGCAGCTGGACTCAGGGCAACCAGATGAATTTGCACCAGACGACGCAAAATGCCATTGTCACCTGGGACAGCTTTTCTATCGGTGCCAATGCCAGCGTAACTATCCGTGGTGACCACAATAACTTTAATATGCTGAACTATGTTACCGGCAGCGAAAGCTCGCAGATTTACGGCAAGCTGAATTCCTATGTCGGTGATAAGCAGGGCGGCAATATCTATCTTGTAAACCCCAACGGCGTGCAGATTTGCAACAGTGCGGAAATTAATGTCGGCAGCCTGCATATTGCCAACAAAAAGATAGATAATATCACCACCTGGACCGAAAATACTGATATCGCCAACGCGCTGAAGCAGAGTAAGGCGATGACCAACGCCGAGCTGATGAGCTTGGGCTATATCAACGCCAATAAGCTGGTCTTTGAAGGCGAGCGTGTAGTTATTGATATGGACCGCCTCAGCGGACTTGATACCACTAAGGCTGATGCCTTGACTATTGTCAGTCAGCCTTATGATGGCAAGAGTTTTAACGATAACCGCAAATATGATATTGTACTTGGCAGCAGTACGCCGAAGTCGGAAAAGGCCAAAAAATGGGGCGAATATATTGAGTTTGCTGATAATGTTACCGGAGATAGATTGCAAGGCACGGTTCAAGCCGGCAATCCGGATGCACCGAACCAGTCCATTACGGAATTCTTTACCTACCGTTGGATTAAGGATGGCAAGGAATTAGAAAAAATTGGCGAAGAGACCGGCTGGGGCATGGGTGATCATTATGCCCTGCGCTATTCTATTGACCTGACGGGCAGTGACCAGACTCCTATCGGCGCTACTGCGGATAATGCCTTCAAGGGCAAGTTCGATGGTCTTGACAATTCTATCTTTGGTCTGAGCATTAATAACAGTGCTAACAGCAAGGGCGATGCTACAGGCCTCTTTGGCTTTACTGACGGCGCCATCATGGGTAATGTAACGCTGATTGCCGGTAGTGACAGTGTATCCATACAGGGCGGCACTACTGATACCGGTGCTTTTATTGGTCATGCGGTGAATACCACGGTTAAGGGCGTCAACAGTACGTTGAAGGTCAGCGGTAAAAACAATGTTGGCGGTATTATCGGTTATGCTAAGGAAGATCGTTCTCTTACCTATAATTTTGCTGATCCTGCGGGTTCTGTTCAACCGGACAGCCGCAGCAACGAACTGTCGAATCTGACCAACACCGGTAATGTCAGCGGTGTTACTAACGTTGGCGGCCTGGTTGGCTATATGGATGGCGGCAAGCTGTCAAATGATGAGGAAAACCGTGCTCAGTACAAGGGGTCTTATAACCTTGGTAAAATTACCGGTATAGATAAGGGTACCGACTATTCGTCTAATATCGGCGGCTTGATTGGTAAAGCAGAAAATGCGACTGTTAGTGGCACGAAGAATACGCTGATTAACTATAATACTGTTGAGGGTGGCTATAATGTTGGCGGCATCGTCGGCAACGCCGCTAATACTACCGTTGCCAATGCTTCTAACGAAGGCATTGTCAAGGCCAACGGTTTTACTTTTGACAGTTATATTTATCATACAGATTACCAAAGCTGGAAGAATTATGGCACTGATATGCATGAGGTCAAGGTGCGTGCTGCCAATGTCGGCGGTATTGTGGGCAACAGCAGTGCCGGCAGCGAGCTGAAGGATGTAACCAACAAAGCAGATGTAAGCTCCGCACTGGTAAAGAAATCAACTAACCAAGATAATCCTAGCGGTTTTGACCATTATGCTGCCGGCAACGTAGGCGGTATTGTCGGCCGTGCTGAAGACAGCAATATCACCAATGCTAATAACGTAGAAAGCAATATCCGCGGCGCTATGAACGTGGGCGGTATTGCCGGCTATTTTGGTTCCACGGATGTAAATAATCAAGAAAAGAAGGATTACCGTATTCTGAATGCTATTAACAACGGCGGCGATATAATGGCTACCGGCGGCATTAATGAGAATGGCGGCTTTACTTACGAAATTACCCGTAATGATTACAATACCCAAAATAATGAAAAATATATCACCGGTAACATTGGCGGCATAGCAGGCTATCTGTATGGTGCGCCGGTGCGTATTCAGGCTGCCGGCAACCGTGGCGATGTGCATACCGAGGCGGATACGTCGAAGCGGACGGCACAGGCTGCCAATGTCGGCGGTATTGTCGGTAAAATTGACATGCCGAAGGCAACGAATAGCGATGGTAACGTTCTGACTGATGACGAGCGCTTGGCAATCATCAAGAGCGATACAAGTGCTGCAGGTAATAGCGGTTATGCCAATGCAGTAGTTTCCAGCAGCTATAATACAGGTAATGTTAAGGGTTATACCAATATCGGCGGCATTGGTGGCTTTGCCTATAATGGCAGTATTGCTGCTTCCTACAATGTAGGCGATATTAAAACAACACGTCTCAATGCACAGGGTACGACTCCAATTAATATGGGCGGTATCCTGGGTGACAGCACCGAACAAGCCAACGGCCGCATTATCATTTACGATACCTATAACAAGGGTACGATTGGCGACAGCAGCTATACCACGTATGGACGCCATGTGGGCGGCATTGTCGGCCGTTTGAGCGGCATTGTTGAAAAAAGCTATAACAACGGCGATATTTACAATGGCTACAACGTAGTTGGCGGTATTGCCGGCTATTGGTACAGTGGCTATCTGAAAAACGTTTTCAACACCGGTAATATTACTGTATATAACAAGAGCAATACGGATAGCCAGGTAGGCGGTATTGTTGGCTCTGTAGATCTGAACGGTGGCAATAAGAGCTGCGGTGAAATTGAAGATATGAGTATTGCCAATGCTTATAACCTTGGCTCTTTGCGTTCCTTTAAATTTACTAATAATAAATGCAACGTAGTTGGCGGCATTTTGGGTGCTACATATACTTGGCCAAGTAGTTTTAATCCTGGTAGTAACCACAAGTTGAATATAAGCAACGCCTACACTATGGGCAATTTGTATGTTGACAATTATTTTGTAGGGGATATAGTTGGTGCTTTTCCTAAGAACACGCGAAGTAATGTTACGTTCAAGAATGTTTATTACATTCGTCCGCAGACAGATAATGGTTACATTGATTTGACAACACCTCCTTCCAATATTCCTGGTATTACTATTCAACAAAACGCCAAGGTCATTAACTATAATGAGTTGGCGGATATGAGCAAGTGGGGGGACTTTGGCTTTTCCAAACAGACGCATGGAACAATAACAGGAGCAACGGATGATAACTGGCGTATGAGCAATGGTGCCAGCCTGCCGATGCTGAACGCCTTCCTGTCAGGCTCGCATAAATATTTCAGCCAGGACAGCAACTGGCAGGCGTTTATGAAGGATAATGAGGGTGCCAATGTGCAGTATGGCACGGCCTATGATCCGCTGCTGACTATTATCACCACCAAAAAGGATTTAAGCTTCAACTGGAGCGATATGGACCTGAAGAACAATGGCTCTCTGGCAGTTTTTGGCTTGCATGATACTGCAACAAATCTTAACTATACACCTGGCTTGACGCTGAACAATGTAGAAATTACCAACAGCACGCATATTTTTGGCGGTACTATTTACAGCGATGGCTTGCTGGAGCTCAACGCCAAGGATGATCTGAAAGATGGCCTGCGCTTTGGTATGGACAGCAAGCTTTACGGCAGTGACGTTGTGTTAAATACCAACAGCTCTATGGAGCTGAGTGGTAGCGTTATTGCTACCGGTAATCATAACGAGCTTTCCAACTTTGATCCGGAAAAATCGCTTCAGCATGGCATAAACATCAACGCCGCTGATTTAACTGTCTATGGTAAGCTGATTACCATGGGGGATGAGAAAGAAAGCACCCATGTTATTGTTCCCGGCATTAACTATGGCTATGGTAATTCCCTGGGACTGGACAAGGAAAATGTGTCAGACCAAAACAAGGCAATGACCTCTCAAGGCATGACTCATGCTTATTATCTGAAAACTAATACTGCCAAAACTGGCGATATCACTATCAACACCATGGAAAATACCCTGGAGAATGGCACGTATATGAGCGGCAGCGCCAACCTGCTGTACGGCAACTATAAAAAAGGCAAGCTTGAGACCAAGGGCAACCTGACTGTCAGCAGCAGCGGCAATATTTTGGTGGATAGCGACCTTGATGTCGCAGGCAGCATTAACCTAGGCGGTGCTGAAGTCCCTGATGGCTCCGGCGATGTCTATGTCAACGATATTACGCTGGACCTTTCCAATATCGGCGGCGAGCTGAAGGGCAACGACAAGGTGAAGGCGCTGCATAAATTTATTGATGCGCATAGCACAGAAGCAACCGGTATTTATGGCAATAACAACAGCGAGTATACAGATGACAAGCGTTCCATGAAAATCACCTTCGACCTTTGGGATGATAATTATGAGGTTGGCGGCGTTACAGGAAATCTTAACTATACAAAATATGACCTGACAGAAGATGGTACTACTACTGTCACGTTGATAGATAAGCTGAAGAACCTGTATGTGGAATCAGCTGGTACTAAATATAACGAAAGCAATATCCGCAATGTTATTTATGCCTGGATAAGCAATGCCAACGAGCTGAATTCCCTGCAGCGTGTGGCTGAAAAACTGACTGACAGAGATGCTTTAAGCTATAATTACGTCCTGAAAAATGATATAGATGCCAGCGGCCTGGTAGATGCAAATGGCAAGAGCACCTATAATACTATTGGTAGAGGCGATATAGAATTTACGGGAACATTTGATGGCAATGGTCATACGATTGTCGGCTTGCAGGCTAACGGTGGCCTCTTTGGCAAGCTGGGCACTGGTGCGGTAGTTAAAAACGTAAACATTTCCTCTTCCGTATTCACAGGCAAAAATACTGGTGACAGCGTTGGCGCTGTAGCAGCAGAAAATAACGGCGGCACCATCAGCAATATTTCCGGCTATGGCAATACTGTGAAAGGCAATGGCGGTTATATTGGTGGCCTGGTAGGCAAAAACTACGGCGGTATTACTAACAGCGATGACCAGAGTACGGTTATCGCCGGTGCGAATACTGTAGCAGGCGGTATTGCGGGCGTTAATGCCGGTACTTTTGATTGGGATACTTTTGTGGCGAAGGTCGGTTATATAGATAATGTTCAAAGCAACAGTGCTGTGACAACTGCCGGCCTGACTGCTGGTCAATACGCATCTAATCTGGGCGGTATTGTCGGCATCAACGAAATGCATCCGTTTATTAGCGGTTTGGGACCTGCATTGGACACGGATATTGATAATGTTTCCGCCCATGGTGTTACCGGTAAATCGGGCAGTACTAAAATATCCGGTGGCATTGTCGGTACCAACAACGGCAAGCTTACCAATGTTTACAATGAGAGTATCATCCACGGCTTTGAGGCTATTGGTGGTATTGCCGGCACCAATGTGATGCTCGATCCGGAAGACTGGTCAGCTAAGCAGGCAACGCTGGAAAACATTGCCAACGCTGTAGAAATTATTGGCGATGCAGGCAGCCAAAATGTCGGCGGTCTGGTAGGTATGCAGGACCATGCTAGTGCAAACCAGGGACGCAATACCGGCGCGATCACCGGCTGCACTAATGTTGGTGGCATGGTTGGCTATAACACAGCGGATTCCTACCTCAATAACCTGGAAAATTCTCCGCAGGCTACTATTACCGGTATTACTAATGTCGGCGGTATCGCCGGTGTCAACGAGGGCGAAATTTCCGCAGATGACCAGATGAACCTGGTGAACAGCGGTGAAATCTACGGCTGGCACAATGTAGGCGGCATTGCCGGTAAAAACAGCGGTAAAATTGATAATGTCAATTCCAATATCAACCTGTATGTGATTGATAAAGAGACCAGAAATGCTTTGAAGGGCAGCACAGATATTGCAACTAACGCTCAGTTCTTTGGCGGCGTTACCGGTGAAAATGTGGGCATTATCACCAATGCGACCAACAGGGCCAGAGTGGATGCTGCGCAGGCTTCCTATGTAGGCGGCATTGTCGGCAAGAACACGCAAGACAGCGACAAGGTAGGCCAGCTGCTGGGCATGGGTAACAGCAATGAAGGCTTTGTCATCGGCAAGAACTATGTCGGTGGTGTTATCGGCAAAAACGAAGTGGCTATTACCGGTACTGCCACACAAAGCGTAGGTATTGTCAACTCCGGTACCGTTATTGCTACAGCTGGTGGTGCTGGTGGCATCATTGGTGAAAACAGTGCGGATATTACCCACGTCATCATGAAAAATGAGGGCGAAGTGCATGGTAATGCTTCTATTGAAGGAAGTAAGGAAGAAAACGGCACCGGTGGTATTATCGGTGTAAATGCCGATGGCGCGAATATCAGCAATTCCTCCCTGATGAACAGAGTAAATGGTAATGTCAGCGGTGTAGCAAATGTAGGCGGTATTATCGGTATCAACCATGGTGTTATCACCGGTGGGCGCGATGCCAAGGACAATTATTACAAGTACCAGATTTATAACAACGGTACGATTCAGGCAGGATCCTATAATGCAACAAACGGTACTATTACAGCGTTTGCAGGAGAAAACATCGGCGGTCTGCTTGGCAATAACAGCGGCACGCTGACGGCAGGCTATAACACCGGTGTGGTCGATGCAGGACAAAGCAGCAACGTTGGCGGCATTGCCGGTACTAACAGCGGCACGCTGGACCAGGTGTTCAACAGCGTAGTAACAGTTACCAAAACTGCAACAGGCGAAACTGATGCCGAAGGCAGAAAGCTTTATAATTATACCTATACCGATGGCGGTGCAATCAGCGGCGCTAGCAATGTCGGCGGTATCGTTGGCAGTAATAAGGCTGGAGGCAAATTGAGCAATGCTTATAGCAGTACTGCGGTAGCAGGCGTTAGCAATGTGGCGAACATTGTGGGCAGCAATGCAGGCCAGGTAAGCAATATTTATGGCTATGCAGAAAATGGCAACACCAACGTTAATGGTAGCAATGTCAGCAACAGCTATATCATCAAGAAAGACGGTACGCTGGCAGAAAATGGCAATGATGCCAAGAAGCTGGGCAGCTACGATTTTGATGATAAGGATAAAACCTGGAAGCTTTACGATAAACGCACTAACCCGCTGCTGAAGGTGTTCCTAACTAAGGTTACGGTAGCAGATGACCTGCCAAAAGGTTGGGTTTACGATGCGACAAATCATCTTGATATCCATGGCTGGATTGAAAACGGCAAGCTGACTACAAATGATCCGGCCAACGATGCCTTTAAAGCGTATAAGAACAACAACAGTCTGCTGCAGGGCGAAGAACTGAAAAACGTCGATACCTACAGCAGTTGGCTGTGGTCCGGGCAGATTGCCAGCGGTGGCGAAGTAGGCCCCAACAACCTGGGCTATGACTTTACCGTGGGTGATATTACTGTTACCAAAAAGGTGCTGAATGTTACCGGTAATACTGTTAACAGAACGTATGGCGATTTGCTGAAAAAACATGACTATGCATTGAGCATTAATGGATTTGACGGCTTCAACGACGCTATGAAGGCAGAGCTGGATGGCAAGGTAACTATCACTGATTCACAGGATACAATCCAAAACAGCAAGGATACAGGTATTATTACTGTTGGGGATGAAAAGCGTACTAAGGATAAGGGAGCGTATAATTGGCATGCAGGCGTTAAGCTTGATGAAAGCCTTATAGGCAATTATGAATTCATAAACGATGGTGAGAGCAGCACAACGACGACAGTTCATGGCGTATCTAATGTTTTGGCGCGCAAGGTTTACCTGAATAATATTAATGCTAATCTGACCTACGGCAGTAATGATGCTATTAATAACCATATCAATGGCGTGGTAAGCATTAAGGATTTGGCAAATGCTATTGTTTATGGTGATAACGTCAAGCTGGCTGATGGTGCCGTCGTTAATGTGAAGGATGGCAGCAGCTATGCGACTAATAAGGGCGGGCGCAATACTGCGGATGCTGGTACATATGATAACAGCCTGAAGATTGATAATGCAGCGCTTACCGGCGATGCAAGTAAGTTGGGCAACTATGAGCTGGTTAATGACGCTACAGGCAGTATTACAGTTGACCAGGCAACTATGCACGTTAAGCTGAACGATGTTGAGCGTACCTATGGCAATACAGCGCTGATTAATGGTACAGCATATGGCGTTAACAGCCTGCTTGGTAATGTCAACGGTGATAATTATGCTGCTGGCGATGTAACTATAAACAAGGTTACCGGCGATGGCGCGCTGACAGGCGCAAGCACAGGCAAGGTAACTAATGATGCTGATGATGCTTATACGTGGAATGCCAATGTGGTTACAGCGAACGATAAGCTTAAACAAAACTACAAGCTGGTTGTTGATGATGGTGCTTCCGTGGTTAAGCAGGCAACCTTGCAGGTAAGCTTGAATGACGTAGTACGCACCTATGGTAATGCAACGATTACCAGTGGCGGTTACAGCGCAAGCGGTATCGAAGGCCTGGTAAACGGCGACAACTATGACGCAAGCGCAATCACAGTAAACAAGACAAGCGATGGCGCAATTGCTGGCGTAAGCGGCAGCAAGGTAACGAACGATGCTGGCGGTTATACTTGGAGCGGTACTTTAACAACAGACAATGCAGCACTGAAGAATAACTATAAGCTGGAATTGAAAGGCGATGGCAAGTCTGTTGTAGGCAAGGCAACGCTGAATGTTGGCCTGAGTGACGTATACCGCACCTATGGCAATGCAAAGATTACCAATGGCAGTTACAGTGCAGGCAACATCACCGGTCTGGTAAACGGTGATAACTACAATGCCAATGACTTTAGGGTTACAGTCAACAGCGATGGCGCAATTGCTGGCGTAACAGGCGACAGGGTAACGAATGACCATGGCGACTATACCTGGAGTGGTACTGTAGAAGCTAATAATGCAGGCTTGAATAAGAACTACGATTTGGTAGTGAATGCAAATGGTAAGTCGTATGTAGACAAGGCACAGCTGAACGTAAGCCTGAACGATGTAGTACGCACCTATGGTAATGCAACGATTACTAGCGGCGGTTATGGCGTAAGCGGTATTACCGGTCTGGTAAATGGTGATAGCTATAATGCCGGCGATGTTAAGGTAACAGTTACTGGCGATGGCGCCTTGACCGGCAATACTGAAGGCAAGGTTACTAACAATGCCGGCGATTATACCTGGAGCGGTACAGCAACAACAGATAATGCAGGATTGGGCAAAAACTATAATTTGGTAGTAACTGCAAATGGCAAATCTACGGTTGAAAAGGCAATGCTGAATGTTGGCCTGAGTGACGTAGTACGCACCTACGGTAATGCAGCGATTACCAGTGGCGCTTACAGCGCAGGCAACATCACCGGTCTGGTAAACGGCGACAGCTATAATGCCGGCGATGTTAAGGTAACAGTTACTGGCGACGGCGCAACTGATGGCGTAAGTGGTAGCAAGGTAACGAACGATGCAGGTAACTATGAGTGGACAGGCAGCGCAAGCACTACAAATGCAGGCTTGGACAAGAACTATAATCTTGTAGTGAAAGGCAATGGCAAGTCTAAAGTTGAAAAGGCAACGCTGAATGTTGGCCTGAACGACGTAGTACGTACCTATGGTAATGCAACGATTACCAGCGGCGGTTACAGCGCAAGTAATATCACTGGTCTGGTAAACGGCGACAGCTATAAAGCCGGCGATGTTAAGGTAACAGTTACTGGCGATGGCGCGCTGACAGGCAATACAGAAGGAAAAGTAACAAACGATGCTGGCGATTATAGCTGGAGCGGTACTTTGACAGCAGATAATGCTGGTTTGGACAAAAACTATAAGCTTGTAGTAACTGCAAATGGCAAGTCTAAAGTAGAAAAGGCAACGCTGAATGTTGGCCTGAACGACGTAGTACGTACATATGGTAATGCAACGATTACTAGCGGCGGTTACAGCGCAAGCAAGATCACCGGACTGGTAAACGGCGACAGCTATAATGCAAGCGATGTTAAGGTAACAGTTACTGGCGATGGCGCACTGACAGGCGCAAGCACTGGCAAGGTAACAAACGATGCTGGCGATTATAGCTGGAGCGGTACTTTGACAGCAGATAATGCTGGTTTGGACAAAAACTATAAGCTTGTAGTAACTGCAAATGGCAAGTCTAAAGTAGAAAAGGCAACGCTGAATGTTGGCCTGAACGACGTAGTACGTACATATGGTAATGCAACGATTACTAGCGGCGGTTACAGCGCAAGCGGTATCACCGGACTGGTAAACGGCGACAGCTATAAAGCAAGTGATGTTAAGGTAACAGTTACTGGCGATGGTGCACTGACAGGCAATACAGAAGGAAAAGTAACAAACGATGCTGGCGATTATAGCTGGAGCGGTACTTTGACAGCAGATAATGCTGGTTTGGACAAAAACTATAAGCTTGTAGTAACTGCAAATGGCAAGTCTAAAGTAGAAAAGGCAACGCTGAATGTTGGCCTGAACGACGTAGTACGTACATATGGTAATGCAACGATTACTAGCGGCGGTTACAGCGCAAGCGGTATCACCGGACTGGTAAACGGCGACAGCTATAAAGCAAGTGATGTTAAGGTAACAGTTACTGGCGATGGTGCACTGACAGGCAATACAGAAGGCAAAGTAACAAACGATGCCGGCGATTATACTTGGAGCGGTACAGCAACAACAGATAATGCAGGCTTGGATAAGAACTATAATTTGGTAGTAACTGCAAATGGCAAGTCTAAAGTAGAAAAGGCAACGCTGAAAGTTGGTCTGAACGATGTAGTACGTACCTATGGTAATGCAACGATTACCAGCGGCGGTTACAGCGCAGGCAACATTACCGGTCTGGTAAATGGTGATAGCTATGACGCAAGCGCAATCACAGTAAACAAGACAAGTGACGGTGCAATTGCTGGCGTAAGCGGCAGCAGGGTTACTAACGATGCAGGTAAATATGAGTGGACAGGCAGCGCAAGCACTACAAATGCAGGCTTGGACAAGAACTATAATTTGGTAGTAACTGCAAATGGCAAGTCTAAAGTAGAAAAGGCCAACCTCGTAGTAAATCTGAACGACATCACCCGCGTTTACGGTAACCTGGATGCTAAGGACTACAGCAACGCATTCACCTTTGGTAACAATGCAGGCTTAGTCAATGGTGATAACGGTCTGGTAATCAATGCTAACAAAGATGGCGCAATTACCGGCGGTACTCTCACCAATGTAGAGAAGACTAACAACGTAGGCAGCTACGAGTGGAATGGTACTGCCAGCGGTGTAGATAACCTGAACACTAACTACGATGTAACAGTTAACGCAGGCAAGTCCGACGTAACGAAGGCTAACCTCGTAGTAAATCTGAACGATATCACCCGCGTTTATGGTAATCTTGATGCTAAGGATTACAGCAAAGCATTCACCTTTGGTAACAATGCAGGCTTAGTCAATGGTGATAACGGTCTGGTAA